>CP070276.1:611270-1222540 GCA_016916535.1 Dysgonomonadaceae bacterium zrk40
AAATCCAATAGCACTTTTTAATATAATCGGTAAATCATTTACAATCTGTCTATTTCCTGTTTTTGCTTGAGTATAGGCCAATGTATAATGATCTGAAACTTTATCTAAGCTGAAAAATTCATTGAAACAATCAATAGAGAATTTAGAATTCATCGAATAAGACTCTTTGTCATATATTAACTTTTCGATGTTTCTTATGTTTCTATCGTTATTTAGATTCTCAAATGTGTTGCGTTCTGAAAAGTTCGTCTTGAAGGCATCTGTAAAACTCTCCTCATTAAGCAACACTGGAATATCTCCATTTTTATCAATCGCCAATATGGGTTTTCCCAATGAAGCAGCTTCCATCAGACCACGACCAGTACCAATTACAGCGTCTGCGAGATAAAGCATCTTTGAAGCCTCATTCGTAAATTCAGCATCAACTAAAAAAACAACTTTACCCTTCTTTACAAGTTCATCTTCTTGTAATTCAAGGAATATATTTTTGTCTTCAACAACCCCAATAACAAATAATTTCACATTAATACGTATTGAGTTTAAAACACGGATAAGGTTAATAGAATCATTTATACTCTTTTTATAACCAATCCCAATTCTGCAAATACGAATAAATACAAAATCATTAATTTTTTTTTCAATGGGCCAAAAATTATCATCCAATTTTAATGATCTGACTCTGTTAGGTATTAAATGAATATTAGAATTATTGTAATTAGAATTATTATTAAACCAATTTTTGTTTTCAATACTAAATAATATAAGATTATGAATATGGGGATAATAGTTTGGATTAGGACCACCACATTTATTAAGTATTATTTTATTTCTTCGGGTAGAAACGATTAATCTTACAATATTATAACCACCAACATCAAAGCAATGATAAATATCGGGATTGAATTCTCTCCTTGCTTTATTTATATCTTTCGATAGGGTTATAAGGTTAACTCCGTTAAAGAAAAAATGCTTGTAAAAAAATGGGTTTGATTCTATGATATCACTTCTGCCGGGTCCAAAAGAAATAATTTTAACATCATGTTGCTCTCCAATTTTTCTGGATATGTGATTTAAACTATGAAAATGGCCACCACGTCCATGTCCATGAACAGAAATGAAATAAAGTATTTTCATCCTCAAATAATTCGTTGTTCAACTTCTAAATCAACTCCAAATCTTTCTTTTACCCTTTTTTGTGCTTCCGCAATGATGGCTAAAATATCCTTGCCTGTTGCATTTCCTGTGTTTACTATAAAACCACTATGTTTTTCAGATATCATAGCTCCTCCAATAGAATATCCTTTTAAACCAAGTTCATCAAGCATTGGTCCAACAAAACGTCCTGGAGGACGTTTAAACACGCTTCCACAGTTGGGGTATTCGCGTGGTTGCTTTCCCCAGCGGACTTGTTTGGTTTCTTCCATTTTTGCTTTTACTTGTTTGGGATTTCCATTTTCCAGATTGAACCAGGCTTTAAGTACAATTTTATCGGTGTTTTTTTGAAAAAAACTATTACGGTATTCAAACCCAATGTCCTCTTTGGATATCTCTTTTATTTGCATGTCGTACAAATCGAGGTAACGTACATTTATTAAAATGTCCTTTATTTCGCCCTCTTTGGTACCAGCATTCATCACAACAGCACCTCCAACAGAACTTGGTATATCGTAATAAATTTCCATCCCAGACAAAGAAAAATTTAAAGCAACTTCGCTAAGTTGCTTTAACGTGGCTCCAGCTTCAGCTATAATTGAAGTTCCTTCTATTTTAATTCTATCAAAACAACCATTTAGAATTATGAATTCCTCCTCGTAATACTCTTTACTTAAGATAATATTATTACCGTTTCCAAGTATTACTTTTTCTGAAACAGAATTCAAATTATATAGATCTTTGAAATCTTCTTCATTTTCTGGAAACCATGCTTTGGAACAGACTGCATCAATATTGTATGCATTATAATTTTTAAGATTGAATTCTTTTATAAACTTCATCAAACTAAACTTTTTTATTAAAATAATCCATGATAGAGTCTGCTTTAAAATGTCCGATATGAAAGAAAACCATTATGTAAAAAACTGAACATCATGTAGTATTTTTGTTAATTTTTTATGAAAAAGATAAATTCAAGTGGACTCAATATTTAATTTTTTACATTAGGTTTGACCAGTTTGAGAACTCTTAGAACTAAAAATAGATAATAAAAAGATAATAATAAACTGTAGATACCAATTGTATATATAGGAGTTAATTCTAAATAACCACAGATTACAAAAACAAGAATAACCAAAACAACTCTAAATATATTTAGACTTAACTGGATATCCATTCGTTCATATACATTGAAAATATTTGCTACTGGAGCAGATAGAAAAGCAAATAAAACATATATTGAAAGTATTCTTGCATACAATCCTGCATCGGACCATTCAGCACCAAAGACTATTGAAAAAATCCATGGTCCTAGTAAAGCTATTAAAGCAATTGGAATTATACCGACTTTTAATAGCCTTATTATTAGTGTCACAGTCAGATTGTATATTTTTCTTGGATTCTCTTTTCCAAACTTTGATATCTCTCCAAAATACACTTGTGATACCGATTGACCTACCAAATCCATTGGCAAACGAATCATCGTATTTGCAAGTCCAAAAATCCCAACTATTTCTGCACCATGATAAAATCCAAGTAATAAGACAGGCAATTGAGCACCTGCCGAAAGCAATAACTGTGACCATGATTGAACTAATGGGAAACGTTTATATCGAATTGCAGCACTCTTAATTGCCGGAAGAGATAACTCTTTAAAGAACTCTGGTCTTGTTTTAATCAGTTTAGAAAAGATATTGGCTACTCCAGCAGTCTCACTAACGATATGACCAATCAATAATCCTAACGGTTTAATATTCAAAAGTCCTAAACCGATCTTTACAATTGATGAAGAAACACTCTGCGTTAGTTTTGTTCGCGTTATTAATTTAAAATCTCTATATCTGACAGCCCAGTTAGTTAGAGCTTCATAAATACCTTTTCCGAAAAAAACAATTGGCATTAACCATAAAAAAGATTTTAAGCCTTCTGAATCAAAATGAATCGAAATATATTCACCGAAAAGTAATATGAATAATAACCATAAAAGACTTAAAGTTATGGTAATAATAAAGCATAATTTTAAAAGATTATCGGCTAATTTTTCATCTCTTGCAACAGGTATGGTTACTGAATATCTTAAAGTTACTAATGCACCAGTTATGCCAATTATTGACATAAATACACTATAAATTCCATAATCAGCAGGTGAATAAATACGAGTTATTACTGGGGTTAATAAAATTGTTATCAACCTTGCAGTTATATTACCACTTGCAACAATTGCTATGTTTCTATAGAATGTATTTGCTTTAAGTTTTTCCCAGAATTCTATTAAATACTTCGTTAACATTGCAAATACATCTCCTTTTTATAGATAATTTAGTTTATTCAATTTCAATTTAATATCTTCGTATCCTCTTTCAACTTGCCAAGCATCTTCAATAATAGTTTCTCCTTCAGAAACTAATGCAGCAAGAATTAATGCCATACCTGCTCTTAAATCAAGAGCCTTAACAGTGGATCCCTTTAGAGTATTTCCACCATGTATTTTTAACAAGTCTCCATCAATAGTATACTTCATTCCCATTTTAGATAACTCCTCAACATATCCATATCTGCCAGGAAATCTTAAGTCTACGATTTTTGATTCTCCACTTGAACAAGCTCCATAAACTGCGAATAATGGTTGCATATCAGAATTTATTCCTGGATATGGACCAGTACTTATTTCAATCGGGTATGGTGTACCACCTCTTACTATTAAAGAATTATCCCCTTTAAAAAACTTCATTCCACTTTCACGTAGAAACACCAATGGCACTTCTAGGTGTTCAAATGGGAAATTTATAATTTCAATATCGCCATTTGTAATAACCGAGGCAATGGCCCATGTTATTGCCTCCATATTATCAGGTATCACTGTATGTTGAACTCCTCGTAAACGTTCAACCCCTTCGATAACAATACACTTTTGACCATACACCTCAATTTTAGCTCCCATTTTTTGAAGCATTGTTATTAAATCGAGGATCTCAGGTCTAATATGCGGATTCCAAACTGTAGTAATACCTTTTGCCAATGTAGCACAAAGAATAGAATTTTCTGTTGCACCCGTTGATCTTATTGGCAAATGTATATCACATCCTTTTAATCTACCTTCTGATTTGGTACATATATACCCATCTTCTTCCCATACTTTTACACCCATTTGTTCAAGTATCATAATATGTAAATCAAATTTCCTATCACCTAATTTACATCCACCGGGAAGTGGTACTTTTCCTTCGCCAAATCTTGTAGTAAGAGACCCTAAGATTAATAATGAGTTACGTATAGAACGCTCATCCCACAAGAGCTCATGACTAATTTCTTGATTTTCTTCGATACGCAAATAATTATCCCCCTCAAAACAGTTCTTACCCATTTTTTGAAGCATACCAATATGAACCTGCATATCTAATAAGCCATTGGGTGAACGGTATAGTTCGATAGGCTCATTAGTCAAAACTGACGCAGTCAAAAGCTTTAGTGCCGAATTCTTGGCACCACTTAATTCTACTTGGCCAACAAGTCTAGATTTATGTATTTTTATTGAACTCATTCTTAACTAAAATATTTTACAACTTCCCGTCAATCACCTCTTCACTCAACATCCCTTTCACATCATACACAACCTTCACGCCATTTGTGATTTGATTGATATCCAAATTTCGGAACTCGTTGTGTGCAACGGCTAAAATGACTGCATCAAAGGCTTCCTGGGGAAGTTCATTATGCAGCTCCACACCATATTCATGCTTTGCAATATCCGGATCAGCCCAGGGATCGTGAACGATTACTTTGGCATTGTACTCTTCCAATGTTTTGATGATATCGATCACCTTGGTGTTGCGCACATCGGGGCAATTTTCCTTAAATGTGAAACCTAATACCAACACTTTGGAACCAAGTACCTGAATCCCTTTCTTGAGCATCAGCTTCACCACCTGGTCGGCCACATACTCTCCCATCCCGTCGTTCATCCGTCTTCCGGCAAGGATGATCTCCGGATTATACCCATACCGTTGTGAAGCTTGGGCTAGGTAATAGGGATCTACACCAATACAGTGACCGCCTACCAACCCCGGTTTAAAGGGAAGGAAATTCCACTTGGTGCCGGCTGCTTCCAACACATCCTGTGTGTCGATGCCCATCTTGTTGAATATCTTGGCCAGCTCATTCACAAAGGCAATGTTGATATCTCTTTGGGAGTTCTCAATCACCTTGGCGGCTTCGGCTACCTTGATGGTGGGGGCCAGGTGGGTGCCGGCTACGATCACGGAGGAATAGACTTCATCTACGATCTTGCCGATTTCAGGGGTGCTGCCGGAGGTGACTTTCAATATCTTCTCCACGGTGTGTTCCTTGTCACCGGGATTAATCCGCTCGGGACTGTATCCGGCAAAGAACTCTTCGTTGTATTTCAGTCCGCTCACTTTTTCTACTACAGGGATGCACTCATCTTCGGTGACACCGGGATAAACGGTGGATTCATAGACAACGATGTCTCCTTTGGAGATCACTTTGCCCACTGTCTCGCTGGCTCCGTAAAGGGGGCGAAGATCGGGATTGTTGTTCTTGTCCACCGGAGTGGGTACTGCCACTACATAGAAGTTGCAATCACGAATCGCTTCAATATCGGTGGTGCAGCTGAAACCGTTTGCCAACGCCGACTGGAGCAGTTCATCTTCTACCTCGAGGGTGCTGTCGTGACCGCTCATCAGTTCATCCACACGCGACTGGCTCAATTCGAACCCAACGGTTTTATACTTTGTACTGAAAAGTCTTGCCAGCGGCAAGCCTACATATCCAAGACCGATCACGCAAATGCGTGGTTCAAAATACAATCCTTCTTCTTCCATTGATTATAATATTTTGCTACGTTTTAATTATCGATTTGATTAAGTTTAATTTCAGTATAATTTTTCTTGTTTGCATCTATTCTTTCATCCACAACTACTCATTCACTATATGATTTGAAACTCACTTCGTTCAAACAACAAATCATATTTAACGCTCATTTCATAGAGTGGATCCTGAAAGAATAGCTGAGACTTCGAAAACCAATACTGAAATTATTTAAAACTAAATAAAACCTACAGATTGTTCCAATACCAACTAACAGCCGCTTTCAATCCCTGTTTCATGGAGAACTGCGGATCATAGTCCAGCAGGTTGCGGGCCTTGTCGATATTGGCCAGCGAGTGGGGAATGTCGCCCGCACGGTTGGGACCGTGAAGGATCTCCACCTGGGCGATCTCCGTATCGAACTCCGAAAGATATTCTTTCAGATATCCCACAAGCTGATTCAGGGTTGTGCGCTCGCCATAGGCGGTATTGTAGACGGTATTGAGGGCCGCCGGATTGGCGGTCTCCATGGCGAGGATGTTCATCAGGATCACATTGTCGATGTAGGTGAAGTCGCGACTGTACTCACCGTTGCCGTTGATGACGGGCGACTCGTGCGCCATCAGCTTCTTCACGAAGAGGGGAATCACTGCCGCATAGGCGCCATTGGGGTCCTGCCTCCTGCCGAACACGTTGAAATAGCGCAAGCCGATGGTCTCCATTCCGTAGGTTTTGGAAAAGACATCGGCATAGAGCTCGTTCACATATTTGGTGATGGCATAGGGTGAGAGGGGTTTCCCGATCACATCTTCAACCTTGGGGAGCGACTGGCTGTCGCCATAGGTGGAGGAGCTGGCGGCATAGATGAACCGCTTGACGCCGGCATCGCGACTGGCCACCAGCATTTGCAAAAAACCCGACACATTTACTTCGTTCGATGTGATCGGGTCTTTGATGGATCGGGGTACCGAACCGAGGGCCGCCTCATGAAAAACATATTCTATCCCCTCGGTGGCTTTGCGGCAATCCTCCTGGTTGCGAATATCGCCTACCTGCAAGGTAAGCGTTTCGGGATATTTTTCCAACAGGGGAAGCAGGTTCTCGATCTTGCCGGTGGCGAAGTTATCGAGTACTTTTACATTGTGACCTCGCTCCAACAGCGCTTCAGTGAGGTTGGAACCAATGAATCCGGCACCGCCGGTAACCAATATCTTATGTCTCATTTAAACACACTTCGTGACTACCGGTCACAGGATTCAATCCGCGCGGCAGTCCATTTTTAATCCAAAGCAGTTGCAAAAATAGTGATAAAACCGTTCCGATGTTTTATTCTGTAAGAAAAAAACCATTTCCGGGAATTAATCTGCAATGCTTTGTCATGAAACGCAGTTGCTGCGGAATTGTTTGCGGAGGATATTAAGTTTTTGCAACATTTTTTCGGGTTGGGGTTGAAAGCGGGAGGGCCCGTCGTCACGACGGGCCGGTCTCCCTATAAAAAACTAGTCGCCATGCAAGGCCTCAATCGCAGGCCTTGTATCGTCGGGGTTCAGGGCGCTGCCCTGCCCAGGTAGAAGCTGTCGGACTGCTTCTTCAGGTCGTACGACAAGAGGTGGAGCCAGAAGTGGACCTGCTCGGCCTGCCAGTGGTCGGGCAGCCGGTAGCTGAAGCTGCCGCCACCGCGGTTGCCGGCTGTGAGGATATGCACCTCGGGGAAGCTGCCGGCATGAAACGCGATGACATGCACGATGTCGTTGAGGTTCCCCTTGTATTCGAGGGTGTCGGGCGGCACCTCCCAGCTGAACTGCGCCTCGCGTGTGTCGGGTTGGTAACGCATGCCCGCATTCGCGGGCAGCTGCAGCGTGCCACGGCAGAGCTGCACCTTGCCGTAGTTGAAGCGGTAGTCGGGATACTCCCCTTCAACCGCCTCTTTCGTGGCCCGGCCCACCACCTTGTTGTAAGCGTTCGGAACGTTGCCATAGCCCTGCTGGATGATGTGGCTCAAGTGCTTGAGCGAACTGCTTGCGATTCCAAAACGGCCGCGCCCGTCCTTCTGCGCCGGCGTGTTCGGGTTCTTTGGAATGACGTGCGCACGGCAATGCTGGATGCCGTCGGGGGTGACATAATAGACCACCTCGCCCAACTTGCCCTTCAGCTGTCCCAGATTCGTTGGATTTAATTGTGCCATGTTGAAAAAAATTTATGGGTGAAAAAAAATAATTTGGAAAATATTTGGGATAGGAATGGGCAAGACATCGGCCTCTGCCACTCCGAAAAATATTGGAGTGGAATTGGAGCGGTATTGGAGGGGCTTTGGAGGGGCACCGGCGAAATACCGGTCGTGAGGGGGACCGTTCCTTTCCGATTTTTATTTACATCAACCTGATTCATAGCGATAAAAATCACGATTTCGCTGCAATTTAACAAAATATTTTTACTTTTGCAAAATATGTTATAATCAATAAATGTTTAACACAATTAAAAGTTGGATTGCGATGCGTACAAGTGAATACCTTGAAATTTCCAGAAAGCAGATCTACTACTTTGAGTTGATTGAAAGAGCGGTAGCGGGGCTTTATCCCCTGAGATTGGATCGGTGTAAGACGTATGAGTATTTGAACCGCTATCTTTTTGCCGATGCACGAAAGCGGGTGGAGAAGGACTTTCGGTTGCGCGAGGGGGAGGTGGACCCCATTGACGCCCAGGGGGTGAGACTGGAGTTGATAAGGGTGCTCGCCGGGGATGACACCTTCATCTACGCCCACAACATCCTGGCGGAGGGCAGGAACAGATTCTGGAACCATCCCGTGTTGAGCATCGGGAAGGTGAAAGATGTGAATGAAAACACGCTGCAGGAGATTGAGGAGCTCTACAAAATACTGAAGGAGGATTACCCGAAGGATAACCTGGCCGACTACCTGCTGGACGACAAAAACAGACACTTTTACGACGAAAAGAGACATTTGGTGAACCACGACGAGGTCTGGTGGCTCGATGCCTTCAACCGCGCCTACCGGTTGTTCGACCGCGTGCGGGTGAAGAACGACAACCCCTTCGAAGCGAGGCTGCTGGTGACCGAGTCCGCCACGGGGGATGAGGAGAAGGATCAGATGGTTGTAGACATGGTCTGCAACCTGGCGGAAAACTTCGATTTTGGCGAGGAGGTGGAGCAACGGAAGAAGATGGACTTGCTGCTGGGGTTGCTGCGCGACGAAGTGCAGCAGGAGGATAAAGTTGAGGTTCAGAAGGTGATTGCACGGCTGGAGGAGGAGCTGAAGGAGAAAGAGCGTATCATCGCAGAAAAGGATGAGGAGCTGAACAGCTTGAAAAGCAAGACGAAGGCCACCGCGGGGCAGGTCATCATCTTCTTCTACTACCTCCTGCATGCAGTGGGCCTGAATTTCAACAATTCAGACAAGACCAAATGGGCCAGCGTGATCGCCTTCGTGAGCGGTTACAACAAAGAGTACATCAGAAACAAACTGGAATTCAGGTTCGAAAACGATACCGTAAAGCAAAACCTCATGATCGTGGCGGGCTATATGAATGAATTGCTGCCCAAAATAGCGTTGCAGATGCAGTACGATTTGGATGCGGAGGAGGAGAAGCAGAAAGAGAAGCAGAAGCAATTTGCAACATCATCTGCCTAGGAGCTTGCTACTGGCAACACCCCTAAATCCCGTTTTTCCCGCCTTATCTTTGCGCCACTACCTCACGCTCGAGGTGGTGGTGCTTTGTTTTAACAGAAAGGAGGCCGCGATGACGAAGATTGACCTGACGGAATGGCCGGACTGGATTGACGGGCAGGATGTGATGACGAAGCTGCACATCACGCACCGCACGCTGCAACGATGGCGCATCAACGGGATGCTGCCTTTCTCGAATGTGAACGGGAAGTTTTACTACCGCAAGTCGGACATCCTCGCACTGCTGCAAAGGCATTACAACGGGGAGAAAGGAGAGGAGCAATGAACGCACAAAAGGGTTTCATGGAGCTGCTGGAGCGCGATCTGCAGGCGTTCCGCGAGCAGTTCGACGGGGCGGGCGATCCGTCCCAAACGGCGGCCGGGTCGCAAGGGGCGTTGCCGCACGAGGCGCTGCCCGAATTCATCTGCGGAGAGACCGCGACGGTGGACTTCCGCGCGGAGGCGGGCCTGAAGAGGAGCGACGCCAGGCTGGCGATGCGCCACCTGCTGGTGACCTGCACCGAGAAGGTGATGGAGACGGTGCAGCGCCTCCACCTGGGGATCTGCTGCCGCCACAACATCGTCTACCTCTACAACGGCGCCTACTGGCAACCGGTGGAGCCGCGGGTGCTGGAGGCCTTCCTGGGCAAGGCGGCGGAACGGATGGGACTGGATCGCTTCACGGCGCGCCACTACCTGTTTCGCGAGCAGCTGCTGAAGCAGTTTCTCGCCACGGCACCGCCCCCGCCGGTGCGGGAGGGCGACAGCGTGCTGATCAACCTGCTGAACGGTACCTTCGAGATTGAGGGGGAGCGCATGGGCCTGCGCAAGCACCATCGGGAGGATTTCATCACCTACCGCCTGCCGTTCGCCTACGACGAGGGGGCGGCATGCCCCCGCTTCGACGCCTACCTGGAGAGGGTGCTGCCGGAGCCGGGACTGCGACTGATCTTGCTGGAGTATCTGGGCTACCTCTTCGTGCGGCCGGCACAGCTGAAGCTGGAGAAGACGCTGATACTCTACGGCAGCGGCGCCAACGGCAAGTCGGTCTTCTTCGAGATCGTACAGGCTCTGCTGGGGGGCGACGACAACGTGAGCCACTTCTCGCTGCAGAACCTGACCAACGAGAGCGGTTACTACCGCGCCATGCTGGGGGGCAAGCTGGTGAACTACGCCAGCGAGATGAACGGCAAGCTCGACGCGGCCATCTTCAAGCAGCTGGTCTCGGGCGAGCCGGTGGATGCGCGACACCCTTACGGCGAGCCTTTCACCCTGTCGCACTACGGCAAGCTGATCTTCAACTGCAACGAGCTGCCCCGCATGGTGGAGCACACGCACGCCTTCTTCCGCCGCTTCCTGATCATCCCCTTCGAGGTGACCATCCCGGAGGAGGAACAGGACAGGAACCTGGCGCAGACGATCATAGACAGCGAGCTGCCGGGGGTGCTGAACCGGGTGCTGGAGGGGCTGCGGCGCCTGATGCGGCAGCGTGGCTTCACCGCGAGCGAGGGGGTGGCGCAGACGTTGCAGCGCTACCGCGAGGAGAGCAACAGCGTGGCGCTCTTCCTCGAGGAGCAGCAGTGGGTCCCCTCGGTGGAGCGGCACATCACGGTGGTGGAGCTCTACGCGGCCTACCGCACCCATTGCCTGGAGAGCGGCTGCTGCGCGGTGACCAAGCGGCACTTCACCAACCGCCTGCGCGACATGGGGATGGTGTTCGAACGGAAGGCACCGGGCATGACGGTACGCCTGCAGAAAAAGGTTGCCGAAACTGCTACATTTGCACCATCAACTACATCTGCACCATCTGCACCATCTGCACCATCTGCACCATCGCAGCAGGCAATGCAGCAGAGGATTGAGATGCAGGGTATGCAAGGTATGTAGGGTATGTAGGAAATGTAGGAAATTTGCATAACATGTTGTTGAAACAACCCTACCTGGAACCTTATCACGGGCCGGCGAGCAGGCACAGCTGCCCCGCCTGCCGCAAGCCGCGCTGCTTCACCCGCTACCTGGACGGCAACACGGGCCGCCCCATTCACCCTACCGTGGGGCGCTGCAACCATGAGATCCACTGCGGGTACCACTACCCGCCCCGCCAGTACTTCGCCGACCACCCGGAACTGCATCAGCAGTCATCCTCAGAACATTTATCCACAAAAGGGCATCAACAGGCATCATCCAAACCTTCATCTGCAAACAGTCATCTGCAGTCATCCTCAAAACCGGCATCCCCAAACCTGCATCAGCACTCATCCTCCCAACCGGATCCCCAAAACCTGCATCCACAGTCATCCTCCAAACCTTCATCTCCAAACGGGCATCCGGAGTCTTCCTCCAAACCGGATCCCCTTCATATTTCCGCGCCGCTGCATCTCCCGAAAGGGATCCTCAACCCTGCCCCGCTCCGCAAGCCGCCCGAGCGACTGGATTTGATCCCCCTGCAATACCTGATAGACTCTACCTCCTTCAACTCCAACTTCGTACGCTTCCTCTGCGACTACTTCCCGCGCGAGCGGATTGAGGAGGCGATGGAGCTCTACGCCCTGGGGGCCACGCGCGACCGCAAGGTGATTTTCTGGCAGATGGATGTGAACGGCCATGTGCGCACGGGCAAGATGATGCAGTACGACCCGCTCACGGGGAAGCGCCTGCGCGACCGCCACGGCTCGATTGACTGGGTGCACAGCTGCCTGAAACGGCGCCACAGGCTGCCGGCGGACTTCAACCTGCGCCAGTGCTACTTCGGCGAGCACCTGCTGCGCCGCTACCCGGAGCGGCCGGTGGCGCTGGTGGAGGGGGAGAAGACGGCGGTGATCGGCAGCATGATTTACCGCGATTTCATCTGGCTGGCGGCGGGCAACCTGAACGGGCTCACGCCGGAGAAGTCGGAGGTGCTGCGCGACCGCCACCTGCTGCTCTACCCCGACGCGGGCTGCTACGACAAGTGGGCGGCCAAGATGTGTCGCCTGCGGGAGCAGCTCTCCTGCCGCGTGGAGATCTCGGAGCTGATTGAGCGCCACGCCGCCCTGCACCAACACGCCGCCGGCTACGACCTGGCGGACTATATACTGGAGGAGATGCGGTAGGGGGTGCCATACACTTTCCATACAGTTCCCATACATTTCCCATACCATTTCGCGCACTTTGAGGAACTTCCCATACACTCTCCATACACTTCCCATACCGTTTCGCGGACAAAGAACGACTTTGAGACCACATCGCTTGATCCACGAAAAGCTTGCCCCACCTTTGCTTGCGGATAAGGCCAAATCCGTATGTATAACGTTTAAAATTTTTCAATTATGGGAACAATTAAGAAAGGAATCCTGGGCGGCTTCTCCGGTAAGGTGGGGAACGTGGTCGGCGCCTCCTGGCGGGGCATCGAATACATCAGGAGCATGCCTGCCAGCGTGCGCAACCCGCGTACCGAGGCACAGGTGACACAGCGCACACGGTTCGCGCTCATCGGTAAGATGATGAAGACCCTGATCCCGATCATCCGGCTGGGTTACGCCGGCAAAGTGGGCAAGGGCAAAAGTGCCTTCAGCGAGGCGATGAAGTACAACGTGATCAACGCGGTGATCGGGCTCTTCCCCGACTTCGAGATCGACTTCGAGTCGGTGAAGATTACCACCGGGAAGCTCTACGGTACCGGCAACGCCTCGGCGACCTGCGCGGCGGGGAGCCTCTCCTACGTGTGGGACACGGACCTGCTGAACAACGCGGTGGCCACCGACAAGGTGATCCTGGCGGCGTTCAACTCGGTGAAAAATGAGTCGGCCTTCGACATGGAGGCGGCTACCAGAGCCGACGGCAGCGGGACACTGGATTTGCCGCCCACATGGGATGGCGATCAGGTGGACACCTACCTGGCGCTCACCTCGGAGGATGGCAAGATGGTGTCCGACTCGCTCCACACGGGCCGGATGGAGGTGACGCTGGTGTGATCTCTCTGCGGAGCCGCCTCTACGGGGACGGCTCCGTTTTGACGTAAACGGGCTTGCCGGAAGCCTGAAGGCGCCGGTTTTGGAGGGGAGGTTTGTGGAGGATTATCTTGACGACCAATAGCCAAATGAGGTTTAACTTGGTAATGACGATGGAATTGACAACGATGACGATGATGACGATGTGGATGGATATGCTGCCGGTGAACGGCGAATGGCTGGTGACGTTGAGCTCTTTCCTGGGCGGGGGCGCACTGGGGGGATGGATCTCGGCGGTGGTGAACCGCAAGGAGAACAGGCGCATCAAGCGGAGCGAGGCGGTGCAGAGCGAGGCTGCCGCACGTCGCGAGGATGCCTCGGCGGCGACGGAGATGATGGGACTGCTGGAACGTACCGTGGCCCACATGGAGCGGATGAACGCCTACAACGAGTCGAACGCGGAGAGCCTCCTGCTGATGGTGCGCGAGCGGGATCAGCTGAACGACCGCCTGAAGAAGGACCTGGAGCTGCTGCAGCTGCAGCGCACGGAGGATCACCGACGCATCAGGGGCCTGGAGAAGACGGTGGCGCGGGAGCTGGCCTGGCGCAAGGAGAGCGAACGGCACTACTGCGCCCGCGAGGAGTGCGAACGGCGCATGCCGCCGCTGGGTTCTTTGAAACGATGAATTGTTTGCAACTAAATCCTCAGCTGACGATGTTTTGTGACCCATGTTTGCCCTCGTTCAGCGCTGAATCTTCGACTGATCATGTTTTGTGACCCATTGCCGACTCACAGGCTATCTGATAAGAAGTCGCTGCGCTAACTTATCAGATTACGCCTGTTTCATCGGATGGGTCCCCACAAAACATGAATAGGTCTCAGATTTCAGCGCTTCGGAGAAGCATGCTCGGCTATTTATCCGGTTAAAAGGAATCCCTCAGAAGAGCTACAGATCGCATCACCGGAAAGAATCATCCGGTTGAAAGGAATCCTGCAAGAGATCCGCAGAACCCTTCGCCGGCTGCAATCATCCGGTTGAAAGGAATCGCGCAAGAGATCCGCAGACCGCATTGCCGTCTGCAAACCTTTCGCAAGCGAGTATCATCTGAAATTGAATGAACAAAAACATGAATGGGAATGCTTGACAGAAATCGATTCTTTGAGGAAATTGAACGGCGGCTCTGCAAAGGCAGTCTGACGGCTGAACAGCGGCGGGGCGTGGAGGTGAAACTGAATGCTTTTGAACGGTATGGTATTGCTGATGACAGATGGCGGGCTTATATGCTGGCAACCGCTTACCACGAGACGGCGGGAAGCATGCAGCCTTGCGAGGAACGGGGACGCGGACGCGGAAGGCCTTACGGCGAGAAGCGTAAGCTTGATGGGTCGGTTTACGATCTGCCCGACAGGATTTATTTTGGTCGTGGTGATCTGCAGCTGACATGGTACGAGAACTACGAGCGGATGGGACGGATCTTGCAGCTGCCGCTGCTGGAGCAGCCGGAGCTGGCATTGCGACCGGATGTATCGGCACGGATCATGATTGAGGGGATGACGCGGGGGCTCTCGGGGCGGGGCGACTTCACCGGACTGTCGCTGGAGGTTTTCTTCAACGACCGGCGCGACGATCCGCTGCAGGCGCGCAGGATCGTGAACGGCATGGATTGCGCGGCACGCATCGCGGGATATCATTTGTTGTTCCTGGCGGCCTTGCGCCTTGCTTCCCGTTAGGTTGCAACGCGCTGCTGAGGCATTCTCAGCTGCCACTGACTCATTGCCGGCTGCTGCTGAGGCATTGCCGGTTGCATCCTCGACTGATCCTGTTTTGTGACCCATCTTCGCTTCACAGGCTATCTGATGAGAACTCGCTCCGTTCACTACGTAGATATTTGCTCACCATGGCATAATCCAAGCAAGCTTGTCTTCTGCTCATATGGCTTATCGCAAATATTCAAACAGCTCATCAGATCACGCCTGTTTCATCGATGGGTCCCCACAAAACAGCATAGGCCTCGGCTGCAACCGGCAACTGATCAGCATTTACTGACAAATGATAACCGGCAAGATGGCAGCAGCTTGAAATGAAACGAAGCAGCAGTTTGAAACGACTAAATTTCAGAAATGACCAACAGAGATTGCGAAATGAAAACGGAAAAAGTGATGGTGATTGCCCTGACAGCGTTGCTGCTGGCGGGATGCAGGCCGGGGCGACTGGCGACGGAGCGACTGGACATGGTGCACGACAGCACGGCGGTATGGGTGAAAAGGGATAGCCTGGTGATACAGTCAAACGAGTCAATAGCCCTGAGAAGCGATTTAAGGCGCCTGAGAGACGAGAACACCTCGCGGTGGACCGAAGGGCTGCACCACGTGATAAAATACGACAGAGGGGCTCCAATTGACTCGACGACGGGTAGACCGCCGGTGGTGAGCGAGTGGTTCTCGCTGCTTCGCTCCGGGCAGGAGAATTCAGTGCAGTTGGAGGAGTGGCGGCAACAGGAGTGGTCGCGGGAGCGGGAGAGCTTGCTGCGCGCCAACAGCAGCCTGCAGCGCTCGGTGGAGGAGCTGACGCGCCTGAACAGGGAACTGAAGGAGCAAACGGTCTCCCCCACCCGATTCAACATCAAATCGCTTCTCACGGGCGTTCTCGCTGCTTTTTGCGTGGGTTGCTTCGTGGGTATCCTCATGATGCTTCGCCTTCGGTCCCGGAGATAAATGTTCGTCTAAGAAGATGCACTCCTCGGACCGGACGATATGTTTTTTGGACCGTACAATCTAATTTTTAGACTGCGCAGATGATTTTTTGCCTCAGAAAATGAATTTTCCTGGTTTCGTAGTTGGTTTTTTCTGTCCCAAAAGTAAATTTTTCTGTCTAAAAGTTAATTTTTGGGGTCCCGAAGATGAACCTTTCGACTCGTTTAATTATTTTAACACATGAGATTTTTTCCGAATTTTCTGCCGATCGATTTTTCAAATTTTTTTTCGGCAAAATTTTTCATTTTTTGGAGCAAATTGATCAAAATGGCCCCTTTTTGCATTATTTAGTTTTCTTTAACACATAATACCCACTCTTTTCGGCCCCATTTTTTGCTTACAAATCGTAACCACAGGTTCACATTTCCCCTGTTTACATCAAAATTTATGTAATTTCTTCACTTCCGTTTTTGGCGCTCTTTCACTTCCGTTTTTGGCAAATTGATTTTCAAAACCTCTACCCCCTGCCGTTTTCAATGCTTCTGATCGTAATTTGAGGACAATCCACTGACAACTAACAATCATTGTCTCCAAGTCCAATTTCAAAAATGTCGAACGGAAAAAGATGACAAACTCTGTTGCATAAGGCATACCGAGGGATTCAATTATGCTACGACTAGAGTATTAATCAAATAATACTTTCCAAAACACACTAAATGAGTTGTGACCGATTATCTAAATCCAGAAACCTTGAATACACTTTTATGACTACTCCAATATTTATTCTCAACATCCCATTCAATGGCTTCGTTATTCAATTGTAGCATAGCATCTTCTACATCTTCTTTTTTAGCATTGATGTCCCATATTGCATCAGGAATATTAAAAGACTTCGTGTATTCTTCCAGGATTTGCTTAATGAATGGTATAAACAATTTTGAGTCAATATCACTTTTATAGGCCTTTATAACTGATACAAAATTATTTATACAACTGTTTAACCCAGGATTGGTTTTGGAAGCAATCCGATTTACTATAACCAAATATTCTGATGTATATTTTTCAATTCCAAAGCTATCTACTTCGTAAACGAGTTTCTGTATACTCTCACGCACTTTATAATCATCGTTTGACATAAGGCCATCCATGATAGAATTCGTTTTATTGAGTTGATAGTATGCTTTCTCTACAAGTTGAGAGATCTTATCATAGTCTTTCCTGAATTGGAGAATAGATTGATTTGTCCTTAGAAACAATTGCATCTCCAATAAAAGCTTTGACCAATATGGTTCCATAAAGGGTGGAACAGGTTCTTTTTCATTCGAACTTTTAATTACATTCACTATGTCGGCGAACGACTTTTTTAATTTGGTGAACAACTTATTAATCGTGGAATCAACAAAATTGAGATTTTCTTGTAGTCTGGTGATTTTTAGAAATCCGCCACCATGTGCAATAATTCGCCTGTGATTCTCATAGAAACTTATACCATTATGCCACAACAACTTGCTTTCAATTATTACATCTTCTATCGAGTTAGACAGGGATGAGTATTCTTTTGCAATTCGAGATGAAGCTTCAAACATATTCTCTTCATGACAGTTTTTGAAATCGAAACCAAGAAGACGCAAAGCGACTTTATCCACTTGCTCTTGTGAAAGTAAATCTTTCAAATTAAAAAGTACAAAATGTTGGCTAACCTGTTCTGCACTTTCGATTAACTGATCTATGTATTTAGATTTAACCTGTCGTTTATAACTTTTGCTCAGATTACTTAAAGCTGCGATCAAAATTCGATTATCAACTTCATCAATCTTGTTACCCAATGATAATATTTTATTTGTAATATTAAGTTTTAAGGGCTGACTACTGGTATGTAATAAACCTGCACGTAGAAAATAATTTTCAGGATTCCCAATTTCCCTGTTAATGTCACGTTTTTTTAGCTCAAAAGTCTTAACTATTTTTCCAAAATCTTCTTTCCACAATTTAGAGTGAACTACTTTGAAGAATAACGGAGTAAATGAAAGAATATGTATATATTAATTAAAAAGTACCCCACATTTCAATTTAAAAGTATACCACTTACAACTATGAATGGATTTTATCCGTTCTTAACAAATGATAAGTATGTATACAAAACAGGAAATCATTATTAGCAGCTATCGTGATGGTAAAAGCCAGCGTACTATAGCCCGCGAACTGCAGATCAGTCGTAAGACTGTCAATAAGTACATTCAGGAGTATGAAGCAACTTTAGAATCCTCTGATTGCAAAGAGACAGCCGGTGCATTATTTTTATCCGGCAATCCAGTCTATAAGATGACTGTACCCCGCGGTAAACTAAAGCTTACAAACGATGTGCAAGAGTTTATAGATAAACTGCTTTCTAAAAACAAAGAGAAGCTTGAGCAGGGATTGCAAAAGCAGCTGATGAAAAAGAAAGACATCCATGATGCACTGCTTGATCATGGTTTTGATGTAGGATACACCACGCTGTGCAACTACATAAGGCTTAAAGAGAAGCAGCAGTCATCTAAAGAGGCATATATCCGTCAGGCTTATGCACCTGGTGATATATGTGAATTTGACTGGGGTGAGATTAAACTTTTGATTGGTGGTAAACGCACAAGCTTACAACTTGCTGTTTTCACCAGTGCCTACAGTAACTGGCGGTATGCTTTTATCTATAATCGTCAGGATACACTCGCGTTTATGGAAGCTCATACACGCTTCTTTGAGAAGATTGGCGGTGTATACCGTGAGATGGTTTATGATAATATGCGGGTTGCAGTAGCAAGGTTTGCAGGTAATCATGAGAAAGAGCCCACTCGCGCTTTACTGGAGCTTAGAGGTCATTATCAGTTTACTCACCGCTTTACCAACTTCTATCGCGGGAATGAGAAAGGTCACGTAGAGCGCAGCGTGGAGTACGTGCGCCGTAAAGCCTTTGCTCCCAAAGATGATTTTAACTCTGCCCATGAAGCTCAACGGTGGCTTGATTCCACTTTAGAGAGGCTTAACGGGGTTAAACAGCAGGGTACGGGCAAGAGTGCCAATATGCTTCTGGAGGAAGAGAGAAGAGTTCTGGGCAAACATCCGGTATCAGTGATGATTTGCAGTGAACAGATCCAGCTAAGAGCAGATAAATATGCAACCGTCAGCCATCAGGGCAACCGTTACTCTGTACCCGATCATCTGGTAGGCCTGTTTGTTGATGTGAGCATCAGAAGCAGAGAGGTATATATCTTCTTTGAAAATAAACGGGTTGCCATTCATTCCCGTAGCTACAAGCCTCATGACTGGGTAATTGATATAGAACATTACCTTGGCACATTCAAGAAAAAGCCGGGAGCTCTTGCCGGAAGCAAGGCTCTGGCAGACAATAATTATCTGAGAGATCTTTATCTCAACTTCTTCCAGGATGAGCCTCGTGAGTTTATTGAACTGTTATCTTACTGCCGTGAACAGATGGTTAGTGAAGAGAAGCTGGAAGAATCAGTAAAGCGATTACTTGGCACCTGTGCTGACAATGTTACTGTCGAGAGGCTGCTAGCTCTTATTGGTAACAAGCATCCTGTAACACCAATAACAGAGACCACAGATAATATAGCCATTAAAGCTAAAGAACAACTAACCTGGATTACCCAATTAATGCATCAAACAAACAACAATGGACAATATAAATCAGCAAATAGCAGAATATAGCAAAGCTCTCAGACTGCCTGTTTTCAGACGAGATTACAAAGAGCTTGCAGCAGAGGCTGCTAAAGAGAGGATCGATTATGAAGAGTACCTTCTAAGACTCATGGAACGTGAGTGGGAAGTTAAGCAGGAGAACCGTAAAAAAGCTCAGATAAGGAATGCCAGGTTCCCTTCCAAAATGTATCTGACTAACCTTGAGCGAGATCAATTGCCACAGGGTGCAAAGGAAAAACTGCCTCTGCTTGAAAGACTGGATTTTATAGCATCATCACAAAATGTGATACTATCCGGTAACCCGGGTACAGGCAAAACACACATAGCGATAGGGATTGGACTTAAAGCCTGTATGCAGGGATACAAAGTATTGTTTACAACCGTACACAGACTACTGACTCAATTACGTGAATCGCAGTCCCAAAAGACTTTAAAACAGGTTGAAAATCAATTTGAAAAGTATGATCTGGTAATATGTGATGAGTTTGGATATGTATCTTTCGATAAGCAGGGAGCAGAGTTGCTGTTTAATCACCTCTCTTTAAGAGCAGGAAGAAAATCAACCATCATAACAACAAACCTTGGCTTTGACCGGTGGGAAGAGATCTTTGGAGACCCAGTACTTACAGCTGCTCTTGTAGACAGGCTAACCCACAAAGCACATCTTGTAAATATGAATGGTGAATCGTACAGATTAAAGGAAACTAAAAAAATGATGAATGAAAAATGAAAATAACAGTCAGAATAAGAACGCCTGTTTCCCTGTTGTTGGCGGTACCGCCAACAACAGGGAAACAGACTTGGAGATTAATTTAAAATGGTATACTTTTGGATTGAAATACCGGTATACTTTTGGGGTGAAATAAACAAGAATACCCATTTTAATATTTTGCGGTGTATGTTCCATTGAATATGCTCTCAGACAATATGATAAAATATCAGTGTGAATGTCTGATAATTCATTAGAATACACATAATCTTCAGCGACTCTTCTCATGAAATTTTCTTCAGTGCCAAATTGCAACGAATAGAAAAGGCAAGGGTACGGATATAGGGTATAAATATTTTTGAATACAAGATACCATTCTTCTTTTTTGAGAAAATTGATACGAAACTTACAAAGAGGCAGTCCGATTTCATTTATCACCTGAAGGTACTGAATAGAATACTCCAAAGCCATCTGCCCCCCAAAATGATATGTGATGTTAGTGTTTCCACGCGGAGTAATCTCTACTTTTTGTTTGGATAGTTTTTCGATTAGATATTGAGTATTTTCATCCAACCTGTTCAGTTCCTTGTTTATACCTTCTCTTTTCCCATTGTAGTTCAAATAAAAAATATCAGTTTTATAAAACCATTCTACACCAAATGATGCATTTAGAATAGTGTCCAGATAATATCTATATTCTTGAATATTTGTTTCTGATGATTTTTCAATATCATTGATTGAGGCGTCATTTTTTAGATTGAAATAACTATTCAAGGCAATTACCCTGCTCTTCCAACTCAATTCTTCTGGGCTCCATTGATTAAGCTGCTGATACATAGAATCAAAATCTAAGTGAAAAGCAGCGCTTAATAACGATTCATAAATTATGGCATCAGTAGTATTGTTACTAACGTGAGTTCGGGATAACATATTATCCCCAAATGGTTAATTGACTTGACTTTTCCACTTCAAATTTGATTGAAGGCTTTTTGGGAAAGAAACAATATGCCACCAATGCAGCAATTATGTTCATGATGAAATTATGTGTGGAACGATGCCTTGAATGTTCTATCTGGCAGATATTCTTCAGTTCATCATTGATGGACTCAATTACAGATCTTTTGCGTAAGAGAATCTTGTCGCGGAATGACATCAGGGAATTTTTCATATTTGAGCGTATACCGGTCACTAAATGAACACCCTGGTCAAACAGCATCTCGAAGAGCTTTGTGCTGATGTAACCCTTGTCTGCATATAGTTTACCGAAAAGATCTTTGGTAAGAACATTGATTACGTCAGGGTTTCTATCGTCGACATTGCCTTTTGTGAGAGAGAAATTCAGCAATTCACCCTTTTCGTTACAGACCAGATGAAGCTTGAATCCAAAAAACCAGCCCATCGTACTTTTCCCTCTTTGTGCCAGATCCCTGAATACTTTATTCGAGTGTATACGCTTGTTATGACATACTTTAATGGGAGTGCTATCCACATATGTAATGCCTGTGCATTCACCAAATCCAAAGAGTTTGAGCAAGAGCATGAAAGGTACAATCACCCTGGGTTGCAACTCGACAAAACGGTTGTAGGAAACGGCATTTGGAAAATAGCTCTTCATGTGTTTGCAAATATAAAACAGGTAATAATTCTTGAAATTATGGAAGGTTCCGCAGTGGAAACAGACCATCACGGCAATAATCTCGCTCTGGGACATTTGCGTTTTCCTGTTTCTCCTTTTAGTTGTACCCCCGGCTTGAAGTTGATGATTCTGAATTTCATTCTCATATTCTGCACAAAAATCGTCGGCAATACAAAATATTTCAATAACTTTGTCTGTTGTGATCATAGGGCTGATGTTTGTTATTTGTTTGATTATCAGCTATAAATATACAAATAATCTCCCTATATCACAACTTTTTTTATGCTTTTCTTATCCCGAACTCACGTTACTAGTGTATTCAGATAAATCCTGTGCAGTCAAATTCAAGTTTCTGATATATAGAAGTTCAAACTCCTTTCCGATCTCAGTATTTGAGTTAAACATATCACGTAATAATTCTAATTTACCATTATCGATATGCGCATCTAATGGTAAAAAATCACCATAAAGAGCCAGTATAAATAACTTCGAGGTATCTTCATCAAATTTTCCTTTGTCTGCTTGGCGCACTATTTCTCTGATAACTCTTTGCTTAAAACCTGTAAAATCAAGCTTAATTTTAGGTAAACGGTTAAACTTACGGTTATCCCATACTTCACTAATCAACTGTCGTTTAATGCCATACAAATAGCCGTTATCATTCTTTGGGGGATTTAGTTTGTAATCTCGCCAAAATTTCGTGTATTGCAGAACTGCTTTTATAGCTCTACCTTCACGATTTAATTTTTTGAAAAGCTGTTTTAGTTCTTTTTTTATATTGTTTGTCGTAGCTTCATTGGGATTATTAAAAAGAGGCACATGTTTAATATAGTGATTTTTGAAAAAAAGTTTTTTTCCTTCACTCAACGGCACACCACTAACATCTATAAAGAATATTTTCTCTTCATTGTTTTCTGCACCTCTGCGATCCAAAATATCTTTTACCCATGACAACCAACTTAAAAAATTGGGGTCATCACCGGAAAAGCCAATGAGACAAAATGAATCCTGAAGTAACGCTATTCGCATGAGATTCACGAATGCTTCATGTTTTTCCTTATACTGTTCATAGTCATGAGATGCAATGATATAATGACAATGAGAATCATTGTCGAATCCATATGTGTCATTTTCAGGGGTTCTTATTGTACCATGGAGTTTAATCAAATTACGTTGTTTCTGAAGTGATAAATCAAAGGAATTACGGACAAGATGATAGAGGCCGTTTTGCTCTTTCTCAAAGGATTCTATAGTGCGTTTACAAATTCCCTTCTCCTCTAACAATTTTCCTCGCTCTTCCACTAGGGATTTTTGCTGTTTATTGATCGATTCAAGTTTTTCAGGGTCAGCACTTGAACTTACAAGGCTCTCTTTCTCATTGAAGACATCTTTGAATTCTAATTGATTTGGTTCTTCTGCTATTTTAATATTTTCGAGCTCTTTATTAATATCTCTGAGCCGTGAATCAATTTGAGTAATACGTGAATTTAAATTATTCTTCTCGGCTTCAAGTTCCTCATTTCTGTCGGCTCCACCTGCAATATCCAACAGGTTGTCATAATTAAAAGTATACACATTATTCCATTGAACATCTAAAAGATATTCGTGTGTTGTTAAATCGACTTCATGTTTCTCGTCGTTTAGTTTTGCAAAATATTTATCTTGATCCTTGATAACCAATGGCGTTCTTGCTTCTATATAATTATCTATGATTTCTCTGTAGCCATACCTTTTGATATATTCAGATGCGATGTTTAAATATCCCTTTTCGGCAATAATCTGATCAACAAAACAATTCCATAACAGTTGTTCATTATCACTACCTCTTATTTTAGCATACTCGGCTGTGTTACGGACCCTGGAACCATACATTTCAAGAATCATATCCTTAAGAAGTTCTTTCCAAGAAAGGTATTTAGGGCTCGCATTCTTGCTAAAGCCTGCTCCAACAACGACAGAAAGTTTATTTTTATCAACAAGCTTAATTAACTGTTCAATTGTGTCTTTCATGATATATATAGTTGTATTTTAATTTTATCACTTCACATGAATTCTCCAGTTTGGATGCACGTTGTCGAGGATTCAGTCTGATTTATTTTAAAGCTCTTCACATTTTATCATTCTTTGCCAACAGTCGTACAGCTTCATCCAATTGAAGTGAGAAAAGTACCCTGACTTTTATATTATCTATATCTTTATCCTATCATATAATGAGCAAATATTGTGTTTTTACTATACTTTATGATGGGTTATAATTAAGTTAAGGCGAATAATCTTATTACAGTTATCTAATCTACAACTCTTCTTTCAAAAATAACAATGATGTAAAGATACACAAATCCTTCTATCGCTTCTTTCCAGAATTCATCCATTATGTTAACATATTTCTAATACTGACTCCAGACACATAAATGATTCCCATCATTCCGCCGGGTCAGGGTTACACATGTTCGCATATATTCTTTGGTTCACAACCAAAAACAAAAACGTTACCTTAACACAATGGGTTCGCTGATCTGTATCCTATTACCTCTTTAAAGTGATCAGTACATCTGCAACGTCATTTAGATCATCCTTCAGATGGTTATCTACTCCATTGTATCATCCAAGATTCCATTGTCAAACAAAAAATCACACATGTATACCATCGCTTCATATGCTACAATAGTTTCTTTTACTTCCTCATCATCCACACTCCGATTTGTCAATTCAGAGAGCATCTCGATACTCATAAACTCATTATGTAACACAGAGAGATAGGCGACCCTCGCTAAACGTGTTCTATCAAAAGTTTGTGTACTGAGTGGTGCGATACTGATCCACAGATCGAATGCTTGAATTAAATCATTGTTTTTAAAATAACTAATTCCCATAATACCAATTTATTAATATATATTTTCGTTTAATTACGCCAAAGATAATGATTGATGGTTAATAATATTTGCTATTTATTAACCATCAATCGATTTTTATTGAAAGGAATTTATAGTGCTCACAATTGCGTTTTTGTGCAGCATGATAGCAACAACCATTCATTTTCACAATTGACTGATGATCTAACGGTTGAATACTGCACAAATGCTTCGTAAACCACTGGTTTTAAACTGGTGTATCAATTTTCTTGTATATTTACGATTATAAAATAAATCTGCAAACTATCAAAACCCGCTATTAAATCTACAATGCTTCTTTCAATAAAAAAATCAGTGATGACAATTATCCTCTTTTCACCGGTTTCCGGAGGGCGTTTGAAATACGGTTCCAATGTCGAGTACGGTATCGTCTCTGGCTATCACTCAGAGAGTGGTTCAGGCTCTGCTGTAATACATAATGAATAGAATTTGTACGATTGTCTGCAAAATTAATAACTTTGTGGCGATTCTCATCAAATAAATGGTGTAACAAATGCGACTAATTGATTCATATTCATAAAATGTAATGGAATAGTTAAATATTTCTATATTTTATAGCTTACACTTGCTGTTATCTATTTTTTACCTATCTTTACAATGAAATTGACATTCAGAACAAAAAAAATTGAGAAACTGGCAAACGATTACAATAAATGTCAGAAGGAATTAGGCCCGCTACGTGCAAAACTATTCAATAAACGGCTTAATGATTTACTCGATGCTGTAACATTAGAGGATGTAAGAAATCTACCGGGACATTATCATGAACTAAAGGGAAACAGGAAAGGACAATGGGCATGCGATCTCGACCAACCCTATCGCTTGGTCTTCACTTCTCACGAAAATCCAATTCCGACCAATAAGGTGGGTGGATATATATGGATCGAAATTAAAGGCGTGGAAATAATTGAGATCATTGATTATCACAACGAATAGAATGCAAACAGTATGATTACTAGAGAAAACAAATATATGCCCCAAATTGTATTTCATCCGGGTGAAACACTCTCTGAAAAACTGGAAGAGATGAATATGGGGCCGAAAGAATTTGCCGTTCGTACCAGTAAGCCGGAAAAGACGATCATCGCTGTATTGAAAGGTGAGAGTTCCATTACTCCTGATATGGCGGTACTGTTCGAGAGTGTAACAAAGATACCGGCCCATTTCTGGATGAACAGACAACGTAGCTATGACGAGTACCTGGCCAGGGAACGTCAGCAGACATTGATTGCAGAATCGATTGAATGGGCCCGAAATTTCCCTCTTGCTGATATGATCAAAAAAGGATGGTTGCAGGGAACAGCTGATATCAAAGAGAAAACAGCAGGCTTGTTGTCATTTTTCGGGATGAGCAGTCCAAAAGCATGGCACGATTATTATTTTCATAAAGAGTTAAAGGTGGGCTTCAGCATCTCGCTGGCACATACGGGTGATCCTTTTGCAATCTCTGCATGGTTGAGAAAGGGGGAATTGCAGGCAGAGGAGCTGACTTCGACAAATGCATATTCGGAGAAAAAATTCAAAGAGATTCTTTCTCATGTGAAGGGGTTGATGGCCGATCATCCGGCTGATTTCTTCAATCGATTACAGTTGCTATGCCTGGATGCCGGGGTGAAAGTTGTACACACTCCTTGTCTGCCACATGCCCCCATACACGGTGCTACCCGATGGTTAAACAACACACCTTTTATTCAACTTAGCGGTAGATACAACCGTAACGATCTTTTTTGGTTCACCTTTTTTCATGAAGCCGGACATATTCTGCTGCACGGGAAAAAGGAAATTTTCCTGGAGAACATGGAGTACCCGGATAAAAGTGATGCAAAAGAAAGAGAAGCGAATGAATTTGCCATAAAATGGACACTGACCAAAGAACAAGAACAGGAGATTATAACAAAAGGTCATATTTCTTCATCTGATGTAATGGAATTTGCGAAAAAGTTCTGCACTCATCCGGCAATCATCATCGGTAGACTACAACATGACAAGTATATACACTACTCGGTTGGTCGTGAATTCTTCGAGAAAGTGGAATTGAGTTAAATCAGCATTGTTGAGGGTTGCTCCACCCTTTATCTCCAATACATTTAGAGGTTGAGCACCTGTCTTATTCTTCCTGCACATAGCCCCCAGGATTCGCGTGAAGGTAGTTCTAGAACGGATCTGATTTGAAGGGGGTTCATTTTATACATATTTGCATTACGAATGCAAATATGTATAAATAATCGGGCGATTGTGCAAATAAAATGATTAGTGTTTCCTGAAAACTATCAAGACCGCTATTAGATTTACAATGCTTCTTTCAATAAAAAATCAGTGATGTACAAATGAACAACTCCCTCTATCGCATCTTTCCAGAATTCGTCCATCGTGACTACATATTTCGGATATTGGTCACCGACGGACAAAAGATTCCTAAATTCCCTGGCTACTGTTGCCTGGTTTTCCAATTTGTATGCAACCTGGATATATACCTTCTGACCTTGTTTTTCAGCGACAAAATCGATCTCACCATTGTCTGATTTGCCAACATACACGCTGTAACCTCTTCTTTTCAACTCCAGAAATACAATATTCTCCAATATTCCGCCAATCATCCGGTCGCGGTTGCCCATGGTGGCGTAAATGATGGATATATCGCTTACATAAAACTTCTCTTGCGTTTTCAGTATCTCTTTTCCTTTGATGTCGTATCGGGGTACACGGTAAAGGATAAATGCTCCTTCCAAGGCATTCAGGTAATTGTAGATTGTATTGAGATCGACCTTCCTCTGCTGACTTTTGAAATAATCCGCTACATTCTTTCCGGAGAAGGTATTTCCGATATTGTCGAAGGCATACTTGATCACTCGTTCCAGTAGTTCGACATCACGGATCTTGTATCGCTGCACGGTATCCCGAAGAATCACGGATGAATAGATGTCATACACAACCTTGTAGGCCGATTCATCGGGATAGTCGGCGGTATGGATGACGGGGAAACCGCCTTTGCGCAGGTATTCCAGAAAGAGGTTTCCCTTGTTCTGCCTGTCAGAAAAATAACTCTCCCTGAACGCCAAAAATTCCCGGTAAGAGAGGGTATATACGGGTATCTCAACGTAGCGACCCGCGAGAAATGTAGCCAGCTCTGAGGATAACAAATGGGAGTTGGAACCGGTAAGGTATATATCCAAATCAAAGTCGACCAAGAACGAATTGATCGCTTTTTCCCAATCTTCTACTTCTTGTATTTCATCTAAAAGCAAATAGTACTTGCCGGATGATTGTACTTCATTTTTGATGTGCTGGTACAATTTTGTGGCTGTCAGAAGATGGGAAACGGAAAAGCTCTCAAAATTGATGGATATGATTTGTTCTTTCTTTACGCCCCTGGACAGTAATTCATCTTTCAACAAAAGCAACACTGTGGATTTACCGGAACGTCTGATTCCGGTAAGGATCTTTATCTGAGGCTTATCGATAAAGGGTTTAAGCTGCGCGATGTAGGTAGGTCTTACAATCATATCTTTTAGGGTTACATCCACAAAAATAATGTTTATTTTTGATTATTTAGGGTTATAACCACAAATATAGTCATTTTCCACTCCCAACCAATCCCTGAATTCAATCTTTCAAACATCCCAACGGAATTACTTTGACACCATCGGCTCGTGTATAGGAGATTTCGCCCCCTGTCAGTATGATCAAAAGGTCGGGGAGCCTTAGGGAGGTCTGTTTCTCTTTCCGAATCCTTTCTTCCACCAGATTTTTCAGCGCAATCAAATGTTTAGCACCCTCTTCTATATCACGGCTGCCGAGCTTGCATTCAATGAGTGCATATCTTCCGTCATCCAGATGTAGCACGGCATCTGCTTCCAGCCCGTATCTGTCGTGATAGTATGACAACCTGCCTCCCAGGGACTGGGAGTAGATTTTCAAGTCGCGTATACACATGGATTCAAAAATAAATCCAAATGTCTTGAGATCATGTTCCAGGTTCTGCGGGGATGTTCCCAATGCTGCGACAGCGATGGAAGGATCTACAAAACAACGTTTCTTTCCCGTTCGGATTTACTTGCGATATGTAACGATGCAGGCCAACCGCCCCTGCATGCAGCAAATATAAGATCTTCAATTGACAAGCTTGAAACGATTCCATCTATATCAAATGCATCATTGTCAAAAAGTTCTCGCAATGAAACCTCTCCGCTGGATTCTTTGGACTCATAAAGGCTCATGGGGTACATCGACATTTTAGATATTCTTCCGGTGCCGGTATGCATGATTTGATCGCTATCAATAACAGTTGAACCTGTAAGTATAAATTGTCCTTTTAATTGTCTTTCATCAACGGCATGACGAACCGCATCCCATAGAACAGGTGCCACTTGCCATTCATCAATCAATCTTGGGGTCTCTCCTTTAAGCAAAAGAAACGGCTTGGTGTGTACAGTAGCCAGAAAACCTTCCAAAGTTAGATTATTTATTCATGAAAACTATAAACATTACGTGTTTTTGAGGTAAATCGTTACCTGTTTTTGAGGTAAATCGTTATCTGTTTTTCGGCGACAAAATCGATCTCACCATTGCCTGATATGCCAACATACACGCTGTAACCTCTTCTTTTCAACTCCAGAAAAACAATCATATCACACTGACAACTGATCCCTGACAACTGACAACTGCTTCCTCAGCTTTTTCCCTCCCCAATGCGTTCACTGTCTGAGTACCATTGTTTAATATTTTAAAATTTCACAGATGAAAAAGACGATCTTTCTATTGTTCCTGCTGGTGTGCATGCATGCCCAGGCGCAAAATCAACGCAAGTTACCCATCAGGGAAGGGGGCCAAACCATTGATCCGGGAAACATTCCGGAAGCGATCCGCTCGAACGATACCACCCTGAACGGGGCGACCGATGCGGTGCGCAAGAGGCCGGGCAAGATGAAGGTGGGCAGGGTCACCTTGAGAAATGCTGCTTCGCGGGAGGTGAAGGTGATGGATGCGGAGCTGCTGGAGGCGGTGGCCAAAGGGGCGAAACTGACCAAGGCGGACGGCGACGGGGTGCTGGATGTCACCGCCCTGACAACGGACCACTGATTACTGACAGTGTAGCGACATCTATTGAAACCAACGAACTCCTAAGTTTAGACAACGTTTTCTGCATCATATTCTTTGCAGACTGCTCGGTGATATCCATGACTATGGCGATCTCGCGATAGCTAAGTTGCTCCCGAAATCGCAGATAGAGGAGCTGTCGTTGTCGTTCGGTTAACTGTGAATTGAGTTCAGAAAGAAGACGTGCCCTTTCCTCACGCTTTTCTCGTTCCAGCATATCACAATCTGCTTGTCGGTCGGCAGGGGGTTCTACTTCCGGCAGCTGCTCCATGGAAAAGGTGAGTGCTTTCTGCTTGAGATTTCGCAACAAACGGCGGCGTAACGACACAAGCAGATAGGCCGAGATGCTATCCACGCTCTTGGGTAGCTGTGCACGTTTCTCATAAAGGTAAACAAACAGGTCGTGAATGGTATCTTCCAACAACTCCCTGTCGCCGGTAAAGTGCTTGCCATAACGATACATCATCTTCGCATACAGTACGTAAAGCTCTTCAAAGGCTTCTTGTGAACCTTGAATAAAACGACTCCACTGTTCCGATTGATTCACCATTCTTTCCATTTGGGGTTCAAACGTAGTGAAAATTGTTGAAAAGAAAGGGGTACCTTTTACAGTTTTTGGGTTCTTTATGGTGTTAAGTTTTCGTTACAATAGAATAATTTTTGAAATATTGGCAAATAAAGAAACATACAATCTGGAGGATTTGCTTGACGACAAATGTTTTGTTGACGCGGTAAAGCGGAACGACAAAAAAGCGTTGTTGAAATGGGAAAAGGAGCTGATTGCAGGCAACCTCGACGCCGATCTGTTGGCAGAAGCCAAATTACTGGTGAAGCTGTTTGAAGAGGAGCCCGGTGAAGAGGAGGAAGTTGATTTGCGTGTGCAGCAGCTGTGGGTGAGAGTGAACGACTCTGTGCACAGACGCAGATCACGCAGATGGATAACCCTGACTGCAGCAAGTGCGGCTGTGATCCTACTGGCTTTCATTTCCCTCCGGCAGATCTTGCAAAGAAGCAATTACAATGAGATGCGTCACGCGAAAGAGATGTTATTGTCATATCAGGGTGACATCGGCGACCAGATCATGCTCATAGACGGGGAGGACAGCATCAATGTGGAGGGCGATTTTGCAGAAATTGAACACAACGAAGAGGAGCGGATCAGTATCAACCACAAATGGGTTGATAAGAAAAGTGCACCACAGGAGAAAGTAGCCATGCTACGCCTCATCGTGCCCAAGGGGAAACGCTCTTTCCTGAAATTGAGCGATGGCTCCACACTATGGGTAAACTCAGGATCACAGGTGGTTTATCCGGTTGCCTTCAACGAAGACAAAAGAGAGATATTTCTGGATGGTGAGATATATGGCGACATTGCAAAAGACCCACAAAGGGCTTTCTCTGTGCATACCGAGAGGTTGGAAGTTACCGTGCTGGGCACGGAGCTAAACGTGCAGGCTTATCGCGCCGATCAAAAAGAGGCAGTGGTACTGGTCACCGGATTGGTGGAGGTGAAGCCTGAGAAAGCAAAAGCAGAACGGCTCACACCCGGTAAGATGGCTGTGATGGAGCAGAACAGGCTCTCGGTGACGACGGTGAACGTGCAGGACTATGTCTCCTGGAAAGAGGGCTATTATCGGTTTAAGAATGAAACACTGACTACTGTTGCAAAAAAACTGTCGCGTTACTATGGTGTGGAAGTAACATGCGACCCGGATGCGGGTAAACTAAAATGCTCGGGGGGTATCTTCCTGCAGGATGACCTGAAGGATATTCTTGAAGGACTCTGCATTTCTCTCCCGATCAGTTATGTGAAGAGTGATAACGATTATTATTTACAAACAAACACAAACTAAACATTCTTGCCTATGAGAAAAAAAACAGGAAAACAAAAAAGACGAGCAATACCGGAAATATTGCCCGTCAGAGATGTTACAAATTTTAGCGGAATTCATAAACACCTATCTAACTTACAAATGTATGACTTTTTTCACGGTTATTGAAGGAATGAGACAATTTCTTCCAACTAAAATCAAAATGACAACAATCCTGATTGCTTATCTTGCCATTTTACCCCTACAGGTAAGGGCTGATTCGGTCACTTATGACGTTGAACTGAAAAATGAGAGTCTGGTGAACGCCATGGAGGTGATTCAGCAAAAAACCGGTTATATCTTTTTTTATCACGATGAGCTGGTGAATGCGTCTCAAAAAGTAGACCTGCACACCAATGGTCTATCCATCACGCAGACACTGGATGAATTGCTGAAACAAACAGAGCTGGGATATCACATCAAGGAAAACCAGGTCTTCATCTATAAGAAAAAAAGTGAGCCCCGAAACGAGTTACCTTCTGAACAGCAAATCAGTAAAATCACAGTATCGGGCAGGGTATTCGACAACGAAGGGCTCCCGGTAATTGGCGCCAATGTGCTGGAAGTGGGCACCTCAAACGGCACCATCACGGATGTGGATGGCAGGTTCACTCTCCTCAACGTGACTCCCGGAGCGAGTGTGAACATCTCATACATCGGGTTTAACACCCATACCTTCACGGCACAGGATGACCAAGTGGTGGAGATTGTGTTAAAGGAGAACTTGCTCACGATGGATGAGCTCGTGGTGATTGGCTATGGTACCCAACGTCGCTCACTTGTGACCAGCGCAATCAGCAAGATGGAGCTGGATGAATCGAACAAACGACAGGTTGCCAGCCCGGGGCAGCTGCTCAACGGCAGGATTGCCGGAGTCACAACCTTCACCGGCTCCGGGAACCTGGGGAGCGGTGAGCGAATGAGCATCAGGGGAATGTCATCTATCAGTGCAGGCAACGAACCGCTCTACGTCATTGATGGGATACCAATTACCAACGACAACGCCAATATTTTCAACTTCGGTGAGTCGATGAGTCCCCTGGCAACGCTCAACACTTCCGATATTGAATCGATTGAGGTGCTGAAAGATGCTGCTTCGGCGGCCATTTACGGTTCCAGGGCAACCAACGGGGTCATTGTGATCACCACCAAATCGGGGAAAGAGGGGAAATCGGATATCAGCATCAATGTGAGCACCGGCATCTCAAGGTTCCCTGATATCGGGAAAATTGAACTTGCGAACTCTCAGCTTTATGTGCAGGACTACAATGCCGGGGTCCACAACTACAACAAACAGTATGGATATGGCATAGGCGACTCAGGCTACAAAGTGCCCATCTCCAATCCATTTGGTGACCTTCCCGACACAGATTGGATGGAGCTGATAACACAGACCGGTTCTTCACTCAACATGGATGCCTCTTTTTCAGGTGGTTCTGCCAAAACGAAATATTACATCGGTGCCAACTATAACTCCATGGAGGGGGTGATTGTCTCTAACAAGCTGAACAAGATTAACTTCAACACCAAGCTCAGTCACGCTTTCAAACCATGGCTGGAGGTGGGTCTCAACAACTCCGCAAACTACACCAAAAACTTCCAGGTGCCGGGTGCCAACATGGGGTCTACGGTGATTGGTCGTGCCATCGAACAGAGACCTTTTGACCGGCCCTATAAACCCAATGGTGAATATTACATCGGCGGTACCGATGAACTGACACGTCACAACATTGTACAGATCCTCAATGAACAGGATGCTTACTTGGAAAACTTCAGATTCCTGGGGAACTACTATGCACAGTTCAATTACAAGGAGAAGCTTACTTACAGGTATTCATTCAGTACGGATATCTATCACACCTACGACTTCACCTACTACAACGAAAATCACCCCTACGGCATGGGTAGCGGGCGAATGGTGGACCAGAACAGGCTTGTGAATAACTTTGTGAGTGACAACATCATCAACTACAATGATCAGATCAGTGATCTTTCCATTCACGCAACACTGGGTCACTCTTTCCAGAAGGTGACCAACAGGAACGCAAGCGTTGATGCCCGCGGGTTTCCCTCCCCCTCGTTCGATGTGGGCAGCGTGGCCAGTGAGATTCTCGGATCGACTAGTGCCGGAGTATATGCGATGGAGTCGTACTTCGGTCGCACAACCCTATCCTATCTAGACAGGTACATCCTGACGGGGACCTTCCGCACCGACGGGTCCTCAAAATTTGCAGAAGAGAACAGATGGGGCTGGTTTCCTTCAATCTCGCTGGGATGGAACATCTCAAACGAAGAGTTCATGAAGGATAAGGATGCGGAGATCAAATTCAGGCTCAGCTATGGCAAGACGGGTAACCAGGGAGGTATTGGTCGCTATGACTACCAGGCTCTCATGCTGGGGGGATACAACTACAGGGGCAGTAGCGGTATTGCCGTCTCAACCTTCGGGAACAAAGAGCTCACATGGGAAAGAGCCGATCAGTATGACGTGGGCTTTGACATCACCCTCTTCAGGGGCAAAGTGAACATGATGTTCGATGCTTACCTCAAAAACACCAACGACCTGCTCTACAGCATGCCCATGCATGCTACGTCAGGGGTGACATCAATCATCTCCAACATTGGATCGATGCGCAACGCCGGAGTGGAGTATACATTGAACACGCACTTCAACTTTGGTCCTCTTGAATGGCTTTCACAGTTCAACATTGCTACCAACCGCAACAAGATTACCTCATTGATTGATGAGACCAACCCCATAAGCATCGGTTCTAACAGAGCCCTGAAGGTGGGCGAAGAGATGGGTGCTTTTTATATCTTCAAAATGGATGGAATCTATCAGTACGACGGTGAAGTTCCCAAACCCCAATACGACATGGGCATCCGTGCCGGTGACGTGAAGTGGCAAGATGTGGATGGCAACGGCATCATCAACGACAACGACAGGGTGATGATGGGCTCGTCCAATCCGGACTTCTACGGTGGACTCAACAACACACTGCGGTTCAAGAACCTGCAACTGGATGCCTTCGTTACCTATATGTACGGCCAGGATGTATACGCCCAGTGGATGACTACTGTAGCTCGCACGGGCTACCGTATGGCCACACTGAAGGAGTACGCCGAGAATGCCTGGACCGGTCCTGGATCGACCAACCTGTATGCTCGTCCCATGGAAGGTGATGTGAACAATAACCGCAACTCAGATCGCTGGCTGAAGGATGGCTCCTTCATCCGCCTGCGATCACTGACGCTGGGTTACAACCTTCCCAGAAAATGGCTGGAACCAATTGGCATGAAGAATGTGAGGATCTACCTGCAGGGGGACAACCTATTGTTGTTGACCAGATATCCAGGATGGGATCCTGAGATCAGCACCGATCTAGACCCACGGTACGTGGGTGTGGACAACTGGGTAGTACCACAACCCCGTACCATCCTCTTGGGAGCCAACTTTAGCTTCTAATGGAATTACAATAGAAACACGAAAAAAAAAATCTTATGCATAAATATATCATACCCATCATCCTGTTGATAGGCCTGACCTACTCCTGCTCCGGACAACTGGATCAGTTTTCACGGGCAGCCATCGCTCCTGATGCTGTGACAGAAAAAGATATCCCCGCAGTAAGAAACGGGATGTACAGCCGTGTACAAAACGCTCCCAGTGTTCGCTCTTACATCATGTTCGACATGCTGGGTGGCGTGATATCTACCAGCACCGGTAACGCCAGGGATCTGATAAACTCAACATTGAGCCCCCTGAACGGTTATATCTCTTCTAGCTGGAATGGTTATTACAACGCACTCTTCCAGGTGAACAACATGCTCGATATCACTGAGCGCTTCCCGGACTCAGACATCGCTCAGCTGGCACGGGGCGAAGCATATTTCTTCCGTGCACTGATATACTACAACCTTGTAACACGTTGGGGTGGTGTACCTGTTCTCCCAGAAAACACTATGGAGAAGGTCCCCAGAAACAGTGAAGAAGAGGTGTGGGCTTTCGTGGAGGAGAATATTGAGGATGCACTCTCCATTCTTGACCGTTCCACAAGCTTCTACCTGGTATCGAGCGACGCAGCACTGGCCCTCAAGGCAAGGGTGATGCTCAGCCAGGGCAAGGAGAGTGAAGCAGCAACAATCGCCGACCAACTGATCTCCTCAGGACAGTATAAGTTGGATAGCTTTGAAAAGATATTCAGAAAAGAGATGAACAGTGAGATCATTTTCGCCTTCGAGAACCTCACCGAAGAGTCGTCGATCAATATCAGTGACCTCTATTACACCTACGCCCACCCCAATAAGGGACAGGGTGTATATCGTCCCACTCCCGAGGTGGTGAAGTTATTTGCCGACAACGACACGCGGAAGAACATCTCGATTGTCAACATCGCCGGAACGGACTGCATTAACAAGTATCCAAGCGGACAGACCGGCAACGACCCAATCATTCTCTTTCGCATTGCGGAGATGTACCTCATCAGCGCCGAAGCTAAAGGAAGGGCGGCAGGAATAGGCAGGCTCAATGAGCTTCGTCGTTTCAGAGGCCTGGATGATATCTTCCCCTCAAACGAGGAGGAGTTTCTTACAGCCATCCTCGATGAGAGAAAAAGGGAGCTGCTGGGTGAAAACTTCATCTATTACGATTTGGTGAGAACAGGTCGTGCGCAGCAAGACCTGGGACTGCTTGATCACCAAATGCTTTTACCTATCCCCGGTAGAGAACTGCAACTGAATCCAAACCTCACACCCAACCCGGGTTATTAACTCACCAAGTAAAATAATGACAATGATTACAAAAAAATATCTATTCATGCTGATCGCATTGATCAGTATGACCACCACACAAGGATGCAGCAACAATGAGTATGCACTGGAGTATTCGCTTCAAACGCAAACAACTGTAGGAGAGAAACTGGTTGGTAACACCAATCTCTTTGGTCACATTATCTCCGACTCAACCTACATGGTTACAAGCGGAGTGGAAGCTACCGAAGTGCAATATCTCTCACAAAAGGGTCTGGCAATGAAGATATTCATCATGCAGGTAGACCTGAGCAACCCGGCTCTATCGATTGGAGCATCAATGCCCAACAACAAAAACAGTTTTGCCATGCAGCGCATGACCCTCCAGGCCTCACATGCCGACACGGAGGAAAACAAAGTGTGGGCCGGTATCAATGGTGATTTTTACAACATGACCACCGGGGTACCACAAGGAATTGTTTACCGTAATGGCACCGCTGTGAAGACTACATTCCAGGATGCTGTTTGCACTTACTTCGCTGTGACACACGACGGTAAGGCAATTGTGGCCGGACAGGAGCAATATCCAGACCTGAAAGATCAGATAAAAGAGGCTGTAGGTGGTAGGGTATGGCTTGTACAAGATGGTGCGGTGGTGAAACAGACCAACAACACCGTGGAACCTCGTACCTCCATTGGTGTCTCGGAAGATGGTACGCAGGTTTACATCTTGGCTGTAGATGGAAGAAACTTCCACTACTCCAACGGTATGTCGTATGATGAGCTGGGACAATGCCTCAAAGCATTAGGAGCATACAATGCCATCAACCTGGACGGGGGTGGTTCCACTACCTTTTTCATCAGGAACACTCCTGACTTCACTGACGATCGCTTTGAGATTCGCAACTGGCCTAGTGACAACGGTGGTGATGAAAGATCGGTTGCCAACGGATTACTGATTTTCTCAAACGAATAACGGTTAAAACAATGGTACAGATGAAACATTATATATTATCCTTACAGAACCTACTCCTGCTCATGTTAATAGTTGGAGTAGCGCCATCATGCTCGGAGAAGATTGAGCTGGGCAGCTTCACACCCGAAACACCTGTCTACTCGTTCGCAGTAGATGAAATCAATATTCCCAAAGAGGGAGGTGACTTCAGCGTGGAGGTTAAATCAAACCTCCCCTGGCGCGCCAAAACAAATGCTACATGGATCAGCCTCACCGAGGAGAGTGGGCTCACAGACGGTACGGTCACTTTCACCGCTAGCCGCAACAGGACCATCGATCAGCGGGAAGGGGAAATCATTGTCTGGGTGACCGGGGATGATCAGAAATCGATACGGATTGTACAGGCACCCAGTGAACCAAGCGACCTGATCACCCATTATTACGCAAAAGAAGCAGGTAGCGATAGCAACGACGGTCTCTCGTGGGAAACAGCGGTCTCTCTTGCCGGGGCGCTTGACAAGGTGGTCTCGGGTGACGTGATTCACATTGCCGCTGGCACACACCTCCCAAAAAATATGGTTACCGGTGGAAATGAACAGGGTGATATCACCTTCGAAATACACAGCAATGTGACATTGATTGGTGGTTATGCTGACGATGCTACCGAAGGGGCACAGCCTGATCCGTTGAACAATGAGACAATTCTAAGCGGTAACAGGGAGGTGTTTCACACCATGACCATCACAGCTCCCGTGGAAGAAGGAAAAAAGGTAATGCTCAATAACCTCACCATCACACAGGGTCATGCAGGTCAATCGAACGCCGGCACGCTTAGCATTGGCGGACTCACTTACCGCCGTTCCTATGGTGGGGGAATCAGTGTGGGGGGCTCGAAGGTGGAAATTAACAACTGCGTGATCACCGACAACGAATCAAGACAGCATGCTGCCGGTATCTATATGTTTAACGGTGCCGAGCTGATGATGCGGGACTGTGACATCACCAATAACAAGGGGATACTGGAAGCTTCCAACGGAGGGGGTATCTTCAACGAGTCTGCCACACTCTATCTGATGAACTGCAACGTAACTGGTAACTCAGTATGGGGTGTAGGAGGTGGATTGTACAGCTATAGTGCTAACACGCTGACCTACCTCTATCTCTATAACTCCACCGTGGCTTTCAACTCCACAAACGCCGGCCCGAATACCGGACGCAGAGGTGGGGGACTCTATGCCCGTGAGTTTTCAAGAGTTCAGGTGGTTAACTCTACCTTCTACAGTAACGAGAGCGGTCGTGGTGGCGGTATCAGTATTTATGGAGCAGCCGGTAAGACCTCATCGGTTGATTTGATTAACAGCACTGTGTTCAATAATTATGCAATCAACAACGCTGCAGGCGTAGAGGTTCTGGCCAATACGACATTCAAGGCTTACAACTCAATCATCGCCGGCAACAGTGCGACCACAACTCCAGATTTGCAGATGGCACCCAACACCACTACCCTGTCGTACATGGTGACAGGCAACCAATTGTTGGATGCCGCCGGTGCTGTGATGACGGGTGTGACATTCGATGCTGCCACCATGCTGGGGACATTGATGGTGAACGGTGGAAGAACGCAAACTTCAATGCTCTCTTCCTCCTCACCTGCAGCCATCCACGGAATGACAACCACTCAACTGGAAGAGCTCGCTGCGGAATATAACCCGCCCATTGACACGGAAATAATCCTGAAGGACCAGACTGGTGCTTCACGCAACAGCCAAAAAGCCATGGGTGCAGTGGTACCAAGATAAAAGGAGACTATTTAATTGACTCCCATAGGGGTTTATCAAATGTTACTTGATATTGTAGGAGGGAAACGCAAGTTTTGCCTCCTACTTTTTTTTGCTTATCACTTATGGGTTATTACGGACAAGTATGTTCTATTAAATGCCCGCATTCCGAAAGATGCCCGCTCCATGCGAAGTGAAAAAAAACTTGTTTCTCTTCAACACAATAGGAATTAAATCTGAAAGTAATTTGGGCAATACCAAGAATATTTAGTGGCATTATTTGCATATTAACATTAAAAATTTGCATCTGATTAACCTATAGCTTAATTTTTCGATAAAAAGAAAATGTCGACAACTGATTTCGTCGTCTGACGGTCGTAGAGATTATCTTGGAAGGGCACAATAATTGTGATAGCTGCGGTTTTACATCCGAGGAAAAAGTCTCAAAAAAACTCCATGGTAGAAAAAGTCATTATTAAAAGAGTTGGAGGATACGAATATGAAATTGACTGAAAAATATATTGTTAATCCTGAATTTGAATACAGCAAAAATGACCTTTTTTATGTAATTGTTGTACAAATCAAAATAAACAATCCCGATAATTCACCTCAATTGGGAGGATATTCTTTAATGGTTGAAGGCACATCGATTTTTGAATTTAAACAAAATCATGAAATTTCAAAAGAGGATAAAGGTGCACTGTTAAAATACTCAGGACTTTCAATTACGATCAATTTCATTAGGGGCTTTATTGCAACACTTACCGCCTACGGACCTTATGGGAGATACAACCTACCTACCATTGATTTGAATGACCTTCTCTCGCAGAAACGAGAGAAAACACTGACCGGTAATCTAACCCCTGACAACTGTTCACTGACAAGTGTTCACTGACAACTGTTCACTGACAACTGTTCACTGACAACTGTTCACTGACAACTGATACAACCGCTCGTTGAGGATCCGGCTCAACTTGGCTGCACCTTGCTTGTTGAGGTGGTCGGGGTTGAAGAAATCATCGCGCGTGAACCGTTCATCGTTGTCGTACCGCCAGTAGGGGATGTCATGCTCACGACATATCGTTCCGATGTCATGCAGGTTGCGCGCTGTCTGGGCGCTTTCGAGGTGGCGGTTGTACTCCCGGTAGGTGGGTGAGGAGAAGAGGATGGGCCGAATGTTGCGCTCCTTGAGGAAACGGATGAACTGGTGCAGGTCGGACAACACCGCGGCACGCTCGCCGGAGGTGGTGTCTTCGCGGAACTCGTTCGCGAGCTTCCTGTATTCCGATGGTGTGAAGGAGGACTCTTTGGTCCCCTCCAGACCGAGGAACCCACGGGTGAGGCTGTCTGTCACGTTCACTCCCCGCTCCACATGAAAGGGTACCGCTTCGCCGCCATGCTTGAGCCGCCACTTGAGGGCCCTGCGCGCCATGATGTAGGAGACGCGGGGAGTGTATCCCCAGATGAAGGGGGAGAGAGAGGATTGCCTTGGTGTAGTCCTGATCCTTGTAACGGATGCCGTTGGCGTAGAACGACCAGGCGTTGCGCTCATCCTGGCTGGAGGTGTGCAGCGAGTGGTAGTCGACGCTGATGAAGAGGTAGCGCAGGTTCGTCACCCCCTCCCCGATCGCCTTCATGGTGAGCCGCTTGTCGAAGTAGAGCTGCTGACTCACCATCGCCAGGTTGTAGGCCTTGAAGCCGGGCATGTGGAGGGGGTTGATGCCGTAATGGGCGTGTGAGTTGCCGACGAACAGCACCTCTACCCGGTGTTTCATCTTTACGAGCCCGTCGTACTTGGCACTGTAGAGCGTCTCCATGTTGCGCAGGTAGAGATCGAACAACAGCACCACCACGATGGGCAGCAGCAGGAAGAGGAGGGTATCGCGCAGGAATCTTTTCATGGGTGCCGTCAGAATTGAAAGTAGATGAATTGCTGATTGCCCACGCCAAACCAGAAGAGGGAAAGGATGAGGGCGTAATAGAAGGCGCGCCGCAAAGGGCGCTTCCAGCGGAGGCCCAGCTCCTGAATGGCGTATTCACGCTCCCTGCCGAACCATTCGATGGCGAGGAAGAGGAGGATGAGCAGTGCCGTGGTGATGGCATCGTCGCTGCCCGGGAAAGTGGGCAGGGTGAAGAGCGAGGGGGTGAAGATGCCCGCGATGTAGGTGAAGGCTTGGTCGAGGTTATCGGCACGGAAGAGATCCAGGCGAACACCGTGAGGGCGAAGGTGCCCGCCATGGCGACCGTTTCGCGGGGCGTGGGCAGGATCCGTCCCTGGGCGACGACGGAGAGGTTCTTGCGGTTTTGCCGTGCGAGCAACAGCGGCAGGAAGTAGAGGGCGTTGAGCGCTCCCCAGATGAGGAAGGTCCAGTTGGCTCCATGCCAAAAGCCGCTCACCAGGAAGATGATGAAGGTGTTGCGGATCTTCATCAGCAGGGTGCCGCGGCTGCCTCCCAGCGGGATGTAGAGGTAATCGCGGAACCAGGTGGTGAGGGAGATGTGCCAGCGCCGCCAGAACTCTACGATGTCGCGCGAGAAGTAGGGGTAGGCGAAGTTGCGCATCAGGTTGATGCCGAAGAGGCGGGCGGTACCGATGGCGATGTCGGAGTAGCCGGAGAAGTCGCCATAGATCTGAAAGGTGAAGAAGAGGGCTCCCAGCACCAGCGTGCTGCCCGACATGGCTGCGGGATCCTGGAAGATGGCATCGACATGCACCGCGCAGTTGTCGGCAATCACCACCTTCTTGAAGAGACCCCAGAGCATCTGCCGCAGGCCGTCGACCGCCTGGTCGGGACGGAACACCCTCTTCCGCTGGAACTGGGGCAGCAGGTTGGTGGCCCGCTCGATGGGACCGGCGACCAGCTGGGGGAAGAAGCTGACGAAGGCGAAGAAGGAGAGCAGGTTGCGCGTGGGACTTATTTGCCGGCGGTAGACATCGATGGTGTAGCTCAACGCCTGAAAGGTGTAGAAGCTGATGCCCACCGGCAGGATCACCTGCAGGGTGCGGGGCGACAGCTCACGGCCGAAGAGCGAGAAGGCATCGACGAAGCTGTCGACGAAGAAGTTGTAGTATTTGAAGGTGCCCAGTATGGCCAGGTTGAGGGTGATGTTGAGCGCGGTGATGAGGCGTGACGCGCGGCGGGCGGAGCGCCCTTCACGGTTGTTACGCACATGACGGATGGCCAGGCCGCTGAGGTAGCTCAAGGTGATAGTGACCACCATCAGGAGCAGGAAGCGCCAGTCCCACCAGCCGTAGAAGAGGAAGCTGGCGGCGACGATCAGCAGGTTTTGGCTTCTCAGGTTCTTGTTGGTTGCGAACCAGTAGAGAATAAATACAAGGGGCAGGAATATTGCAAATTCCAGCGAGTTAAAGAGCATATGGGTTGTTTCTTATAGCTTTCCGTCCACCAGATGGGCCGGGAGCAGTCCCTTGACATCGTAGGCCACGCCGGGCTCGTTGAGGAGGCTGTTGACGTCGATCTCCCTGAATGCGTTGTGTGCCACCGCCAGGATGAGGGCGTCGTAACGCTCTGCCGGCAGGCTGCTGACGATCTCAACGCCATACTCGTGGAGCGCTACGTCGGGGTGGGCCCACGGGTCGTGAATGGTCACCTGCACGTTGTACTCCTCCAGCGTGTGGATGATGTCGATCACACGGGTGTTGCGCACGTCGGGGCAGTTCTCCTTGAAGGTGAAGCCGAGCACCAGCACCCTGGAACCGAGTACCTGGATCCCCTTCCTAAGCATTAGCTTCACCACCTGGTCGGCCACGTACTCGCCCATGCTGTCGTTCATGCGGCGACCGGCGAGGATGATCTCGGGGTTGTAGCCGTGGCGTTGTGCGGCCTGCGCCAGGTAGTAGGGGTCCACGCCGATGCAGTGGCCTCCCACCAGTCCCGGCCGGAAGGGGAGGAAGTTCCACTTGGTAGCGGCGGCTTCGAGCACGGCGGCGGTATCGATCTCCATCTTGTTGAAGATCTTGGCCAGCTCGTTCACGAAGGCGATGTTGATGTCGCGCTGCGAGTTCTCGATCACCTTCGCTGCTTCGGCCACCTTGATGGTGGGGGCCAGATGGGTGCCGGCAAGGATGACCGACGCGTAGACGGTATCGACCGTCTTACCGGTTTCGGGGGTGCTGCCGGAGGTGACCTTCTTGATCTTCTCTACGGTGTGCTCCTTGTCGCCGGGGTTGATCCGCTCGGGACTGTAGCCGGCGAAGAAATCACGGTTGTAGGTAAGGCCGCTCACCCGCTCCACGATGGGGATGCATTCATCTTCCGTGACGCCGGGGTAGACGGTGGACTCATAGACGACGATATCGCCTTTCGCAATCACCTTTCCCACCGTTTCACTGGCTCCGTACAAGGGGCGCAGGTCGGGGTTGTTGTTCCTGTCCACAGGAGTGGGTACGGCCACGATGTAGAAATTACATTCGCGGATTGCGTCGACATCAGTGGTGCAGGTCAACCCACCGACGCTGCCGGTCCGCCCGGCTTGGATCGCTTCCTGAAGCAGATCATCCTCCACTTCGAGGGTGCTGTCGCGGCCGCTCATCAGCTCCGCCACGCGGGTGGGGTTCAGGTCGAAGCCCACGGTCTTGTATCTGGTGCTCATCAGCCGTGCCAACGGCAGGCCTACATATCCCAGGCCGATCACGGCCACCTTGATCTGGTTCATATAAAAGCTTTCAGTTTACAGATTGTCACGGTACCATTTCACAGCCTCCTGCAGCCCCTGCCGCATGGTGAACCGGGGCTCGTAACCCAGAAGGGCGCGGGCCTTGGCGATGCTGGCCAGTGAGTGGGGGATGTCGCCGGCGCGGTTGGGACCGTGCTGCACCTCGATGGCGGCGATGGCCGGATCGGTGACGGAGAGTTCATCCTTCAGGTATTGCACCAGCCGGTTCAGCGTGGTGCGCTCTCCCTGGGCGGTGTTGTAAACGGTGTTCAACGCCTCGGGATTGGTGGTCTCCATGGCGAGCAGGTTCATCCGGATCACGTTGTCGATGTAGGTGAAGTCGCGGCTGTGCTCCCCATCGCCGTTGATCACGGGCGACTCATGGTTCATCAGTTTCTTCACGAAGAGGGGGATCACCGCAGCATAGGCGCCGTGGGGGTCCTGCCGCCTGCCGAAGACGTTGAAGTAGCGCAGCCCGATGGTCTCCAGGCCGTAGGTGCGGGCGAAGACATCGGCATAGAGCTCGTTCACATATTTGGTGATGGCGTAGGGCGACAGGGGCTTCCCAATCACCTCTTCCACCTTGGGCAGCGTGGGGCTGTCGCCATAGGTGGAGGAGCTGGCGGCGTAGATGAACCGCTTGACGCCTGCATCGCGGGCGGCGACCAGCATGTTGAGGAAGCCGGAGATGTTGACTGCGTTGGTGGTGACGGGGTCTTTAATGGAACGGGGTACCGAGCCGAGCGCCGCCTCGTGAAAGACGCAGGCTGCTCCCTCTGCCGCATTGCGGCAATCGTCCGGGTTACGGATGTCTCCCACCCGGAGGGTAAGGGTCTCGGGATATTTTTCCAGCAGGGGCAACAGGTTCTCAATCTTACCGGTGGCGAAGTTATCGAGCACCGTCACCCGTTCTCCCCTCTCCAGGAGTGCCTCCGTGAGGTTGGATCCGATGAAGCCGGCACCGCCGGTGACCAGTATTTCATTCATCTCATTTCTTTTAGACTGCAAAAATAGTACAAAAAGAAACATCCCCCCTCATGGTTCGGGGGATTTGTGTCAGTTGAAGACGGCTTTAATCACCCCCTCTTCCTTCAGGCGTTTCTTGATGACGTAATCTCGATTGCCCCGGCTCCTCTTGCCGTGCGCCAGACGATAGACATGGATGGCCGATGTTTTGTATTCATTGGCTATAGACCGATAGATCTTCTTGTAACTTGACAGGAAATAGCATCTGATGAAGGAATACATGCTGATTCTTTTTTATTTATTTTTTTAACTACACTGAAAATTAAAGAAAATATATTGATATTATATTTTTTCAACCGAAATAGTTACATTTGCACACACAAATGACGCCTATGGTTGGGTTTTGTCATCAAAGCAATGCTTCTATATTGAACTGAATGGTTATGGATTATTATTATCTCAAATATTATCCTGATGAGGTTGGGAAGAAGAGCGAAGTGCATCGCGAAGGGTGCCCCCGGCTCAACGAGGCATCTCACACTGTCTACGTGGGTTATTACTCATCCTGCCGCGATGCGATAGACCATGCGAAACGTATTTATCCCTACATTGCCGACCTGTGCAGTGAGTGCTGCCCGGAGTTCAAGGGGTTACCATGAGGTGTAGTGGACTGATGATCAATGAAACAGTTCTCAGATGTGTCTCAACGCAACGTGCTGTCGATTACCCCATGTTCCTTGAGGCGCTTCAGGATGTAATAGTCCCTGTTCCCCTTCCCTTTCTTACCGTGCGCAAGACGGTATACATGTACCGCAGAGGTATTGTATTCACGTGCAACCAAACGATAAACCTCCCTGTTGCGGGAAAAGAAATAACATCTTAATGTAGAAACCATTGCTGTTGTAATATTTCAAATAATTTGTGACGGGAATTGGTGTTCCCGGCATATAGATTCAGCTCCCCCCCGGGGAATTCATTCACTTTTTAACTTCCTTTACTTTTGATTGCGCACCGATATCACAACCACACTTACATTTACTTACAAAAATAGGACAATGTGTGTAAAATAAATAGAACCATTGGGGAAAATATTCTCTATTTAATTTAATTTAACATAATAGTTGGGCCTAGAAAATGCATTGAAAAAAAAAGGGCAGCCATTCAACCGGCTGCCCTTTGCATTTTACTCCTAAGTGCTTACCGCTTTCAGTTTATCGCTCATAGAATCGTATCCAGTCTATATCGAGCGACAGTGGCAAGTGAGCACTGTTCACGTTACCCACCCAGCTGCCTCCCAATTGGGCGCTCAGAATCAGGTAGTAGTTGTGTTCGGTGAAGGGGAACTGTCCGTCGACGGCGGGCGACAAGCGGGGATAGCGAAAGGTGACCTGGTCGTTGACCAGGAAGACTACCTCATCGGTATGCACTTCCACACTGTAGATGTTGAACACCTCGCTGTTGATGCCCTGGGTGCCGTGCGCCTGGGGATTGCTCTTGCTCACATGCTGCGTGTAATCGGAATGGACAGTCTGGTAGACAAAGCTGTCGAAGTTGAGGTGCTCCATGATGTCCAGCTCCCCTCCCGTGGGCCAGCCGGCACCATCGCCCAGCATCCAGATGGCGGGCCAGAAACCTTGTCCCGATCCGTAACGGGCACGCACGTCGATCCGCCCAAGATCGAAGGTCAGCTTCTGGTTGCCCCAGAGACCACCGGTAAGGTAGGGCGAGGGGTCATCGGGATAACTGGTGTTGGCGATCGCTTTCAGGCTCAGCACACCGTCGTTTACTTCATAGAGCTCGTCGGCATCGCTCATGGTGTTGTTCCAGTCAGAACCGGCACGCGGTGTCTTGGACCATACATCCCAGTTGATCTCGCTTCCTTCGAACTGTTCTTCCCAGACCAACTGCCAGGAGTGATCCTGCGGGTAGCCTTCGCTGCTCTTGCCTACCCAGTCGGGCAGCAGCAGCTGATATTCGCAGCTCTCTCCGTCGAGGGTGACGGTGAGGGTGTTGCTGCCACTCAGCTGCGCCAGCAACAGCGAATCGTTGGGTGTGAGGGTACCCCCCTGCCCGAGGTGGGAGACCACCCCGGTAATCTGATCGGTGTATTCGATGCCCCCGATGGTAATCGTACCCGCTTCGTGGTTGATGTAGCCAAGGTAGGTCTTGCCGTTGTAGCCGAAGCCAAACGACTGCAGGGTCTCCCGCACCTCCATCGACTCCGTCTTGACGTTGCAGGAGAAGAGAAAGAGGAGGGTGAATATAAATGAAAATATTTTCTTCATAGCTTTTTTCTTGTTGTTGTTTTGTTGTTGGGGATGATCATGCCGCCGAAGCGGCATGGATCAGTCACCCCACCAGTCAATACCGCGGACAACAGAAAAAGTGACATTGCCCAGTGATATTTTTTCAGTATGATTACCTACCCTATTCGTTCAACCATAGAGGCGTTCATCTCGACGGCGGCACAGCCAAGAAGTTCGATGCGGATCACGATGGAGGACTTGCCATCGACGGTGACCAGCTCGCCGGTGAGCCCCTTGAGTGGGCCACGCACCACACGCACCTTTTCACCTGGCTGCAGGTCGCATCCGTCGAAGTTGACAGGGGTCTCGGAGAGGTCGACCATGAAGCGGAACGCCTCCATCTGCACATCGGGGATCGCAGCAGGGGTATGCTCGCCGCGCAGCACCACGTAACGGATCACTGCCGGAAGCTGCAACACCTCCAACTGTTCCACACGGTCCACATACACGAAGATCATCATCGGGATCAGTACGCGGTCGACCTGCTTCTTGCGATCGCTCCACTGCCGCACCACGCGCTGCACCGGCAGGAAGGTGGTGATGCCCATCTCCGTGAGACGGTCGCGCACCTTCTTCTCGTGATGCATCCGCGTGTAGGCCGCCAACCAAAGGCGTTCGCTGTTCTCTTTAGAATCCTTGGCCATGATTTTGAATGTTCTTCAGGAGCAAAGATAATAAAAAAACATTCAGCGATCAGTTGTTGGCCGATGGCTGAATGCTTCCTCCACAGTGTAGCCCGAATTACAACCTGAAGGAGATACCCAGCTCAAGCGCGGAGATGCCATAACCGATCTCCCCGTAAGCAGCAAATTTATCGGAGAAATGATATCGCGCTCCCACGAAGGCTGAGTAACCGATGCCGCTGGCACTGGATGCCTCCGGGGTATAACTGCCCAGGTCGTCACCGAAATACTTACTGCCAACAACGTTGTAGCCCAGCATCAACCCGGCATATGTGTCCAGTTTTTCCACGAACTGGTAGTGGAAGGCACCACGCGCACCAATCATCATGTAGCTGTACTTGTAGCCATAGGTGTCACCTCCGACTGATGTCTCCCACTTGTTCGCGGTGTAGCCAAGATAACCTCCCACGCCAATGGATCCCTTGCCATCCAGCAGGCCGTCGATGATGCCTTGCTCGAAGGAGATAGAAAGAGGCGGGATGGAGCTGCTATATCCGGTGCCACCGTAGTAGCTGCCGATTCCAAGACCGATATTCACAGCCCGCTCACCCTTTGAAAAGATATTCTGCGCATTGATGACAAAGGATGCCCCGCAAATAAATAGCACAAATGATGCAATTAGTTTTTTCGTGATCATAATTTGAATAGAGAATGTAATAAATGAGTGCCTACTCATATAGCTTTTCGGCTTCCGCTGATATTGTTCAAAACCCGTCTGAGAAAATCGCAGGCAAAGGTAGAAATTTCCCAAAACGACTGCAGGGAGGCTGTTTGCGCTGTGTAAATATGTTTTTGCATCCGGTAAAATTTCACTATTTTTGCGCTTATTTATTCATGAATCATGAAAAGAAACACAAAACAATGCAATGCCGAATAAACTTTTGTGGATGAATGAAAGGATGAGCCCCTTGACGAAACAGAAACGTCCCCTGGTCTACACCCTCATCCTGCTCCTCGTGGTTGCAGGTCAATATTTCGCCATGAAGATGCCTCTCGACCCCTTCAGGTATACCCGCCAGTCGGTCATGTCGATGCTTTGCCTCCTGGGTTTCTGTGGTGCTTTTGTGTTGATGTCCCGAAAAAAAGGGGGACGTGCCGATCTGCTTTTCGCCTTCCTGATGTTCACGATCGGACTTACCAACCTGATCTCTCTGATAAAAGGATTGACCACCGGATATGCCGGAGTGGTGGAATACAGGTATCTCTCACTCTCCATGCTGGTCTACGGCAGCACCTTCGCCTATTTCTATCTCCTCTACCCCATCGAAGCGTTCCGGCCCGGCTGGCTTACACTGAAAAGGGCTCTCTTGCTTTTTCTGCCCACCCTGGCAATCATGGGACTCTATCTCCTTGCTACCAAAGTATTTCGGGTGACGGTGCCGGTGATCGACGACTGGAGCGATCTGACCCGTGAGTTTTGGAATGTGACGGTCTGGCTCCGCCTCCTGGTCCTTTTCTATCCCATTTTCGGACTGGCAATCATGCTCCGCTACCGAAAAAACTACAAGGAGTGGTGCGAAAACAATTTTGCCTCGATGAAGGATATCGACAGCAAATGGCTGGGAGATTACATCTTCGGCAACTTCGTAATCACCTTTTCATGCCTGGTAATCGTCTTCAGCAACAACCCCCGCAGTGTATTGGTGCACAACATCATTTTCCTCTGTTTTTTCCTCTACGGATTTCATCGCGTCTTTTCCCGCAAGAATCCCTATCCCGAAGGTTATTTCAAGGCAAGCATGAACGAAACAAAGGCTGTGATGAGTGAAACCGGTGAGCAGGATCAAAAATCGCAGAGTCACTTTGCAAGGAGATTGCCGGAGTACAGGGAGAAACTGGAACAGTGGATGGAGCATGAGAAGCCATACCTGCGCAAAGATTTCAAGCTGACCGATGCCATGGAGATACTGCCGCTGAACCGCAGCTACCTCTCACGCCTCTTCAACGAGGGATATGGCGAGAGCTTCTATCAGTTCGTGATGCGCTATCGTATTGCGGAGAGCAAACAGCTGCTCCTGTCCCGTCCGGACCTCACCATTTCCTCGATTGCAGGGATGTCGGGATTCAGCTCTCCCTCTGTCTTCGGGAGAGCTTTCACCCAGGAGATGCAATGCAGCCCCATGCAATGGCGCGAGAGGGAGCTGACTTCCCTATTATAGTTTCTTCAACATTATAATTTCTTCAACCCTTTTGCCTGAGACTTGTCGGTTACCGGAACAATCGAGATCGCGTAGCCGCCGCCCGGCGCGGAGCGCTGCGTCAGCTTCGACTTGCTGGTCACCTTCACCTTGCGAATGGTGTAGGCTTGCGGGTTGCTCTTGTAATGGGCATCGGGCGTATCGGCATAAATGGTGGCGATGTAATCCCTCCCCTTCTCCAGGAAATCGAAACTGATCTTTGAGGTGAAGGGCTCGTTGCCTGCGGTGTTGCCCACGAACCAGTTGTCGCTGCCCTTCGCCTTGCGGGCCACGGTGACATAGGCGCCCGGCTCAGCCTCCAGGTAATGGCTTTCATCCCAGTCGAGTGCCACATCCTTGATGAATTGGAACGCGTCGGGGAAGCGCATGTAGTTTTCCGGCAGGTCGGCCGCCATCTGCAGGGGACTGCTCATGGTGACGTAGAGTGCCAGCTGGTTGGCGATGGTGGCGTTGACGTGCGAGTCGTTGTTGGGGTTGAGCTTGGAGATATCCTGCTCGAAGATGCCGGGGGTGTAGTCCATCGGCCCGCCAATGAGTCGCGTAAAGGGGAGGATGGTGACATGGTTGGGCTTGCTGCCGCCGAACGCCTGGTACTCAGTGCCACGGGCGGACTCGTTACCGATGAGGTTGGGCCAGGTGCGGCTGATGCCGGTGGGGCGCACCGCCTCGTGGGCGTTGACCATGATCTTGTATTGGGCCGCTTTCTCGATGGCGTACTGGTAGTGGTTGTTGATCCACTGGCTGTAGTGGTTCTCACCACGCGGGATGATGTCGCCCACGTAGCCGCTCTTCACCGAGGGGTAATCGTAGCGGTTCATCAGCTCGTATGCCTTGTCGAGGTGCCTTTCGTAGTTGCGGATGGAGGAGGAGGTCTCGTGGTGCATCATCATCTGCACCCCCTTGCTCTTCGCATAGCGATGGATCTCGTCGATGTCGAAGTCGGGATAGGGGGTCTGGAAGTCGAAGACGAAATCTTTCGAATTGCCGAACCAGTCTTCCCAGCCGATGTTCCACCCCTCCACCAGCACGGCGTCGAAGCCATGCTCCGCGGCGAAGTCGATGTAGCGCTTCACGTTGGCCGTGGTGGCGCCATGGCGACCGTGGGGCTTCACCTTGGTATAGTCGGTAATGCCTATCTGCACCGACGGCAGGTCGGCAGTGTAGGACCAGTCGCTCTTGCCGGTGATCATCTCCCACCAAACGCCTACATATTTGGTGGGCTTGATCCAGGAGGGATCTTCAATCCTGGAGGGTTCATTCAGGTTGAGCGTGATGCGCGAGGCGAGGATATCGCGGGCGTCGTCGCTCACGATCACCGTACGCCAGGGGGTGTGGGACGGGGTCTGCAGGTGTCCCTTGCTGCCGTTGGCATCGGGGGTCACCCAGCTGCGGAAGGTGAGGCTCTCCTCATCCAGGTCGAGGTGCATGGCGCCGTAGTTGATCAGTGCCGCCTCGTGCAGGTTGATGTAGAGGCCGTCGTCGCTCTTCATCTGGAGGGCTGTCTGCACGCCCGTGTCGGAGAAGCCGGTCTGCGACAGGTTGCCCTGGCGGCCGGCACGGTTGATGCTGCCGATCTCGGAGAGGCGTGAGGTGATGTAATCATACTCCTGCGTGTCATAGTCGCCCGGAATCCAGAACGCCATGTGGTCGCCCGTCATGGCGAACTCGGTGAGCTCCTCGCGCACAACGAAGTAGACCAGCTCCTTCTGCTGCGGAAATTCATAGCGGAAGCCGAGGCCGTCGTTGAAGAGGCGGAAGCGGACGATCATCTCACGGCCGGTGGCCTCCTGCGCCAGGCGTACCGCCAGCTCGTTGTGTTGGTCGCGGATGGTGCGGCTCTCGCCCCACACCGGTTCCCAGGTCTCATCCACGCTGTTCCTTTCAGCCGCCGCCAGGTGGAAGCCGTCGTAGAGCGAGGTGCGGGGGTCGCTGCTCTTGCGCACCTCCTGGCCGAACGTGGCGTTCTCACTGCCGGTGAGCTCCAGTCCCAGGCGACTGGGACGAATCACCTCCCGCCCCTTGTAACTGAGGCTGTAGGCGGGCACACCTCCCTCTTGGAGTGTGAACCGGAGGGTCAGCTGTCCGTCGGGTGAATGCAGCTCTTCGGCTGTCAGGTTCTGCTGCAGTGCCACACCTTCCTGGTGCGCAGTGATCACTTCTGCCTGCATTGTCAAGCTTGCCAGTGCCAGGCAGCTACTCAAAATCAACTTCTTCATAGGAATATATGTTTATTCAGTTTTTATGTCTCTGCGGGCAAATATAGAGTATTTATCTGCTCTGCAACAAGAATCAGCTTAGAATCACACCCCGTTGTTAGGCAATCGTTGGCATGAATGTTAAGTTGTAAGCGATCAGCGACAAGCGATCAGCAGTAGTTCCTGCATAGTTGTTCCAATTTTATTCAACTTTCTATGCAAAAACAGTTAATTTTGTCAATCACATCGGTCACAATCGCACGTTGTAACAGGGTTCGATTGGTCTGGGTGTCGATTGACACTTCATCAAAATATCGAAATATGAAACATCTGAACCTTATCCTGCTCTTCCTGATAGCCTCGCTCACATCGCTGACGGCACAGGAACCGAAGTTCACGGAGTACCCGCTCAACACGGTGAAAGAAAAACCGAAGGCAGATATGGATCCAAAAAAGGGGCTGACGGCACCCTCACTGCGCATCTACCTGCCGGAGGCGGAGAAGGCGACGGGACGGATGGTGATCGCACTGCCGGGCGGTGGCTACAGTGGATTGGCAATGTTCCACGAGGGGTACGACTGGGCCGAATATTTCCTCAGCAAGGGGATCGCCTTGGGTGTACTCAAATACCGCATGCCGGCCGGGGATCACAGCATCCCCTATGCCGATGTGCAGGCTGCATTCAACATGGTACTGGAGCATGCTGCAGAATGGAAGGTGAACCCGGAACAGATCGGCATCATGGGCTCCTCGGCAGGAGGACATTTGGCTTCGACCTTTGCCACCCACGCTCCGGTAGTTGAAAAGCCTGCCTTCCAGATATTGCTCTACCCGGTGATTACGATGGACCCGCTCCTTACCCACAGCGGTTCACGTAGGAACCTGCTGGGTGAGAACCCATCGGAAGAGCTCACCAACCGCTTCTCAAACGAGCTGCGCGTAGATGGCAACACCCCACCCGCTTTCATCATCTTCGCCGCCGACGACAGGGCGGTGCCCCCCGCCAACGGACTCCGTTACGCGGAGGCGATGACACGGCACGACCGGCCGGTCACCTTCCTCCTCTACCCCACCGGCGGCCACGGCTTCGGCAACCGTGAATCGTTCGCCTACAAGAAACAGTTCCTGCTGGAGCTGGACCGCTGGTTGGAAGGGCTCTGAACAATTCATCAGGAAGCAGGCGTTTTGTTGTCCTGAAAGGCGACATAAAAAAACAAGCCGACACTCTTTACAAGAGATGCCGGCTTGTCGTATGTTCCAAAATAATGATTGCGGCGTCAGAGCTGATAGACCACTGTGGTGACGCTTGCAGCATCAAGCACAACCGGTTTGCCCGGGGCAAATACCGCCTCCTGCAACTCCTTCACCGTAGAGGTGGTGTAGGTCTTCACCGCGGCACTGCTGTCCCAGCCCTTGCGTGTCTCGGTGAGCTGCACCGGCTTGTCGCTAAGGTTGGTGTAGACAGCTACCAGCTGCCTCCCGTCGGGGGAGAGATAACCGGAACCAAAGAAGCTACGCGACTCGTTCATGGAGAGCTCAATCCGCTTGTAGCCGGGACGAATGAATCGGCTGTAATTGCCCAGCACCCACAGTGTGGGCGTGGCTGCAAATGTGCCATCACCCGACATCACATCGCCCCACTCGCCCCCGTCGGGTGTGAGGGAGATGAGCAAGAATCGGTTCTGGTGGCCCCAGTGCGCCACATCCATGGCTGTCCAGAAGCTCCAGGAGGTGACACCGGCCACTGTGAGGTCGTTGTGTATTACCTTCGACATATAAAGCGCAATGTCCATCGTGGTGGCATTCTCATGACCCACATATTCCGATGAACTGTAACCATCGCCGATCATACTCCATTCGCTTTGCCATACCTCCAGATTGTACTGACGGGCAATCTCTGCCACATTCGATCGTACCGTACGCATGCCCTCCCACGAGCCATCGGTCCAGTAGCTGTGACCGCTAATCAGGTTTTTGAGATGCTTCAGGTCACCGACATAGGTTGGTCTTTCAGGATTGAAGAAATCGGCAACCACATAGCTGCGGGCACGATCACCCTTGCTCTTGTAGAAATACTCCCAGTCGCCCGACTCACCAAGCAACATGTCAACGGGAAGATTTCGCTCGTTGAGAGCACGATCCAGTTCCCTGGCCAGTGTAGCTATCTCATCGTTGGTCCATCCGCTGCCCTCCTGGTCGTGACCCTCCCAGTTGTACTGTGGTTCATTCACCGGTGAGATGTGGGTGATGTTGTATCCATCCGCATGAAAATGGGAGGCCACATCGGCCAGGTAATCTGCAAAATCGTCAAAATATTCACTTCTCAGGTTGGCATACCCACCCCGGTCGGAGCGACCCTGACCGTTGTAGGTATACTGCACCGGAGGGGAGTTGCTGAACAGGATGAACTGCTCCACACCCAGCTCACGGGCACGCTGCATGAAATAACGCTGTCCCATGCACTTTTCCCAGTCATAGCTCCCGTCAGCGGTCAGGAAGCTCTCGGCACGCCGCGTGATGGTGTTGATACCGCTGGCATCACCCTGCTCTGCCGAACCGGCACCCAGGTTGACACGCCACATGGAGAGGCCGATTCCTTTGGGCTGTCCATCAGCGATCTCCTGTGAGAAGAGCAGCTCGCTGAGGCGGTCACGGCTCCCGGTCCAGTACTTGCCTACCCAGGCTGGCTGCCAGGCATCGGAAGCACCGAAGCCGGCAACAGTCTGGTAGGTGAGCGCTGCATTGAGGGTTACCTGCTTCTCTACCGCATTGGAGGGAACCGGCTCTTCCAGTTTCTTTTCATCCTGCTTGTCACTGCAGGCAATCATCCCTCCTGCCAGCAAGGCAAGTACCCAGATACCGATTCTATTCATTACACCCATCATCAATTCCATCCGGGATTCTGGGTGATGGATCCATTCGACATTGTAATCTCGTACAAGGGTATCGGGAAGAGCAGGTCGCGATCTTCACGGAAGGTCGATCCCTTGTCGCTCGACTCACGCTGGTTCTCCCACTCATAGGGATCACGCGTGTCGGGGTTGTTGTTCCAACGGACAAACGATCCATTCTCACCCATGAGGTTGCTCATCACCTTCTTGCCATTGTCATCCACCCAGCGACGGATGTCGTAGAGGCGGTTCTGCTCGAAGGCAAGTTCCAGGCGGCGCTCGGTGCGGATCAGCTGACGAAGATCGTTGCCACCGGCAGTGACTGCTGGCAAGTCGACACGTGCACGCACTTCGTTGAGGGCAGCTCGCGCTGACACATCGTCACCGGTCTCATTGCAGGCCTCGGCATAGAGCAGCAGGATATCGGCGTAGCGCAGCAGGCGGTGGTTGAGGGGTACCTTGTCGATATTGAACACTTCGGGACGTTTTGACAGCGGGATGTAATACTTGCGCATGAGACGGGCCGACTTGTGCTTGGAGGGATCAACGGCATAGGTGCCGTCACCATTCTGGTCACCCTGCAGCTCGATTACCTCTTCAAAGTCAGGCTCACCGGCAATGTCTGCATCACCATGCTTGATGATTGTCCAGCGCAGACGCTCGCTGTCGCCGGCCTCCAGATAAGCATTCTCAAGGTTCGCAGATGGAAGACCCCAGGCCCAGCCATCCTGATCGCCACCGGAACGGTTGCCGGCAACTACGGAGAGACTGCCACCAAGCGCATAGACACCATCGTAGGTGAACTGCACCTCGAACAGCGACTCCACGCTGTTGTCGTTATCGATATCCCACACATCGCCAAAGTTATTGAGCAACTGGTACTCCCCTTCGTCGATCACTGTTTTCAGTGCTGTCTTTGCCTCGTCCCACTTCCCTTGGTAGACATAGACCTTACCCAGGAAACCGAGAGCGGCACCACGTGTGGCACGACCTACCTCGTTGTCGGACTGACTGCTACGCTGGGGCAGCACTGCTGCTGCATCCTGCAGGTCTTTCTCAATGAAGGCGTAGACCTCCTCGGCGCTGTTGCGTTCGATGCCCTGAATCTCATCGGGCATGGCAAAGCTCTCTACGATGGGTACACCACCAAAGTTCTTCACCAGCTCAAAGTAATAGAATGCACGAAGGAACTTAGCCTCGGCAATGAGTCGTGCCATCTTGGCCTCATCGGTGATGGGTGCTTCGGCAATCTTGTTGATGGCGATATTGGTACGCAGGATGCCCTTGTAACGATACTGCCAGAAGTTGGAGATGAGACCGTTGCTCTGTCCATTGCTCTGGAAGAAGGCGAGAGAGGTGTAATCACTCTGCTGGGTGGTGTTGCCCATCCAGCCGTCGTCACTGGTCATCTCGGAGAGCAGCCAGACGGTGTTAACCTGCCACCAGCCATTGAAGGTGAGGGCATTGTAGCAACCGGTCACAAACGACTCAGCTTCGGCTTCTGTCTTGAAATAGGTGTCCAGGTTCTCCTGGCCTCTCACCTCCTCCTCCAGGAAATCGGAGCAGGAACCAATCAGTATGGTGAGAATCAGTGCTGGAAGGATATAATATTTTTTCATATGCATCGGGGATATTAAAATTTAAAATCAATACCGAACAGGAACGTACGGGGATTGGGATATGCAATGCCATCGATACCGGTCTCGATCACGCTTCCGTCAAGCAGCGGACGCTCAGGATCCATACCGGAGTAACCGGTGATGGTGAACGGATTCTGTGCCGAGAGGGAGAGACGCAGGTCCATGCCGCCGACAAACTTCTTCGGCAACGTGTAACCGAGCTGCATCAATTTCACACGCAGGTAGGAACCATCTTCCACGTAGAAGCTGGATACACGCGTGTAGTTCTGGTTGGTGTCGTTGGCCGAGAGACGGGGGATGTCCGTACTGGTTCCTTCACCGCTCCAGGCTTTTGCCAGCGTACCGGCATAAACATTCTGGCCGCTCACACCGGAGTAGAGACCCTTGGTCTTGTTGTAAATGTCGTTGCCGAGGGTGCCGTAGAAGTTGGCCGAGAAATCCCAGTTGCGGTAGTTGACACCAATGTTCGATCCTACCATCAAATCGGGATAGGGATTGCCGATCCATGTCTTGTCATTCTCATCGAGCACTCCGTCGTAGTTCCGGTCGGTGAAGCGAATGTCGCCCGGACGCGCGTCGCGCTGGATAAGACGGCCATGCTCATCGGTATGGGCATTGACCTCTTCCCAGTTCTGGAAGATGCCGTCGGCAAGGTAGCCATGGAAGCGGCTGATGAGTCCGCCATCCTCGTTGCGGATGATCTGGTCGCCATTGAAGCCGCCGGTGAGGATGGGTCCGTCACCTGAGAACTTGATGGCTTCGTTGCGTACCTGGGACAGGTTGAGTCCCACCTGATAGCCGAAGTCACCCACTTTGTCGCGCCAGTTAAGTCCCAGCTCCCATCCGCTGGCTTTCATGCTGCCGATGTTCATCCATACCTGACCGTTCCAGTCGGGATAACCGGTAACAAAGACGTTCTGCTTGCGGTAGAGCATGTCGTGCGACTTCTTCTGATAGAGATCGAAGATCACATCCAGCCTGTTGTCGAGGATGGTGAGATCGATCCCGAAGTTGTAGTCTTCCACTGTCTCCCAGCGCAGGTTGCTGTTGCCCACCGAGGTGATGGTGGTGCCGGGAACACGTGTCGGCGTATTGCCAAAGACATAATCGGAGGAACCGATGGTGGAGATATAGGCTGAGTTGGCAATGGACTGGTTGCCCACGCGTCCCCACCCTAGACGTATCTTCATGTTATCGATCAGATCCTGATCCAGCATGAACGACTCGTTGCTGACACGCCAGGCGGCCGATACCGAAGGGAAAGTAGCATACTTGTTGCCTGTGGGGAAGCGGGAAGAGCCATCCACACGCACCGATGCGGTGAGGTAGTAGCGATAATCGAAATGATACATCACACGACCCAGGTAGGATACAAGCGTGTTGTAGCCGGTGTTGCCGCTTGCTTTCTGGTTCTGTGTACCGGCACTCACCTCCTGCAGGTTATCGCTGTTGTTGGGGATATCCTCGCTGGAGCCGTTGAGCCAGTAGTTGGCAAACTTCTCGGCAGTGAAACCGGCCATGGTGTTGAGGTGATGCTGCTCACCCACTGTGAACATATAATTGGCCGTGTTGGTCCAGTTGTAATCGAACCACTCGTTCATGGAGCGGGAGGCAACACTGAGGTCCGACTTCTCGAGTGCATCGATGAAGAACTCAGGTGTGAAGGAGTCGCTGCGACGGAACTGTGCGTTGACACCATACTGAGTGCGGAGCGTGAGTCCTTCAATGGGACTGATCTCCAGATAGGGGTTCAGCAGCATGCCATAGAGACGGCTGTGTGCATTGGCGCGGGCCAGTGAAGCACGGGGGTTCCACTCCTGGTTGTTGTATGAACGGGCATAGTTGTTGTAGATGTTTTCACTCCACTCCTCTTCGGGACGATAGATGGGCGTGGTGGGGTCCATAGACATTGCAGCCGAGAAGAGGTTGGGTGTATTGTCCCACGACTCCACACGGGGAGCGAGGTTGAAACCGAGCTTCACAATTCTGTTGAAGGTGTACTCGGTATTGAGGCGGGTGTTGATCTTATCCCAATAGCCCACGTCATATTGTGAGTTGTTGCGGAAATAACCGAGGCTCAGGTTGTAAACAAGCTTGTCGTTGCCACCGGCAACGCTGAACTGGTAGTTTTGCACCATCGCTGTTTTGTTGACGGTCTCATTCCACCAGTCGGTACCTTCCGCATCGGTATAACCATCCTTGCCGTTCCACACCGGTGTGCGACCATCGTTGGTGTAACGGGTCTTGAACACCTGCTCATATTCAGAAGCGCCTGCCATGCCGGGATCAGAGAGCGTCTGAAAACCGGTACCGGCACTGAAGTTGAAGCGGGGTTTCCCTGCCGACCCCTTCTTGGTGGTGATCAGGATCACACCGTTGGAGCCTCGCGTACCATAGATGGCAGCGGCAGAGGCATCCTTGAGCACTTCCATCGATTCGATGTCATTGTTGTTCAGGAAGTTGATATTGTTACCCACGGGCATGCCATCCACCACGTAGAGTGGATCGGTACCGTTAACGGTGGTGACACCGCGGATGAGCACCTTGGGAGTGGTGCCGGGACCGCCACCACTGGTGATCTGCACACCGTTCACCTTGCCCTGGAGGGCATCCATGGCATTGCCGGTGATCACCTCGGTGATTTCTTCTCCTTTCACCGTTGAGATGGAGCTGGTGAGGTCGCTCTTGCGCACCACTCCATAACCCACGACGACCAGCTCATCGAGCAGCTCGGTCGATTCCTCCATCACCACATTGATGGTGTTGCGTCCACTGATGTTCACCTCAACCGTTTCATAGCCGATGGTAGAGAAGATGAGCACGCCATCGCTTGCCACATTGTTCAGTTCATATTCCCCGTCGAGACCGGTCATGGTCCCGTTGTAGGTTCCTTTCACCTGCACGGTTGCTCCTATCATCGGCTCACTGTCGGTGGCAGATGTGACTACACCTTTCACGGTTATCTGTGCGTGGGTGTAGAAGGAGACAAGTAACAGGCACAGTATGATTAATTGTTTTCTCATGTCGAATTTTGTGTTATAATTAGTTTGCCGGAATCATTTTGCCTCTGCCGAGGTGTGCATCGAAATAGAACCTGTAGCTGCCGGAGACCTGTACAACAGGCTTGGCCCAGTTGTCCATACCCTTCTTGCCGGTCCACTCGGGGTTCACCTTGTCGCCGTAGTAGTCGAATTTCTCAGGATCGGCAGAGTTGTCGACACGCCAGGTGCAGTAGTTCCACCAGCCATTGCTGTGCCAGTTGTGGATGATGAAGTTCATCTGCTCGCCTGCTTCGAGCACCAACGGATCTTCCAGCCAGAAGCGGTGCGGATTTTGAGGATCCTGCACGAAGCGGGTGATGTCACCGGGACCGCTGGTGGTGTATCCGAAGTAGAATTCCTGCAACCATGAGCCACCGTCGAACCATGTATCGAGGCTGATGGAGCCATACACGTGCGGGATGGGATCGATTGCTTCTGATACGGGATAGGTGCTGATGCTGTAGTCGCCGCTCTGCACGTTGAAACGTATCAGGTAGTAGACACCGGCTTCATTGAGCACGATGGGCTGTGCTACCTCCGGATCATCTGTCAGCTTGCTGTTGTCGAGGGGATCGATGCCGAAGCTGATGGGCGAGAAGTCACTGCGCTGCGGGAGGAAGAAGATCTTCGTGCCGGCCGCAGCATTGTAGTAACGTGCTTCATATTCATATTCGCCTGTATGGTCAATCAGCATGGGTACGCCAAACACGTCGCTGTTCAGCTGCTCTGCCGTCTCCACGTCGCTGAGCCACATCTTCGGGAAGTCGGGCATCTCGCTCACGGTGATCACGCTTGTGCGGGTGACACTGTGGTCGAACTTGTCGGTAGCCGTGATGGTGAGGTTATAGGTAGCAATCTCGGAGGGTACCACAATGGGGTCACTGTAATCGAGTCTGTTGCCGTTGGTAAAGGAGGTGATCTCCTTCAGGTAGTCCAGCTCGGGGATGGCGACTGTCACTGTTTCCAGTGCCTTGTCGTCGCTTACCGTGAACTTCACATTCAGACGCGTGGTCTCCTTGAGGAGAACAGTCATCTCATCCGAGGGAGCAGCGTTGAACACGGGAGCAACGAAATCACCATCCATGGTGATGAGCAGATCCTGCGTCACTTCGCGTCCACCAACATCCACAACAGTCACCTGCACGGTGAATGAGTCGCCAATCTCATCGGCATTTGTCTTGAAGCTGTAACTCAGGTCGTACGACTCGAGGGGCTTCTCGTAGATCTTGATGATGTCGATGGTCTTGTTTAGCTGCAACGGAGAGCACAACAGACGGATGGCAGCTATTCCGTCCTTGTCGGTAACCAACCCTTCAATTGTAAAGGTTCGTCCTGCTTCGGTCTGAATATGAGCCGAAGTGAGTGTGAGCGTGGGTGCTGCTCCGTCAACATCACCCCACTGGGGATCATCGTCGCTGCAGGCATTCCATCCGAAGAGGAAGAGTGCACTCAAACCCATGAGCAATAAAAATTGTCTTGTTTTCATTAAGAGTTTAATTGTAAAGGTTATTAATCAATTTTTTCAACTGTATCAGCTTGTGTTCACACAGTGCTGGACGGGATGCGTTGCATTGCGTTGCAGTCCCGCCGATGTCCGGTAATACAGTGTGCAAATATAGAGATTACTATTGCTGGGGATGGACTGAAATTGCTCAAATAGGGACTGTTTTTCGTCATTAACACGTGCCACGCCTCTCCTTACAAACTGAAAACCTTTATATTAACATTTACAACGCAAAGAATCAGGTGCAGGAGTTGATGCTACTTAAATCTTTGCTATTTTTGCACCATGTACAGACTTCTCCTCACACTTATCACCTGCATCCTGTCGATGTCGCTTCATGCCGCACCCTTCTACATCAGCCGCATCACGACGGAAGAGGGCTTGTCGAACGGTTACATCATGGGTATCACCCAGGACAGGAACGGATTTATCTGGTTCGCTACCGAATCGGGACTGAACCGTTATGACGGCAGGCAGTTTCGCACCTATAAGAAAGAGAACTCACAGTCAACCACCACCTCCATCTCAGGCAACGAACTGAACCGTGTCTATGCCGACAGGTTTCAGGATATCATATGGATTGCTACACAACGAGATGGACTGAATGCTTTCAATACGATTACAGAGGAGTTTACCCATTACATTCACAACGATGAATCAACTACGAGTCTGATCACAAACGATGTGACAGACGTGACAAATTCTCACAACGGCAACCTGTGGGTGACAACCTACTGGCGGGGGTTCGACTACCTCGATATTGCGACAGGCACGTTTACGCACTACCACACCGGAACACTACCAGAATTGGCAAGCGATAACATCTGGTCGGTCGCGGAAAACAGCAAGGGACTGCTCTTCCTGGGACATGTGAATGACGGGCTCACGATCTTTGATCCGGCGACGAAGAAAACCCGGAACTACAGGAACAACGAAGCTGATTCACGCAGCATCCCCGGCAACCAGGTATACAAGGTCTTCATCGACAGAGATGACAACCTCTGGGTGGGCACTGACCGGGGACTGGCTCTCTTCCACCCCGATAGCGAACAGTTCACCCGGTTCAGGCACAATCCCATGAATCCCGGCTCCCTCATCTCCAACAACGTCTATGACATCATGCAGGACAACACCGGACGCCTATGGATTGCCACCGAGAACGGAGGGGTGAGCATCCTCGATATGCATCAGGAATGGTTCTCTTCACCGGGCGATGTCACTTTCACAAACATCTACCCCGGCACCACCTACAACACCCTCTCGAACAAATCGGTGCGGAGCATCTTCCAGGATCACTTCGGCAATGTATGGATTGGCACCTACGGCGATGGTGTCAACTTCATCAGTTACCGCGACACACCCTTTCGTCTCATCAACAGACTCTCACCCGAGTATTCACTGAGCGATGACATCGTGATGGCTATCAGCAGCGACGAACAGGGACGTCTATGGGTGGGAACGGATAACAGCGGAATCGACCTGCTGCAGGAGAAGGATAAACAGCGCAACTTCAACACCGAAAACTCTGCGCTGACCGACAATGCCATCATTGCTGCCTTCAGAGACTCCCGTAACAACCTCTGGTTCGGATCCTACTCGGGAGATGTAACCCGCTGGAATGCATCAATCGGGAGACTGGAAGGAATGGGGAACCGCATTGCCAGTGATGTAAGATGTTTTGCCGAAAACGACCGCCGCGAGATCCTCATCGGCAACGGAAAGGGGATAGAGATTTATGACCATACGGGCAATTGGGTGCGCAGTTATTCCAGAAGAGAAGGCACCTTGCGCGAGGATCAGGTGCGAAGCATCGTACTGGACAGCAACGCCAATATATGGGTGGGCTCCTTCGGTGACGGCCTCACCATCTACGACAGGGAGATGAACGAGCAGCGCCATTTCACCATCAACCAGCAGTTCCCCTCCAACAGGGTGAACCATATGATCCGCGACAACGATGGAAATATATGGATTGCGACAGGAAACGGGCTGGTACTTTTCAAACCTGAGGGGAAAGGTGAGAAATTTGAGATATTGAACAGTGAACAGGGTCTCAACGACACGCATATCCGTGCAATCGCTGCCGACAAGAGAGGCAACGTCTGGGTGAGCACATTGAGCGGTATCAGCATGTTCAACAGAGAGAAACAACGTTTCTACAACTACGACAGCGCCTATGGTGTCCCCATGGGTGATTTCATGAGCGGTGCGGTAACCACAACAGCAGACGGCATGATTCATTTTGGCTCTCACTATGGGTTATGCTCGTTCCACCCCGAAGAAGTGACCTCTGAAATCAAACCTTCACCGGTGATCATTACCGACTTCTTTCTGCATCGTGGCGATGAGATCAACGACAGCGAGTTGAGATTGCCGGTGATGCCGAAAATAAGACTCAGCCACAACGACAACTCGTTCAAGGTGGCTTTCGGAGTACCGGACAAATCGCTCAGCGACCTGATGGCATATTCATACAAACTCGAGGGACTGGATGAGCGTTGGTATGATACACACGGCGACAACAGCATCGTCTTCCGCAACCTGCCGCCGGGAGATTACACTCTTTATATCAGGGCAATGATACCCAATCAGGTATGGGAAGAGAATATGACACAAATGTCGATCAAGGTGATTCCTCCATTCTGGGCCACCTGGTGGGCTAAGCTCATCTACCTGCTGCTCACCGCTGTCGTGCTTCTGTTCATCATCCGATTCTACAAACAGAGGCTGCTGTTGGAAAACTCACTCATTCTGGAGAAACAGGATCACGACCGTGAGCAGCGTCTGAACACCGAGAGGATGCGATTCTTCACAAACATCACCCATGAGCTGCGCACCCCCCTTACTCTGATCCTCGGACCGTTGGGCGACCTGAGGGAAGATAAATCACTCACTATGGCTCAGGGCAAAAAAATCTCACTGATACAAAAGAGTGCCGACAGGCTGCTCAACCAGATCAATACCATCCTTGAGTTTCGAAAAACAGAATCACAAAACAAACAACTGGTGGTCAGATTCTCAAACCTGGAGACGCTGATTCGTGATGCCGGTTACAAGTACAAGGAACTGAACAGCAACGGTAAAATCACCATTCAAACCATGATTGAGGAGGGCGAATACCGGCTCTGGTACGACCCGGAGATTGTATCGACCATTGTGGAGAACCTGTTATCGAACGCTGTGAAGTTTTGTGATGAGGGGTCGGTAACCCTCAGCCTCTATCATGTGGAGGAATCGGGAGTACCTTTCACTGAGATTGCAGTGACAGACACCGGCGTGGGCATTGATCAGGATACCCTGCCCAGGATCTTCGATCGTTACTACCAGGATGTGCAGAGCAAGTACCGCATGGGCACAGGGATAGGGCTGGCACTGGTCTACAGCCTCGTGAAGCTGCATGAAGGGGAGATCTTCGCCGATAGTAAACCGGGTAAGGGCTCCACCTTTCGTTTCAGATTGCATACAGACAACCGCTATCCCCATGCCATTCATGAGAGTGAGAACGAGAATGAGAAAGAACAACAATCGCTCCCGGAACAACATCCGGAAGAAGTGGCAGGTGATGACCAGAGACCTGCAACAGGGAGTAAGCTGAAAATACTGGTTGTGGAGGACAATATTGATATTCTCAATTATATCGAAGAGTCGCTCTCAGAGAGGTATACCATCTATACAGCTGCCGACGGCAAAAAGGGACTGGAGAAAGCACGTAAGTTGATGCCCGATCTTGTGATCAGCGACATCATGATGCCGGAAATGGATGGGGTGGAGATGATGAAACGAATGAAGGATGATCTGCTTACAAGCCATATCCCCATTATCCTGCTCACAGCCAAAAGCTCCATTGAAGATCGCACTGAGGCATACGAGACAGGTGCTGAGTCGTTTATCACCAAGCCCTTTTCTGCTCGACTCCTGCATTCCCGAATTACCAATCTACTGGAGACCAGAAAACAGCTGATCGACAAGGTGAGGCTCACGGCCAACATGACCGACAAGGCAGAGATACTGGCCACATCACTCAGTGCGCTGGACAGTGAATTCATTCAAAAGCTGGAGAAGGTGATCAATGCCCACCTGGAGAATGACAGACTGGAAGTGAACTTTATCGCTGACAAGATGAACATGAGCCACTCCACACTCTACCGTAAGGTAAAGGCCATTACCGGGATGAACGTGAACGGTTTGGTGCGCAAGCTACGTGTGCAAAGAGCTGAGGAGCTATTGCTCACAGGTGAACATACCATCTCTGCAGTATCGATGATGGTAGGTTTCAACAGCAACGCCAATTTCAGAAAATGCTTCAGGGAGGAGTTCGGGCTTGCACCCAGTGAATACCTGAAACATATGAACAGGAAAGAGAAGAAGTGAACCGTACTGGATTCGAACCAGTGACCTCTGCCCTGTCAAGGCAGCGCTCTAAACCAGCTGAGCTAACGGTTCGGGAGCACAAAAATAACAATTATTCCGATACATCCCGCATCATCGGAGCAGAAAAATCAATTAACAACAACCGATGTCAGAAATATCTTCCGCAGCATCCTGCTGGCTTGGCTCGTGCTGAAGCTCTACGATGAGCCGCTGCGCCGCTACCTCTCCAAACGGTTCAAATAGAATCCCGGCACAAAGTGTGACAACTTGTGTCATTTGCATCCATGATTTCGAAGACAATGGTCGCCTAATTGGCTATACAAAGGCAAGGAATCGGCCTCTGCCACTCCAATAATTTTTGGAGGGGCTTGGGAGAGACATTGGAGAGGCATTGGAGGGGCACCAGCCCAGTCAATGCCGAATGGTTGCGAATAGGTTGTATATTATACAAATATAATTGCAGGACTAAAAACATTGAGTAAATTTGCTCATCATATTGAGTAAATTTACTTTTATGAAGGTAACTGGGTTTGAGGTGAAAAGCGGAATGAAAGCAGAAAATGCAGGAATGGCTGTTTTTGTGAAGTCATTCTCAAGCTGAAGTTGTCCAACTTTCTTGAAGAGAGCCTCTTGGAATTACTAACTTAGCGGGGACACAGAGTTAAGCATAAAAGCTTATTTTTGTGTAATATGAGAAAACAAAGAACACATTTTGACAAGGCATTCAAAGAGAATGCGGTTAAACTCAGTTTAGAGCGCAAGAATGTTTCCGAGCTTGCACAGGAATTGGGTATTGCCCCCTTTCTTCTATATCGTTGGCGGAAAGAATACCAGCAGAAAGGTGAAGCCAGTTTTCCCGGACACGGAGTCCAGTCATTAAGTGAGGACACCAAAAGGATTGCTGAACTGGAAAAACGTCTGGGTGAAGCTGAAACGGAGCGGGACATATTAAAAAAAGCTTTGAGCATCATCTCCAAGAGAGATCGTTGATCTATCTCTTTATCAAGGAATACAACTCTAAACAATGGACGATCGAGGTGATGTGTAAAGTACTGAAAGTGCCCAGGAGCAGTTATTACCGCTGGCTTAAAGATCCGGAGGGCGCGCGTAAGCGTAAGTATATGGAGCTGGACGAAAAGATCAGGGATGCCTATTTTGCTGCCAAGGGACGCAATGGAAGCCCCCGGCTGGCGAAGGATTTGCAGGTATCCGGAACTCCCGTCTCGAGAACCACCGTAGCATGCCATATGAGGGAAATGGGCTTGCGCAGTAAACTCTCGAGACGATTCAAAGTGACGACGGATGCCTCTCACAACTATAAGGTTGCTCCAAATCTGTTGAATCGCGAATTTAATCATAAAGAGCCTGTGAAAGCGTGTGTCTCCGACCTGACCTATACCGTAGTCCCGGCTATCAGGATGGCCAATAGGAACAGACCTTCTGGAGAAGGATTGATATTTCATTCTGACCGGGGCATCCAATATGCCTGCAAACAAACTGTAAACCTGTTGAAATCCTTGAAGCTGGAGCAAAGTATGAGTGGAAAGGGAAATTGTTGGGATAATGCTGTGGCTGAAAGCTTTTTCAAAACTTTCAAATCTGAATTGGTCTATGGTACCAAACTCAAAACAAGAGAGCAGATGCGCTTGCATGTATTTGAATATATTGAAACCTGGTATAATCATAAAAGGAGATTCTCAGCATTGGGTAACTTAACCATTGATGAATTTTGGAATCAGTATAATCTTAAAAAAGAATCAATTAAAAATGTCGCTTAACTTTTTGTCTCAATTAAGTTTGCAAGACCAAATACAAGATTTGGATTAAAATTTATTTACTATAAAAATGCCATTTTTTGGTAGAGCAATACGACTTGCCTGTATTCACTACGAGGAAAATCGAGATGATTTTTTTGTAGACAAGTAGTTTATTTGTTTACTAACAGTTGTTTAACTATGAATAAACCGATAAGATCTACTAGATAAATTTGAGTATCAATTGAAATCTAATCCAAGTTCAAAATTATGCTCTGTAGAATCATATAAGCGCTGTTTTTTATTAATTTTGCTAAAATTCGTCAGATATTGACAAACACGATCAATAGAGGGAAGATTGATAGCCATTCTCAGCACAAAATATTCGTGTTTGAAGAAGACTGTTGAGTTTAGAATGATTCTTTATATTGCCAGAAATAAGTAATAAGCCATTGCTATGATTTTAGATAACGAGAACGAAAACTTAAAAGTTCATGAATGGATATCTTCTTATACAGAAGAAGGAAAACTGGATATTGTAACCGGATATTTCACCATCGGGGCATTAGCTTGGCTCTCGAAAGAGGTAAATAGTAAAATTTCAGATTTCAGGTTAATATTGGGAGATATTGTAAACATTGATTCCATTGATAACCGGCCGCTGGATCTTCTAAATGAAAATATCAGTATAGAAGCATCTTTAAAATTAAGTACCCTTTCTCAAGAAGCAGTAAAGTTTCTAAAACAGGAAAAAGTGACTGCAAAGACATTGGAGCCCAATTTCTGTCATGCTAAATGCTATCTTTTCAATCCTGAAAAAAAAGATGATAGAAATAAATATTTTGTTTCGGGTAGTTCAAATCTTACAGAAGCAGGTATTGGCTTAAAACAAACAAATAACTTTGAACTGAATATAGCCGAAACAGGAAATGGCAATCAATATAAAGAATTGATTTCTTGGTTCGAATCATTATGGAACAGGCAGCAGGCACACAAGGAAAAAACGTTAGTCGCTCTCGATGGAACTAAATCCAAAGTTGATTTCAAGCAATACTTAATTTCTGAAATCGAACGGGTTTTCATCAAATATAGTCCGCGGGAACTTTATTATAAAGTTCTGTTTGAGTTGTTTGGTAACCAAATGATGGAGAATGAGAATGATCCAAATTTCAACCGCCAGATAGGAAGGTTGGAGAATTCCGTCGTATACAATGACCTATATGATTTTCAGAAAAAAGGAGTTTTAAGTCTTATCAGGATGCTCCAGAAATACGACGGTGCAATCTTGGCTGATGCTGTGGGTTTGGGGAAAACATGGAGTGCATTGGCTGTTATTAAGTTTTTCCAATTACAAGGTAGGGAAGTATTGTTACTATGTCCCAAAAAACTGGAACACAATTGGAGACGTTATATGAAAAAACAAGACTCCCGGTTTGAGAAAGATCAGTTCGACTATTCCATTCGCTTTCATACAGATATGAATGATATGCGAATGGAGACATATAACGACAGGGCAGATAAATATTTTATCAATGATAAACCAAAACTGATCGTCATTGATGAAAGTCACAATCTCAGGAATGATAAGTCAAACAGGTATAAGTTTTTGCTTGAGCAGATTTTAGCAAAGAATGAGGATGTAAAAGTCCTGCTTTTATCCGCAACGCCCATCAATAATTCTCTAATTGATATTCGTAACCAATTTAAGTTGATGGTTCAAGGCGATTTGGAGGGGTATAATGAAAATTTAGGTGTCCGGAATCTGGATTATACTTTTAGGACTGCACAGAAAGTATTTAACGAGTGGAGGTCAGAGCCAAAACCAAGGATGAGTGAATTCATTAAAAAATTACCTGCAAACTTCTTCACTCTTACCGATTCGTTAGTTGTGGCAAGAACCCGTAAAATGATTGAAGGGCAGCAGACAGGACTTATTTTTCCGGCAAAGGCAAGACCTATCAATCTTTTTGTTACACCTACCCAGTTGGGTAATTTTGAATCATTCGAAGAATTGTTCGATCATTTTCCGCCCATGCTATCCGGCTACCAACCCTCCTATTATCTTGAAGAAGAAGAGAAGGATATACTTCACAATGAACGACAAAGAGATCGTTTCTTGGTGAAAATGATGTATATTTTGATGGTTAAGCGATTAGAATCTTCATGGTACTCATTTTATTCTACTGTGGAGAAGATTAAAGACCACCACCAAAATGCACTGGATAAGATAAGGGCTTATCAGGAAGGGAAGATTAATACTAAAATAAAGTACAAAGACGAGAATCTATTTAATGATGATGATTTGGAAAGCGAATATGAAGAACTCACTCTTGGTAAAAAGAGAAAAATAAGCCTATCAGATATCGATGCTGCTGGAAACTTGGAAATTTTCAAGAAGGATTTAAAGAAAGACCTCGACGCATTGGATAACCTTTTTATCAATCTTCAAAAATTTGAATCTAAAATAGATAAAGAGATTACTTATCCTGGCAACTTGTCTTCTTCAGACGATAAAATACAAACCTTAATTTCCAGAATTAACAAAAAACGAGCCTCTGGAAAAAACGGAGGCAACCCTAAGGTTGTAATTTTCACGGTTTACCGGGATACCGCCTTTTATCTATTTAATCAACTTAAAAGTCGGGGATTTGACAGATTAGCGATGGTTTCAGGATCCGGCTCATTCACAAGTGATTCAGATGAGGAATCCAAGAATTTTGAGCCCATTCTCGAACGATTCGCTCCTTATACAAAACTTTTTAAGGAAAAGGAATGGGATTTTCATCCAGGCAAGCATGGATTAGAGGCTTATGCAGAATGGATTGATTGGATAAAGATAAAACATCCAAAGACTTACCAAAAGATTCAAAAGCCGGTTGATATCCTTATTGCAACAGATGCTCTAAGCGAAGGACAAAACTTGCAGGATGCCGATATGGTTATAAATTATGATATCCATTGGAATCCTGTCCGCATCATTCAGCGTTTGGGGCGTATTGACCGTTTAGGAAGCCCCAATAATGAAATATTCGGTATTAATTTCTGGCCATCGAACAATATTAATTCTTATTTGAATCTACAAGGACGGATTGAACAACGGATGGCAGCCATGAAACTGGCCGGAGCAGAAGTAGATGAAGAGTTTTCAGAATCCTTTCAGCAAATGATTCATGATGAATCCTTGGATCAGAAAATGAATAACCGGATGATGGAACAGATGCAGATAACTTTCGATGATCTCGATGGTGAAGATACGTTTGGCTTTGATGATCTTTCTCTGGAAAGATACCGCCAAGATTTATTGGAAGAGTTTAATAAGGACAGGGATAAGTATTTACGAATGCCTAAAGGAATTTATACAGGATTCAAGGCAGATATAGAGATTTGTCCCGAGAGTGGACTTATAGCACTCCTTGGTTATCCTGCCAGAGCTGCGAAAGCGAAGAATCATGAATATAAGATTTTCGATCTTATTTATATCAATAAGCAAGGCTGTTTAGTGAAGTTAAATCAAAAGGATGTGCTGGATGTATTAACCCATCATAAGGATAAGAGCCGGTTTGTACCGGATGAGATAGATAGGGGTGAAAAATCGGCCATTGAGGAATTGGTTAACTCGCTAAAAAGTTGGCTAGACAGCCAAGCATACGAAGAACAGGTTCAAGAAGATGGTTCAACTAAGAAAGTGATGGGAAAGGAAATCAGGGATCTTTTATCTAAACTCAGAAAAGGAGACAAAGATGCGCTGACACGAGTGAAGGAAAATGTAAAGGTGGATGAAAAATATCAACTGGATAATTTCGATTTAATAACCTGGTTTCTGGTTTCATAGAGAAAAAGAATACAGGAAATAATGCAACATAGCCTGCAAAACATAGAAGAGTTAGAAATAAATTAAAGAATCTCGATAATGGATAGCATTAAGTTTTTTAGCGAATTACCTTTTATAGTTGCACTAAAATCGTTTTTTAACGATTTAAAAGTTCCCATGAATTATGTGGCTGACGAGCCTACAACAGCTAAAGACATTCTTAAAGATACTTATAAGGATAATGATACTTTCCAGTTGATTAATGATGTTTATTTTGTTGGGATGGTCGATGATGCCGCATTTGATGGCAATCAATCACTCGATGTAGAGAAAATTAAATCAGACTACGACGGTATTCTGATTTTTGGTATTACGCTGAAAGAACGCCCCAATGGGTTATTTCCCACCCGTTCCCAATTGGCTGAAATATCAAGGGCTTTTAATCGTGAGTTTTATTATACACCTGTAGTAGTGGTATTCAAGTATAATGATCATTTAGCTTTTGCCAATACGGAGCGGTTGAAATATAAACAGGAATGGAGAGAAGGTGAAAAGGCTGGAAAAGTGAGCTTATTGAGAGATGTTAGTATTAATCAACCTCATTCCGGACATTTGCGTATTCTCCGAGAATTGAAGGTTCCAACTACAGGAACTAAACGAATTGATTCTTTTGCTGCATTGTACCTATATTGGCAGGAAGTTTTTAGTGTCAATGTTCTCAACAAGAAATTCTATCTGGAACTTTCCAACTGGTATTTCTGGGCTATAAAACATGTAATCTTTCCCGGAAAACCGACGATGGAAGAAGCCATAAAAAAGAATGCTAATATTGATGACTTAATTCTAGAACATAAAGCAATAAATGTGATTCGTATGCTTACACGTTTGCTTTTTGTTTGGTTTATAAAAGAAAAGAAACTGATACCCGAAGAGTTATTTGAGTTGGAGGTACTTCAGAAAAAAATCCTTAAAGACATATCTCCTTATCATGAATATGGACTCTTTACGGAAAGAAGTGTTGAAGGTATCTATTACAAAGCCATACTACAAAATCTTTTTTTCGCCACTTTAAACTGTCCTATCAAAGCGGATAATATTGACAAGAGAAGTCGAGGCTTCAGGAATCAGGATCAGAATTATGGCGTTACATTCTTGATGAGGCACGAACAGTATTTTAAAGATAAAGATGCATTTTTAGAACTCGTCAATAGCAAGGTTCCTTTCCTGAATGGTGGTTTATTTGAGTGTTTGGATGAAAGGGGAGTTGGCGAAAAAAAAGATGAACGGACCTGGATTGATGGTTTTTCTGATAACCTACCTAAAGATCAGAAGTTGGTAGTCCCGGATTATTTGTTTTTTGGTCTTGAAGAAGAAACCGATTTAAGTGATGTTATAGGTATAAATGACAAAAAATACAAACGTGCTGCGGTAAAAGGGTTGATCAATATTCTGAAATCCTATAAATTTACCATTACGGAAAACACTCCTATCGAAGAAGATGTGGCTCTTGATCCTGAATTATTAGGAAAAGTTTTCGAAAATTTACTAGCAAGCTATAATCCTGAAACAAAAACTACTGCTCGAAAACAAACAGGTTCATTCTATACACCACGAGAAATCGTTAGTTATATGGTAGATGAAAGTTTGATTGCATATCTCAAAAATGCGATTAAAGAATGGAATGGGCTGGATGATAATTCTTTGGATAAAGCACTCAGATCTCTTATTTCTTTTGATAGTAAAGATTATCTTCTAAATAATCCTGATTTAAAAAAAGAAATAATTTCCAAACTCAATACCTGTACTATACTTGATCCAGCCTGTGGTTCAGGAGCATTTCCAATGGGGATATTGCAGAAAATGGTACATATTCTACAAAAGCTTGATCCTGATAACGATACATGGAAAGAAGTGCAATTAGAAAGAGCATACGAAGAAAGCAAGGCTGCATTTGAAATAGAAGATAAGCACACTCGGGAAGAGCGTCTATTGGAAATAAATGAAGTTTTCGACCAAAACGTTAATGATCCTGATTATGCACGTAAATTATACTTGATAGAGAACTGTATTTATGGAGTAGATATACAACCCATAGCTATTCAGATTGCCAAGTTACGTTTCTTTATCTCTCTAGTTGTAGAACAACGAGTAAACCCCAATAAAGTAAATTTTGGCATACGCCCTTTGCCTAACTTAGAAACCAAATTTGTAAGCGCAAATACTTTAATAGGGATAGAAAAACCAAGCGCACAGCTAAGCTTATATGATACTAAAGAAGTGAGAATTCTGGAATCTGAACTTAAGAAAGTGCGTAGCAAACTTTTTGGAGCAAAAAGTAAGGAAACAAAGCTTAAGCATCGGAAACGTGATGAAGAACTTAGGAATGCGATTGCAAATGAACTGGAAAAAAGTGGATGGAAGAGTGATACTGCCAAAAAATTAGCTAGTTGGGATCCTTATAATCAAAATGCGTCTTCAAACTTTTTCGACCCGGAATGGATGTTTGATATTAAAGATGGTTTTGATGTGATAATCGGAAATCCACCTTATATTAATGCAAATGAATTGAAAAAGAGACTTGGAGAATATGATTACGAATTTTTAAAATCAGGTTTTGTTTCTGCGAAAGGTACAATAGATATATATATACTATTTTTCGAATTTGGACTAAGGAATTTAAGTGAAATTGGTCATTTGATTTATATTACACCAAATCGATATCTTTCTGCAAGTTATGGAGAAGCATTACGTGGATTGATTCATGACCAATATTCAATAATAAGTATCTCTGATTTTTCAAGTGTGAAAGTTTTTGAGGCGGCCTCAACATATCCAATAGTGTCTTTAATCGGAAACTCTAAGCAAAGAAGACCCATAAGTATCAAAGAATTTAATGATAAATTCGAGATAAATAAAGAATGGGAAAATCAGTTTTCTGACTTGAATCTTCTTCCAGGAAAAATTTGGGGATTTCTTCTAAACAGTAAAATTGATATTGTGAAAATAATGATTTCTAAGGACCAATCTTTATCTTCTTGCGGAATTATAAATGCAACTTCTACTGCAAAAGAAGCTGATGAGTACCATGATTTAATTAATGAAAAAAAAGGGCTTAAGTTAATTAATACTGGCACCATTGATCGATTTTTACCACTTTGGGGTAAAAGCACATTAACAGACAAAGGATCAACTTTTTTAAAACCTTATCTTGATATAGATAGCAGAAAGATCTCTATGGCAAGGAAAAAGCTTTATCAAAGTCCTAAAATTATATTCGCAAAGATTGGTTTGAGAACGGAAGCCTTCTTTGATCAAAATGGGGAGTTTGCTTCTATAAATACAAATTGTATTCATTCATTTAAAACAGAATATCATCCAAAATATATTACTCTTTGGGTGAATTCGCTTTTATATCAATTTTTATTTAGTTGTTTTTTTGAGGGTTTAAAAATGGCAGGGGGATATCTTTTATATTCAGCTCCAAATTTAAAAAGCACATACATAAAGAAACCCTCACATGCAGAAACAAATGTTGCTATAAATTTGTATGATTTTCAGATTTGGTGTCTTCAAAATAATAATTCTATTAATATTGATACAATAATTGATGGTTACTTCTTCAATCTCTACTTCCCAGACCATATGAACGAGCGAGAAATAAATATTATTGAATTTGTGGAACAGGACATTGTGGAGGTAATGCAAGGAAGGGAATTTGATAAAATGAATAATGAGGAAAAAGAAAAAGTAATAGAACAACTTTCTGGAAAATGGAATCATCCTGATAATGGGATTAATAATCGTATTAAACTATTTGCTGTACGTAGTCCAGAGATTTTAAGACCAATCTTGGAAGGATAATGAAAAGAATTAAAGAAATTAAGATTAAGAACTTCAAAGCTTTTCAACAAGAACAAATTTTTCCTGTAAATGGAAAACATGTATTAGTTTATGGGAATAATGGTTCCGGAAAATCATCTTTGTTCTGGGCTTTGTACACTATGTTGCAAAGTAGCATCAAAAATGACGATGGTGTGAAGAAGTATTTCGAGAAATATGATGAATCAAATAAAAGTACCCATCAGACGTTGAAAAATGTTTTTATGAATGAAAATGAAGATTCATACATAAAATTGACAGCTATTGACACGGATACATTCCATGAGCAAACATATACTATTTCTTATGACGTTATCAACACAAACGAAGATACAGACCCGCTTATAAGGGAACTGAATATTGCAAGTGATTTTATTAATTATAAGTTATTGCACAACTTTTATCGTGCATCACACAAACACGAAGTAAATCTTTGGCCGGTCTTTGAAAGGGATATTTTTCCTTTTCTTACAGAAGGAACAAAAAATTGGTTAGAGGATATTATAAAGTTCCAAACATCAGATATTCCGAGAACTCCTAAAGGAGCAGCGGTTTCTCGAAGCAGAAAACAAAGATATATTGAAGGCATTGATGATTTAAATACAAGAGTCCAATTATTACTTACAAGTATAGCGGATAGTGCAAATTTTATTTTGAAGAATCATTTCTATAATGGTCAGGATGTTATCCGCATTTCTCTAAGTTTTGAAGGGAAATTTAAATTCAATTTAATCAAAGAAAGAATATGGGATGATAAAAAACAAGGTCAAAGGCATGATGAATTGCGCATAAAACTTGGAGTAGAAATATATGATGAGACCTATCCTGATAATTGGCGCAAAATAGAGCGTGTTCAATCTTTTCTCAATGAAGCGCAGCTTACCAGAATTGCCGTTGCTGTTCGTATAGGCGCATTACGAACCCGGCCATTAGCAGCCGCAAGATTTAAAATACTTGTTCTCGATGATATGCTGATTAGCTTAGACTTATCTAATAGGATGGATATAGTTCGTATAATACTCAATAAAGAAGAAAAAGAGGATCTTAAATTTTTTGATGGTCTGCAGAAATTTATATTCACCCATGATAAGGGATTTTTTAACCTGATACGAAGAAATACTGATGAAGAAGAATGGGTGTATTTTGATTTTAATAAAGATGAGAATAAACATAATGCCCCTGAAGTCAAAGAAAATAAAACCTCTCTACAAAGAGCTATCCGTTATTTTGAAGAAAACGAATTCGAGGCTTGTGGAAATGAATTGAGAAAAGAAGCAGAGGTTATTCTTACAGACTTTTTGGATCCGAATATGAAGAAATTCAATAAAGAATTTGAGGCACTGAGCGTTAAATTGGACAAAGCGTTTAATGAATTATCAAGCAAACGGCATCAAAAGTTTACACAACGATTTCTGTTGGATTTAGAGCCTGAAAAGTTGAGAAAGATAAGAACGGACTATTCTGGAGACGAGTCATTGACCGCACAAGAAAAACTCAGGTTGGACGGGATAAAAGAGAGGCTTTTCGACTTTTTAATAGAATTCAATGAAAAGAAGAACAGGAAGGAGTTGTTAATAGAACAAACAAAAGATATTCTTGATAGGATTATGAATGCTTCTTCGCATCATTCCGAGAATCCTATTCATAGAGAAGAATTAAAAGACGCAATCTCAAAGATGGTAGAATTAAAAGAACAACTGAAGCATGATTGATTCTTGGAAGCTATTAATTTAAAAAATAGTAACTTTGAACGGTTATAATTGAAATAATGATATGGTGAGTGGTAATCTGTAGAGTAACATTTTGATTCTATGGAGAATTTATGAAAGATAAAAATATAATATATAGTCTACATCGTCCGTTTCACAAACCATTGGTCAGTGTCAAATGGGTTTGTCAATACATGGGAAAAATGGAGAAAAGGAAGAAAAATATAATTCCTTCTTCCTTTTATTCCGATTTCTTTTTTTATTTTATTGATATCCTTGATAAGAAATATGATAAAAGAAAATCTACTGATGAACTTGAAGGCATTCCCCCACAAGAAACAATAAAAGAAATATTATCACATTTCAGTTGTTATTCTCGTAAGAAAAAGACAGCCTTATTGAAGGATATTTTGGCAAATAGAGAAAGTGATATTGATAGAAAAGTATATTCAACGTATAAAGCTACTTCTTATTATATCAATCTTGCCAAAGACAAGTTTGAATTAATAGGCAAGAACTATAAGCTTAGTGTTTGCGGCAAACAGTTAGCTTCAAGCCGAAGCCCATTTTTCTCGTTGTCAAAGGCTGAGCAGGAAATTATATTTGAAAGGATACTACATGCTGATTTTTATATGATAATTCCTTTATGCCTTTCTTTGAAAAGCATAAAGAGATATAAATGGGACATTCCAAGCATTCATTTATATTTTATAGAAAAAGTATATAACGTAAATCATTTTAAATATACTCAAGCAAGTATCACGAAAAATTACGATAACGTCAGATTATATTGGGTTGATTCTCTAAACGTATTGGATAAGAACATGAATATCAGGAAAAGATATCTTGATATTATATTAAATGACAACAGATACAGGGAGAGTTATAGTAATATGCAGCAAGATTTTATCCGTTTTGAGGCAGATTTTTTGATTTTTCAGAATCAAAAATTAGGATTCAATTCAAAATTGGAAAACTCATATAATAACAATCTAAAGAGCGGATTACATGATCAGAATTTTGTAAACTTATACGATATAAAAAAAGACTTTCGCCTCTCTTTTACTAATTTTGAGAGTATGCTGAATTCTTATTACGAATCGCAGAGGAAAAAACGATTGATCCTATTTAGTAATACAGTGACAAATATTGATAAAAGGAAGCGTTTCTATGTTCGTAATAAACCGGTTATCAAAATAAAAATATTTTAGTTATGGTCATTGAAAATTTATGGAATAAAATTGATCCGATACCAGCAACCGTAGAGCAATTAAAAAGGGATCTGAAGGAAGGAAAAGTTCCGGAGTTGCCTTACTTTATTGTAGATATGGATGCTGCTAAAAAGAAGATTTCAACTTACTTGGAAAGTCTTGATTTGACCTTTCAGACTTGTCTTGTTACTGCCAATTATGGAAATGGAAAAACGAATTTGCTTAAATATTTAAAATTATTATTTTCTGGAAATGAGAATATTAAAGTTGTATTTCTTCGTGCAGATGTCGATCAATATGATTTGATTTTATTTATCTTGAAAATTATTCAAGATAATTATCTAGACGATATAAAATCGTCCATTATACAGTTGAGAGAGAATAATTATAATACTCCAGATCTGGTATATTCGTACCAAGATGGCTTTGCAGCAATAAGAGATTATACCACTAAATTATTTTCGGAAGATGACGAGGATAAACTGGCTAGATTAATATATCTTGGAACGGGTAGGTTATATACAAAAAATAGTTTTAAGGAATTTGATTTGGAGCAACTAACTAATTTTAATCGTAGGGAGGTATTGGTTCTTTTTCTAAATATTCTTTCTGCAAACAACATTTATATAATATTTGGCATTGACGAAACTGAAAAAATTCAAGAAAAATCAAAACCAAGATTCGGGCATTTTTTAACTTCTTATCGAGAACTATATGACTTGTCTTCTTTGATAAAAGGTCATTTTCTGATAACCTGTTTTACGGATTCATCCGGAAAAAGTTCCCAATCATGGATCGAAGAAGTAAATCCTGCATTTTCTAGAAGAATTGTTGATCGGATCGTTGAGCTACCAATAATTACAAAGACCAAAGACTATAAGGAACTTGTGCAAAACCTGAATGAATTGTTTGAAACAAAGAAATCCCCGGAAGATATTGACAAAATAGTATCAAGTGTAAGAAAGAAAGGTTTGAGTAAAAATAGTGAGATTGTAAAATCAATTTGTACCGAATTATTTGAGGTGTCAGAGCAAAAAACTTTAGATGATTTGTTAGATCAATATGGCATAAGAGAGTTATTTGAGGAGACACGTGAAAGATTGCAGTTAGAAAATGCTTTCGCAAGATTAAACCTCAAGTTTTTTGATCCTCTCGAGGAATATTTAGTTGCAAACAATTATAGTAGTGGTGATTATGAAATAAAAACACAGGGGAGACAATCATATATCGATAAATCTCTAAATATTAGTCACTTGTTCTTGTTCACAACAGACTTTGATATAAATGTAACCCGAATTATAAATATTCAAGCTGACTATGAGCAGAATAAGCTTATTATTTATGTTCCTGAAGGATTAGATATTAATTATTCATATCTACATGATAAGGGTATTGATAATATTGAAATTGTAGACTATAACCCCGAAGATTTAATGACCTTGCTTGTGATGTATCGCGATGAGAATTTTGAGTTTGGGGATCAGATTAAGTCGGTAATTTCAAAATATACTAATAAAAATCTCTAATTATGTTCCAGTCGCAAAGTAAATATAAGTTATTTTCTTATTCATTTCTTTTCGAAAAAATAATCAGCCCATTTGTTGATCTGATTAGTGACTTTATATCGATAGAAGATGGCGATAATTGGGAAATTATCACTGCAATAGACTTTACTAATATAAATGAGGAATTAGCAAAGGAAATAGGTAATCTAAAAAGTAGAAATAACAAATTTAAAGAAGAACAACAAAAATGTGATGGAGGAACAGATGAATGTAAGGAAGCCTTACAAAAGGAAAAGGACGAGATAGAAACGGAACGTGAGAGGCTGAAAAGAAGGGGTTATGAAACGATAAACAAAGTTTTCATAGATAAAATCTTTGCCTCAGAAAATTTTTTGCTCTATCATAGAGCAAAAATAGTTTTTATTGACAAAAGAAATAAGTATATCATCGCAAAGAATGATAACATATTAAGTGTTTTCCAGACAGTATTAATAAAATCCCAATTAATTACCCAGCTTCTTGCTCATGTCAATAAGAGAGGTACTGTTAACTTTGGTGTACTTTCAAGTTTCGACAATAAGAATTTATATGAATCGGCTATCAATATAGACGAAATTAAAGGATTGACATGTCCAGTAATAAATTTATCCTACATTAAAGAGGATTTCAACAAAACTCCCATTGAGGGTGATGATATATGGATGTCCGAGATATTCCTTGAGGAATTCCTATTACCAGAAGTATATTCTCATAACAAGAACTATTTTATTCTCCAAGAGAAAGAAAAAAAATCCGGTGTAATTGTCGGTAATATTTGCTTTTTCTATGATAGTAATTCAATATCCTTAATTAAAGAGGATGTATATATTAATTAAAAAGTACCCCACATTTCAATTTAAAAGTATACCACTTACAACTATGAATGGATTTTATCCGTTCTTAACAAATGATAAGTATGTATACAAAACAGGAAATCATTATTAGCAGCTATCGTGATGGTAAAAGCCAGCGTACTATAGCCCGCGAACTGCAGATCAGTCGTAAGACTGTCAATAAGTACATTCAGGAGTATGAAGCAACTTTAGAATCCTCTGATTGCAAAGAGACAGCCGGTGCATTATTTTTATCCGGCAATCCAGTCTATAAGATGACTGTACCCCGCGGTAAACTAAAGCTTACAAACGATGTGCAAGAGTTTATAGATAAACTGCTTTCTAAAAACAAAGAGAAGCTTGAGCAGGGATTGCAAAAGCAGCTGATGAAAAAGAAAGACATCCATGATGCACTGCTTGATCATGGTTTTGATGTAGGATACACCACGCTGTGCAACTACATAAGGCTTAAAGAGAAGCAGCAGTCATCTAAAGAGGCATATATCCGTCAGGCTTATGCACCTGGTGATATATGTGAATTTGACTGGGGTGAGATTAAACTTTTGATTGGTGGTAAACGCACAAGCTTACAACTTGCTGTTTTCACCAGTGCCTACAGTAACTGGCGGTATGCTTTTATCTATAATCGTCAGGATACACTCGCGTTTATGGAAGCTCATACACGCTTCTTTGAGAAGATTGGCGGTGTATACCGTGAGATGGTTTATGATAATATGCGGGTTGCAGTAGCAAGGTTTGCAGGTAATCATGAGAAAGAGCCCACTCGCGCTTTACTGGAGCTTAGAGGTCATTATCAGTTTACTCACCGCTTTACCAACTTCTATCGCGGGAATGAGAAAGGTCACGTAGAGCGCAGCGTGGAGTACGTGCGCCGTAAAGCCTTTGCTCCCAAAGATGATTTTAACTCTGCCCATGAAGCTCAACGGTGGCTTGATTCCACTTTAGAGAGGCTTAACGGGGTTAAACAGCAGGGTACGGGCAAGAGTGCCAATATGCTTCTGGAGGAAGAGAGAAGAGTTCTGGGCAAACATCCGGTATCAGTGATGATTTGCAGTGAACAGATCCAGCTAAGAGCAGATAAATATGCAACCGTCAGCCATCAGGGCAACCGTTACTCTGTACCCGATCATCTGGTAGGCCTGTTTGTTGATGTGAGCATCAGAAGCAGAGAGGTATATATCTTCTTTGAAAATAAACGGGTTGCCATTCATTCCCGTAGCTACAAGCCTCATGACTGGGTAATTGATATAGAACATTACCTTGGCACATTCAAGAAAAAGCCGGGAGCTCTTGCCGGAAGCAAGGCTCTGGCAGACAATAATTATCTGAGAGATCTTTATCTCAACTTCTTCCAGGATGAGCCTCGTGAGTTTATTGAACTGTTATCTTACTGCCGTGAACAGATGGTTAGTGAAGAGAAGCTGGAAGAATCAGTAAAGCGATTACTTGGCACCTGTGCTGACAATGTTACTGTCGAGAGGCTGCTAGCTCTTATTGGTAACAAGCATCCTGTAACACCAATAACAGAGACCACAGATAATATAGCCATTAAAGCTAAAGAACAACTAACCTGGATTACCCAATTAATGCATCAAACAAACAACAATGGACAATATAAATCAGCAAATAGCAGAATATAGCAAAGCTCTCAGACTGCCTGTTTTCAGACGAGATTACAAAGAGCTTGCAGCAGAGGCTGCTAAAGAGAGGATCGATTATGAAGAGTACCTTCTAAGACTCATGGAACGTGAGTGGGAAGTTAAGCAGGAGAACCGTAAAAAAGCTCAGATAAGGAATGCCAGGTTCCCTTCCAAAATGTATCTGACTAACCTTGAGCGAGATCAATTGCCACAGGGTGCAAAGGAAAAACTGCCTCTGCTTGAAAGACTGGATTTTATAGCATCATCACAAAATGTGATACTATCCGGTAACCCGGGTACAGGCAAAACACACATAGCGATAGGGATTGGACTTAAAGCCTGTATGCAGGGATACAAAGTATTGTTTACAACCGTACACAGACTACTGACTCAATTACGTGAATCGCAGTCCCAAAAGACTTTAAAACAGGTTGAAAATCAATTTGAAAAGTATGATCTGGTAATATGTGATGAGTTTGGATATGTATCTTTCGATAAGCAGGGAGCAGAGTTGCTGTTTAATCACCTCTCTTTAAGAGCAGGAAGAAAATCAACCATCATAACAACAAACCTTGGCTTTGACCGGTGGGAAGAGATCTTTGGAGACCCAGTACTTACAGCTGCTCTTGTAGACAGGCTAACCCACAAAGCACATCTTGTAAATATGAATGGTGAATCGTACAGATTAAAGGAAACTAAAAAAATGATGAATGAAAAATGAAAATAACAGTCAGAATAAGAACGCCTGTTTCCCTGTTGTTGGCGGTACCGCCAACAACAGGGAAACAGACTTGGAGATTAATTTAAAATGGTATACTTTTGGATTGAAATACCGGTATACTTTTGGGGTGAAATAAACAAGAGGAACGGATAGTTGACTATTATTGGCATCTATTAAAAAATAATCTATACAGGCTACCTTCGCAACCTAATGGAGACAAACTGCCATTAGTTAAAGAGTTCAATGAGGAAGTAAAAAAAGAAGATTTTGCATACTTACTCTCAAACTTAAAAAAAAATCTATACGTAGAGGATATTGACATCCCTGTTGCATATCAGAAGTATTTCGAAGCCATTTTTAAACTCGATAAATTAAAGCATTTATCTGGTTATGAACTGTACTTGCCTTATAAATCAAATCGGGAATCATCCATTGTCGGTATTTATCATACTGACAGGAAGCCGTCGGAGACACATTATAATTTAGTTCATTGGATTAGTAGTCACGAAGAAAAAAACAAGATATATGAATTTTCAAATGAAAAACCCGATGTGAAAAAGAAGAAATTAATCTATGTTTTGAAACCGGAAATTAGTTTCTATTTCAGATATAAATATTTTGAAGACTTTTTTGAAGAGATATTAAAAGAATCAGGACTTAACTATATCTCAAATTATAAGGTTAAATACAAATCTAATGATAACGAAGCAGAATTCGATTTTATAATAAAAACAGATCAGAAGATTTACGTAATAGAGTTAAAAACAACGTTACGAAACGAGGAAATAGCCAAATACGAGAAAAAGTGTATGAAATTGATGCAAGAATTACCAACCATTCAAGATAATCTGGAATTTCTTATCATCGGATCATTGAGTGACGAAAATTGTGAAACGTATAGATATTATATAGAAGAAGGAAAAAAGCAATATCAAGATTACAATTCTAAACGGGAAGAAGTGAGTATAGTACCTTATAGGTTTACAATTCCCATTAGGTCATCTTCAGATAAAAAACTTGTATGTATCGCAGAGCCATCATTTGAAAGATTAAAGAGTATTATAGACGAAATATGTGTATAGAACGACAACTCCCTGTAACCAGATATTATGGTTCAAAGCGTAAATTAATAAAAAAGATATGGGAGGTATTTGATGAGCTCCACCTTCAATTTGGCTCTGTGTTAGATGTCTTTGGAGGATCAGGAGTGTTTTCATACTCTTCAAAATGTTGTAATAAAGATGTTACTTATAACGATATATTTACATTTAACTACTATATCGGAAAGGCTCTGTTAAGCAACTTTGCCTCTCCAATCGATCCGAATAGGATTTTGAATTTATTGAATGAACATGAAGGTATTTTATATAGGAATACAATAGAGGAAAATTATAGGGATGTCTACTTTTTGGATGAAGAAAATCATTTAATAGATGTCATAGTCCAGAATATTGACATAGAGTTTGATAATGAGTTCGAAAAGGCATCAGCTTTTTATGTTCTATTTCAAACTTGTTTAATAAAAAGACCATTTAATTTATTCCATAGAAAGAATCTCTCTTTAAGGACGAATCATATAACGTCGAATTTCGGTAATAAGATAACATGGGAAAAAAGTTTCCATGAATTATTCGAGCAATTCATCAAAGAACTGCAAGAGGTTCAATTTAATAATAGAAGAATCAATAATATTACGAACACGTCCGCTTTGAATTGTAATGTTGAAGCTGATTTGGTTTATATTGACCCTCCATATTTCAATTCCAAAGGCTCACACATTTCTTATCACTCTCGGTATCATTTTCTGGAAGGGTTGACTAATTATAATGAGTTGGAGGATTTTATCTCTTTAGAGAAGAATAATAAAGAGATTCAGATTAATCATTCAAAAGAATTTGAATCCAGATCGAACTTTTGCGACGATATGAGGCAGTTGCTTTCTAAGCACATCAATTCTATAATTGTGATCTCATACCGGGATAGTGGCTATCCGTCAATTGAAGAAATAAAAAAGATTTTATCAGAATTCAAACCGGAAGAGAATATTCATAGTATAAATCTTGGAGAGTATTCTTATGCTTTAAATAGAAGTAGGATTAAAGCTAATGAGTATTTAATTATCGGTCGATAATATTGCATGTATTTAGGGTCTGCTGAATAATAGATATCTATGCTGAAAATCAGTAAATTAAACGATATAAAATTTGCATAACTGCAAGAAATTGAGTATTTTTACTTCATAAACCTTGCATTTTATGATACGATACAAGAGCTCCAGACAGCTTTCAATTTCAGAGTTCAAGATGCCTTTTGAGGCAAAACTGGATGAGAATAACCGGTGGGTTGTCCTTTCAAAAATAGTTCCCTGGGAAGAGTTCGCCCGGCTTTATTACAAGAACTTCAAAAGCAACCGTGGTGCACCCACGAAGGATGCCAGACTTGTGCTTGGAGTGATTATCATCAAGCACATCATGAAGAGTGACGACCGTGGAGTGATAGAGATGATACAGGAGAACCCCTATATGCAGTATTTTCTTGGGCTTGAGGCCTTCACTTATGAACAGGTGATGACACCGTCACTGCTGGTATCCATCAGAAAGCGAATCGATCTTGATGTCTTTGAATCATTGACGGACGATTTAATAAGAAAAGGGTTGAAGCTGAAAGCCGGGACAAAACAAGAAAAGGCTGACACGGTTACGAAGGATGTAAGCCCCCGATAAAATACCCATTTTAGCGAAAATGGTTTTTTCCGATCTTTGCCTGCAAACCTATTTTCTATGAAGCCTGTAAGCAAAGAAGAATTCCTGGCGATACTGGAACGCCAACAGAAGAGCGGGTTAAGCATCAAGGACTTTTGTGCGAACGAGTCCTATACGGTCTCAAGCTTCCACTACTGGAAAACCAAGTTCGGACTCACCCGGCCCTATAACAATCATGCGCCGGATGCACCCACGGACATGCTGGCACCAATCAACTTAAACCTACCCATAAAAGCCCCTGTATCCTCGCCGGCCTCATCACCACGCAGCAGTCAGGGAGAGATCAGGATCAAGCTCCCGGGAGGTATCCAGGTCAGTTTCATTGGCAGTGCCCAGACAGAGATCGCTATCAATTTACTGAATCAAATCTGCTCACGCCATGTTCTGCCTGAATGATAATATGCGCTACTTCCTGTGTCCTGGGAAGACAGACATGCGAAAAGGGATGAACTCGCTCTGTGGTGTGGTTCAAAACCTGATGGGATATGATGTGCGCATGGGTGATGTCTTCATCTTCATCAATCGAAACCGTACAACCATGAAGCTTTTGCATGCAGAAGATGGAGGGTTGGTTCTGTACATGAAAAGGCTCGAGGAAGGCACCTTCCGCATTCCCGCGTACGATGAGAAGAGTCGTTCCTATCCCATGCAGTGGCGTGATCTGGTGATGATGGTAGAAGGGATACAGGATGATCCGGGCAGCCGGTTGAAGAGGCTCAAAGCGATGAGAAACGGGTAGTAAAAATAATCAGAAAAAGAGTGAAAATAATCTCCTGAAAGCTTGTCCAGATCAGGGTTTTTTATTATTTTTATGACTGAATAAAAGCCCGGTAAATGGACCAGATGCAAGCCTTAGAACTCCTCATACAATCGCAGGCGGAACAAATCCGTCAGCTCACTGAGGCTAACGCGAAGCTATCTGAACAGCTCACCGGGATGCAGCAGCGGATGGATAAGCTGCTGGCACAGATCGCCTGGTTCACCCGGCAGTTCTACGGTCGTAAAAGCGAGAAACTCTCGCACCTGGATCCGGGCCAGCTCTCCCTGTTTGAAACGATTGCAGACGAAGAGGAAAGGCTTGCTGAGATCGAAGCGGCCCGTGCTACTGCCGAGAAGCAGATAGAAGAGCAGGCTCCCGCCAGGAAGAAAGAGAGATCCAACCGCAAGATGTTGGAGGGTCTGCCCGTGGTGGAGGTTGTGCTGGAACCGGAAGAACTTGATCTGAACAAGTACAAGCGTATCGGTGAGGAACGTACCCGTACACTTGAGTTTGAACCCGGGAAGCTGTACGTGAAAGAGCTTGTACGCCCCAAGTACGCTTTAAAAGACAACACTGCCCTGACGGTTGATGGCACAACCGGTGTGATCATCGCCCCGCTCCCGTTACTGCCCATATACAAGGGACTTCCCGGTGCCAGTCTTCTCGCTGAGATCCTGCTCCAGAAGTATGTGTATCATCTCCCCTTTTACCGCCAGGTGCAGCAGTTGGGGCATCTGGGGGTGAAGATACCGGAGAATACGATCTCCGGCTGGTTCAAACCGGCCTGTGAGCTCCTGAAGCCGCTCTACGAGGTACTGAAGAAAGAGTGTATTGATACTGATTACCTCCAGGTGGATGAAACCACACTTCCGGTGATCAACAAGGAAAGTCACAAGGCAAAGAAAGAATACTTGTGGATGGTGAGAGCGGTCATGAAGAAACTGGTTTTCTTTTATTACAACGATGGTTCCAGGTCACAACAAACCGTGGGTACCCTGCTGAAATCCTTTACCGGTTACCTGCAAAGTGACGGGTGGCAAGCCTACAATGTCTTTGACAAGGAGGATCAGGTGTGTCTCGTTGGCTGCATGGTCCACATAAGGCGCTATTACGAGAAGGCCCTGAATGAGAATAAAGCACTGGCAGAACATGCCCTGAAAGAGATCCAGCAGCTGTACCGGATAGAGAGGATGGCTGACGAGCGAAACCTCACGTTCGAGGCACGGGCCAAACTCAGGGAGGAACTTGCAGCTCCTATCATGAAGTCGCTTGAAGCCTGGATGGAGAAAACCTACCCGAAGGTCCTTCCCCAGAGCCTTATCGGTGAAGCCATCGGTTACTCCTACTCACTTTGGCCTCGAATGAAAAATTACCTGCTGGATGGCAGGCTGAAACTCGACAACAACATGGCTGAAAATGCCATCCGCCCCATTGCCCTGTCTCGAAAGAACTTCATGTTCTGTGGCAACCACGAGGCAGCCGGGAACACGGCCATCATCTGTTCCCTGTTGACCTCATGCAAGGAGCAGGGGGTGAATCCCCGAGAGTGGCTCATCGATGTGATAGGCAAGATGCCTTATTACCAGAAACCGGGGAATGATGAAAACCTGAAGAAGCTTTTGCCGAATTACTGGAAAAACAAAGGAAACTAGCGAATCTCTAGTCAAAATCTAATAATGCTCTAATAAATGCCTATAGGCACTCTAATAATACGCTAACAATTTACTAGAGAACCCGCAGTTGTCGGAATGAATAATCTGATCAAATCCGTGGGTGCATATGCTCCGGAATAATCAAGAGGCAGTTGCTCGGGTGCTTACCGAAGGATGAAGAAGATGATAATGATGACGACCCTGATCCTCATCCCGGGAACAAGGGGAAGCTTCAATTGGATGCAACGGTCTGTGATGCGGATATCAAGTATCCCACCGACCTGGACCTGTTGAACGAGAGCCGTCAAAAAGCAGAGGAACTGATTGATGAACTGTGTTTGAAGCTGGGAGTTCAGGATAAACCCCGCACGTACATGAGGGTTGCCCGCAAGGAGTTCCTGAATGTGTCGAAAATGAAGAGAAAACCGGCCAACGTGTTAAGAAAAGCGATACGCTGTGTATTTCGGTCTGATAGTGCCACTCTTTTCGGTCAAACCGTGTCACTATAATTCATAGTTTTTACCTATTTGAAAGATCATTGGCAAAGTTAATAATTTTATTCAGTTGTACTTATTTTTCCTTTCCTAAGGGACTCACCTTTAAGTATTATTCTGTGTGATGAGTTTACTATCCTGTCCAGGACAGCATCTGCTATTGTTTGCTCCCCAATCAGATCATACCAGGCTGATACCGGTATTTGTGAGGATAATATAGTTGATGCCTGATTATGCCTCTCGTCAATAATATCCAGTAATATCTCCCTGGATTGATTGTCAAAGGCATGCAGCCCAAAGTCGTCTAAGATAAGTATATCTGCTTTTATTAGTTTTGACAGCTCCTTCAGGTAAGTGCCGTCTATTTTACTGAGTTTGAGTCTGCCGATAAGTTTGGCGGTGTTTGCATATAACACTTTGTATTCCATTAAACAGGACTGATATCCCAAAGCTTGAGCAAGATAGCTTTTGCCCGTACCGGATGCTCCAGTTATTATGATGTTTTCTTTTCGTTTAATAAAGTCCAGAGTGGCCAGACGGGTAAACATGTTTTTATCCAGATTGCGTTGCTGATTGTATTCAACATCCGCTACACTGGCCTGTTCTCTGAAGCCGGCCTGTTTGATAAGACGCTCTATTTTATTATTCAATCGTTCTTCCCATTGATGATCTGTAAGCAATGCAAGGTATTCATCAGCTGTGACATTCTCTATCCTGTTGTCCTTGATATGCTGATAATGCAATGAAGCCATCGCTCCGAGCCTCATTTGTTTTAATCTTTCGACTGTTTGATTGTTGTTCATTATTATAGGTTTATAATTAACTAATTTGCTTAACTGTAGGATGATGCTCCCCTTATATTATGATGCAGCGGTATGTGCGACTGTGCACTATCGGATTCATTATATGAGATTAATGCTTTATCCATGTTATTCTTCAGGATGTTTTTGATTCGGGTATATGATGGTATCCCGGCATTTAAAGCCATTTTACAGGCCCTGTTTAATCTTTCTGAGCCATATGCTTTATGGAGTTGTAAAAGACCGGTTACACGCTTGTAACCAATCTCGGGATAATCTACAGATGCAAGTATATGTTCTACACAGCTGACAACATGCTCACCATGCGCTGCAGCTTTATTCTTAAAGTAATCCGGATTCCAACCCAGGTATGATTGATGCGTACTGCTCAGGTGATCTGAGTTAGTGTTATAGCTGCCTGTTGAGTGATTCCTTTGATGTATGGCTATGCGCTGATGATTGTAGTAAACCTCTATATGTTTCTGTGTATAATGTATTTGCGTTTGTTTGCCTATATAGCGGTATGGTACACTATAATAACTCTTATCGGGTGAAAAATATACATATCCCATTTTCTGAACCTTTGCCCTGCGGTACTCTTTTATCTCGTACTGCTCGCCGGGTAATGGCTTCAGATAGCCTCGCTCTATTGTCTGGAACAGTTCCAGTCTGCTGGCCTCTTTACGCTTAAAGAGCAGTTTGTTGTATTCTGTAAGCAATCGCCTGATCTCCCTGTTGAGCTCTTCTATCGAGAAGAATGTCATTTCTCGAAGAGGGTAATAGATTCTTTGATAAGTAAGGTGTACAGCATTTTCTACTAATGCTTTATCCTGTGGAGCATACACTCTTGTGGGGTTAATAACACAACCGTAATAACTGGCAAAGTCTTTGAAGCAGCGGTTAATAACTGCTTCATGTTTGCTGGCTCTTGTAACGGCAGACTTTAGATTGTCAGATACGATTGCCTTTGGAACACCGCCATAAAAGTGTAATGCGTTTTTACAGCAACTTATAAAATCATTACGGTTCTGTGTGGCACAGGCTTCAACATAAGTATATTGACTACAGGGTAAAATTGATACGAAGACTTCAATCTGTTTGATCTCACCCGTATCTTTATCTACTATCTCAAGCCTTTTACCGGCAAAGTCAACGAACATCTCATGGCCTGCAATATGCTCAAGCTTCATTGAACCTTTTACTTTACTGTTTTTACGGTGGAAGTGCTCCAAGAACTGAGTGTAGCTGTAGGGGTTGCTTACATTATTTACATACTCATTATAATGGTACTGAAAAGTAAAACCGGGATGACTCCGGGCTGCTTTGATGCGCTCAATATAGCACATTAAATCATCATGCCGGGAAGTGTCGATAGTAGTTTTACTGGTGAAGAGTTCGTTTAAACGAGTCTCTTCAAAGTTTAAAAGCTCGCTAATGCTGTAACCACTTGATTTAAACTGTTGTACATAGCTGTTAACGGTATTACGAGATATACCAAGTGTAGCACCAATCTTGCGGTTACTAAAACCGTCTTTGATTAAGACTAAAATTTGTTTTATATCCATAGGATCAAGTTTATTTGCCATACCGCATCCCTTTTTTAGGGACAAGATAACTTGATCTTTTCAAAGTGGCACAAATCGAACCGTAAAAAGTGGCACGGTTTGAACCGAAAAAGGTGGCACACATAGACCGAAATCACTGGCACAAATCAAACCGTTTTATCCAATACGCAAGCAGATCAACTACCTGAAACGGGATATACGGACCATCGATGAGATGCTGTACACCATAAAGGATGAGCCGATTCCTTTTGACAGGCGGCAACTGAAATATTATTTTGTTATCCAGCATCTGCTGGAACAACAGGAGAGCATGTACAAGAAGAAGAGCCATCAAGTAGAAGATCGCATCGTGAGCATTCATCAGCCGCATGTACGTCCCATCGTGCGTGGCAAGGCCAAGGCCAAGACGGAGTTTGGCGCCAAGATCAACATCAGCGTAAGCACCCGAGCAACTGCCTCTTGATTATTCCGGAGCATATGCACCCACGGATTTGATCAGATTATTCATTCCGACAACTGCGGGTTCTCTAGTAAATTGTTAGCGTATTATTAGAGTGCCTATAGGCATTTATTAGAGCATTATTAGATTTTGACTAGAGATTCGCTAGTTTCCTTTGTTTTTCCAGTAATTCGGCAAAAGCTTCTTCAGGTTTTCATCATTCCCCGGTTTCTGGTAATAAGGCATCTTGCCTATCACATCGATGAGCCACTCTCGGGGATTCACCCCCTGCTCCTTGCATGAGGTCAACAGGGAACAGATGATGGCCGTGTTCCCGGCTGCCTCGTGGTTGCCACAGAACATGAAGTTCTTTCGAGACAGGGCAATGGGGCGGATGGCATTTTCAGCCATGTTGTTGTCGAGTTTCAGCCTGCCATCCAGCAGGTAATTTTTCATTCGAGGCCAAAGTGAGTAGGAGTAACCGATGGCTTCACCGATAAGGCTCTGGGGAAGGACCTTCGGGTAGGTTTTCTCCATCCAGGCTTCAAGCGACTTCATGATAGGAGCTGCAAGTTCCTCCCTGAGTTTGGCCCGTGCCTCGAACGTGAGGTTTCGCTCGTCAGCCATCCTCTCTATCCGGTACAGCTGCTGGATCTCTTTCAGGGCATGTTCTGCCAGTGCTTTATTCTCATTCAGGGCCTTCTCGTAATAGCGCCTTATGTGGACCATGCAGCCAACGAGACACACCTGATCCTCCTTGTCAAAGACATTGTAGGCTTGCCACCCGTCACTTTGCAGGTAACCGGTAAAGGATTTCAGCAGGGTACCCACGGTTTGTTGTGACCTGGAACCATCGTTGTAATAAAAGAAAACCAGTTTCTTCATGACCGCTCTCACCATCCACAAGTATTCTTTCTTTGCCTTGTGACTTTCCTTGTTGATCACCGGAAGTGTGGTTTCATCCACCTGGAGGTAATCAGTATCAATACACTCTTTCTTCAGTACCTCGTAGAGCGGCTTCAGGAGCTCACAGGCCGGTTTGAACCAGCCGGAGATCGTATTCTCCGGTATCTTCACCCCCAGATGCCCCAACTGCTGCACCTGGCGGTAAAAGGGGAGATGATACACATACTTCTGGAGCAGGATCTCAGCGAGAAGACTGGCACCGGGAAGTCCCTTGTATATGGGCAGTAACGGGAGCGGGGCGATGATCACACCGGTTGTGCCATCAACCGTCAGGGCAGTGTTGTCTTTTAAAGCGTACTTGGGGCGTACAAGCTCTTTCACGTACAGCTTCCCGGGTTCAAACTCAAGTGTACGGGTACGTTCCTCACCGATACGCTTGTACTTGTTCAGATCAAGTTCTTCCGGTTCCAGCACAACCTCCACCACGGGCAGACCCTCCAACATCTTGCGGTTGGATCTCTCTTTCTTCCTGGCGGGAGCCTGCTCTTCTATCTGCTTCTCGGCAGTAGCACGGGCCGCTTCGATCTCAGCAAGCCTTTCCTCTTCGTCTGCAATCGTTTCAAACAGGGAGAGCTGGCCCGGATCCAGGTGCGAGAGTTTCTCGCTTTTACGACCGTAGAACTGCCGGGTGAACCAGGCGATCTGTGCCAGCAGCTTATCCATCCGCTGCTGCATCCCGGTGAGCTGTTCAGATAGCTTCGCGTTAGCCTCAGTGAGCTGACGGATTTGTTCCGCCTGCGATTGTATGAGGAGTTCTAAGGCTTGCATCTGGTCCATTTACCGGGCTTTTATTCAGTCATAAAAATAATAAAAAACCCTGATCTGGACAAGCTTTCAGGAGATTATTTTCACTCTTTTTCTGATTATTTTTACTACCCGTTTCTCATCGCTTTGAGCCTCTTCAACCGGCTGCCCGGATCATCCTGTATCCCTTCTACCATCATCACCAGATCACGCCACTGCATGGGATAGGAACGACTCTTCTCATCGTACGCGGGAATGCGGAAGGTGCCTTCCTCGAGCCTTTTCATGTACAGAACCAACCCTCCATCTTCTGCATGCAAAAGCTTCATGGTTGTACGGTTTCGATTGATGAAGATGAAGACATCACCCATGCGCACATCATATCCCATCAGGTTTTGAACCACACCACAGAGCGAGTTCATCCCTTTTCGCATGTCTGTCTTCCCAGGACACAGGAAGTAGCGCATATTATCATTCAGGCAGAACATGGCGTGAGCAGATTTGATTCAGTAAATTGATAGCGATCTCTGTCTGGGCACTGCCAATGAAACTGACCTGGATACCTCCCGGGAGCTTGATCCTGATCTCTCCCTGACTGCTGCGTGGTGATGAGGCCGGCGAGGATACAGGGGCTTTTATGGGTAGGTTTAAGTTGATTGGTGCCAGCATGTCCGTGGGTGCATCCGGCGCATGATTGTTATAGGGCCGGGTGAGTCCGAACTTGGTTTTCCAGTAGTGGAAGCTTGAGACCGTATAGGACTCGTTCGCACAAAAGTCCTTGATGCTTAACCCGCTCTTCTGTTGGCGTTCCAGTATCGCCAGGAATTCTTCTTTGCTTACAGGCTTCATAGAAAATAGGTTTGCAGGCAAAGATCGGAAAAAACCATTTTCGCTAAAATGGGTATTTTATCGGGGGCTTACACATCAGCCTGCTGGATGGATATGCCAGGGTTGATCATTTTGACTGGGATGCCTTTAACGAGGGGCAGGATCTTCAGGCACAGGTCGAACGCTTTAGGGAACTGACAGGGAAATACCCGGAGCTGGTTCAGGTGGACAAGATATATCTTACCCGGGAGAACAGGCGGTTTTTGAAAGAGAAAAGAATCCGCTACACCGGGGAACCACTGGGACGAAAACCGGTAAAAGAGATCAAGAGCAGATACCAAAAACGTAAAGAGCGACGAGAGGCGGCGGAACGCAATCAGGTTGAAGGAAAGTTTGGTCAGGGCAAACGTGGATATGGTTTAAATGATATCCGCGCCAGATTGGCCACGACGTCAAACAGTTGGATAGGGGCTATCATTTTTGTGATGAACCTGATCCGACACATGAGGGATATTCCCTTGCCTTATTTTGTCTCTTTACTATTGAAGCTGATGAGAATGAGAAATATAAACATTTATCCACTCGGGCCACAAATGAAACTGTGTGCCTGATTGGGAATTAGTAAGCAGACCCTACTTACAGTAACACCCCTTCTATAAATCCTTCGGTATAATATATCACCATCGGATCAGCTTGTCCGATACAAAAGTAATAAAAAAGATTAAATACAATTAATGTGCTCGGTTATTACGGGCTAATACATGCAAAACTAAATATCAACAAGTTGAAGTGATTTTGTTATAAGGTACACTTCAACAAAGATAGATGGTGAGATCAATAATCCTGTATGGTGAGGAGAAGCATAAGAATCAATGAATCTTAATAAAGAAAAAAGGTAAAAAGCTTTTTAAAAGCTTTTTACCTTTTATTTTGCGGTATGGACGGGACTCGAACCCGCGACCCCCTGCGTGACAGGCAGGTATTCTAACCAACTGAACTACCACACCGTTTGCAAATCGTTTCCGATAGCGAGTGCAAAGGTAAGCATATTTTTCAAATCGCAAAATATTTTGCGCCGTTTTTTGAAAATATTTTAGCTGCTTTTCCCCTGCACCCGCTGCTTCCCTTTACTTCAACCACTGGTCGAACCAGCGGAAGAACTCGCGCTGGAAGAGCACGCCGTTCTGCGGGCGGGCTATCCAGTGGTTCTCGTCGGGGAAGATGAGCATCCGCGAGGGGATGTCGCGCAGCTGCGCGGCGTTGAACGCCATCATGCCCTGCGATGCCAGGATGCGGTAGTCCAGCTCGCCGTGGGTGATCATGATGGGGGTGTCCCACTGCTCCACGAAGCGGTGGGGCGAATTTTCGTAGGTGCGCTGTGCCGTGGCATTGCCCTTGTCCCAATAGGGGCCGCCCATGTCCCAGTTGGCGAACCACATCTCCTCGGTTTCGAGGTACTGTGCCTCCAGGTTGAAGATGCCGGCATGTGAGAGGAACGCCTTGAAGCGCCCCTCGTGGTGCCCCGCGAGCCAGTAGACCGAGAAGCCGCCGTAGCTGGCGCCGGTGCAACCGAGGCGATTTTCATCCACAAAGGGTTCTTGCGACACCGCGTCGATGGCGGCGAGGTAATCCTTCATGTTCTGCCCGCCATAGTCGCCGCTGATCTGCTCCAGCCACTCCTGGCCAAAGCCGGGCAGGCCGCGCCGGTTGGGGGCGACGACGATATAGCCGTTGGCGGCCATCATCTGCAGGTTCCAGCGGTAGGACCAGAACTGGCTCACCATGCTCTGCGGTCCCCCCTGGCAGTAAAGCAGCGCGGGGTATTGCTTCGCCGGGTCGAAGTCGGGCGGGTAGACCACCCAGGTGAGCATCTGCTTGCCGTCGGTGGTTTCGATCCAGCGCTCTTCCACCGCACCCATGGTGAGGTTGGCCAGCAGCTCGCTGTTCTCCTGCGACAGGTTGGTGGCTTCGCCCGAGGTGAGATCCACGGAATAGATCTCGGTGGGCTGTGAGAGCGACTGGCGGGTGGCGATCAGCTGGCCGTCGCCGGTTGCCACGGAGGTGTAGTCGTGCATCCCGCCGGTGATGGGGGTGATGCTCCTGGTGGCGATGTCGGCGGCGTAGAGCTGCGTGGTGCCCTGCACGGGCGACACCAGGTAGATCGTCTTACTGTCGCTCTCCCAGGCGAAGGCATCGGTGTTGTAGTCGAACGACTCGGTCACGTAGCTCTTCTCACCCGTGGCGAGCTCCATCACGAAGAGACGGTTCTTGTCGGACTCGTAGCCGTCGCGCTCCATGCTCTGCCAGGCTAGGTAGCGGCCGTCGGGCGAGAACTGCGGGTTGACATCATAGCCCATCATCCCCTCGGTGACGTTGCGGGTCTCACCGCTTGCCAGGTCGTAGAAGTAGATGTCGGAGTTGGTGGACTCACTATACTCCCTGCCGGTTTTCTTGCGGGAGGTGTAGGCGATGGTGCTGCCGTCGGGGCTCCAGGCGAGCTGCTCGATGCCGCCGAAGGGTGCCAGCGGTGATTCGTAGGGCTCCCCCTCCATCAGATCCCTGATGTTGTTGAGACGGTTTCCCTCCAGGTCGGCCAGGAAAGGATGCGGCACACTCTCCACCCAGTGGTCCCAGTGCTTGTACATCAGGTCGTCCACCACGCGGCCGCTAGCTCCCGGCAGGTCTGCATACTGTTCTCCCGGCTTCTTGCCGCTCTGCACACTGCGGATGAAAAGCACCTTCTTGCCGTCGGGTGAGATGATGAAGCCCTCGATGGGCTCCTCCTGGTTGGAGATCTGCGTCATCCCTCCCCCGTCGGGGTTGATGGTCCAGATCTGCGACGAGCCGGTCTCGTTGCTCAGGAAGGCGATCTTGCGCCCCCCGTCAATCCACTGGGCATTGCTCTCCTGCGTGTTGGTGATGGTGAGCTGTTTCTTGCCCGTGCCGTCACGCTGCATGATGAAGAGTTCGTTGTTGCTTTTGTTCTCCGGGATGCTGATGTAGGTGACCTGGTAGAGGATCTGCGAACGGTCGGGCGATACCGACACGCTACCCACGCGGCCGAAGCTGTGCAGCACCTCTGCCGTCATCTTTCCCTGCGCGACGGACGGATCGGCCTTGCCGATGATCTCAGTCAGCTCCTGGGCGGACCTGCCTTCAGGTCCCTTTGCCTCGTTGCAGGAGAGCATGCTCCCGCCAATTGCGATTGCCATAAACACTGTTTTGAATTTCATATCTCTTACGTTTGTAAGTTAGTATGTTGGTAAGTTAGTATGTTGGTAAGTTCTTGGTTCAATGTTCAATGTTCGAGGTTCTAAATCACTTGCTGTATGTGTGCGGATATATTTCCAAGACCTCAGCTTATTGTCGGGGCACCCGTTCGCTGCAACAAGCGCAACCTGACAAGCTGTTTGAGCGTAGCGAGTTCTTGTCAGGTAGCTTGTAAAGCGTGAACGGGTCGACAAGAAGATGCAGTCGCTGTGAAATATATCCGCACAACTGACAGCTGATCACTGACAACTGACAACTGACAAGCTGCCAGCTATTTCTCAACAACCCCGTCCCGCATGTGAATGGTACGGTCGGTGATGGAGGCCAGCTGCTCATCGTGCGTCACGATCACGAACGTCTGGTTCAGTTTGTCGCGCAGCTCAAAGAAGAGCTGGTGCAGCTCCGCCTTGTTGTCACTGTCGAGGCTGCCGGAGGGCTCATCGGCGAACACCACCAGGGGGTCGTTGATCAGGGCACGGGCTACTGCCACGCGCTGCTTCTCACCACCGGACAGCTCTGCCGGCTTGTGCTCCTCCCGCTCCGAGAGGCCCATCATCGCCAGCAGCTCACGGGCCCGTGCCTCCGCCTTCGCATGCTTCACGTTGCCTATCAGCGCAGGGATCATCACATTCTCCAGCGCCGTGAACTCGGGCAGCAGCTGGTGAAACTGGAAGACGAAGCCGATGTTTTTGTTGCGGAAGTCGGCCAGCTGCTGTTCGCTGAGCTGACTCAGGTCCTCTCCGTCGATCAGGACACGACCACCGTCCGATTTCTCCAGGGTGCCCATGATCATGAGCAGGGTGGTCTTGCCGGCACCGCTGGGACCGACGATTGAGACAATCTCTCCACGCTTTACCTCCAGGTCTATTTCTTTCAACACCTGCAGCGACCCGAAGCTTTTGGTGATCTTTTCCGCTTTTATCATCTGATCTACAATATTCTTTTTCCTGATCATCGGGATGCACAGAGCATCTCCACATGATCAGTCTCCCTTTGTTCGCCTGCAGATTGCCGGATGGATTAACTCCACTTCCGGCTGCCAAAGAAACAGATTTCCCCGCAGGAACAATGTGCGAAGATAAGAAAAAAGCTTTACATTATACGCAACATGAACCAGATCAGGTTGGCAGTTAGACTCCCGGAGATCTAAATTTGTTTCGGAGGATCAACCCGCAGGGAACATCTTCCCCGCTAAAACTGTTCTATGAAACATGGGGAACCATCCTCTCAAAATGAACGAAACATGAAGAAATTACATACCATGCGCCGGGAGTACAACAGCGGCGCATTGCCGGAGCAGGCAATGGACAAGGATCCGATGACGATGTTCGCCCGCTGGCTGGAGGAGGCGATCGCAGTAGAGATCGAGGAACCCAACGCAATGACAATCGCCACCGCCACACCGGAGGGCAGACCCTCGGCACGGGTGGTGCTGCTCAAAGAGATGGGGAGCGACGGCTTCGTCTTCTTCACCAACTACCTGAGTCGCAAGGGGCGGGAGCTGGCGGCCAACCCGCTGGCGGCGTTGCTGTTCGACTGGCACCCGATGGCACGACAGATACGCATTGAGGGAAGGGTTGAACAGCTCTCACCCGAAGAGTCGGATGCCTACTACAACTCGCGACCGGAGAACGCACGCATCGGTGCCTGGTCGTCTCCCCAGAGCAGGGTGGTGCGGGACCGTGTGGAGCTGGATGCCCTGCAGCGGGAGGTGGAGCAGCGATTCGCACAGGAACCGCTCCCCCGCCCCGTTCACTGGGGCGGATACCTGGTGCGCCCCACCATGATTGAGTTCTGGCAGGGACGTCCCGACCGGATGCACGACCGGCTGGTATATTACAAAACGGAAGAGGGGTGGAGCCTGCACCGGCTCGCACCCTGAACAACGATTCTTATCCCTCGAAGCCTACCTTGCGGTGGGTATGATTTTGTTTTTAGCCACCGTGGCCACGAACTCTTTCAGGTAATGGGGTTCGAAATAGGCGCTGTCAACAAACTGCTTCTCATTGAATGCCTGCTCAGCCAGCGGCACCATGCCGGTTGCCAGGGGATGGATATCGTCCACGAACAGGGCGTTGGGATGGGTGATCACCGGCCGGCACTTGTCGGCTCCGTTGCCGAAAAAGTGCACCTTGTGTTTTGACAGTAAATCGAGATAGCTCTCCCCGTCAACGATGTCGGCAGCCGTGGGGCGGATCGTTTCCAGCGTGCGATTGTAGAAGGTGGCGTACACCTCCATGCGGCGGGCATCAATCATGGGACAGAGCAGATCCTCCTCCCCTGCCCTGGCGGCTACCATCGAGGCCATCACCAGCGGTGTGGGGATGGCGATGAGGGGGATGCCCAGTCCGTAGCTGAATCCCTTTGCCTCGGAGACACCGATGCGCAGACCGGTGTAGGAGCCCGGGCCGCTGCTCACGGCGATGGCATCGAGGGTGATCGCCTCTTTGCGGACATATTTCATGATCTCATCGACAAACACTCCCAGCAGGGTGGCGTGCGACTGTCCCCGGAAATCCTCGCGGGAGAGCAGCAGCTCCCCGTCGCGCGACAGGGCGCAGGAGCAGGCGGGTGTGGCCGTTTCAATGGAAAGGATGGTGCACATGCTTCAATATCTGTCTAAATACAATTCTCTTCACGGCCAGATGCAACGACCGGGGTTTCAGTTATATCGTCCTTGAAAGGTGTAAAGGTACAAAAAAGCGGTGAAGCCACTTTACGAGAGGGGCAAAAAAAAAGAACTGCATCACATCGGATGCAGTTCTTTTCTAAACCTATGGGTGCTACTTAGTACCTGTTGCTTCTTTCGCGATTTCCGTAACCACCGCGGTTGTTGTTGCGGGGACGGTCACCACCTTCAGTACGGGGACGGGCTACTGATACAGAAAGCGTACGTCCGTCGTATTCTGCATCGTTCAGTTCTTCAATGGCATGCTGTCCTTCTTCGTCGTTGGACATTTCTACGAAACCGTAACCTTTTGAGCGACGGGTTTCACGATCGGTAATGATCTTAGCTGAGGATACTTCACCATACTCCTCAAACAGTTCTTTTAAATCGGCGTCAGTAATCTGATAACTTAAGCCAGCTACAAAAATGTTCATGTAAAATAATTAAAATAAAAATAAAAATAAATTTTGCGCAGAAGTCTTTGAATGAGAGAAGTTAGAAATGACTTGACAGTGGTGTGAAGTAAATATTTAACGGCTCGCAAAAAAAACCTTTTGCCCGACAAAGATAGGTATAAATTATTTGTGACAAAATATTTTAGGGGAAAATCGCAAAAAAAAGAGAAAAAAAAGGGGAATTGTCTCCAATTCCCCTAATTTTCACCCTGTTTGAGCAAAAATATGAATCAATTCACGCCGCTTCGTTTGAGCAGTGCCTCTACCGTGGGCTCCTGACCGCGGAACCGTTTGTAGAGTTCCATCGGCTCTTCGGTGTTGCCCCGCTCCAGGATGTTGCGGCGGAACGAGTCGGCTGTCGCCTTGTCGAAGATGCCGTTCTGCTTGAAGAGCGAGAAGGCATCGGCATCCATCACCTCGGCCCACTTGTAGCTGTAGTAGCCGGCGGCGTATCCTCCGGAGAAGATGTGGCCAAAGGAGGTCGACATGCAGGCTTCCGGCACCACCGGCAGCAGCTGCACGCGTGCCATCGCCTCCTGCTCGAATGCGGGGACATCGCCCTCAAAAGGCTCTGTGAGCGAGTGCCAGGCCATGTCGAGGTATCCGAAGGAGAGCTGGCGCAGGGTGAGGTAGCCGGTGTTGTAGTTCGAGGCATCAATGATCTTCTGCAGCAGCGCGTCGGGCATCTTCTCACCGGTCTCGTAATGGAATGCGAAGCGGTCGAGGTACTCCTTCTCGATGAGCCAGTTCTCCATGATCTGTGAGGGCAGCTCCACGAAGTCGCGGTAGACACCGGTGCCTGAGAGGCTCTCGTAGGTGCTGCGGGCCAGCATGCCGTGGAGGGCGTGGCCAAACTCGTGGAGGAAGGTCTCCACCTCGTCGAAGGTGAGCAGCGCCGGCTTGCTGTCGGTGGGACGGGTGAAGTTCATCACGATGGTGACGTGGGGACGGCTGTCTACACCATCTTTCATGTACTGGCTCTTGAAGGAGGACATCCAGGCACCGGAACGCTTGCCGTCGCGCGGGTGGAAGTCGGTGTAGAGCACCGAGAGGAAGTCGCCATTCTCATCCAGCACGTCGAACGCCTCCACCTCGGGGTGGTAGACCTGGATGGCCGGGTTGGGCACAAACTGCAGCCCGTAGAGCTCGGTAGCCAGTCCGAAGACCCCTTTCTTCACGTTCTCCAGCTCGAAGTAGGGACGTGTCATCTCGTCGTTCACCCCGTAGCGGTTGTCTTTAAGCTTGTCGGCATAGAAGCTCCAGTCCCAGGGTTGCATCTCCATGGGCTTCCCCTCCACCTCCGAGGCGTAAGCAGCCACCGCAGCCACCTCATCGCGGGCCACATCGCCGAAGGCATCGGCCAGGTTGTCGAGCAGGCCGAAGACGCCGGCGGCATTCTTCGCCATGCGGTTCTTCAGCACGTAGTCGGAGTAGCTCTTGTAGCCGAGCAGGTTGGCGATCTGCAGGCGCAGCGTGGCAATCTTGCGCACATTCTCCCGGTTGTCATACTCACCGCCCTTCACCCCCTTGGTGGCGTTGGCCATGTAGAGCTTGTGCCGCAGGTCGCGCCGGGAGGAGTATTTCATGAAGCCGATGTAGCTCGGTGCGGAGAGGTCGATCAGCCATCCCTCCTTGTTCTTGGCCTTCGCCTTGGCAGCGGCGGCATCGATCAGGCTCGCGGGCAGTCCCGCCAGGTCGGCCTCATCGGTGAGCAGCATCTCGTAAGCGTTGGTCTCGCGCAGGTTGTTCTGCCCAAAGTCGAGTGTCGCCTTGCTCAGCTCCATGGAGAGGGCGCGGTACTGCTCCTTGCCCTCGGCCGTGAGCGTGGCACCACTGTTCTCGAATCCTTCGTAGTACTTCTCCGTGAGGCGGATCTGCTCAGGGGTGAGTCCTGCGGCATGTCGGTTGTCATGGACCGCTTTCACCCTCTTGAAGAGCGCCTCGTTGAGGTTGATGTTGTTGGAGTGTTCCGACAGCTTCGGACTGAGTCGCTGGGAGATCTCCATCATCTCATCGTTGCTCTCAGAGCCCAGCAGGTTGAAGAAGACGCTGCTGACGCGGTTCATCATCGCACCCGAGTGCTCGATGGCCTCGATGGTGTTGGCGAAGGTGCCTGCATCAGGGTTGGATGCAATCCTGTCGATCTCCGCCTGGTGTTCGGCAATCGCTTTCTCGAAGGCCGGTTCGTAATGTTCGATTTTGATCTCGTTGAAGGGTGCCGTGGCGTGCGGCGTTTCGAACGGCTTGAAGAAGGGGTTCTTCTCCGCCGAGGCTGTTGTCATCATCATCACAGAAAATAGGATTAATAGTGTTTTCTTCATAAAAAAAACTTTACATTTGTGGAAATCATAATGGGAACAAAGATACATTTTTTTCGGATTGATTTAACATTCCTGTTTCGGGTGAAGTCATCTGCGTAAGACAACAAGTTTGAGGTTCCCGGTTCGATGTTCACTTTTTGTAAGTTACAATTTTGTTAGTCCGAAAGAAAAAGCTATATTTGTTGCAAGACAATGAGATCGGTACCATTCACATACGGACGCGTGACCGCTTCGGATGACTTCACCAACCGTAGCGAGGAGATAGCACTGCTGAAACGCAACTTCCTGGCGGGGGTGAACACCATCCTGATCTCCCCGCGCCGCTGGGGCAAAACATCCCTGCTGCGCAGGGTGAGTGAGGAGCTGACGCGCGAACAGAAGGATCTCCGCATATGCCACATCGATATTTTCGATCTCCGCAACGAACATCAGTTTTACGTGGCCCTGGCCAACGGGGTGCTGCAAGCCACCTCCTCCCGGTGGGAGGAGTTCGTGAAGGATGCCAAGCAGTTCCTGGGAGCGCTGGTGCCCACCATCACCTTCTCACCCGACATGCAGACCGGCGTCTCGTTTGGCGTGGGATGGGAAGAGATTGAACGCAACCCGGAGGAGATCCTCGACCTGGCGGAGCGGGTGGCAGAACAAAAGAAGATTCAAATAATCGTATGCATCGACGAGTTTCAGTCGCTCGCCTCCTTTTCCAACCCGCTGGCATTCCAGAAGAAGCTGCGGGCACGCTGGCAGAACCACCGGCATGTATCCTACTGCCTCTACGGCAGCAAGCGCCACATGCTGCTGGAGGTGTTCACCGACAGCTCGATGCCCTTCTACAAGTTCGGCGAGCTGCTCTACCTGAAGAAGATCGGGACGGAGGAGTGGATACCCTTCATCCGCCGCCGCTTCAGCGATACGGGCAAGGAGATCTCGGCAGACGACGCACGCCTCATCGCCCAACTGGCGGAGAACCACCCCTACTACGTGCAGCAGCTGGCACAGCAAAGCTGGTTCCGTACCGGCAGGAAGTGCAACAGGGAGATCATCCTCTCTGCCTGCGAGGACATCGTGGGTCAGCTGGGACTGCTCTTCGCCAACATCACAGAACGATTCTCCGCCACCCAGATGGGCCTCCTCAGGGCGATCATCGCGGGGGAGAAGCAGCTCTCGGCACAGCAGACGCTGCTGCATTACCGACTGGGCACATCGGCCAACGTGGTGAGGATGAAAAGAGGCCTGATTGAGTCGGAGGTGCTGGACGACAGCGGTGGGGAGCTCACCTTCCTGGACCCGATGTTCCGCTACTGGCTGGAGTTCATCCTCTTTCATAAAGAGTCAACAAATAATTTCACAAATGATAAAACAGAAAGCTAACAGCTAACAGCTAACAGCTTTATATAAACAACCCTTAATCGAAATAACAGATGGCTACAACAAAGAAAAGTGAAGAGAAGACAACGAAGAGCACAGCTGCCAAGGCAGAGAGTAAAGGAACCACGCGCACGCGCAAGAGCGTGAAGGCAGGGACGAAGAAGAACTTCATCCTCGACACCAACGTGATCCTGCACGACTACAAATGCCTGGACAACTTCGAAGAAAATGATATCTACATCCCCTTCATCGTGTTGGAAGAATTGGACAAGTTCAAGAAAGGAAGCGACCAGATCAACTTCAACGCCCGTGCTTTCGTGCGGGAGCTGGACCTGATCACCGACGATGATTTCTTCGTAAAAGGTGCCGACCTGGGTGTGGGCAAGGGGAAGCTCTACATCGTGAACGCACCGCACACCAACAAGAAGATCAATGACGCCTTCCCGGAAAAGATACCCGACAACCGTATCCTCTCGGTGGTGGATGACATCGCAACGAAACACCCGCAGATGAAAACCGCTCTGGTATCGAAAGATATCAACCTGCGGATGAAGGCCCGCTCACTGGGCATGCTGGCGGAGGATTACATCACCGACAAGGTGACCAACATCGACATCTTCGACCAGGGTGAGGTGGTGATTGAAGGAGTCAACCCGGACCTGATCGACCTCATCTACGCGCAGAACGGGGGGGTGGAGCTGGAGGCTTTCAGCTTCGAGAAACAGCCGGATCCGAATCAGTGCTTCATCCTCAAGAGCGAACGCAACAGCGTGCTGGCACGTTACAACCCTTTCACACAGAAGGTCGTCAAGGTGGACAAGGAGAACAACTTCGGCATCCAGCCCCGCAACGCGGAACAAGCCTTCGCCTTCGAGGTGCTCAACGATCCGGATGTGAAGCTGGTGGGCCTCACCGGCAAGGCGGGTACCGGTAAGACGCTGCTGGCACTGGCATCGGCACTGAAGCAGCATAAGATATACGGGCAGATCCTGCTGGCACGACCCATCGTCTCCCTCTCGAACAAGGACCTGGGCTACCTGCCGGGCGACGAGAAGCAGAAGGTGGCTCCCTACATGCAGCCGCTGTTTGACAACCTCAACGTGATCAAGACACAGCTGGGACAGAACAGCCCCGACCTGAAGGTGATCGAGGAGCTGCAGAAATCGGGACAGCTGGAGATTGAAGCGCTCGCCTTCATCCGCGGACGAAGCCTCACCGAGACCTACTGCATCATCGACGAGGCACAGAACCTGACGCCCCACGAAGTGAAAACAATCATCACCCGCGCGGGAGAGAACACCAAGATGGTGTTCACGGGCGACCTGCAGCAGATCGACTCGCCTTACCTCGACACACAGTCGAACGGCCTGGCTTACATGATCGACAAGATTAAGGGGCAGACGCTCTTCGGTCACGTGAACCTGGTGAAGGGCGAACGCAGCGAGCTCTCAGAACTGGCGAGCAACCTTTTATAGCTAATCGCTAACAGCTGACAGCTATTTTTTCATTATCTTTGCATCCCGATAAAAGAAATCAGACGATGCAGAAACCAACCATACCCAAAGGGACCCGTGATTTTTCGCCCGAAGAGACGGCGAAGCGCAACTATATCTTCGACACCATCCGTGAGGTATACCGCCTCTACGGCTTTCGCCAGATTGAGACACCGGCAATGGAGAACCTCTCCACGCTGATGGGCAAGTATGGCGAGGAGGGGGACAAGCTGCTCTTCAAGATCCTCAACTCGGGCGATTTCCTCTCGTCGATGAGCGAGGCGGACCTGAAGGAGGGCAACGCTGCAAAAACAGCCACCCGCATCTCGGAGAAGGGATTGCGTTACGACCTTACCGTACCTTTCGCACGCTACGTGGTGATGCACCGCAACGAGATCACCTTCCCCTTCCGGCGCTACCAGATACAGCCGGTGTGGCGGGCCGACCGCCCGCAAAAGGGTCGCTACCGCGAGTTCTTCCAGTGCGACGCCGACATCGTGGGATCGGACTCGCTCCTCAACGAGGTGGAGCTGGTGCAGATCATCGACGAGGTGTTCAGTCGCCTGGGCATCCGCGTGGCAGTGAAGCTGAACAACCGCAAGATCCTCTCCGGCATCGCCGAGATCATAGGCGAAGCGGACAAGATCACCGACATCACCGTGGCGATCGACAAGCTGGACAAGATAGGACTGGAGAAGGTGAACGAGGAACTGGCATCCAAAGGAATCGCACAGGAGGCGATCGACAGGCTGCAGCCGATCATCCTGCTGAGCGGGAGCACCGCTGAGAAGCTGACGAAGCTGCGGGAGCTGCTGGCACCCTCCGAGACCGGCACCAATGGCGTGGAGGAGATGGCGTTCATCATCGCCAAGACGGAAGCGTTGCAGCTTCGCAACGAGGTGGAGCTGGACCTGACGCTGGCGCGCGGCCTCAATTACTACACCGGTGCGATCATCGAGGTGAAGGCGCTCGACGCGCAGATTGGCAGCATCACCGGCGGCGGCCGCTACGACAACCTGACCGGCATCTTCGGACTGCCGGGCGTCTCGGGTGTAGGCATCTCCTTTGGTGCGGATCGCATCTACGATGTGCTGACGCAGCTGGAGCTCTTCCCGGAGAGCTTCTCCCACTCCACCGAACTGCTCTTTGTGAACTTCGGCGAACGGGAGGCGGACTGGCTTCTCCCCCTGGTGGCGAAGATACGTCGCGAGGGCATCTGCTGCGAGCTCTATCCCGAAGCTGCAAAGATGAAGAAGCAGCTCTCCTACGCCGACAGCAACCGGATCCCTTACGTGGCTATGGTGGGTGAGAACGAGATGAAAGAGGGCAGGATCACGCTCAAGAACATGCAGTCGGGCGATCAGACAAGTGTTGCCCCGGACGAGGTGGCGGCAATTGTGAGAGGCAGATTAAAACAATGAAGGGAATTCACTGCTTGTAGGAGTAAAACATCCGATGCTTCAAGCTCAATCCTGTACTGGGATCAAGGTTGAAAGAGGCAAAATTGCAAGTGGGACAATTCCCTTTCACATAAGAGATGTCAGTCTGTTTGGGAACTATTGACATGGTGATATTAAAATCTTCAAATACTGAATTCCCGATGGCCTCCACAAATTCCAACCCAATGTAGAAAGGGGAATTATTCTCTATTTCTATTTCATACTCTGTAAGATCAAGATACATCTTTTGATCAATTTTCTTCGTAATAAAATAGCCGGGCCCTTCAAAAAGTATCGCCGAAGGCTGGTGATCTTCTGAATCCAAGATGATCGGCTTTACAATAAAACCATCCTTCTCAGAATCACCCCATCGATAGTTAAAGTAAAACTCAATCCCTCTGATGAGGATATCTTTGTGTGTGACAAGGTTTATTTGTGAAACAATTTTTGATTTCCCTTTAATGGCGACTCTGATATTCTTACGATCCGTTGATTTCAACAGCTCAATATCACCCTTTGGATATACAATCAATTCATCGAGCTGAATGATTTTTTCTTCCTTCTGAACTTCCCTCTCAGCACCTTTATTGTCCTGCGAATATGCAGAAAGGAGAACCAACACAGCGTATACGGTTACAACAATCTTTTTCATGCTATAATGAGGTTTGTTCTCCTGGCAGGGGACAACTTTGAAAAAGTAAAGTGAAAAATCACTCTTTGAATAATATGCAACTTCTGAGATTGCATGCGATTCATTAGTTTGAATACTATCATCAATCTGAAATCATATTTGACAGATTAATTATTGCAACTGATCTTATTTTACAAAAATAACAGTTTTTTTAAAGCAATGACACACTTTACTAAAAACTTAACGCTAAAAATGAATGTATCACTCTTATATTCTGCACTTTATGGTATGTGATTTTAACGGCAACAAAATAAAAATGAGGATGCATCAATTACTGCGTTTTGACACACCCTCATTCTAGATCTTATTGGATGATCTTCACATCCACGGCATTCATTCCCTTGGGACCGCGCTCCAGTCGGTAGGTGACCAGATCGCCCTCCGCAATACCATGCTCGGCATTGCTCTTGTGGAAGAAGTACTTGATGACGCTGTTGCCCTCACGGATGAATCCGAAGCCACGTGTTTCATCGTAGAAGTCGACACGTCCTTCCGGGTCGCCCGCCTCCTCGCTGACCTCCTTGCGGGGTACAGAGATCTCGATATCTTCCAGTTCAATCTTCTCCTCTTCCTGAATGGGTTCAGGCGGTGTATCGATGATCACACCGTTGGCGTCAACATAGGCAATCATATCCTCGAAGGAGTTGGTGCCCTGCTGTTTGCGTTCCTCTTTCTTCTTCAGTTTCTCTTTCTTCTTCTGCTGTTTCTGCTTCTCGATCTCTCTTTTGTTGAATGAATTTGATCTTGCCATTGATTCGTTTAAAAAGTTTTATGTTATTATGTTATTACGTTATTAGTTCGTTTTTTGTTCATTTTTTGATGTACAAAAAAGCTGATAACTGATCACTGACAACTGATTCCTAATTCGCAATCGGCAGCTTCCGCCCCGTAAGCTTCTGGATGTCGCGCAGCATCGGTTTCTCCTCCGACGTACAGAAGGTGAGGGCCCGTCCGCTGTTGCCGGCACGACCGGTACGTCCGATGCGGTGCACGTAGGTCTCCGCCACGTCGGGCAGGTCATAGTTGATCACCAGGTCGAGCTGATCAATGTCGATGCCGCGGGCGGCGATATCGGTGGCGATCAGCACCTTCGTGGTGCGTGCCTTGAACTCGCTCAGCGCGCGCTGGCGTGCGTTCTGCGACTTGTTGCCATGGATGGCCGCGCTCCCTATGCCCGCCTTGGTCAGGATGCGTGCAATTTTGTCGGCACCATGCTTGGTGCGCGAGAAGACCAGCACCGAATGATTGGGTTCCTGCTTCAACAGGTCGATCAGCAGATCCTTCTTATCGGGCTTCTCCACCAGGTAGATGCGCTGGTCGATGGTTTCCACCACCGAGGATACCGGCGTCACCTCCACGCGTACCGGCTTGTGCAGGATGGTGCGTGAGAGCGTGGCGATGGAATCGGGCATCGTAGCCGAGAAGAAAAGCGTCTGCTTGTGCTTGGGCAGCAACGGAAGCAACCGCTTGATGTCATGGATGAATCCCATGTCGAGCATCCGGTCTGCCTCGTCGAGGACGAAGTGGCGGATGTGCTGCAGGGTGATGATGCCCTGGCCGATCAGGTCGAGCAAGCGGCCCGGCGTGGCGACGAGGATGTCGATGCCCCCTTTCAGGGTGTTCACCTGTGCATTCTGCTTCACCCCGCCAAAGATGACGGTGTGGCGCAGGCGGGTGTACTTGTTGTACTCGCGGATGCTGTCGTCGATCTGGATGGCCAGCTCACGCGTGGGGGTCAGGATCAGCGCCCTGATCTCTCTCTTCCTTCCCTGCGGTTTGTCTGAGCAGAGTTGCTGAATGATGGGAATGGTGAAGGCGGCTGTCTTGCCGGTACCTGTCTGTGCCAGTCCCAGGATGTCTTTGTTGTGCAGCGCCGGCATGATGGCCTGCTCCTGTATCGGTGTGGGGGTGGTGTATCCTTTCTCACTAAGAGCCCTTAAGATCGGCTCCATGATCTCTAAATCGTTAAATGTCATTCGTTTTGTCTATGACTGCCATTTTTTATTGATGAGGCAGCACTGTTGTTATTGTGACCGCATGTAGGTGGGGATCCTGATTCCCATGCCCATTTCTACAGGGCGGCTGATGTTTCTCTCTCTGACCGTCCCTACCGTACAACGGCAGGACCCGGTTCACGCTCTCCTCTGTCCGCAGAGCCGGGAGTAGGACGTTTATTAACAAATGGTGGGGAAGCACTGAATGAGTAGGACCTGCACGCGATATGTTACGGGGAACAAAGATAGGTAAAAAAATTCACATTTGCATGTTTCACGCTTTTATTCATAAATGGTTTTAGGTTCATCAAACATAATAACGTAACAACGTAACAACTTAATAACCTAAAAACCTAAAAACGTTTTCAAACTCCCCCAAAAAACGTTTCCTTTGCACAAAATTACAGAGAAATGGTCTCAATAGACAACCTCACCGTGGCATTCGGCGGATTCACACTGCTCGACAACATATCTTTCGTACTGAACAGAAACGAGCGGGTGGCCCTCACCGGCAAGAACGGCGCCGGCAAGTCGACCCTCCTCAAGATCATGGCGGGACTGCAGCAGCCTTCCTCCGGCAACATCTCCCTCCCCAAGGAGGTCTCCATAGGTTACCTGCCCCAGCAGATGAAGCTGAGCGACGGGCGCACCGTGCGCGAGGAGGCATCGCTCGCCTTCGAGCACCTGCAGAAGATGGAGAAGGAGCTGGAGCGACTGCACCGGGAGATGGCAGAGCGGACCGACTATGAGTCGGACGCCTACAGTCAGGTGATTGAACGGGCGACTGACCTGCAGGAGCTTCTCCAGATGTCGGGCATCCACAACTTTGAGGCGGAAGTGGAAAAGACGCTCACCGGGCTGGGCTTCGCACGTGCCGACCTGGAACGTTCCACCCGTGAGTTCAGCGGTGGCTGGCGCATGCGCATCGAGCTGGCCAAGATACTCCTGCAGGCACCCGACGTGCTCCTGCTCGACGAGCCTACAAACCACCTCGACATTGAATCGATCCAGTGGCTGGAGAACTTCCTCTCCACACACGCCAACGCGGTGATGCTGGTGTCGCACGACAGGGCTTTCCTCGACGCGGTGACCACCCGCACCGTGGAGATCATGCTGGGTGACATCCACGACTACAAGGTGAGCTACAGCAAGTATGTGGAGCTGCGCAAGGAGCGCCGCGAGCAACAACAACGGGCCTACGAGAACCAGCAGAAGCAGATCAAAGATACGGAGGACTTCATTGAGCGCTTCCGCTACAAGGCCACCAAATCGAACCAGGTGCAGTCGCGCATCAAACAGCTGGAAAAGATTGACCGCATCGAGGTGGATGAGGTGGACAACTCACGCCTCAACCTGAGGTTCCCACCGGCACCCCGCTCGGGCAGCTACCCGGTGATCATGGAAGAGATGGAGAAACGCTACGGCGACCACCTGGTCTTCAGCAACGTCACGCTCACCATTGAACGGGGCGAGAAGATCGCCTTCGTGGGCAAGAACGGCGAGGGGAAGTCGACGCTGGTGAAGTGCATCATGCAGGAGATCGACCATGGGGGCAAGCTGGAGCTGGGACACAACGTGAAGATAGGTTACTTCGCACAGAACCAGGCGCAGCTGCTGGACGAAGAGATGACGGTGTTCGAAACCATCGATTACGTGGCAGTGGGCGACATACGGACGAAGATACGCGATATCCTGGGTGCCTTCATGTTCGGCGGTGAGGCATCCGACAAGAAGGTGAAGGTGCTCTCGGGCGGCGAGCGGAGCCGCCTGGCGATGATACGCCTCCTGCTGGAGCCTGTGAACCTGCTCATCCTCGATGAGCCTACCAACCACCTGGACCTGGCATCGAAAGATGTACTGAAAAAAGCGATCCGCGAGTTCGACGGCACCGCCATCATTGTGTCGCACGACCGTGACTTTCTCGACGGGCTGGTGGACAAGGTCTATGAGTTCGGTGGCGGCAAGGTGCGGGAGCACATCGGCGGCATCTACGACTTCCTCTCGAAGAAGAAGATGGAGACCCTGCAGCAGCTGGAGCTCTCCGCATCACCTACGGCAAAACGGGAGGAGAAACGGGAAGAGCCGTCGGAGAACAAGCTCTCCTACCAGGAGCAGAAGGAGCAGAACCGTCAGCAGCGCCGCCTGGAGAAACAGGTAGCAGAAGCGGAGCAGAAGGTAGCCTCGCTCGAGGAAAAGCTGAAGAAGATGGAGGAGCAGCTGGCCACACCCGAAGGTGCCTCCGACATGGAGCTGCTGCAGAAATACCTGGAGGTGAAGGCCCGCCTCGATCAGGCGATGAACAACTGGGAGCGGGCGACGACGGAGTTGGAAACGTTCATACAATGAGAAAGACAGATATCAAGGGTTCAAAGTATGGTAAATAATGAACAACAATTATTAAGTAACGTTTTATTATTGGACAATCACATAATATTGAACAACACTTACCTAATTACTAAATAACGAACTTCCTAACGTAATAACTTAACAACGTAATAACGTAATAACGAATATATGGCCAATCTAAGCAAATTCATACTCAACAAGATCATGGGATGGAAGGTGGTGAACACTTTCCCCGAGGTGCCGAAGTGCGTGCTGGCGGTGGCGCCCCACACCAGCAACTGGGACTTCGTGGTGGGCAAGCTGGCCTACAATTCACTGGGGCGGCAGGCCAACTTCCTGATCAAGGCAGAGTGGTTCTTTTTCCCCTTCAACATTTTCTTCAGCCGCATCGGCGGCATACCGGTGAAGCGGGGAAAGAGCGGATCGCTGACCGAAATCCTGGCGAACGAGTTCCGCACACGCGAATGGATGCACCTGGGAATCACCCCCGAGGGTACACGCAAGCCGGTGAAGGAGTGGAAAAAGGGGTTCTACTTCATCGCCCTGAAGGCAAGGGTGCCGATCCTGCTCATCGGTCTCGACTATGGTAAAAAAGAAGCCCGCGTGCTGGATCTCTTCTACCCCACCAACGACTACCGGAAGGACATCGTGACCATCAAGTCCTACTACAAGGATGTGCAGGCCAAGAAGCCGGAGAATTTTATCCTCTGATATTTTTTGTAACATCTATCGCAACCCTATTCCTCACCGAAATTGAGGGATAGCTGGATCCCCTCGGGTGGCATCAGCTCCTGACCGGCATCGGCATTCTTCAGGGTGAGCCCCATCAGACGTATCTTGCGGTCCAGCAGGTCGTCGGCCTGCAGCAGCAGCTCCTTGCCCAGGTCGAACAGCTCACTGTAGGTCCGGATGTAATGCCCCACGGTGCGGCTGCGGGTGATCACCGTGAAATCGGCGTACTTGATCTTGAGGGTCAGTGTGCGCGCCATGAACTTCTTCTTATCGGCACGGCGGTGCACCTCCAGTGCCAGCTGGTCGAGCGCCGCCAGGATATCAACCATCTCCTCCAGGTCGTCGGCATAGGTTTCCTCGGCACCGAGCGACTTGCGCACCCGTTCCGACTCCACCTCCCGCTCGTCTATGCCCCGTGCGAAGCGGTAGTAGGCGCTGCCCACCTTACCGAACTCACGCACCAGGTCAATCTCCTCCCACTGCTTCAGATCCTTACCCGTTTGGATGCCCAGCTCGCTCATCCGTGCGGCGGTCACTCTCCCCACCCCGAAGAACTTGCTCACCGGCAGCTGCTCCACGAAAGCCTCAGCCTGCTCCGGCTCTATCACGAAGAGGCCGTCCGGCTTCCTGTAGTCGGAGGCGATCTTGGCGAGGAACTTGTTGAAGGAGACGCCGGCGGAGGCGGTGAGACGGGTGCGGCTCTGGATCTTCTGCTTGATCTCGCGGGCGATGAGCGTGGCGGAACGATTGCCCTTGTGGTTGACGGTGACATCGAGGAACGCCTCGTCGAGCGAGAGCGGCTCCACCTTGTCGGTATACTCGAGGAAGATCTGCATGATCTGGCCGGAGATGGTGCGGTAATGCTCAAAGCGGGGCATCACGAAGATCAGGTGGGGACACTTGCGCAGCGCCGTAACGGAGGGCATGGCGGAGTGGATGCCATACTTCCGTGCCTCGTAGCTGGCGGCAGCCACCACGCCCCGTTTGCCTCCATAGCCCACGGCGACGGGCTTCCCGCGATAATCTGGGTTGTCGCGTTGCTCGATGGAGGCGTAAAACGCATCCATATCCACATGGATGATCTTCCGGTTCATAAGGGCAAATATAACGGCAATTTGTTACATGTCAAAAGAAAAGAGAAATTATATCCACAACTTGTTGAGATTGCTCACGGGGGTCCCTGTACCGTTCAATTGGTACAGGAACACCTCGCTGTTTCATCACTCGCCCAAGATCCGTCTACAAACCATCTCGGCGCTGATCACCGCCATGGGGAGGCCTGCCCCGGGAGTGGTGGAGGCACCCACGTAGAAGAGGTTGACATACTCCTCGTCATAGTTCTTCGGGCGGAGGGCACCAATCTGGCTCAACCGGTGTGAGAGTCCCAGGCCGCTCCCCATGTAGAGGTTGAACTGCTTCTCCCACTCCTGCGGGGTGTAGATGGTGCGGGTGACGATGTGGGGCATGATGTCAATGCCGATGCGTTTGGAGAAGTCGGTGAGGATGCTGTCAACGATCTCATCACGATCGCTCCAGTCGGGCTTGTACTGCAGACTGGGTACCGGGCATACGATGAAGAGGCTCTCGCAACCCTCCGGTGCACACTGGGGATTGTGCTTCGAGACGGCGTTCACGTAGTAGTAGGGCTTCTGCAGTGAGTCGGGGTTCTTCAGCACGTTGTGGGCATAGTCTTCAAAGTTGCTGCCCAGGAAGTAGTTGTGCAGGTCCAGGTCGGGCAGCTTACGGTCGATGCCCACGTAGATGGTGAGGTAGCCCATGGTCCACTCCATCTTGCGGAGCTTCGCCTCGGAGTACTTCTTCCGCTGCAGCACGCGCCCACGGAAGAGGGCCGCATCGGCGTTGATCAGGAAGGTGTCGGCCTCGTAGTGGTTGCCCTCGCTGTCGGTGAGGCGCGTGACACGGTTGCCCTCCCCTTCCACCGCTGTCACCTCGGTGTTGTAGCGGAAGGTGGCACCCCGCTGTTGCAGCGCGTTCACCATTCCCTCCACGATCTGGTACATGCCCCCCTCCACGTTGTGGTAGCCGTCGTGCCGGAACTCGGTGTAGGAGAGCAGGCTGTAGATGGCCATCGTGTCGAAGGGGGTGCGGCCCAGGAAGAAGGCCACCAGCGAGACGATCTGCCGAGCCTCGTGCGAGTCGAAGTAACCCCTCACATGCTGCCAGAACATCTTCATCAGCACGGGGATGTGCACCGGGTTGACCTTCATCAGGGCGGCGAAGTACTCGAGGTAGCTGTCAAAGTTGTTGCGGATCACGATGTCGAAGGTGTCGTGAAAGAGGGCGCCCGACTTCTGGAGGTAGCGCTCCATCTTCGCCTCGAAGTCGGGCTCTATGTCGCGAAACTGCTCCGCCAGCTGCCTGATATCCTTGTGCAGGCGGAAGCTGCGGCCCCCGGCGAAATGCACCGAGTAGAGCGGGTCCAGCTCCACGAAGCGGAAGGGTATCTCCACGCCGCACAGCTTCATGAAGTCGGTGAAGACATAAGACATGCTGAAGAAGCTGGGGCCGGTATCGAAGGTGAACCCCTCCTTCTCGAGGCGGTTGAGCCTTCCGCCGGGGCGGCTGTTCTTCTCGAGGAACTGCACCTCATATCCCCTGCTTTGCAATAGCAGTCCGCTGGAGAGGCCTCCCAGTCCGGTGCCGGTGATGATTACTTTCTTCTTCATTATGGTTGATGTTTTTTAGTGAATGCGGGGTAAAGCTCATCCTTCACCCAGCTGAAGCCGGGGGCGATGGAGAGTGATTTGCGGTAGAAACTGTCGGCCATGGCGATGTTGCCCGTCTCCTCGTAGGCGGCAGCAAGCTGCACCAGCAGGGCCAGGTAGTTCCAGTCGCCCTTGCCGGCGGGCGCCATCAGCCGCTCGGCGTGCCGGTAGTGCTCAATGGCCCGCTCCTTCGATCCGCCGAAGAGGGGCGGCATGAAGTAATCGATGTTGCCCAGCTGGATGTAGCCCAGCGCGTTCTTGTCGTCGTTGGCAACAGATGCCTTGGCGGCATCGAGGCTTTTGGGTCCCAGCCTGGGAGCCTTCAGTTTGGCCAGGCCGATCTGGAAGCCAAGGTAGGCGGACTCGTAGGCCTGCAGCAGTGGGAGCCGGTAGCTCCCCGTTTTCAGCCGGTCCATCCGTTCCAGGCTCCTCTCCAGGTAAATCTTTGCCTCGCTCTTACGGTTGTTGCCGATGCACCAGCCCACGTAGCCATACTCGTAGTTGAGCAGCTCCAGCTCTCGCTCGTGGCTCTTGTCCGCCTCGGCGTGCATCGCCTCGATGGTTTCCTTCCAGGCGGCCATGTCGTTGGTCAGGTAGGCACGATAGATGGTCTCCTTCTCACCTGCCGTCACGAGGGTGCAACAGATCGTGAAGAGCAACAGGATAATCGATTTTTGTTTCATTTTTCAGTTGTCTGTGGTCATTTTTTTGTTCCAGGTTCATCAAACAATATACTTTGAACTATAAACTTTTAACGTTTAAACATTGTATCTTTCCAGCGCCCGTTGGCGGGCGAAGGAGTGGTCTACCATCGGTGCAGGATATGCGCTACTGCCCAACTCGGGGATCCAGCGGCGGATATACTCCTGACGGGGGTCGAACCGCTTCAGTTGCTCCGCAGGGTTGAAGATCCGAAAGTAGGGCGCCGCATCGCAGCCGGTGCCGGCCACCCACTGCCAGTTGCCGTTGTTGGCCGCCAGATCGTAGTCGAGCAGCTTCGCGGCGAAGTAAGCCTCCCCCCAACGCCAGTCAATGAGCAGGTGCTTGGTGAGGAAGCTGGCAGCAACCATCCGCACGCGGTTGTGCATGAAGCCGGTGGCATTCAGCTCCCGCATGCCCGCGTCGACCATCGGGTAGCCGGTGGTGCCATTGCACCAGCGAACGAACTCCGCTTCGTTGTTCTCCCACAAGATCGCCGCATACTTCTTCCGGAAGGGGCCCTCCACCACGTAGGGGAAGTGCCAGAGCACCTGCATGAAGAACTCACGCCAGATCAGCTCCTTCAGGTAGGTCTCGCTGAGCAGCGAGGCACGCAGTGCCAGCTTGCGGATGCTGATGGTGCCAAAGCGAAGGTGTACTCCCATGCGGGTGACACCATGCTCCAGTGCCGACAGGTCGCGTGTATGTTCATAGTCGGCAATCACCCCGTCGTCGGGGTCTGCGGGTGGAAACCGGAAGCCGGGATCACGGAAGCCTATCGCTGCGAGTGTCAGCATCGGCGGTATCTCTTGCAGCATGTTGCCGAGCAGCTCCTCCGAAGGATAGAACCGCTGCTCCCCCTCGCGGTACTTCGAGAGCCAGGCGCGGGAGTAGGGTGTGTATACGCTGTAGGGCTTACCCGCGGCGGTGAGCAGCTCATCCTTGTGGAAGATCACCTGATCCTTATAGCGGCGCAGAGGGATCCCCTTGTCGGCCAACAGCTCCTCCACCCGCCGGTCGCGGGCCACGGCATAGGGCTCGTAGTCCTCGTTGCAGCAGACCTCCGCAATAGGATAATCGTTCAGCAGTTGCCCGAACAGCTCCTCGGGTCTCCCCTGCAGGCAGAGGATACCGGAACCATGCTCCTTTCGCAGGCGCCGGTCCATCGCCTCAATAGTGGAGTAGATGAAGGCGACCCTGCGATCCTCTTTCTCACTGAGGCCATCCAGGATCTCGCGGTCGAAGATGAAGAGGGGCAGCACGGGGCGCCCTGTGCGGAGGGCCTGCAAGAGCGCGTGGTTGTCCTCCAGACGCAGGTCGCGTCTGAACCAGCAGAGGGTGACAGGCGTCTCCTTTGAGAGCTGTGGTTTCGTTGCAATCATATTATACCTTCCGTCCTTTCCAGGTGAACGATTTATTTCTGCTGTTGATGAGCGAGCGCAGGATAAAAGCACCCAGCATCAACTGCTGTGGCAGGAACAGCTGCAGGTTGTCGCCCACCCTCATGCGGGCAGTCAGCGATGCCGCGATGCGGGTGAGCAGTGTGGCTGTGAGCCAGAGCAGGAGACCGTCCCATCTTCCTGCGATGAGGAAGGGGATGAAGCCGAACGTGGTGACCAGCCAGTAGAGGATGGCGGCAACCGGCGAGTTGCCGAAGAAGTGGGTGACGTTCTTCGAGAACCCCTCCACCGCTTCCGGCAGAGAGCGGTACATGCGGCAGCGCACCCCCCTGATGCCGGTGAGGCAGCTCACCCGGTGGCGCTGCCGCTTCAGGTGACGGGCAATCTCGATGTCCTCAACACGGCTCATGCGGAACTGCCGGTGGGGTTGCATCTCTTTGTAGGTATCATGCCGGAACAGCATAAACTGACCGTTGGCGGCGGAGAGCGAAGGGAACCCCGAAAGGCGCACCAGCGGCAGCGGCAGCAGCGTGAGCAGGATGAGCTGCATGTTGGGCACGTTGATCTTTTCTCCCAGCGTCCGCATCTCCTGCGTGGGGAAGATGCTCATCAGGTCGCAGCGATGCCGCTGCATATATTGCAGGGAGCGGTCGAGCACTCCCTCTCCCACCCGCACGTCGGCATCGAGGAAGAGGAGATAGTGGCCCGTGGCCTCCTGTGCCAGGCAGTGACAGGCGTGATTCTTGCCGGTCCAGCCTTCGGGCAACGCCGCTCCCCGGATCAGCCGGATGCGTGAATCGGCTGCTGCGTACCGTTCCACGATGGAAGCCGTATTGTCGGCGGACTGGTCGTCGCATACGATGATCTCCCTGATACGGTCGCTGATGGAGGTGAGGTCGCCCAGCAGCCTGCCGATGTTCGCCTCCTCGTCGCGTACCGGGATCAGCAGCGACAATGTCTGCCTCGTTTCAGCACCGCTCTCACCCTTTGCAGCGCGTGCCGGCAACCCCTCCCGGAAGAGGAGGTTGACCAGCGCTACCAGCAGTTGCAGCAGCGCAAAGGCGATGATGATGCAGGCAATGTATTCGATCATTCGGTGCGTGCAGTTTGGATGGTGAGACAATCGGCATAAAAGCGGTTGTAGGCCTCCTCCAGCGCTTCACGTCGGAACGACCCTTCGTAGTCGCGCAGGTAGATGTAGAGCGTGGGCTTCGGATGCGCCAGATAGTCGATCATGTTGACCGACATCAGCAGCTGCACCTCCCCCTCCCTGCCCTGCAGGATGCGCTCTATCCCTTTCTCAAAGATGAACTGAGGGCAATAGAGCGACTGTAACTTGCCCTGCGGGTAGATCAGCACCATGTTCTCCGGGTCCTGCAGCAGCGACGCGGCGTACTGCAGCGACTCCACCACCTCGCGGCTCTTCCTGTTGACCGAGAAGGCGCCGGTGTAGTTGAAAAAGCGGAAGCGGAGCAGCTGATCCTCCTGCATCATGAAGTGAAACCTGCGCTTCACCACCTCCAGCTTGAGGTACATCGCCCAGAAGCCGTCCCACCAGCCTGTGTGGTTGCCTATCAGCAGCACCGGCTTCCCCCTGTCGGCAAACGACCCTTCGATCGTCACCCCTCTGAAATGGCGTTTCAGCAACCAGCGGGTGTAGTGCTGGAAGAAGGGGTAGATGAAGAAGTGGTGTTTCGAGCGTAGCATCCTCAATATTTATGGCGTGTGTTATCATTCATTTGCTCAGCATGATCAGCAGGAAGAAGAGCGTCTGCACCACGAAGAGCGGCAGCGCCATCGTGTTGCGGTCGCGCACCCTCATCCGGTAGCGCACCGTGTGGAAGGTCACCGCCAGCACTCCCCACATCAGGTAGTTCTGCAGGGGGATGATCTCATTCTGCCAGGACCACATGTCCATCTTCGGGGCCACCTGCTCCATGATCAAGTCGTAGCCCACCATCAGCAGCGAAGGCCAGACGATGCCGTTGAGCATGTTGCGGCGCCGCGGCGTGAAGATGGCGGAAGTGAGGTAGATCATCAGCACCCAGTTGAGGCCGATGAGCGGCGGCGTGCCATTGATCTTGGGCCCCAGGCCGCTACCGTAGAGATAGCTGCCAAAGAGCGCACCGGTGTTGACGCCCCACATCTCCACCAGGAAGCCGGCGGTGAAGACGAAGAGGTAGAAGACAATCCTGTTGCGCTGCCCCCCTTTCCGGCGGTCGCGGTCGTACCAGATGAGCAGCGCCAGCGAGAGCAGCAGCACCAGCGGCGTCAGCAGCATGAAGTAGCGGTGTGTGAAGGGAATGATGAATCCGGCCACCCCCACGGCATAGATCACCGCGATGCGGCGGATCATCTCTCTTTCTTTGACGGTATATCGGGGCATGTTTTTCAGTGATCAGTTTTTTAGTTTCAGGTTCCGGGTTCAAGGTTCCGGATTTCGGGTTTCGGGTTCCAGATTCCGGATTCATCAAACTTTGAAACATGAACTATGAAGTTTGAACTTTTTGATATATCATTTTAAACCATTCGGTGAAGCATTCGGGGTGCTCTTTCATCTCCTCCTGCAGGGCATCGGGAGAGATGTAGCGCCACTCATCCACCTCATCGGGGTGCGGCTGCGGCAGTGCGTCGCTGGTGAGGGTGAAAACCCTGTCGTACTCATACTCGGTCAGCGTCTCATCCACCTTGGCCCGGTAGACAAAGTCGAAGAGGTGCAGCAGCTCCTCACCGGCATCCATTCCCATCTCCTCCTGCAGGCGGCGGCGGGCAGCAACGGCATGCGCCTCTCCCGGGTAGGGATGGGTGCAGCAGGCATTGGTCCAGAGACAGGCGGAGTGGTACTTGCCGGCAGCACGGCGGTGCAGCAGCCAGTCGCCGGCACTGTTGAAGACCAACACCGAGACGGCACGGTGCAGTGCAGGCAGGCGATGTGCCTCCAGCTTGTTCATGGTGCCCAGGGGGTTGTCCTGTTCGTCGACCAGCTGCACCAGCAGTTCGTTGTCGTTCATATAATTTCCATCTTCAGTTTGTGCTTGATCACGGCGCCGGAGAGCAGCCTGAACTTCTCAGCATTGGGCACACGGATGCGACGGGTGACCAGCTCAGCGGCGGGGGTTTCGCGTATCTTTTCGAGCAACCGCATGTAGTACTGGTAGGCTGTGTACACCGCCAAGCGTGAGCTGTCGGGCAGTCGGCGGATCCCCTTGAGCGCCTCGGCAAAGTCGCTCTCGATGTCGCGCACGAGCTCCCGCTTGGTCGCCTCGTCGAACTGCTCCATGGTGAAACCGGGGAAGTAGACACGTCCCAGCTCCAGCACATCCTGTCGCAGGTCGCGCAGGAAGTTGACCTTCTGAAAGGCGGAGCCCAGCCGCATGGCAGGAGCCACCAGCTCCCCGAAGAGGCGGTCGTCACCGTCGCAGAAGACGCGCAGGCACATCAGCCCCACCACATCAGCCGAACCGTAGATATACTGATCAGCTTCCAGCCGGGTGGTGTAGATCTTCTTATCCAGGTCGGCCCGCATGCTGGCCAGGAACGCCCGGATGTAGGCATCGTCGATGCGATAGCGGTTGACCGTTGTCAGGAAGGCGTGGATCACCGGGTTGGTGCTGACACCCTGCTCCCGGGCGAAGTCGTAATCCGCCTCAAACCGGTCGAGCAGCGCCCGCTGGTCGTGCCCATGGAAGGTGTCAACAATCTCATCGGCCAACCGCACGAAGCCGTAGATGCCGTGTATCGCCTCCCTGACGGTGGGCGGGAAGAGTTGCGTGGCAGAGTAGAAGGAGGTGCTGTAGTGCCGGGTCACCTCACGGCTCATCCCGAAGGAGAGCGTCCAGTACTTGAGGAACCCGGTGTTTTCCGTAATCATCTGTCAAGGTTATTAAATGGTCTGGGTGCCATCCCACTTCGGATGACACAGGCAAATATAACAGCATTTTTCAGATTTCCCCCTACAGGAGCAATGTTTCACTCCATATTTAACTATTCGGACAGCAGAAATGCCGCCCCTCACGGGGCAGCATCTCCTGTTGGTCTAAATAATTATCAAATGTTCGCTGTATTAAGTCAGCCAGCTATAACCTTGAACGCCTCGTAGACCAGGAAGGCAGGCCATACAAGCGCCTTGAGGAATCCCAGCACCCCCATCCAGAAAGTGGCGGCGGTGGAGATGTACCACACGATGAGACTGTTTGCTCACCCCGGGAATTGCAGCGTGATAGCGGTGCCCTCTCCATCGGACAAGAGCGACACCGATCCCTTGTGTAGCAACATCATCTGACGGCAGAGGCTTAATCCGATGCCTGATCCTCCCGACTTGGTACTGTAGAATGGGATGAACACTTTACCCATCGCTTCGGCCGAGATACCGCATCCGTTGTCGGAGACAGTGATCCTCACACTATCTCCCTCCTGTCGTGCATCAATCCTGATCTGCGGCGATGCGGTCTGCTCTGTCGCCTCATGCGCGTTCCGAAGCAGGTTGATCAGCATCTGGTCCACCATGTTGCGGTCGCCACGAAAGACCAGTTGCTCCGGATAACAGCTGTAGGTGAAGTGAATTTGATCAGCCTCCACCAGCAGTTGCAGCGACCGGAACAGGTCGGCAGCACGAATGGGCTGCATCACCGGCTGCGGTATCCGCGTCAGCTTACGGTAGTTCTCCACGAAGGTGAGCAACCCGGCACTCCGCCGGTGAATTGTTTGCATGGCCCTGCACATGTTATGGCACTCCTCCTCACTTTGATAGGTCGCCCCCTCCTCTTTCCCCAACGTCTCCGAGAGAGAGATGATGGGCGCGATGCTGTTCATGATCTCATGGGTGAGCACGCTCACAAGCTTCTGCCAGGCCTCCGTCTCTGCCTCCTCCATGTAGGCATGCTGTGCCTGTGCACGGAAAAGCTGCAATGCCTCGTCCATCTCTTTCGACAGGCGGTTGAGCTCCTGCTCCGAGTTGTTTTGCGGATAGTGAAACGAGTAATCGGCATGCCGGATGCCGGAGATCATCCGCTCCATCCGTGAGATCAATTTCTTCCTGTCGTAGTAGAGTGAGATCGATACCATCAACAGGCCAATCAACACCAGCAGTGAGGAGAAGTAGAGTGCATGCAGGAAGAGCCATACCGCTGTCAGCGACAACAACAGGATGGCCGCTATCTTGAACATGTAGAGATATCTGGAGGGTAGCTTCATCTTATTTGTCCGATTGTTTGCCCATTTTACGATAGAGCGCAAAGCGCGAGATCCCCAGCAGGTCGGCTGCCCGGTTCATATTTCCATCCGATTGCTTCAGGGCCTGATCAATAGCCTTTCGTTCCAGCTCCTCCAGGTTCAGGTTCTCACTCCTCCTCCCCGTGGCGACGGGTGTGAGCAAGATGTCATCGGCATAGAGCATGTAACCGGTAGACAAGATCACAGCCCTCTCCATGGCATGCTGCAGCTCCCGCACGTTTCCCGGCCAGGGGTACTCCTGCAGCTTGCGTTGTGCCGAGGTGGCGATGCTCCTGATCTCCTTCTTGTACTTGCGGCAATACTTCTCCCGGAAAAAATCGGCCAGCAGCAGGATGTCGCTGCCTCTCTCCCGCAACGGAGGAATGTGCAGTTCAATGGTGTTGATGCGGTACAACAGGTCACGCCGGAACTCACCCCGCTCTGTCATCTCATGGATGTCGGCATTGGTGGCACAGATCAGTCGCACGTTGATCGGCACCCGTCGGGTGGAACCCAGGCGAATCACCTCTCTCTTCTCCAGCACCGTCAGCAGCTTCGCCTGCATGAAAGGCGACAGGTTCCCAATCTCATCCAGGAACAGCGTGCCTTCGCTGGCAATCTCAAAACGCCCCTGCTTTTCTTTTTTTGCATCGGTGAAAGCCCCTTTCTCATGACCGAACAACTCACTCTCGAAGAGTGATTCGGGGATGCTCCCCAGGTCGATGTGCACGAAGGGCTTCCCGGCACGCGGAGAGGAGTGGTAAAGCAGGTTGGCAATCAGGTCCTTCCCCGTGCCATTCTCACCCAGCAGCAGGATGTTGGCATCGGTATCCTTCAACTTGTCGATGGTGCCGTAGAGCACCTGCATCACCTCACTCTCACCCACGATCTCAGGAAAAGGAGGCCTGTTGCTTTCGAGTGCCGACACCTGTTTCCGGAGCTGCGACACTTCGTTTCTACTCTTGCTCAGCTGCAGGGCTGATGAGATGGTGGCCAGCAGCTTCTCGCCCTCCCACGGCTTGGGGATGAAATCGGTGGCCCCCGCCTTGATGGCTCGCACCGCCTTCTCGGTATCGCCATAGGCGGTGATGAAGATCACCACTACATTGGGATCGATGCTGTGGATCTGCTGCAGCCAATGAAAACCCTCTTGTCCGCTGCTGGCATCATGGTGGAAGTTCATGTCGAGCAGGATCACATCGGGACGATACGATTCCATGAAATCAACGATCCGCTCCGGTCGTGTGGTCACCTTCACCTTCTCCACATGGGGCTGCAGCAGAAGATTGAGCGCGAAGAGGATGTCCTCGTTGTCATCTACAATCAGTATCTTGCCTTCCTTGTCCATCGCAATTCTTTTTTGCTCCACAAATATAGACCATTTATCCGGATCAGACTGTGTGAAATCGAACATATATTGTGCGATAATGCACACATCCAACCACCGAACTACAATCACATCATGCTCTATTTGTGACGTTTACACTTTTGGCACGCCATTTGATTATGAAGAATTGCATGAGATACATTATTCTTTTCATTCTTTATTCAATCTGCACTGGGCAACTCATAGCGCAGGACTCGCTTCGTCTCACACTCGACGAGGCAGTCGCGCTTGCCCGTGCCCAGTCACCCCAGTCAGTGGCAGCGCGGCACCAATACCGCGCTGCCTACTGGAACTGGCGTACCTTCAAAGCCGACTACCTGCCAAGCCTCTCCTTCAACAGCTACAGCTCCCTCAACCGCTCCATCAGTCCCGTCACCCTGCCCGACGGCAGCGACAGCTTCCTGCACAGGAACCAGCTGCTCAACGAGGGGAGCCTCACCATCAACCAGAATATCGCCCCCCTGGGTGGAAGCATCTTCCTGGAAACAGGTCTGCAACGTCTCGATCTCTTCACCGACAAGCGCCGCTCTTTTAAATCGACACCCGTGGTGCTCGGCTACTCGCAGAACCTGTTCGGCTACAACCGGCTGAAGTGGGACAAGAAGATTGAACCGGCACGTTACGCACAGGCAAAGAAGAGCTACCTGGAGACGCTGGAGCTGGTGGCAGCCATGACTGCCAACAAGTTCTTCGCCCTGGCCACGGCACAGAGCAGGCTGCAGTCGGCCGACTACAACTATGCGGCAGCCGACACCCTCTTCCGATATGCAAAGGGAAGGTACGACATCGGCACCATCACCGAAAACGAGATGTTGCAACTGGAAATCAACCACCTCACGGAACAGAGCAACCGCCTCAATGCCGCCATGGAGGTCGATAACGCCATCCAGGAGCTGCGCAGCTTCCTGGGCATACGCGATAACGTGGAGATGGTGGCCGTGATCCGCAATGAGCTGCCCCTCTTCATGGTTCCCCTGGCGGAGGCGCTTCACTATGCCTGGCAGAACAGTCCCGACATCGAATGGTATGCCCTGCAACAGCTGCAGAGCGAAAGCAGCGTGGCACAGGCAAAGGCATCGCGCGGACTGAAGGCGGACCTCTACATGCAGGTGGGACTGACACAGACGGCAACAGCACTGAACAACGCCTACCGCAATCCAATGGATCAGCAGCTGGTGAGCCTCGGCATCCGCATTCCCCTTGTCGACTGGGGTGTGGGCAAGGGACGCGTGGAGGTGGCACGCAGCAACCTGGAAAAGACAAAGACAGAGATCGCACAAGCCCGCACCGACTTCGAGGCCAACGTGATCAAGCTGGTGAAGCAGTTCAACCTGCAGACCAACAAGGTGGCCATCGCACAAAAGACATCGGTACGTGCCGCACGCAGAAACGAGGTGGCCTACCGCCTCTACCTGCTGGGCAAGTCCACGCTGCTCGACCTCAATGCCTCCATCGCCGAGAAAGACAGCTCACAGCGGGCCTACATCAGCGCGCTGCACAACTACTGGAACCTCTATTACGCCCTGCGGAGCATCACGGGATACGATTTTCAGCTGAACGCTCCCATCACGGTCGCGGAACAGGAATTTTAACAATGAAAATGACATGAACAACGCAAACAATACCGGCAGCTTCCATGAATCGCGCGACTCATCGATGGACATCAAACTGCAAAAGAGATCATTCCTGCGGCGACACAGACTCCCGCTGCTGGCCGCTGCAGCTTTTGCACTGTTCCTCGCCTACCTCATCTTCACGCTGTCGGGCGGACGAAAGCAGCGGATTCAGGAAGAGAAGATCACCATCGCCGAGGTGGCGGAGACACACTTCCTCGATTATGTGGATGCCGAGGGAATCGTGCAACCCATTCTCACCATCATGCTGAACACCCTGGAGGCAGGGATCGTGAAGGAGATCGTCGCCGAAGAGGGGGCCATGCTGGAGCGTGACGCACTCATCCTGACACTGCAGAACCCTGAACTGGAAAGAGAGATTGAAGAGAAACAGGAAGAATGGGAGCAACAGCGCATACTTTATCAGGAGAAAAAGGTGGAGATGGAGCAGAAATCGATACTTTTGCAGCAGCAGGCACTGCAGGCCCGCTATGAGCTGAGCCGTCTGGAGAAAGACCTGCGGCTCGGGGAGGAGGAATTCCGGATGGGGGTGAAGAGCAAGGCACAGCTCGATGTGCAGCGCGAGGAGTTCGATTACAGAACCAAAAGCACCCTGCTGCAGCTGGAGGGATTGAAGCAGGACAGCAGCGCCACCCTGCTGCGCCGCGAACTGATGGAGAGGGAGCTGGAGCGTGCCGCCAGGAGCATGGCACATGCCCGCTCACGGATGGACAACCTGATGGTAAGGGCCACCACCGCGGGGCAGCTCAGTTTTCTCAACGTCACCCCCGGTCAGCGCGTGGGGAGATCGGAACAGATCGGTCAGATCAAGGTGATGGACAACTTCAAGATACACACCCAGCTGAGTGAATATTACATCGATCGGCTTACCGTGGGACTGCCTGCAACGGTCACCTATCAGGGCACCCGATTCCCGTTGCGGGTGTCGAAGGTGGTGCCCGAAGTGAGAGAGCGCCAGTTCCGGGTGGACCTGATCTTCACGAACGACCAACCCGACAACCTGCGCATCGGCAAGAGCTACCGCCTGCAGATTGAATTGGGACAACCCGAGACAGCGATGGTGATGCCACGGGGCGACTTCTTCCAGTACACCGGCGGGCAGTGGATCTACAAGCTGAACAGCAAGGGCGACAAGGCAGTGAAGACACCCATCACCATCGGCCGGCAGAACCCGGTGCAGTACGAGATCCTGAGCGGGCTGGCGCCCGGTGACCGGGTGGTGGTGAATGGCTACGCATCCTTCGGGAATGTGGAGGAGTTAATCATTCAATAACAGACATGAAAAACGGAACGACAACCATTCACATATGATCAAACACTATCTCACCGTAGCCTGGAGGAACCTCCTGAAATACAAGACACAGAGCATCATCAGCATCGTGGGACTGGCCATCGGCTTCACTGCCTTCGTCTTCACCCTCTCCTGGATCAGGTATGAGAAGGGCTACGACAGCCACAATCCCGATGCGGAGAGGATATACCGTCTCTTTTTCAATGACTCAACCCAGGTTGAAGGGGTGACGAATATGACACCCAAGATCCTGGCCTCCTACTTGATGAAAAACTATCCGGAAGTTGAGGCTGCGACCAGCATCTATTCCTACAAGACAGATCTGAACCTGAACGAAAAAGCGTTCCTCACGGATGTGCATATCGTTGCGGCCGACACCTTTTTCTTTCCAGTTTTTTATCCGGAGATCAGGATATCATACCCGCCCACCATTCCCCCAAACAACTATCTACTTACCGCGAGCACTGCTAAAAAGCTGGGCTTAAAGGATGAGCAAAGTGGAACAAAGATCGACTCGCTGCAGATCCATCTGTTGGCTGTCGTGCCCGACAAACCGATGCAAAGCAATGTACCCTTCGATCTGATCACGGTGTCTCAACAGGAAGAAATCAAAGAGAATGCATGGGGCTATCAAGATTGTTTCACCTACATACGGGTAAAAGAGGGGATCAACATTGCGCACCTGCAGGAGAAACTGGAGGAGATAAGCATCGAAAATCAAGTTGCTGAAGACATCTCTTTTACCCAGCAGTTCTCCTGCCGACTGGTGCCCCTCTCCAACCTGCGCACCCTCCACCCCAACACGGAAGTGGCCATACGCTACCAGCAGCTCAGGCTCTTTGCGGGGGTTTCCCTGCTGGTGATCATCAGTGCCTTCTTTAACTTCCTGATGCTCTTCCTCAACAAGATAAAGATCCGTCGCCGTGAGTGGGAACTGCACCAAGTGAACGGAGCCACCAACCTGCAGCTGCTGCTCATGCTCTTTTGCGAGTTTGCGATGCTCCTGCTGATCGCACTGGCTATCGGGTTGTCGCTAACCGAACTGCTGTATCCGCATTTCATACGGTTCTCGATGCTTGAGGCACCCAAATCGTTCTTCTGGCGCGAGGCAATCCTCTTTGGCATGGCACTGCTGCTGCTCGCGGTGCTGGTCGCCTACCTCCCCGTAAGACACATCCTCCGGCGAATGATCCGTGAAAGCCTTGCGCCCCAAACAGACCCGGGCAGGAGCAAAGAGCGATTCAGCCGCATCACGATCACCCTGCAGCTCATCATCAGCAGCATCCTTATCTTCGCCACCGTGCTCTTCTTTCTCCAATACAGCTACCTCAACAGCAAGGATATCGGCTTCAACCGGCACAATGTCAACAGCATCTCCTATTATGAGAATGAGATGCCGATCGATGAAATCAGAAGGGTGCCGGGGGTGGAAGAGGTGATTCCATTCGGGGGTGATTTCCTGCCAAAACGCTACAGCATACAAAGTTCTATGGAGGTGGTCAGAGACAATCAGAAAACGGAGATGGTAAGACTGCAAATTTACAGCATCAGCGGACCGGAATACATGGATTTCTTCGACATGAAACTGCTGGAGGGACGCAACATCTTCGCCGGCGAACAACAGGCATGCCTGATCAATGAAACGGGCAATCGCCTGCTTCAATCCAAAGACTCTGCCAATTCGAAAGAGATATTTGGATTGGAGGTAGTGGGTGTGATTGCCGACATGTATGTCGATTCTCCCCGGATACCGGTGTTTCCAACCATCTACAGGATACAAGAGACCCAGGGCGGAGAAGGAGGATACGTCCCCCGGCAATTTTTTGCCTACCGTTACACGGACGGTCAGAGGGAGGCCACAGAGAAGGAGATCAAACGGATTGCCGTTGAGAAGTTTGACAATCCACACATGTGGATTGACAATATGGAGGATATCTACGCCGCCTATACCCGGTCGGAAAGATATCTCCTCATCCTGTTGAGCATCATGACCGGCCTGGCCATCCTGATCGCCCTGTTCGGGGCCTACTCCATCATCACGCTGGCCTGCCGCCGTCGGCGCAAAGAGATTGCCATCCGCAAGGTGAACGGAGCCACTGTGCGGGAGATCCTGCAGCTCTTCCTGCGGGAATATCTCCTCATCACCCTCGTGGCCTGTTTGGTCGCTTTCCCGGCAGGTGTGCTGGTGATGCAACGCTGGCTGGAACAGTACAGCCGGCGGGTCTCCATGGAGTGGTGGCTCTTTGTCGGAATCTTTGTCCTGGTAGTCCTGATCGTCCTGGCAAGTATCCTCTCCCGTGTGATCCGTGCAGCGAATCAGAATCCGGCAGAAGTAATCAAATCAGAATAACAATAAATTTCAACATTCATAATCCAAATAAACTATGATTCAAACAGAAAACTTACAGAAGATCTTCCGCACCGATGAGGTGGAGACATGGGCACTGAACGAAGTGAACATCAGAATCAACGAAGGTGAATTTGTCGCCGTAATGGGACCCTCCGGCTGCGGGAAGACCTCCCTGCTGAACATCCTGGGGCTGCTCGACAACCCCACCTCGGGGAGCTACCACCTCAACGGGACCGACGTCTCAAAATTCACCGAGAGCCAGCGCACCGGCCTCCGCAAGGGGGTGATCGGCTTCGTGTTCCAGAGCTTCAACCTCATTGAGGAGCTCAATGTCTATGAGAACATCGAGCTGCCGCTCCTCTACATGAAGATTGGGGCTGCCGAGCGGAAGCGCCGCGTGAAGGAGGCGATGGAGCGAATGGCTATCACCCACCGCGAGAAGCACTTCCCGCAACAGCTGTCGGGGGGACAGCAACAGCGCGTGGCCATCGCCCGTGCCGTGGTGGCCAACCCGAAGCTGATCCTTGCCGACGAACCCACGGGGAACCTCGACAGCCGCAACGGTGCCGAGGTGATGAACCTGCTCACCGAGCTCAACCGCGAAGGGACCACCATCGTCATGGTCACCCACAGTCAGCACGATGCCGGCTTCGCCAATCGTGTCATCAACCTGTTCGACGGTAAGGTGGTCCCGGAGGTGGTGCTATAATTTTAGAAGAATCATGATCAGTACTGCATTTAAACTCATCCTCAGAAACTGGTGGCGCAACAAAACGTTCACACTCATCTCGCTGATAAGTCTTACGGTGGGGATAGCCTGCTTCAGCATGCTCTTCTCATTCGTTGTCTATGAACAGGGCATAGAGCAGCAGAACCCCAACCGGGACAGAATGGTGTGGGTGATGCAGGATTTGCCCTCCTCCCCGGGTGAGAAGATGGCCTACATGCGGGGCGGTGTCCCTGAGCAGTTGATGGCTAAATATCCCGAGGTGGAGGATTACCTGCAACTGAACAGCTCTATCGTGAAACATATCGAGGCGAACAACCAACGCTTCGACCCGATAGAGATCATCAACGTCGGCAGCTCCTTCCCCACCTTTTTCCCGTTCGAGTTGCTCTATGGCAGCTGGGATGCCCTCAACAATCCGCAGGCGATGGTGATCAGTCAGAAGCAGGCGGCACGGCTTTTCGGAAGGGAGGATGCCATCGGGGAGCAGCTGACGGTGTGTGAGGAGGGTTTCGACACCGACATCAGGAAAACATACACCATTGGGGCAGTGGCGAAATCACGCGACCGGTCGGCCATCACCTTCGACGGCCTCATATGCAGCCCCGAGACAAACTGGGGTGGCCCCACCCTGCTGATGATGCCCGAAAAGAGCGATCTGAAACTGTTTGAGGAGAAGGTGAGCAACGATCAGATACCCACACTGGCCGGTGGTAGATACTATTTTATCCCGCTCGACAAGGCGCTCTCCTCTCGCTATCAGCAGCAGGAGCTGGCATTCTGGCACCATCGCAAGGATGGACTGCTGATGGTAGGATTGATATCGGCGTTGCTGTTGCTGCTGATCGCGGTGTTCAACTATGTGAACATGAGCTTCTCACGCCTGTTGCAACAGGTAAAGATGCTTCAGACACAAAAATTGATGGGCGCGGCACCGGCTGATCTACGGCTGCAGATCTTAATGGACACGCTGCTCACGGTACTGATATCCTTCCTGCTGGCATTGCCGCTGATGCATGACCTGTTGCCACTCTTCAACCAGGTGGTGGATGCCGACTTCACACCCTCCTTTTTCTACAGCAATGACTTTTTACCGGTACTCATCCTGTTGCTCATTCTGCTGACTCTCATACCGGGCTGGATGGTCAGCTGGCGCATTTCCCGCTCCACTGAAATTGAAATACGAACCTTCTTTATCTCCAGGAGACATCGGTGGGTGGGCGTGATGGTTACCCTGCAGTTTATAATCTCCATCGCACTGATCATCGCCACCATCACTGTCGGCAGGCAGACAGGCCTGGTGAAAAAGCATGCTGCCCGCTACCATGATCTCATAGAAATAGGGATGACGGGAGGTAACCTTGATTTGCGTGAATCAGCACAGCAGATAAGAAACATCCCGGGGGTGAGTGATCTATCCATGGGAAACATGATGCTGATGAACTCATGGGTGATGCATGCCACACTGAAAAGGGAAAGTGGTGAGGAGCTGCAAACCATGGTCCTCCAACTGAGGGGCGATGAGAACCTGGTACAGATGCTTGGATTGCGACAGCTTGCCGGTGAACCGTGGGAGAGCATCACCGACAACAATCCCCACTCGGTATTTATCAACCAATCCTTTGCCGACAGGCTGCAACAACCTGTTCATCAAATCATCGGTGAGCCACTCAACAAATACCTGGTCTCCGGCGATTCGGTGTCGGTGATCGCCGGCGTGGTGGAAGATTTTTATTTCGCATCGCTCGAGGAGCAGGTGATGGCGGTGTTAATAGAACGGATACCTGCCGGTACTGAAAAGATGTCATCGATGCAGATACGCCTTGATGGGAAGGAGAAGCGTGAAGCCATCGCGGCCATTAAGCGTGTGTGGCAACAGAGCTATCCCAATGAGCACTTCAGCTACAATGATGTGGAGCATCAATTCAAAAAACGCAACAGTAAGATCTTCGAAATGAGAGACCTGCTGCAAATGTACTCGCTCATCAGCATCCTGCTCACCTGTTTCGGTCTGTTCGGCATCACATTCTATGCGGTAAGGCAGCGTACAAAAGAAATTGGCATCCGGAAGATCAACGGCGCACAGAGAACACAAATACTGTGGTTGCTGTTGAAACCGATGTTTATCTGGATGACGGTGGCCTTCGCAATCGCTGTACCCTTGACATGGTGGTTTATGGAGAAATGGCTGCAACAGTTTGTTTACAGGGTGAACGTGTCTGTGGGCACAATGATGCTCGCACTCTTATTGGTTGCCTGCATCAACTTCATGACGGTTGGCTGGCACCTGTGGCGCACATCAAAGGCAAATCCGGTGAAAAGCCTGAAAACGGAATAATAAACAAACTTTGGTTAGTCAGATACAGCAATGAAATTATTCGTCACATCATTTCACGTACTGTCCAGGTACCGGTTGTTTTCGATAGTCAATATAATAGGACTGGCAATCAGCCTTGCTTGTCTGATCCTGATTGCGCAATATGTAATCGGAGAGAAAACAGTCAGTCACTTCGCCACGGATATTGACAGAACCTATATCATGACCATGGAAGAGGTGGATGGCAAATCATGGTTCTGGGGAATAATCGACAAAACAGATCCGCTTGACGGTAAGCTGTTGAGCAATCCGTTTGTGGAGTGCCATACCACATTCCGGAGCTTTGCAGAAGATCATATCGACAAAGAAAATAGCCAATTTATGATACGATCGCTTGCGACTGACAGCCTGTTTTTTAAGATTCTACCCTATCCTGTTGTTTCGGGCACCCACCGGATGAACAGACCCAATGAAGCACTTATCACGGAACGATTGGCAGAGAGATTATTTGGGGAGGGAAATCCCTTGGGTGAGAAAATCATCCATTCCACCGGGAGAGCGTTGACGATCGTCGGGGTAATGGGTGAATCATCATCCAAATCATTTCTCAACTTCGATTTATTGATTCACGAAGATATCGCGGGCATGAGAGGAATACCCTACGACCTGGTATTGTTGCGACGCGGTGCGGATCCGGCAGTGATCAACAATCACCACCGGAAATTCAGGGAATCAGGTCAGTTTGCATCTAAAACTGCACGGTTTCAACTTTTCCCACTGAAGGATTTTTATTTTGATGAGAGACATAATTTCCCTCCTGACATCAACCTGAGTGCAACAGTATCGACTTTCGAGCAGGGAAACAGGCTTGCCGTCGATCTTTTGTCGGTAACCGGATTCCTGATATTATTGATCGGTATTTTCAATTATATCCATCTGTTTGCTGCCATTCTTTCCAAAAGGGGCAGAGAGTTCGGTCTGAAGAAGTTCTTCGGGGCAAGTCAAGGGCAAATTTTCGGGCAGATCTATATGGAAAACCTTTCAATGACCCTGATTGCTCTATTTCTTGCTCTGTTTCTCACAGAAGTAGCAGCAAAAATGCTATCCGGATGGTTGGATCCCTCATTTAAAATTGATCCGGCATTTATTGTTCTTTTCTCCGTAATTGTGTTGGGTATTCTTCCATTGATATTATCCATTCATCCATTGTTCAGGGTCCGCTCATCCAAATCCTACGCATCGCCGCATTCAACAGACTCAGGTAAAGGGAGATCCCCATTGAGGTGGATGTTCCTGTTCATGCAATATGTGGTTACCTTTGCATTGCTGATCTCAGCGTTCTACTTTGTGAAACAGCTCAGATTTATGTTGCACACAGACCATGGGTATCAAACCGAGAACGTGATCATGTGCCGAATGATGCATCGGGATTTCAGTGGGATGGGCAATAATGGTTATGCAACGAAAATGCAGTTGATAGATGAGAATGTGGCCAGGATAGAACAAAAAATGAATCAATCAGTGCTCTTTTCTGATTGGCTGTTCGGGAAGCCGGTGTATGATTTGGAAGCCACTGTTCCTTTCCGGCGAAGTGATGGAGATGAATTTGAAAATATCAAACTGGTGGGAATGTCGCCAGCCTATATGCAAATGTTTGGGTTTGAGCTGATCGAAGGAAGATTATGGGACTCTACTGATATTCATAATCCTGAGAGATTAATCCTGAATGAAGCAGCTCGTGATCTGTTTCATATCACAGATATCCAAAAGGAGCGTATCATGCCTGAAAGATCACTTACGGGAGATGCAATCATTCAGTCTTACGGAATTGCAGGAATCATCCGAAACTTTCAAACCGGTCATTTATCAAAGGCCACAACTCCCATTGCGATATACTACATTGAACAGGGACATCATTACGATTACCTGATGGTAAGATTTATCCCTGGACGTAAAGATGAAGCTGTGACTTTTTTAAAGAACCTGTACCGGGAGATTAACGGGAACAGGAGTTTTACTTATAGTACACTGGATGACAAGATCGCTGAATTGTATGAGGAAGACCGACGCGCGAGCAATGTAAATAATCTGTTTGCACTGTTGGCGGTAGTTATTTCTTGTATGGGTCTTTTTGCAATTTCGCTGTTTGACATGCAACAACGAAAACGGGAAATTGCGCTGCGTAAGATCAATGGTGCTTCTGCGAAGGATGTCATGCTGCTGCTGTTGAAGAAATATATTAGTTTGATAGGCATATCGTTTGCTGTGGCTGCTCCCCTCTCCTATTGGTTCATCGGCAGGTATATGGAACACTTCGCTCATGCAACCCCCATCTCCTGTTGGTTGTTTGTCCTGGCTGCCATCATTGTTACTGTACTTTCATTATCAACATTAACGTGGCAGATACAACAAGCCATGCGAACAGATCCGTCAGCTGTGCTGAAAGAAGGATAGGCAGATGATCAAGCATGAAAGCAGTTTGATCAGGCTCTTCAAACAGAATTGTCTTCCTGTCTAATTAAGTTCTTTGATGCGTATATCCCGGTACTCCACCTTCATAGGAGGACCCACATGTACCTGCACTCCTATCAGGCGGGAAAGGCTGCGGTGAAGGGTGTCATTGTCGGTCACATCACTCATCAGGATATCGTTGATATAATGTTGCATCCGGTTACCCCTGACGATTAGATGGCATTCATTCCAGTCGTCACGCCGGATATGTGTAGCGAGTGAATCGGGGTTACCCAATGATCCGGTCACCTGCACGTTCTTCCATGCATTTTGTTCTATATTATTTTGCTGCAGATTTGCAGCTGCCGTGTCTGCAGGAGATTGAACGGTGACAATCTGTCCACGGTAAGCCAGCGTAGTACGTTTCCGTTCTTCGTAGTTCTGCCCGGTGTAATGGTTCTGTCCGTCGATATCGTACTGGTAGCCTCTCAGCGCAAATGGGAGTCCCTTCACCTCCTCACTTCGGTAGTTAATGCCGCTGTTGCCGTTCGCCGAGATCCGGAACGACAGTTTTAATTCAAAATCACCGGGTGTCCCTCCCTTCCATATGATAAAGGTGTTGCGGTCAAGAATCGTCGACGGCAAAATCTCTCCCACAAGCGATCCATCCTCCACCCACCAGTAGGTGGAATCACCTTCCCAGTCATTGAGTGTCTTCCCGTCAAATATCGGTATAAAACCCTCATTATCGGGTGGAAGAGACTCAGTCTCAGGGGTTGTTTTCACTATCTGAGAGAGAGCGATCAGGATAATCACCACTAGTACCGGAGAAATGACGATAAGAATGCGGATGAATGGTTTGCCTTTGTTCATAATAAAAAGGAATAAGTTACAGGGATAAAGTAACGCAAAAAGTATTACAGAAATAAAATTCATTACAAAAAACCTGTTATCTTTGTCACCACTAACACGTTTGGATGTTTAAGAACAACATGGATCGGGTGAAGTAAATAACCTTTGAGCTTACCACCAAAGGTTATCCCTCAGTTTTTCTCCGGCAGTTTCCTGCCAGAGCTGTTTTCATATATTTAATTCACGAATAAAAGATTGCCAACAGGATCGAAAAAGAGCTGTTGCATCAACATATTTTTTAAACATCATGAGTATTGATAACATTTCTATACACGATTTCGACTTCAACCTGATCTGCGAATATTTCTCACACATGGAACGGCAGGGACCCGGCAGTCCCGAGGCTACACTGCGAGCGCTCAGCTTCATTGAGCCGCTCACGGAGAGTGCCCGCATCGCAGATATCGGCTGCGGTACCGGGGGACAGACCATGACGCTGGCGCAGCACTGCCCGGGACAGATCACCGGCATCGATCTCTTTACCACTTTCATCGATCTCTTCAACAGGAACGCGGCAACGCTTAACCTGCAGCATCGGGTGAAGGGAGTTCAGGGCGACATGGCGGCACTCACATTTGCGGAGGAGGAGCTGGACCTGATCTGGTCGGAGGGAGCCATCTACCACATCGGTTTTGAAAAAGGGGTGAACGAGTGGCGGCGGTTCCTGAAAAAGGGGGGCTATCTTGCCGTGACGGAGGCATCCTGGTTCACTGTTGAACGTCCCGCCGAGATCCACGATTTCTGGATGGATGCCTATCCGGAGATTGACACCATTTCACGGAATGTAGCAAAGATGGAGCAGGCGGGCTATCTCCCCGTGGCAACCTTTATCCTTCGGGAGGAGTGCTGGACCGACCATTTCTATTCCCCGCAGCCGGCTGTGGAGGAGATTTTCCTCCGGCAGCACGCGGGCAACCCCACAGCAGAGATGCTGGTCCGCGAACAGCGACGCGAGCGGGTGTTGTACGACAAGTACAAAGACTACTACGGCTATGTCTTCTATATCGGGAAGAAGATCTGACGGTTGGGCCGAAGCAAGTGCTGACGGTTGATCGGGAAGAAAACCTGACATTTATCTGGACAAAGTTCTGATTTCATTTTGAAAGAGGGGATATCACAGTGTGAATCCCCTCTTTTTTATCCATTATTCAAACAACATCAATATATTTGTAAAGAAAATGGGCTGACTGCATATTGGATCTGTCTCAACACCCGTATATCTTTCAGCCTCTCTTCGGTTGGATGTATAATCGAGATCAATCACAATAAAAATTCGTTGGCTATGGGATCACAAATGCAATTGAGGAATCCGGAAATATTCCCATCGGAGATGGTGTTGAAGCGTGCGTTGGGCGACCCGTCCTACACTCTGCTGGCCTCTTTTTTCGAGGCGATCGCCGCCCTGAATATCTCAGAAGAAAAGAAAGATGAGTTCGCGGCGATGAAACCAGTTGGGAAGTTGATCCCCATGACATTCAATGTCAGTGAACAGGAACAACTCGATGAGCTGCTCATCGTTGTCCGTTTCAAGAAAAGCCTGAAGTGACGCTACTCCTGTGCATAGAATTTCTCCAGTCGCTCAATCTCCGGCTGGAAGAGCGAAACAATCCTTTTGGGCACCTTCTCAAAAAAAGTAAGGGTGATCTGGGGAACGTTTTTCCTCATGCTTTTTTTCCAGGAACCTATGATGCGGCCGTTCAGCATGATGGTGGGCGAGAAAATGCCGTTCTTGGTCATCACCCTGCTGTAATGCTCGGCGTCAATCATCTCGAAGCGATCCTTATAACTCACTACGAACTCATCGAAGGGGGCCAGCAGCAGTGCCGAAGGCAGATCTGAAGGGGGTGTCCGCAAATTATCGGGCATCCAGCACTCCCGCCCGTTGATCATCTCCCGCGTGAAATCGGAGCCGATCATCTCCAGCGCCTGCCGGCAATCGGTCATTGTCAGATTCGACCACCAGGCGAAGTCCTGAAGAGTAGCCGGACCGTGGCTGGTGAAATAACGCCGCGCCAGTCGTTCCAGTGCCTCCTCCCGTGAGATCTCCGTCGTGCGGGGTGCCCACTTAGCCATCTCCAGCGCCTGCGCCTGCATCGCCCCCATCCTGGAAACGATTTCATGCGGCGCTTTCATTTCATGCGTTGAAAGCAACTGGTTGTATAGACGTATGGTAAGTAATTCTGGACTGTTCATTGAGCCACTCTACATATTATCCATTGAAAGACCAATAATATCTGTCTTGTATTTTGCTAAATGTTTCTGAATACTCTTAACCTTCGTCTCCAATTTTACCATATCGATCTTCTTCGCATTGCGTTTTACTTCTGCAATAATGGATGTTTTATCCAGATCATTCAAGGCGACTATATCGATTTCGTTTTCACCTTTACTATCCCAATAACTTCCGATTTCCGTGACTCGAAGACTCTCAGAAATCTTCTCACGGAAATATTTCTCAAGGATCAGGCCGCTGTATTGCTCATAATTTTTGTCGATGTACTCCCGTAGCAAATCAAATCGGCCCATTTCAATTAAAGATTGGTTTGGGTAGATAAAGCGGAACCAGAAACGAAGATAGTTGTCATTCAGACTCCATCTTGCTCTACGACTGCCAGGTTTAGAAAACATAGGTTTATTTCTCACAATAAGAGAGTACTCCTTTTCGAGATTGACTAAATAAGCCCCGGTATTTTTATCAATAATGGAATCAATCTCACTTTGCCTGTTTTTGCCTGATGCTATCAGTTGAAGTATTGAAAAATAAGTGCCGTACTCTTTACCAAATTCAGAAATAAGCAAGTCTTTACCCTCTCCTAAAAAGGGAGAATCGGCTCGTGTTACCATATCAAGCATCTGTTTATGTGTCACAGCACCTGCATCCATCAATAACTCAATGTATTTAGCCACTCCTCCTGTCAATAAGTACAAGCATAATAGATCTTCCGGGGTATATTTTGCATTATATTCCCTGAGTATATCTTTTGTTACACTTACTGCAAAAGGCTGTAGAATTATTTTAGATGATAGTCGTCCAAAAAGTGGTTCTTTTCGATTCTCAAATATCTTCATCATTAATGAATAGATAGAACCGCACGCAATGAAATTAATTCTGGCTTTGTCTTTATATTGATCCCATAAGTTTTGTATATCGCTGAATATAGCAGGATTCACACTTTCAAATTCCTGAAACTCGTCAATAATTAATGTGAAATGCTCCCGGGTCGCAAAAATCAACAGCTGCTCAAAAAGATCCCGGAATTGAGTGATTGTTCCAAATATTTTTAATCCCAACATCTTTTCAGCATCACTCTGAAATTGGCTGCATAATAAATTTTCATTTTTACGGGCAACAAATAAATAGAGATATTTTTGACCCCTGACCGATTCTAAAAGAAGGGATGTTTTACCAATACGTCGTCTCCCTACCATTACAGTAAAACAGGCACTTTTCTCTGACTGGATTTTGTTCTGTAACAGTATTTCCTGTTCTTTTTTTCTATTGTAGAATTTCATATGATGAAATATTTTTTATCATTTGCTTTGGCTTTAATGACAATCATACTCTTTTCACAAGCCAGACAATTAAACGACCATTATCTTAATGACCATTACAAAAATACAATATATTTGATTATATCGGTATTATTTGCAAATATATTTATCTTTGTAAAAAACAATGCGAGGATGAGTCCTTTGTTAAATCATTCGCTCCGTAATTGGTTTTATTCCCGAGGTGGATTCTGCACAAGACAGATGACGATTATCTTCTTTATATGCATGACCCGGACCCATATGAATGTGCAAGAGAATTTGCAACCCTAACTTGCAAAAGCCTGTTTATAACCGGTAAAGCCGGAACAGGAAAGACCACCTTTCTGCATCAGTTTCGTGCCGAGACAACGAAGCAATTGGCGGTGGTGGCACCCACAGGCGTGGCTGCCGTCAACGCGGGCGGAACCACCATCCACTCCTTCTTTCAATTGCCATTCACTCCTTTCACGCCAACCCCGGCCGGACGGGAATCGCTGATCGCCCGCATAAAGATGAACAGTGCCCGCCGCAACGTCATCCGTGAGCTGGAGGTACTGGTGATCGATGAGATCAGCATGGTGCGGGCCGATGTGCTGGATGCAATCGACACGGTGCTGCGTCATGTGCGTCACCGTCGTGCCGACCCCTTTGGCGGAGTGCAGATGATTTTTATCGGCGACCTCTACCAGCTGTCACCTGTAGCCAAGTCGGATGAATGGCAGATACTTTCGGAATATTACCAGGGGATTTATTTCTTTCACAGTCGTGTCATGCAGGAAGCACCCCCTGTTTATCTGGAGTTCAACAAGATCTTCAGACAGTCCGACAACGTTTTTATCCGTATTTTGAACGAGGTGCGAAACGATGCCCTTTCACCGGAGGGGTACAGCTTGCTGCAAAGCCGCTACGACCCGCATTTTGACCCGTTGCCCGAAGAGAACTGGATTACCCTCACCACGCATAACGTCAGTGCCGATGCCATCAACAGCACCGAACTGGAGAAAATCACCACGAAGGCACATCTGTTCGGAGCAGTGGTGAAGGGTAATTTCCCGGAGAGCGCATCCGGGATGAGCTTGTTACCGTTCAATGTCCGGATGATGAAGATGAAATAACCGTCTCACCGGCAACCTGGGAGAATATCCGCTACACCACCAACCCGGAAAATCAAACGGCGAAAGAGGAGATCATCGGCACTTTCGAACAGCTCCCCCTGCGACTTGCCTGGGCCATCACCATCCATAAGAGCCAGGGGCTCACTTTCGACAAAGCGATCATTGACGCGGGAAAAGCTTTCTCCCCCGGACAGGTCTACGTGGCACTGAGCCGTTGCCGTTCACTCCACAGCCTGGTACTAAAAAGCCCGATCAACCGATACAGTATCGGGGTGGACGATCAGGTTGTCCGCTTTTCCTCCTCCAAGGCCGAAGTAACAAGGGTTGTAGATGAGCTTCATTCGGCAAAGGAACAATTCAGAACGACATTGCTGCTCCAGTTGTTCGACTTTTCACCCCTTCATCAAATGTCGCGCTCCTGGTATTACGCCACAAAAAAAAATGAATCCTCCTTCAGCGAAGGTACCGCTTCATTTGTGGATGGTATCTCTCAGAAGCTGAACACCGCCACAGCGGATAACTTTAGCGTGGAGGCATATTACAAGGCAAGGAGCCTGTTCAGGAAACCGACTTTCGCGATCACCTCCTACAGTCGCGACAGCACGGGAACACAACTCAAATCAATCCACCCGGATCTGCTGAGCGAACTGGTTCAACTGCGAAACAAGATCAGCAAAGAAGAAAATATGCCGGTTTACATTGTCGCATCGGTGAAAACGCTTGTGCAGATGGCCGATTATCTGCCCGAGACAGAAAAGCAGCTGCTTCAGATCGACGGTTTCGGAAAAATAAAGGTGAAACGTTACGGGGCACAGTTTCTTGAACTGATCACCGGTTACATCACAACCTACGACATTGAATCACGGATGATTCATTTCCCGGAGACCAAAAAGAGGAAAAAGAAAAAATAACCTTGCCGGGAGATTTTTACGACAGTTGTTCCCATATATTATTTTTTACCTTGAGTTTTGAATAAAGCCCGTGGACTTTTCGGCAATTACTGTTTGACAGCGATATGGCAATACATTCCGGTATGATACCCTTCAATATTGGGGATGGAAATTTGCAACCGGCAACAGTTACACAGGAATACCTTGGCATGGTTTGGGCATGACCAAATCCACTGCCTCTCCAAAGCCTCTCCAGGGCCTCTCCAAAGCCTCTCCAATAAAAATTGGAGGGGCAGACACCTTGGTCTTGCCCAATATACCCTTTATAGGTTATTTTCGCCTGCTTCTCATCTTATACTTTCTCCAGACATAATAAATCAGCACACCGATTATCCAGATTGGCCAGATATGGATGAGGAAGAGGAAAAAGTCGACAAGTCCGAACCACCCTTTGGAGAGCGATTGCTTCAATCGTTCTGTGAACTTGTCCCGATTTTCCGGGCTGTATTTGAAATTCTTTTGTGTTGATATGGTTAAATCGAGGGTACTGTAATCAACCTGGTCGCTCAGATATTTCAGTTGGCCTGTTGCGCTCTCAATTTCCTCTTCCAGGGCGCGAATCTTCTCTTCAATCTCGAGTATCTCCTTGATGCTGTTTGCTTTCAGCAACAGGTCGTTGTACCGTTTCAGGTAGTTCCGTTTGTTCTCCAACCTTGTTTCCAGGTCGATAAACTGATCGGTCACGTCGCGCGCATTGATCTCCTTGATAAGAATCTCGCCATCACCGGTCTCGATATCAGATATAAACCGCTCGAAGTGCTCACTTGGTATCCTGATATTAAGATGATAGGATGTTTCCCAATCGGAATTGATCAGCCGCTCGCTGGCATAATATCCTCCATGATGCTGAACGATGGTATCAACACGCACTTTGGTGTTTTCAAGATCTGACACCCGCAGCCCCAGGCGCCCATCTTTGATGATCTTCTTTTTGATCACCTCCTGCTTCGCGATTGCATCGATCGGGGGAGCCGATTCATTGTAGGATCGTCGTTCGACGATCATCGTCTCTTCTTCCATCGTCGCGTCAGCAACTTTGCCGGATTGATTCTGATGGCATGAAACCAGGAACAATGCTGCTAAAAGCAATGTGATCCTGCATGCCGGGGCGTAGATTTTTGTGAAATGGCGTATACTTTTTATTCAAGTTTCGCAAGTTGCTAACTTGCCGATTTTAGTTCATAAAAGTTGATAAAGTGAGCCAGATTATCCGATTTATTAATGATTGCATCGAAGATCTCTTCCTCTTCAATGGAGAAGATCCCGGTCATGATTTTCACCATTTCGAGGATAATACCCCATATCCTCTCCGTTACGGAGAGCTCCATGCCAGAGTGTTGCACATCCCTGAAGATTCCGCCAATGGTCTCATAACTGGTAAACCTTTTGGCCAGGGAAAGCAAATTGTATTGCAAGGCCGTGATCGTGGTTGCGGCAAGCTGTGCAGCAAAGTTCCGGGACTGGCACTTGCCCATACCCAGCAATCCCTTGGTTTCCTTGAAGAAGACCTCGAGGGACCAGCGCATGGCATAGATCCGATAGGCTTCCAGGAACTCCAGGGAGAGGTTGGTCGTCATTATTCCATTCCAGGACTCCTTTTTTCTCTTCACAAAATAGAGACGTACATCTGTGCCCGCAAAGCGAACGTCAGCGGTAATATACTGACAGCCAATCTTGCGGCTCCTTTTGGCTTCACCCCTGGCTTCAAGCAGATTGATCAGTGCCCGGGCGGTGAGTTCCTTCCCTTCAAAACCGTACCTGGTAACTCCCTTCTTCCCGATCTTGATCATACCCAGGTAATGGCACTTTATGTGCCTGGCACGTATGAAGCGAATCACCTCCGAGCAGGTGAACCAGCTGTCGGCAAGCAGGTAGTCAAAGCGGATGCCCTTGTTAATGGCTCGTTTTATCATGGTTGTCATCAACTGGATCTTGCTCTCCCCGTACTCTTTTGCCCGCGTTATAACGGGGGAGGCTTCATCTCTATCCTTGGTAAACCGCGATTCGAGCTCCTTGTCGCTCATGCTGAAGTTGTTCTTCTTGCCCTTCTCCCCGAGGATGGCGAAGTCGAGGATGAACTGGCTCTTGCCATCCGTGATGCCCAGAAAGAGAGATTTGAAACCAAGGATCGCCTTGTGTCCCAGGTGAGAATACACCCTGCCGATGTTTTCAATACGCTTTCCCGTCTTGGGAAAGTCGGTATCGTCCACCATCAGGCACACAGTTTGATGCTTGTGGTCACTTCTCACGCGAACCTTGTTCCATATTTGAATGGTGAAGTGGTAGAGTATCTTGCGCCAATCATAAATTTCGTTGTTCACAAAACGGTAGAAAACATCCTTTTCGCAGCCAAAGAAGCCGCTTAAGGATGATCGACAATAATTGTAAGGATTCTTGATCATGAAACAGGGGAACATAATCAGCAACTCGAGCACCTGCAGCAGGGAATACTTGCTGTTGCATTTGCTCCTGCTCCCGAAGAGGACCTTTTCCGACATGTTGAAACCTTTTAGCATATCCGTCAGGGTAAAAAGGGCACTGTTTGAATCATCTTTCTTGAAAAAAACGCTGATTTCTGATAAAATGGAGTTACTTTTGTATATCGGCATAGGGCTGTTAGTATTTTTGGTTTTGACGCTTAAATATACTAATAATCTGTGAATTACAGAAGCCTCTATGCCGTTTTTTTATGCGATTTTTTTTACTGAATTTTTACTTGCGAAACTTGAATTAATATTATTTTTTAATGATACTTGTTGTCTAAGATTCGGGGGTAATTATATATTTTTCAAGTTGTTCCTTGGTTATACCCAAATTTTTCAGGGAATCCCAGTCTATTTTGTTGGGGTCGATGAAATACTTGTTTGTATCGGCTGATTTCTGTTCCTGTGTCGTGGTTTCCTTCGGACTTTCAGGTTTCAAGTCTTTCGGTTCGATACGGATTTTATCAAGCATTTCATCCGCTGCGGGTGTGGGATTCTTAATGTTTCCCTGAATAACCTTCGCTGTTCTTTCGACTTCTTCGGGTGCTACTTTGAAGAAGCTGAAACGGGTTGGGTCTTTCAACTGGCGGAAAAAGTTCTTCAAAAAATTTTCAAGGGCATTGCCCTGCTTATCAACTTTCAGGAAATCATTGTTATGTTCCTGCTTTGCTGGAACTGTTTGCAGTCCCCCGTTTTCATCAATACCCTTCACGGCATTAATTGTTTTCTTTTCCTTGTCAAAGACAAGTAAAATGTCCATCATCTGTTCATCAGAACCGGACTGGCTGTTTGAATTTACATCCATGACTTTTAGTTTTAATGTTGAATAAATCGTTTATCGAGTTAAAAGTACAGATGAAATAGAGTATATATTAGGATATGGCGTTAGGTGTCGCAGGTTGGCTTTATTTGTCTTATATTTCTAATATACAGATGAGTTACCACACACAATATCCTTATAAAATGATGTCAATCTAAATGCTTTTTGTATCTTTGCTCCGCTATTTTTATCAATATTTTTATTATAGCAAAACGTAAAGGATTGATACTATGATACTACCTAAAATACAAGAGATAGTAATTAATGAATTTACATTATACAAACTCAAGTCTGAAATCGTTCTTGATATGAACGATGGAGTATTCTGTCTTGCGGGAGCAAATGGTCTAGGAAAGTCTACATTTATTTCCATACTATCTTATGCTTTAACTGGAATTGTGGTAGACCCTAAAAGGAACTTTTCTTCGGTGAATTCAATCCCTAAATTTTTCAAAAACAATGAAAAATTTGCATCTTCTTACTTTAATGGGCGGATTGATGAATCTAAAAGGGAACTTGCAGATGTTTCTATCAAGTTTAATATATCTAATTTTCTTTACCAAATAAAACGGAACTTCTTTGATGCTTCCGGGCTTATTGAGTTTTCCAGAGTAGATATAGATACTGGTGAAGAAACAATAGACCAATCTTTAACATCTTATGGTTTATTATCTCAATATAAGGATTTATTTGCTAGGGATATAGGCGTTACAACTTTTGAGCAATATGTCTTTTTGCAAAATTTTGTGCTTACTTTTGATGAGAGTAAGAAGCTTATTTTCTGGGATGATTCTATAATGAATCGTGTTCTTTATTTGTTTTTTGGTATTGATGCTCAAAAAGCTGACATTGCGGATGATTTGAGAAAAAAAATAGCAAAGCATGAATCTAATATGCGAAATCTGCAATGGAATATAACTCAAAACTCAAGATTGCTAAAAGAGTTGATGTCTACAGCAACATCTAATTCTGATAATGCGGAAACAATTGAAGCTACAATAACTCAATTAGAGGAAAAAGAAGAACTATTAACCCAACTACATGAAGCTTTACAAACCAACCAATCTCAAACAAAAAGTTGTGAGCTTAACCTTAGTAATGTGTCATTAAAAGTATCGAATTTGAAAAAACAATATGACGATGCTTTTAATAATATGTATAATGTAGATATTCCAATTGAGAAAGACCAGCAGATAGTAAGTGTATTGCGAAAAATATCAAAAAAGATATTAAATAATGAAGATGTTACACTGGATTTTGAAGAACTTAAATCTCGGATAAAATCTGTTAGTGAGAGTCTTCGGTCAAATGTAAAGAATAACAATCTTGAATTGTTAAAATCTATAGATAAAGAAATTCAACAAATGCAAAATGAGTTGAACGAACTTGTTTTAAAGAAGGAGCGTTTAGCAAAAGAATATATTGAGATAAGTGCACAAATAAATGAAGCGACTGAATTTGTTGAAAAATTCAAAATAGAGAATGAGCAAATAATCATTCAGGCATTAAAGCTTAAAGATGATGATATAAATAAGCGTATAGAAGCTTTAAAGAGCATAATAAATAAAGACGAATTAAAAAAAGAAGAAGATACCAAAATAAGAGACCTAAGTAAAATAGAGCTTGGGCTTATAGAAAAAGAAATCCGAAAGAATTATCATAGTGCAGAAGAGCGTTTTCTACCTATTTTTAAAGGATATGCCAACAGTTTCATTGGATTAGATATAGATGTAGAGCTTAAATCATCGAGTAAAGGTATTGGCTTAGTTTTGAAAGTAAACAATACCGAAAGGACTGAACGTTTTCAGTTGTCGGAGAGCCAGCAATACTTCATAGACATTGCATTAAGATTTGCTTTGATAGAATTTACATCATCCCCAAATGCGTTTATGTTGATTGACACACCGGAAGGGTCTTTGGATATTGCTTATGAAAGTAGAGCAGGAAAGATGTTCGCTGATTTTGTCTTAAAGGGATATGATGTTGTTATGACGGCTAATATAAATTCCTCCCAACTTCTATTGCAAATGGCAAAAAAGTGTAAACGAGAAAAGATGAAAATTGAGCGTATGACTAATTGGACTATATTATCGACAGTACAACAAGAGGAACAAGATGTCATAGAGGATGCATTTAACAAAATAGAGGCCGCATTAGATGGAAACAATTAACCCATTTGCTATATACGACACCTTATTTGTTGGGAATAAATTGCAACGATTTATCGGTGATTTTAATTCTTCGGAAGTGCAATTGTTTTGCTATTTTTCTTGCTTGCTATCTCTTTATGAGGGAAATCCGACTTCTTTCTGGGGTTATAAATTTATTAAGAATGATTTAGGGGTTCCTCTTTCTAACGATGTGTATACAGCTCTTGATTGCTTACTTCGGAATAATGAATTGGCTAAAGCTGATGATTATTACAAAATCACTAATGAAGGAGTCTTAAAATGCAACGCATTATCTGAATTTGGTCGATTTGAAAACAGGAATAAATACTTAGAAGCATCGTGTGAAAGCCTATTAGCTCTTCCTATTGGGTATATTAGAAATTCGATAAATAATGAGCCGATTGTTAGAGCGGCAAATAATTCTTCTATAAGAACCTTAGTTGATGAAGACAATGGAGCTGTAGCTTTACTATATGAGCAATTTGAACTATTAAAAGAAGCTATTGACAGTAAAGATTCGGATTTATTTGTTCCGGCTGTTACTTGGTTAAAATACCTTCAATTACCAAAAGGAGTAAATCAGAATGCTTAACAAAGAACGAGATATTAAGGCAATTAAAGAATTGCTGTCATTAGATTATACATCTTGTATACTTAATGAATACGGAAATGATGGAATTGATAATCTAAAAGTTGTATTAGAGATTATTCCGACTATTTTCAAATTTGTCCATCTCCGTAATTTTTCATCTGTTATCATCCTAAAATCTGATAACTACGACTTATCGGAGCGAATACCTAACTGTTCAAATATTCAAAATTTTTCGCATTTGGGTAGTTTCAATACAGACAAATTAGTTATACAAGTTAAAAGTATAGATGAAGTTTTGGTTTCTCCGTCCGATGTAACAATAGCAGATATAATATCAACTGATTTTGTCTATCAGTATACCCCACAAAAGGAAATGTTCCATACGAAAACTATGACTTGTGAACTGCCTAAAGTACCCGGAACTGATAGTTGTTTTGCTGTTTCTACATTTAAGTCTTTAGAGGAAGCTTTAACCCATTATAAAACAACAGTAGTAAAGAATGCTGATTGTTTACATATAAAAACAGCTCTACATTCGAGTGAGCGTATTTTCTTTAACCCCCATCCAGAATACTTGCTAAGAGATTCAATGGTCTATTTCTTAAAGGCTAGGCTAAGGGGAGAAGGGTTAGAAGTTAGACCAGAGCAAGTAGTGGACACATCTCATCCAGTAGATGTGAAAGTTACATGGGGTTTTACGAACCATATTGCGCTCATAGAAATTAAGTGGTTAGGAAAATCATTTAATAGGGTAACCCTCACGTTTACATCAACTTATACTGATAGTCGGGCTAGAGACGGTGCAAAGCAATTAGCAGAATATTTGGATGAAAATGCGGTGCAAGTACCTAATCATAATACAATGGGATATTTAGTCGTGTTTGATTTAAGGCGTAAAGCAACCAAAACAAATACTACTCAAATAACAGTTGCCGATGGTCATTGGTATGAGAATCAGGAAATAGAATACAATCCTAAATATCATGAGATTAGGACAGATTTTGCATCTCCGATAAGAATGTTTATAACCCCTCAATGTATTCCCAATGAAAATTAATGAGGAGTTTCTACTTAGAGATAAAAATGTATCAACTGCTGGAGATACAATCAATGCAGCCCGCCATAGGTGGTATTATTATAAAGAAGGATTTTCTCCATCTTTAGTCGAAAATGCGATTGAAACCTTAGGGCTAACTTCATCTGACTTAATAATTGACCCGTTCAATGGAAGTGGCACTGTGACACTTACCGCAGCAATGAAAGGAATAAAGTCATTTGGTTTTGAGGTAAACCCTTTTACCGCTTTTATCGCAAAAACAAAAGTTGAGAGTGGTAATATTACCACCTTTGATAATGCCTGTAAAGATGTTTTATCGGCTGCCAACAAACAAAAAAAATCTCCACTTCTTACTTTTTCTACCTTTTCTGAATATTCTAAAAAATCCAAATGGTTATTTAACGCTGATGTTTTAAATTCGTTTGAAGGCGGAATATCTACCTTAAACAAGGTAGACGACAATAATATTAAAGATATTTTGAAGCTGTCTTTAATAGGTTCAGTCATGGACAATTCAAATGCTAGAAGAGATGGCAAGTGTTTGAGATACAAAAACCATTGGCAAGAACTGAATTTTGATAAAACATCTTTTATTAAGTCATTAGAAAAACGATTAATTGCTATTCGGGAAGACTTAATTAACGATGCAGAATTAAGAGACCCAAAAATAATCTGTGGTGATTCAAGAACTGTAATTGAGCAAGAATTTTCAGAAAAGTTTTCCCTTTGTATTACCTCTCCTCCTTACTTAAATACTTTTGATTACACAGATATATATAGACCTGAGTTATTTTTAGGACAATTCATAAATTCAATGAGTGAATTGTATGATTTACGATTAACTACTGTTCGTTCTCACGTACAAGCAAAATGGACAAAACCCCATCAAAAAAATTTTGGAACCCTTTATGATGTTGCAGTAAACGAAATCCTCCAAAGACGTGAGAATCTGATGCATAAGGATATTCCCCTTATGATACAGGCTTATTTTGAGGATATGCAAAATATCCTATCTGTATTAAGAAGTAAAGCAAAAAATAATGCAGAACTATGGCTTGTTGTCTCCACATCTGCTTATGCAGGAATTGAGATACCTGTAGATATGATTATTGGAGAAATAGGAAATAAGGTGGGCTGGTATCTTAAAGATATAGGTGTTTTGCGATATTTGAAAAAGAGAAAAAGTAAATATAGTGATGAAATCAATCAGTTAAGAGAGAGTGTTGTAATATTTACAGCGTCAAAATAATTTCAAAACCATTTTAATAAATGGTTCTGAAAAATTAAACTGACTCTTCCCCCTTCACCAAATGCTGTAACTCCGGGTCGTTTTTGATACGTTCCACTTCGTCAATGACAATCTGCTTTACATCCTGTTTTATCTTGTCATAATTAGTCGGCCCTTAAAAAGCATTCAATAGTCTATAATACAGTAAAATAGTCGTTATTTTTCTTGGTTATATCTGCAAGTTTTCGTAAATTTGAGATATAAATCCTGCAGAAAATTATGCTGGCAAAACAACAGGACCGGTCACAACACTCATTGTTCTTTTCATTGGACAGCACATTGAATCATAAGCACCCGCTATTCATTCTGGCCAATAAAATTGATTGGGAGAAGTTTAGTGTAACAGTTTTGCTCAATCCCGAACAGACAGAAACGAACTTAAAAAATTAATCAATAAATCTCCCTATTTTCCGCCAGTAACCTGGCAAGATAAGGCCCTTGAATTGCTATGTGGTCCTGATGACGAAAATAGTTAAAGACAAAACATTTAACGCTATGAAAAATCCGTGGTCTGAGTTTTTACATAATCCAAAACAAGATTATCTGATACTGAATGATGATAGAATAGTAGTTGACCGGTTCAATGAAAATGCGAAAGAAGAATACCGTATACACACTGAAATAATGCCTGCTCCATTTATGGGGGATGTGTTAGATTCACCTGTTTTACTTTTGTTGTTGAACCCAGGGTTTGACGAGGAGGAGGAAAGAAAGGATTATTACAAACTTTTCAGGCATTACTGGGAAAAAGAGATTCAACATGAACATCCTGTTCCTGGTTTACCTCTTTTTTGTTTAGAGGATAAATACACCCAATTTTCAGATTATTGGAAGAAAAGGCTGAGATTTCTGATAGAAGCTACCAGCAAAGAAAAAGTTGCACAAAATATTGCTCTGGTACAGTTTTTCCCATATCATACCAAGAAATACAAACCCATACCCAAGAGAATCTCTACAGATTACCTGTCTTCACAGCAATATAATTTCCACTTGGTTGAGAAAGCAATCAAAAGAGAGGCCACAATCATAATGTTAAGAGGAAAAAAACAATGGTGTGAAGCTGTTCCCTTACTAAATGGACACAATAATGTAAGCTTTACGAACAGTTACCTAAATACATATTTATCAAAAGGCAACCTGAAGAATTTTGATGAGATTGTCGACAAGATAAATGCAAGCATAATAGCTAAATAATGGATCTCATCTTCAATAAACAGATGAAGGTGTAACCTTCACTATTTGTTTAAGCTCCCAGGTTTAATCCTCTCTTATTTTGTCTTTGTGCAAACATAATCTGAGACATCGTTAATTTTGTTGGTCCTGTTTTTTTAAGGGCAGGTAAAACAGGGGGCATCTTTCATTAACATATTCCCGAATTCACCAACGTCTTATTGTTTATTTTGTCTAAATTTGTGACAAAGAACAATTACATCAATCCATGAGCAAAGAAAAAGAAAGAGAAGAGCTGCACCGTGCCATTTGGCAAATAGCAAATGACCTGCGCGGATCTGTAGACGGTTGGGATTTCAAATCATATGTACTCGGTTTCTTATTTTACAGATTTATCTCGGAGAACCTGACAGCGTACCTCAACAAGGAAGAGCATAGGGCAGGTAACGAAGATTTCAACTATACCGATATTTCAGATGCTGACGCTGAATATGGAAGAATCGATACCGTGAAGGAAAAGGGGTTCTATATTCTCCCTTCCGATTTGTTTGTGAATGTCTGCAAGGATGCTCGTAACAATCCCAATCTGAACGAAAAGCTGAGCAACGTGTTCAAGAACATCGAAAACTCCGCCAAAGGCTTTGACAGTGAGGAGAGTCTAAAAGGATTGTTTGATGACATTGATGTGAACAGCAACAAACTGGGAGGCACGGTCATCAAGCGAAATGAACTGATTGTAAAGATACTGGAAGCGATAAGTTCTTTGACCCTGGGCGACTTCAAGAAGAACACCATCGACGCTTTTGGCGATGCCTACGAGTTCCTGATGAGCATGTACGCAAGCAACGCAGGTAAATCGGGTGGTGAGTACTTCACCCCACAGGAGGTTTCTGAGTTGCTGGCAGAGATCACCGTGGTGGGTAAGAAATCAGTCAACAAGGTATATGACCCCGCCTGCGGATCCGGGTCTCTCCTGCTGAAGTTCGCCAAGGTGCTCGGCAAGGACAAAGTCCGACAGGGTTTTTATGGTCAGGAGATCAACATCACCACCTACAATCTCTGCCGCATCAACATGTTCCTTCACGACATCAACTTCGAGAAATTCAACATCGCGCATGGCAACACGCTTACAGACCCCAAGCACTGGGATGATGAGCCTTTTGATGCCATCGTCTCCAATCCGCCATACTCTACCAAGTGGGACGGTGACAACAACCCGTTGCTCATCAACGATCCACGCTTCTCACCTGCCGGCGTGCTGGCTCCCAAGAACAATGCCGACCTGGCATTCACCATGCACATGCTCAGCTGGCTCTCCACTTCCGGGACAGCTGCCATTGTAGAGTTCCCCGGGGTCTTGTACAGAGGTGGTGCAGAGCAGAAGATCCGCAAGTACCTGATCGACAACAACTACATTGATACGGTGATACAATTACCCCCTAACCTCTTCTTCGGTGTGGGGATCGCAACCTGCATCATCGTGTTGAAGAAGAGCAAGCAGGACAACAAGACACTGTTCATCAACGCATCCAATGAGTTCGTGAAATCGGGGAACAAGAACAAGCTGACAGAAGCCAATCAGCAACGCATCCTGAATGCATTTAAAGAGCGCAAGGATGATCTCTATTTTGCCACGCTGGTCAACAATACCGATGTGGCTGCCAACGACTACAACCTATCGGTGACCAGTTATGTTGAACAGGAAGACACCCGCGAAATCATTGATATCACCGCATTGAATGCCGAGATCGCGGAGATCGTGGAGCACCAGAATCAGTTGCGTGCTGAGATTGATGCAATCGTTGCCGAACTTGAAGGAGATGCGGTATGAGCAGGATTGAACAACTGATCGCTGAACTTTGCCCGGATGGGGTGGAGTGGAAAGAGTTAGGGGAAGTCTGTAGTATATTTGATGGTACTCACCAGACTCCACATTATACTAATGAAGGGATTAAATTTGTTAGTGTAGAGAATATATCATCTTTGTATGAGACTAAAAAATATATCTCAAAGGTGGATTTTGATAAATTGTATAGAGTTAAACCACAATTGAATGACATATTCATGACTAGAATTGGCACAATTGGTGCCTGTGCAATAGTTGATAGAGATGATGATCTTGCCTTTTATGTTACACTTACATTGATTCGCCCCTTTCAAAATATTGTGAATTCTAGGTTTATTAAATACATAATTGAGAGTTCTATAGGGCAAAAAGAATTAATAAAGAGGACATTAGTGTATGCAGTTCCAATTAAAATCAACTTAGGGGAAATTGGCAAAATCAAAATCCCCATCCCCCCTCTCCCCATTCAGCAGGAAATTGTAAGAATCCTGGACACCTTTACAGATCTGGATGCTGAACTACAAGCCGAACTCGAAGCCCGTAAAAAACAATACGAACACTATCGTAACCAACTGCTGAATTTTGAAGGGAAAGAGGTGGAATGGAAGATGCTAGGAGATTTAACCGATTTCATGAATGGTAAAGGTCATGAAAAAGAGATTGTTGAGAACGGTAAATATATTGTTGTTAACTCAAAATTTATTTCAACGGATGGAACTATAAAAAAGTATTCTAACAATCAATTAAGTCCAATTTATATTGATGACATTCTAATAGTAATGAGTGATTTACCTAACGGTAAAGCATTAGCAAAATGCTTTTATGTTGAAAAAGATAATGTTTATACATTAAATCAACGTATTGGCAGATTGTCTGTGAATTATAAATATGAAGTGACTCCAAAATACATTTTTTTTATTTTGAATAGAAATAAACAGTTGTTGAAATATGATAATGGTTCAGACCAGACCAATCTTAGAAAGAATCATATTTTAGAAATCAAAATCCCTATCCCCCCACTTGCTGAACAAGAACGCATTGTATCTATCTTAGACAAGTTTGAAGCACTGGTGAATGATGAACTGCCTGCCGAGATTGCAGCCCGCAGGAAGCAATACGAGCATTACAGGGAGAAGTTATTGACGTTTGAACCATTGGTCAGTTAGTTTAATTAGGGCGAATGTGCCAAAAATAATCAGTTATCATAAATCACTGAAGAGGTATGGCAAAAATAAATGTTCAACAAACGGATGTCACCATTCTGAAAATTAACGAGGACGATTATATTTCGTTGACCGATATTGCCAAATTTAAAAGCGATGATCCGACTGCCGTCATAGCCAATTGGATGCGTAATCGCAATACCATTGAATATTTAGGCATTTGGGAAACCTTATACAATCCGGATTTTAAACCCCTCGAATTCGAGGGGTTTAGAACACAAGCCGGTTTAAATGCCTTTACATTCCCGCCTCAAAGATGGAGTAATGCCAACCTTTTGCCATTGCACAAATGAATGTTTTACAGGAAGTGGAAAAACGCAAACTATTGAAATAAAGATGAGCCAGTATAACCTTGTAGTCGAGAATCCTGAAAGCACCGTTGTATCGGAGTACCTGCCGAGGGTGCACAAAGAATCGGCCTATCAGTCGGAGGCTGCTCTCGAGAAGTCTCTCATCGAGCAGCTGCGGATGCAGGCGTATGAATACCTTCCCTTCAACACCGAGAAGGAACTGATCCAAAACCTGAGGAGTCAACTGGAACAGCTGAATGATTATGAGTTCACAGACCCGGAATGGGAGCAGTTTTTCAACAGCAGGATCGCGAACAGGAACTACGACATTGAGGATAAGACCACCATCATTCAGGAAGATCACATTCAACTGCTCACGCGTGACGATGGCACCATCAAGAACATCTACCTGATCGACAAGGAGAATATCCACAACAATCGCCTGCAGGTGATCAACCAGTATGTGGACAGTGATAAAGACCAAGCCAATGAATCGGATCCCGGTCGTGCGCATCGTTACGATGTCACCATCCTTGTAAACGGTTTGCCCCTGGTGCACATCGAGCTGAAACGGCGCGGCATTGACCTGAAAGAGGCTTTCAATCAGATCAACCGCTATAGCCGGGAGAGCTTCTGGGCTGGCAGCGGGTTGTTTGAGTACGTGCAACTCTTTGTCATCTCTAACGGCACCTACACCAAGTACTACAGCAACACCACGCGCTTCTCGCACATCAAGGAGCAGGAGAGCAGCAAACCAAAAAAGGGGAAGCAGAGCAGCCACAGCTACGAGTTTACCTCCTGGTGGGCAGATGCCAGCAACCGCCCCATCACCGACCTGCTGGACTTCACCAACACCTTTTTTGCCAAGCATGCCATTCTCAACATCCTCACGAGGTACTGCGTGTTCACTTCGGAGAAACTGTTGCTGGTGATGCGCCCCTACCAGATTGTCGCAACAGAGAGGATCCTGGGTAGGATTAACGTTTCGCACAATTACAAGAGCTTCGGAACAATCAAGGCGGGCGGGTATATCTGGCACACTACCGGCAGCGGGAAAACGCTCACATCTTTTAAAACGGCTCAGTTGGCGAGCAGACTTCCCTTCATCGACAAGGTGTTGTTTGTGGTGGATCGCAAGGATCTTGACCATCAGACCATGATAGAATACGACAAGTTTGAGAAGGGGGCGGCCAACAGCAACACCAGTACTGCCAAGCTGAAGAAACAGCTGGAGGACCCAACTGCACGCATCATCATCACCACCATCCAGAAGCTCTCCATTCTTGTGGGTAAGCACAAGAACCACCCGGTTTACGGAAAGCCTGTGGTGATCATCTTCGATGAGTGCCACCGCTCTCAGTTCGGGGAAATGCACCTTGCCATCAAGAAATCATTCAAGAAGTATTACCTCTTCGGATTTACCGGTACGCCCATCTTTGCCGTGAACGCGAGCAGAGGCGGCAGGATTGACCTGAGCACCACGGAGCAGGCTTTTGGCGACAAGCTCCACACCTATACCATCGTGGACGCCATCAACGATAAGAACGTGCTGCCCTTCCGGATTGAGTACATCCGTACCATGCGCGAAGAGGAGAACATCAAGGATGTGAAGGTGTGGGACATCGACCGCGAAAGGGCATTGGCATCGCCTGAGAGAATCAAAAATGTGGTTGCCTACATCCGTGAGCATTTCGATCAGAAGACCAAGAGAAATAGTTTCTACAAGCTGAAAGACCGACGCCTGGCTGGGTTTAATTCCATATTTGCCGTCACATCGATCGATGTGGCTAAGAAATATTACACCGAGTTCCGGAGACAACTGGAAGGCTTGCCGGGCGACCAGCAACTGAAAGTGGCCACGATCTTCAGCTATGCTGCCAACGAGGATGTGGATGGGATCCTGGGGGATGAGAATCCGGAGGATACCACCTTGCTTGACCAGAGCTCCCGTGACTTCCTGGAGGCTGCGATGCAGGATTACAATGCCATGTTCAAGATGAATTTTGACACTTCGAGTGACAAGTTCCAGGGTTATTACAAAGATGTATCGGAAAGGGTAAAAAACAGGGAGATTGATTTGCTGATCGTGGTAAACATGTTCCTGACGGGATTTGATGCCACCACGCTCAACACGCTGTGGGTGGACAAGAACCTGCGCCTGCACGGGTTGTTGCAGGCTTACTCACGCACCAACCGCATCCTGAACTCCGTGAAGACCTTCGGCAACATCGTCTGCTTCCGCAACCTGGAAGAGGCCACCAACGAGAGCATCGCTCTCTTCGGGGACAAGGATGCGGGCGGCATCGTGCTGCTGAGAGCCTTTGAGGAGTATTACAACGGCTACAACGACGGTGAGAAGGTTGTGAAGGGTTATGCTGAGCTGGTGGACGGGTTGCTGGATCACTTCCCCGTGGGGCAGATAATCATCGGGGAGAAGAATCAGAAAGAGTTCATCCGTCTCTACAGTTCGATCCTCAAGTTTCGGAACATTCTGACCACCTTCGATGAGTTTGAGGAGAGGCAGATCCTGACGGAGAGGGATGTGCAGGATTATCACAGCATGTACATCAACCTCTATCACGAGTTCCGCAACAAGGAGCGTGGCGACAGCGAAAACATCAACGACGACATCGTGTTTGAGATGGAGCTGATCAAGCAGGTTGAGATCAACATTGATTACATCCTTGAACTGATTAGGCAGTACCATGAAGGCAATTCAAAGGACACCGAGATCATCGTCAAGATCAACAAGGCGGTAGGCTCCAGCCTGGAGCTGAGGAGCAAGAAAGACCTGATAGATCAGTTCATATCATCACTTGCCCCGTCAAACGACGTGGATGAGAGCTGGCAGTCGTTCGTGGAAAAGAAGAAGCGGGAAGAGCTGGAACGCATCATCGCTGAAGAGAACCTCAACAAGGAGGAGACTTTCCGATACATTGAGAGCGCATTCCGCGATGGCTACGTGCAGGAAACGGGAACAGCCATCACCAGGGTACTTCCCCCGGTATCACGCTTCACTCCTTCAGGTGAAAGATCACTGAAACGGGAGACTGTGCTCTCCAAGATCAAGGAGTTTTTCCAGCGGTTCTTCGATATATCAAGTTAATGATTTCACATGAAAACACAATTACAAATCATCATCGTTGCCATAGCTGTTTTATTGGCAGGCTGTTCGGGCACGAATCAGCAAAGTGAAGAGTTTGAACGGAAACAGTTGTTCGACTTTGACTGGAGGTTTCATCTGGGTGATCTGCAGGAGGCTTCGTCGGCAAGCTTCAATGACGACGACTGGAGGCTCCTTGATTTGCCCCACGACTGGAGCATTGAGGGTGATTTCGATGCGCTTCATCCGGCAGGGAACGATGGGGGCTATTTGCCCACGGGGATTGGTTGGTATCGGAAGAGTTTTAAAGCGCCTTCCGGGTGGAGGGACAAAAAGATTTCTGTCTACTTTGAAGGGGTGTACGAGAACTCGGAGGTCTTCATCAACGGTGCCTCACTGGGTGTGCGCCCCTATGGGTATGCCTCTTTTCTCTATGACCTGACACCTCACCTGAAAGCGGGCGAAGAGAATGTGATTGCCGTCCGCGTGGACAATGCGAATCAGAAGAACTGTCGCTGGTACTCCGGGTCGGGCATCTACAGGCATGTCTGGCTCATCGCAACAGATAAAGTTCACATCAGTCACTGGGGCGTGGGGATTGCCACTCCGCAGGTGAATCGGGATGAGGCGCTTGTGGAGATCACGACGCTTGTGAAGAATGATGCGGACGCTCCTCAAAACATAATCCTCTCGACAAAGATTAAGGGCGAAGGGAGCGGGGCTGAAACGCAGATAGCAATTGAACCGGGGGATGAGCAACAGGTGGTGCAGCGCATCGAAGTAAAGAATCCTTCGCTCTGGTCGCCGGAGTCTCCCACCTTGTACCAGGCGGAGGTGGAGATCATACAAGACAACAAGGTCATCGACAGAACAACGCATTCTTTTGGAATCAGAACCATCGCATTCAACAGCAACGAGGGGTTTTTGCTGAATGGGGTACCGGTGATCCTGAACGGGGGCTGCGTGCACCATGACAATGGCAGCCTGGGCGCTGCTGCATACGACAGGGCTGAAGAACGGAAGGTGGAGTTGCTGAAGGCTGGCGGCTTCAACGCTGTGCGCACTGCGCACAATCCGCCCTCGGAGGCTTTTCTGGATGCGTGCGACAGGTTGGGGCTCCTGGTGATTGATGAGGCTTTTGATGGCTGGAAAGCGTCTAAGAACAGACACGATTATTCACAACATTTCGATGCGTGGGCGAAGCGCGACATGCAGGACCTGGTGCTACGCGACAGGAACCATCCTTCTGTGATCATGTGGAGCATCGGGAACGAGGTGATTGAACGTACCGAGCCGGCGGCTGTGGAGATTGCGGAGATGCTGGCATCGAGCGTGAAGGAGATTGATGCTACCCGCCCCGTGACATCCGGGATGACTACCTGGGGCCAGGGTTGGGAGGTTTTTGATTCGCTGATGGCCAAGCATGATATCTGTGGATACAATTACCAGCAGTGGCGTGCGCCGGAGGATCATGTAAGGGTGCCTGAGAGGGTTATCGTGGGTACTGAATCTTATCCACGGGATGCTTTTTCGATGTGGAAACTGGTGAGCGAGCACAATTATGTGATTGGTGATTTTGTGTGGACGGCCATCGATTACCTGGGTGAGTCGGGTATCGGGGCTTATTATTATCCTGATGAGGATTTTTCGGAGCATTGGGTGAGCAGTCGCTTCCCGTGGCACGGGGCTTACTGCGGCGACATCGACCTGCTGGGATGGAGAAAACCTGTCTCGCACTACAGGAGTATGTTGTATAACGACGATGAGAAGCTCTACATGGCCGTGAGGGAACCCAATCCTGACGAGGGGGATATCAGGCTGACGGAATGGGCTGTGTGGCCTACTTGGGAGAGCTGGACTTGGCCGGGGCATGAAGGAAAGGATATTGAGGTGGAGGTTTATTCGAAGTATCCGGCTGTGCGGCTTTATGTGAATGATGCTCTTGTTGGTGAGAAACAAACCGGGGTGGCGGAGGAGTTCAAGGCACTGTTTACGCTTCCCTATGCTCCCGGCGAGATCAGGGCTGTTGGCATTGAGAAGGGTGAGGAGAAAGAATCGACGGTGCTGCAGACGGCCGGTGTAGGTGAAACGATTGCTTTATCGGCAGACAGAAATGAAATCATTGCCGATGGGCAAGACCTTTCTTACATCACGGTTCATATCACGGATGAGAATGGGTTGATTGACCCCAATGCTTCCAACAAACTGGCGTTCGAAATTGAGGGGCCCGGGCGTATCGTGGCTGTGGACAATGCAAACCTGAAGGACAGCAGCTCATATGTCTCGAACAGCAGAGATGCCTGGAAAGGGAAAGCATTGGTCATTGTGAGAAGTACCGGGGATGCGGGGGTGATCTCCCTGAAGGTGACATCGCCCCACCTGAAAGGTTCCACCATCACGATTCAAACGATTGGGCGGTAAAGACACTCATCACATATCTTCCAATCCCAGACATCTTGTTTCAATGCTGTACCTTGGAAGTAGTTTGTGTTTCAAATGTGCTACTTTTGATGCCAGCAGTTCGGGTTTGAAATTTTTCTTTTGTCGTTTTACTTCAGCAACAACTGCTTGGTTTTTTTTCAGCTTCAACGCTACGATGTCTATTTCATTTTGATTTTCCTTTGGCTCCCAGTAAGAACCGATTATCCTGTATTCCATACTTTCAGCAAATTGTTGTTTGAAATATAGTTCCAAGACCTTACCTGAAAAGGTTGGATAATCAGCTTTTACAATGGCTTGCAATGCGGCATAATTTTTAATTTCTATCAATGAACGATGCCGGTCGAAATAATTGAACCAAAAGCGGATGAAATTATCCTGTATCTCATAGCGAACAGTTTGCGCGTTCTGTTTTGAAAGTATTGGACGCTGACGCTGAATGATATTGTAATCTTCAATAAGCCTCTTTAACTGTCCGCCAATACTTTTGTTCCCCAATGCTGATTCAATTTCCGGTTGGGTGTTGATTCCACCGGATATGGCACTTAAAATTGAAAAATAGGTTGCGTAATTTTTACCGAATTCTTCTATCAACAAATTTTTTCCTTCATCTGTAAACGAAGAATTTTCACGTACCATAAACGCTATCATTTCATCTACGCTCAAACTCCGGTTGTCGCAAAAAAGTTCCACATACTTTGGAACACCTCCTGTAAAAGCATAGAGTGCCAGTAAATCGTCATTGTGATAGTTCGGCCTGTAATCATGCATAATTTCTTTCAAGGTGGATATGTCGAATGCCGACAACTTGATAATGTTGTCGGCCCTGCCGAACAATGGCTCTTTTGCGTTTTGGAAAATTTTTTGCATCAGAGAAAAAATAGAGCCCGAAACAATTAAATTCATTCGTGATTTCTTTCGGTATTGATCCCAGATGTTCTGCATATCACTGTATAGAGATTCATTGATATTATAAAACTCTTGAAACTCATCGATGATAAGGTTGAAAGGTGTCTTGATCGATAACTCCATCAAATATTGAAACAATGAACGAAATGTGCGGATTTCTGCCGGAACAAATGTATTCAAAGATTGTGAAATGATTGGAATGTATTCAGCACATAAAGTTGCTTCATTTTTACGACCTACAAACAAATAAACCGATGGGCTCTTTTCAACCGACTTGATGATCAGACTGGTTTTGCCAATACGCCTTCTTCCTGTCACTACGGTCATTCGCGAATAATCATTAAACGACAATGTTTGTATGCGCTTTAATTCATTTAACTCATTGATTCTGTTGTAAAATTTCATACCTCTTATACTTTGTTACAGCCGTAACAGTTACGGTGGTTACAAAGATATAGATATATTTTTATAAACTCGATATGAAAAAATAAAAAGTTACCGGAGGTTTTTCATGCAGGAAGATTGTTATTCAGAAACGACATCAGTTCATCCCAAAAAGGGCATAAAAAAAATCCCGCAAAACATGGGTTTTACGGGATCTGCAATGGCTTGCCAACTTTTGTTCTTGGCTTTCTGCGGAGAGAGAGGGATTCGAACCCCCGGAACCTCTCAGTTCAACGGTTTTCAAGACCGCCGCGATCGACCACTCTGCCATCTCTCCTTGCATTTGCTCAAATGCGAGTGCAAAGGTAGAATAATTTCCCGATCAAAAAAATATTCACGTCATTTTATTTCACTTTTTACAAAACCAATTATTCATCGTATCTTTGTCAAAAATAAGCGACTATAGATGTTATTTACCGATCTACCCCTCTGCGATTCCCTGTTGGACGGATTGCAGTCAATGAACTTTAAGGAAACTACCCCGGTACAGGAACAGGCGATCCCTGTGATCCTGCAGAAAAAGGACGTAATAGCTTGTGCCCAGACGGGTACCGGCAAGACTGCAGCTTTCCTGCTGCCACTACTTAACAACTTACAGACGGAGAGTCACGATGATCACAAGGTGAAAGCCATCATCATGGCGCCCACACGCGAGCTGGCGCAACAGATTGACCAGCAGATGGAGGGCTTCTCCTACTTCACTCCCTTCTCGTCGGTGGCCGTCTACGGCGGCAACGACGGCGAGGCGTGGGACGTGCAGAAAAGGGGTCTGACAAGCGGCGCCGACGTGGTGGTGGCCACCCCCGGAAGGCTCCTCTCACACATCAACCTCTACAACATCGATTTCTCGGGCGTGAAGTACTTCATCCTCGACGAGGCGGACCGCATGCTCGACATGGGTTTCTTCGACGACATCATGAAGATTGAGAAACTGCTCCCCAAAGAGCGACAGACGATCATGTTCTCGGCTACCATGCCCCCCAAGATACAACAGCTGGCGAAGACCATCCTGCGCGATCCGGAAGAGATCAGCATCTCAATTACCCGCCCGCCGGATACCATCATGCAGTCGGTCTACCTCTGCTACGAACCGCAGAAGATGCAGATCCTGCGCCAACTCTTCAAGGAGAAGAAGCCCAGGAAGGTGATCCTCTTCTCCGGATCGAAGATGAAGGTGAAGGAGATTGCCAAGCTGCTGAGTGGCATGGGCCTCTCGGCCGGCGAGATGCACTCCGACCTGGATCAGGCGCAACGCGACAGCATCATGCACGAGTTCCGCAACGAACGGGTGGACATCCTCGTGGCGACCGACATCGTGGCGCGGGGGATCGACATTGATGACATCACGCTGGTGATCAACTTCGAGGTTCCTTACGACGTGGAGGATTATGTGCACCGCATCGGACGTACCGCACGTGCGGGCGACACCGGCATGGCGATCACCTTCGTATCTCCCGACGAGCAGTACCGCCTCCAGCAGATAGAGCGCTTCCTGGAGAAGGAGGTATACCGCATCCCCCTGCCGGAGGGCATGGGCGAGGCTCCCGAGTACAACCCTTCCCGCGAATCGAGAGGTCGCGGCAGAGGTGCCTCCGGCCGTTCCGGCAAGGGGGGCAAGCGCGAGGGCGGCAAACGTCGTGAGGATGGTTCCGGCAAAAAGGCAGAGAGAACGGAAAGAACAGAAAGAACGGAAAGGGCTGACGGCACCGAAAGGGCTGAGAGACCGGAAAGAAGCGGCCGCGGCAGGAAACCGAAGAAGGCGGAGGGTGCAACACCGGGCGACGCTGCTCAGGGCGATGCTGCCGCACTGCAGGCGGAGGCTGCAACACCGGGTGGTGTGACCGCTGCAGGGGATGCTGCCACCGGGGATGCCGCTGCAACGGAACAGAAACCACGCAGGAAGAACAACAACCGCCGTAAGAAGCGGAAGCCGCAGGGCGATGCCGCTGCGAATGCGGGCGAAGCTACTGAAAGAGGGGATGCTCCGCGTCAGGAAGGCGACAGGGAAAGAAAGCCTCGTCGCGAAGGGGATGCTCCCCGCAGAAGAAAGCCCCAACGCCCTCGGAGCGAGGGTGAGAACCCGCAGGAAGGCGGCGAACGCGCTCCCCGCAAGGAGGGTGAGGGCGGCAACCGCAGAAGAAGCAACCGTGCTCCGCGCGAAGGGGGCGAAGGTGCTCCACGCCGTGAACGGGGCGAGAAACGTGAAGGGGGTAGCCGTGAAGGCCGCAGGACCGAGGGTTCTGACCGCCCGCGCAGCAACCGCCCGCCGCGCAGGAGCGAGGGCTCCTCAACAGACAGGGGCACCGGCAGGCCTGAACGCCCTGTGAAGAAGAAGCCGGCGGAACAGGAACAGAAGACGAAGAAACCGGGTATCCTCTCCTGGCTCTTCGGCAGGAAAAAGTAAACAAGCAAGCGGGGCTGACCAATGGTCAGCCCCGCTTCATTTACGCTCTGCGATCGGCTTATTTCAATGTGCCTGTGTGGCGGCCACTGTGGCCACTTGCTCATGCTCCACGATCTCCATGCCGCGCAGGATGGCCTGCTCGTTCATAGGAAGGAGCTTATGATGCCGCTCGGGCAGGGACTTCTTCAATCCCTTCATCACGTTCTCCAGCTGCACCATGGGAGAGATGCGGAGCAGCCCGCCCAGGATGATCATGTTGAACACCTTGGTGTTGTTCATCTTCATCGACTCATCCATGGCGTTGATGCGGTAGACGTTGATATCCTTGCGCTGTACGCTTTTGTTGATGCCGTAGCCGTCGTAGATCAGCACGCCCCCGGGCTTCACCCGCTCTTCAAACTTGTCGAGCGAGGGTTGGTTGAGCACGATGGCGATGTCGTACTGGTTGACCACCGGCGAGCTGATGGGGCGGTCGGAGATGATGACGGTGACATTCGCGGTGCCGCCGCGCTGTTCGGGTCCGTAGGCGGGGAACCAGGAGACCTCCTTGTTCTCCATGATGCCCGAGTAGGCCAGTATTTTACCCATCGACAAGACGCCCTGTCCGCCAAATCCTGATATAACTATTTCCTGTAACATGATCTTCGTTTCCTGGGGTTAAATATTCTTCAAATCGCCGATGGGATAATAGGGGAACATGTGCTCCACCATCCAGTCGTTGGCCGCTGCGGGGGTCATCTTCCATCCTGCATTGCAGGTGGAGACCACCTCCACGATGGAGGTGCCCTTGCCGGCCAGGGAGTTCTCGAACGCAAGCTTGATCAGCTTCTTGGTCTTCCTCACCACGGCGGCGGTGTGCACGCTGGTGCGGGTGGCCAGGCAGACGCCGTTGAGCAGCGCCAGCATGTCGAGGATCTTGAGGGGGTTGCCCATGGTGGCTACGTTGCGACCCTCGGGACTGGTCGATGTCTTCATATCGCTCAGCGTAGTGGGAGCCATCTGTCCGCCGGTCATCCCATAGATGCCATTGTTGATGAAGATGATGGCGATGTTCTCACCCCTGTTGGCGGCGTGAATGGTCTCTGCGGTGCCGATGGCGGCAAGGTCACCGTCGCCCTGGTAGGTGAAGACCATCCGGTCGGGCAGCAGCCTCTTGGTGGCGGTGGCCAGCGCGGGAGCACGTCCGTGGGCGGCCTCCTGCCAGTCGATATCGATGTACTTGTAGGCGAAGACGGCACAGCCCACCGGAGCGATGCCGATTGTTTTTTCCTGCAGTCCCATTTCGGCGATCACCTCGGCGATCACCTTGTGCACCACGCCGTGCGAACAGCCGGGGCAGTAGTGCATATGATTGTCGTTGAGCAGTTCGGGCTTGGCATAGACTAGGTTCTCCGGTTTTTTTATTGTTTCAATGTCCATGATGATTATTTTTTCGAGAATCGATAGATGAGATAGAAGAGGATGGCAGCGCCCCCGAAGTACCAGGTGAGCTGCATGTTCCTGTCGGATGAGAAGTAGACCACGATGGTGGCGATGAATGCCAGCATGAACAGCAGCAAGAAGATATTTCTGTATTTGAGATCCATGACGTATGGGGTTTAGCTGATCAGTTTTTCTTTCAAGGCTTCCAGTACGCCGTCGGGGGTGGGAATGATGCCACCCATGCGGCCATAATGCTCGACGGGAACTACTCCGTTCACCGCCAGGCGCACATCTTCTACCATCTGACCGGCATTCAGCTCCACGGAGAGCATCCCCTTCACCTGGTCGGCATAGCGACGTAGCTCTTTCGTGGGGAAAGGCCAGAGGGTGATGGGACGCAGCAAGCCAACCTTGAGTCCTTCGGCACGCGCCAGCTCGATTGTCTTCATGCAGATGCGTGCAGCAGATCCAAAGGCTACCAGCAGGTAGTCGGCATCGTCGCACTGCACCTCCTCATAGCGCACCTCCTGCTCTTCGATGACACGGTACTTGGCCTGGAATCGTTCGTTGTTCTTTTCCATCATGGCTGAATCGAGCTCGAGGGAGGTGATCACGTTGGGTGCCCGGTCGGCTGTCTTGCCCAGTGTGGCCCAGGGACACTGCTCACGTACCTCCTGGTCGGTGCGGCGTCTGCGTTGTTCCGGCAGCCGCACCTTCTCCATCATCTGTCCAATGACACCGTCGGTGAGGATCATGGCGGGGTTGCGGTACTTGAAGGAGAGCTCGAAGCTGAGCGCCACGAAGTCGGCCATCTCCTGCACCGAGGCGGGGGCCAGCGTGATGAGGCGGTAGTCGCCATGTCCCCCACCCTTCACGGTCTGGAAGTAATCGGCCTGCGAGGGTTGGATGGTGCCCAGACCGGGACCGCCGCGCTGCACGTTGACGATGAGCCCGGGCAGTTCTGCACCGGCCATGTAGGAAATGCCCTCCTGCTTGAGGCTGACACCGGGACTGGAAGAGGAGGTCATCACATACTTTCCGCAGGCGGCTCCGCCGTAGACCATGTTGATCGCGGCTACCTCGCTCTCTGCCTGCAAGACCACCATGCCGGTAGTCTTCCAGGGGGCTTGCTCCATCAGTGTCTCGATGACTTCCGACTGGGGTGTGATGGGATAACCAAAGTAGCCATCCACACCATAGCGGATCGCCGCATGGGCAATGGCTTCATTGCCTTTCATCAATTGAATTTCTTCTGACATAATTGTTTAAATTTACAGGTTCACAACAGGCTGCGACGGTTCCTCCACTTTCATTCTGTAGATGGTAAGGCAGCCATCGGGGCATACATAACCGCAGTTGGCACAGCCGATGCAATCATCGGGATTTTTCATATAGACATAATGATATCCGCGGTTGTTCACCTCTCGCGGCTGCAGTTCCAGCACACCGGTGGGACAGGAAACCACACAGAGGTTGCATCCCTTGCACCGTTCAGTGTTTACCTCTACATAACCCTTTACTTTTGCCATTATCGGAGTGGTTTTTAATATAAATTAATGAATACAAATATAGTGTTTGTTTCGCAAGATTTCAATTTTATGGGTCACTTTTTTTTGACATTAGGAAAGCTGCCGGTTTCTTTTTGTCAACTCTGCAATGCTCCCGCTCAGGAGGCGGTAGATCTCCCGCAGGTGGGGGTCGGTGATCTGATCGAGATGTTGCTGCATCACCTTTTCGTCGCCGCGCACGGCGGGACCGGTCTGTGCGGCTGCAGGCGGCATCTCTTTCACTTTGGCCGCAGTCTCGGCGATCAGCGGCAGCAGCACATCGAACGGTATCTCCCCCTCATTGAGGATCTCCGCAGAGAGGGCGTAAAGGTGGTTGACGAAGTTGCAGGCGAAGACGGCAGCCAGGTGCAGCTTCCTCCGCTTTGCTCCCGGCAGGTGATAAACGTTGCGGGATAGGGTGTGGGCCAGCTGCTCCAGCATCGCAGCATTCGCAGGGGTGCTCCCCTCTATGAAGAGTGGTATCTCCTCAAAAGAGAGCGCCCGATTCCTGCTGAAGGTCTGCAACGGATAGATCACCCCGTAATGGCTCTTTCGCGCGGCGAACAGCTCCATTGGGAGGCTGCCGGCGGTGTGCGCCCAGAGGCCGCCGATATCGGGCATGCGTGCAATTACCTGGGGCAACGCGTCATCTTTCACACAGAAGAGATAGAGGTCGGCATGCGGGGAGATTTTCCCCATGTCGGTAAGGGGTACAGCACCCACTCTTTCCGCGAGTGCCTCTGCATGAGCAGCAGTGCGGCTCCACACCTGCAGGAGGGTGTGTCCCTTCCCGGTGAGAGCCGTGGCGAACTGTGTGGCGACGTTGCCGGCGCCGATCAGGATTATCTTCATGCTTGCTGCTTTTCTGTTGTGTTACTGATGTTCTGCTGCCGCAACCACCTTCACCCCTACCTTCTCGATGCCCGGCAGGGGGTCATCGGCCATCAGATGGCGTATCCTCACCTGATAGGGTCTGATGGGTTCTTCCACCCTCATACGGATGTAGGGGACTGTGAGCTGGTGCAGTCCCCCGGCACTGCTTCCCAGAAACTTACCCTTCTCGTCGGCCAGCAACAGTTGCAGGGTGTCTGCCCGGAAGAGGGTGTCGCTGATGTTCTGTTCTACCAGCATCCAGAGATCACGGTAGGGATAACGATTGTTCGAGGTGATCTCAAACGAGAGCTCCAGCAAGGGCCCTTCCGGTTGGAACAGGCTATCGGTGGTGAACAGCAGGAGGGAGTCGCGATGCCACTCTCCGCCTTCTATTTGTCGGTATTGGTATGATGTCTTATCGCCGTTGCAGGAGAGTGTCGGCAAAAGCAGAAGGAGCCATGCCAGCGGCACCGGCATCAACCTACGCTTCACTGTCACCCTGGGATCCCTCATTGCGCGGTCGGCGGTTTACACTCTTTTTTTGCGCTCCGTTGTTGTCGGTTCTTTTCTTACGGGGCTTCCTCTTTTTGCGTGGCTGACGCGATCTGTCGTTGTCGAAACGGGTGATGCTCTCATCCAGCAGGTCGTTTTGGTAGGAGGTCTCCTTTTCAGGTTCGACTCTCCTCTCATCGATCAGCTTCAACGGTTTCTTCCCTTTCCTGTTCATCGAGATGACCTCAAAAACACGATCCTTGTGTATCGTCTCCAGGTTGGAAGCGTTAAATTTATCGGAGGAGTAGGTCATCATGCCGGAGAAGACATCGGTCTTGAAGTGATAGTAGCTCGAGTCCTGGGTCTCCAACACGATCTCGCGCGAGGGAAGGGAGCGCTGTGCCTCCACGTATACATCCACCTCATAGTTGAGGCAGCACTTCAGCTTGCCGCACTGTCCCGCCAGCTTCTGCGGGTTGATGGAGAGATCCTGGATGCGTGCCGCCGAGGTGGATACCGAAACGAAGTTGTTCATCCAGCGACTGCAGCAGAGCTCATGACCACAGGGACCGATGCCGCCTATGCGGCCTGCTTCCTGACGGGCCCCGATCTGTTTCATCTCTATCTTGACACGAAACTCGGAGGCCAGCACCTTGATCAGCTGTCGGAAGTCGACCCGCTCGTCGGCGATGTAATAGAAGATGGCTTTGTTGCCGTCACCCTGATACTCCACATCGCCTATCTTCATCTGCAGTCCCAGCTCCTCAGCGATCTGGCGCGAGCGGATCATGGTGGACTGCTCAAGGGCCTTGGCCTGTTCATATTTCTCCAGGTCGGCAGGACGTGCCAGGCGATAGATGCGACGCAGGCCTCCGTTGTTCTCTTCGCGGAAGTTGTTCTTCTTCATCTGCAGCTCCACCAGCTTACCGGTGAGAGTGACCGTGCCGATGTCATGACCGGGAAGGGCCTCCACTGCCACCAGGTCGCCCAGGCGGAGCTCCAGGTCGTTGCTGTTGATGTAGTATCCTTTGCGGGTGTTCTTGAACTGCACCTCTACCATCTTGGTCGCTTTCTGGAACTCAGGGAAGTCGTGCAGCCAGTCGTAGACGTGTAGTTTGTTGTTGTGTCGGGTGCATCCCTTGCACCCCTTGGTATTTCGATCGGTTACCGCTTCCAGAGGAGCGATGTCCGAGAGCTTATCTGCCAATTGTTCTTTATCCATAATGGTTTTATATAATTGATCGCTTTTCCCGGAGGGAAAGGCTAGACTTTTTGATGATATTTGATCTTAAACAAAATGCAAGGTACAAAATTATTTTTTCAATAGCACCGTTACCTTCAAACAAAGATCGAGAAAGATGATTTTCGCATTGCCGTTCTGCTCTATCTGACGGTGTGCCAGCGAGAACTCCTCATCGAAGGCTTCGATGTTCTGTTCGTTGATGAAGGGGGCAAAACGATCGCCGAACTGTTGCTCCTCGCTGTTCAGGTAAACGATTTCGGGCAGTTGCATGTTGCTCACGAAATATTCACGGAAGAGCCGGAGCGCGTAGAGCAGGAAGCTCTTCTGACGGTCGCGGCCAATGCCGGCGAGCGTTCCCGCCACCTCCTTGATGCTCTTTATGTTTCGCGATACCGACGCACGCATCATCTCCTTGAACAGCTCAAATTGATATGCCCTCTCCTCGGAGGAGGTGAGCAGCTCGACGGCACGGGTAAAGCTGCCGTTGGCAATGCGTGCACAATCAATTGCCCGGGAGTGATCTATCGCATAGGTTCGTTCGAGGGCTGCGGTCATCTCCTCCATCTCGATGGACCTGATCTGCAGCGGTTGACAGCGCGACCAGATTGTTTGCAACACATTCTCACGATCTTCGGAGACCAACAGGAACACGGTGTTGGCTGGTGGTTCCTCCACCATCTTCAGCAGCTTGTTGGCGCAGCTCTCGTGCATCTTCTCCGGCAACCAGACGATCATCACCTTGTAGGGTGCCTCATAGACCTTCAGGTTGAGCTTTCGGATGATCTCATCGCTCTCCTTGGCATAGATGAGTCCCTGTGCGTTCTGTGCATCGATAAAGGAGAGCCAGCTGCCCAGGTTGAAGTAGCGGTTCTCCTTGAGAAACTGACGCCACTCCGGCAGGTACTCGTCGCTCACCTTCGACTTGACTACCGGGAAGACGAAGTGCAGGTCGGGGTGCGCCAGCTTGTCGAACTTGTGGCAGGAGGGGCACTCGCCGCAGGCATCATCGCTCCCGCGGTTGGAACAGTTGAGGTAACGCGCATAGGCGATGGCCAGCGGCAACTTCCCCACCCCCTCGGGACCGTAGAAGATGCGGGCATGCGGAATGTAGCCCCGCTGCACCGACTCAATGAGGTGGCGCTTCACATCCTGCAATCCTATGACATCGCGAAAATACATCAGTAGATCTCTTTCGCCACCCGCCGGACACTCTCGGTGGCCATCAGCGAGTAGAAATGAATGGAGGGCACCTTGTGTGCCACCAGCTCGCGGCACTGGGCAATGCACCACGCTACCCCAACCTCTTTGGCTTCCTCATCGTTTTTGCACTTGCGCAGCTCTTTCTCCAGCGGCTCCGGTATCTCGGAGCGGAAGATCTGGGGCAGCACGGTGAGCTGGCTCAAGAGGTGCACCGGCTTGATGCCCGGGATGATGGGGATGGTGATGCCCGCGGCGCGGCAGCGCTCCACGAAGGCAAAATACTTGCTGTTGTCGAAGAACATCTGGGTGACCAGGTAGTCGGCCCCGTTGTCGGCTTTCATCTTGGTGTAGAGAATCTCCGACTCCATGTTGGGCGACTCCTCATGCTTCTCCGGGTAGCAGGCCATGCCATAGGAGAAAGGTGTCTCGGGCGGCGTGAAGGAGGAGCCGTCGAAGGCGATGCCCCGGTTGAAGTTGTTCACCTGCTCCTGGAGTCCGGTGGCATGGTCGTGACTATCCATGCTGCGCTGTTGGGCGTCGAGCTTCTTGGTGTCGCCGCGCAGCAGCAACAGGTCGGTCACCCCCAGAAAGGCGAGGTCGATGAGTGCATACTCGGTCTCCTCTTTCGAGAAGCCTTTCGAGATGATATGGGGCACGGCGCGGATGCCATAGCGGTGTTGTATGGCGGCGGCGATAGCCACCGAACCGGGCCGCTTGCGCACGTTAGTCTTACGGTAGACACCACTCTCATCTTCCCGATAGATGTTCTCGCTGTGGTGGGTGGTGATGTTAATGAATTTGGGATCGAACTCCTTCAGCCGGTCGATTGTTTTGAACACCTGCCCAATGCTGTTCCCCTTGAGCGGGGGTAACAGCTCGAAAGAGAAGGCGGTCTGCTGTGTCTTGTCAATCAGTTCCGAAATCTTCATGATGATTCTCTGTTGTTTTTATATCCTATCGTGACACTTTAAAAGATTGCCCGAATCAGGTCCATGCCGTTGGCATAGAGTACCAGGCCAAAGAGCAGCACCATCCCTGCAATCTGGGCATACTCCATGAATTTCTCATTGGGCTTGCGGCGGGTCACCACCTCGTAGATGAGGAACATCACATGACCACCGTCGAGTGCCGGTATGGGAAGGATGTTCATGAAGGCGAGGATCACCGACAGGAAGGCGGTCATCAGCCAGAAGGCCTGCCAGTTCCACTGCGCCGGGAAGAGGTTGCCGATGGCGCCGAAGCCACCCAGCGAGGAGGCACCCTCCTTGGTGAAGACATACTTGAACTGGGCCACGTAATCTTTTAGCGTCTGGATGCTCATCCGGATGCCGGCCGGGAAGGACTCGAAGAAGCCGTAGCGGAGCGTCTCGGTGCGGTAGATCTGGGGGGCCGCCATGGCGTAGAAGCCGAGGGTGCCGGCGCTGTCTACCGCGATGCTGCTGTGCTGCAGGGTGCCGTTACGGTAGTAGTTGAGCGTCACCTCACTGTTGCGGTGGCTGTCGAGGGCGGCACGCAGGTCGCTGAATGCGGGGGTGGCAATGCCGTTGACTGCCGTGATGCTGTCGCCCTCCTGCAATCCGGCAGTGTGGGCAGCGCTCCCCTCCATGGTCTGGTAGACCACTGCCGGCACGCGGTAGGCGGCGAAGCCCTCCTTGTCGGTCAACAGCGTCTGCATCAGCCCCTCGGGGATGGTCAGCTTCACCTCTTCACCGTTGCGCAACACGGTCACATGTTCTGCGTCGGCGATGTCGAGGAGGGTGCGCACGCCGAAGCGTTCCAGCTCCTTCTCATCGGCACGCAGCAGGATGTCACCATCCCGGAAGCCTGCATTGTGTGCTGCCTGGCTGTATTCCATGCCCTGTGTCACGTTGCGTAGCGGCAGGTAGGTATCGTTCCAGGCGAAGAGCACCATCGAGTAGATGAAGAAAGCGAGCAACAGGTTGAAGAGCACACCGCCCACCATCACCAGCAGGCGTTGCCATGCCGGCTTGGCGCGGAACTCCCAGGGTTGCGCCGGGAGTGCCATCTGTTCCTTGTCCATCGACTCGTCAATCATGCCGGCAATCTTGACATAGCCCCCTAGGGGGAGCCATCCCACGCCATACTCGGTATCACTTCCCTTCGGCTTGAAGCGGAAGAGTGCGAACCAGGGATCGAAGAAGAGATAAAATTTCTCCACCCTGATCTTGAAGATCCGGGCAAAGAGGAAGTGGCCGAACTCATGGATGACGACCAGTATGGAGAGACTCAGAATGAGTTGCAATGCCTTGATAAGAAATATTTCCATTGGTTGATTCGTTATTTCGTTGTTTCGTTGTTTCGTTGTTTCGTTGATATGCTAACGGGCCAGCTCGCCGAAGAGGACGCGGGTCTCGGCATCCGATTGGAGGTAGTCTTCGAGCGAAGGTGATTGCACGAATGTTGCCTTCTGCATCGTCTCCGCAATCAGGTGGCTCATCTCAGTATAGCCAATCCGCTCCTGCAGAAACATCCCGACAGCCACCTCGTTGGCAGCATTCAGGATGCAGGGCATGTTGCCACCCTTCCCTATCGCCTCGTAGGCGTAGGTGAGGTTGGGAAACTTCTCCCTGTCGGGACGCTCAAAGGTGAGCTGCGACAGCGCGAAGAAGTCAACCGGCGGGATATCTGAACGCAGCCGCTCCGGGTAGGAGAAAGCATACTGAATCGGCATCCGCATGTCGGGCTGACCCAGCTGGGCAATCACCGAGCGGTCCTCGAACTGCACCATGGAGTGGATGATCGACTGGGGGTGCACCAGCACCTCAATCTGCGAGGGTTCCACGCCGAAGAGCCACTTGGCTTCGATCATCTCAAACCCCTTGTTCATCAGCGTGGAGGAGTCGATGGTCACCTTCTCACCCATGTTCCAGTTGGGATGGGCCAGCGCCTCTGCGCGGGTCACGCCCCTGAGCTGTTCGCTGCTGAAGTTGCGGAAGGGACCTCCCGAGGCGGTGAGCAGTATCTTCTCGATGCGATTGTTGCCTTCACCGTTGAGGCACTGGAAGATGGCAGAGTGCTCCGAGTCCACCGGCAGCACCGCAGCACGCTTCTCGAGTGCCAGGTTTGTGATCAGCTCACCGGCAACCACCAGCGTCTCCTTGTTGGCCAGGGCGATGCTCTTGCCGGCAGTGATGGCACTGATGGTCGGTTTCAGTCCTGAGAACCCTACCATGGCAGTGAGCACCATGTCAATCGCTTCATCCCGCACAATCTCCTCAATGGCACTGCTGCCGCACCACACCTTCATGGGCAGGTCGCTGAGCGCCTCCTTCAACACGGAGTACTTCAACTCATTGGCGATCACCACCACCTCGGGACGGAAACGTCGTGCCTGTTCGATGAGCAGCTCCACACTGTTGTTGGCCACCAGCGCATAGGCTTCAAACCGTTCCGGATAGGAGGCAATCACATCGAGCGCCTGCCGGCCGATGGAGCCGGTAGATCCAAGAATTGCAATATTTCTTTTTTTCACTTCCATTGAGGGAGATTTGCCTGTATCAGGATGCAAAGATAATAAAAAACGGGATGCTCACGTTGTTGCCGTCAGGGGGATTTACAGTGATGAATCCATTTCTGAAAGGCTCCGCAACATCTCATCGATGCTGTGGGTCACAACCTGCCTGTTGCCACCGGTAACAACCCACCGGTTCTGCTCCTCGTCGACCGTCAGGTGGAGGGGTGCACCGGCATCTATGCGCCACCCCTTGCGTGAGAGCGCCTTGGTGGTCCAGCGTGCCATCAGCCCCCGGGGGTGTGACACCTGCGTGGCCACCCGCTTGTCGAGTTGCTTCTGCACCACGAAGCTGCCATACTCCTTGTCAAACTCGTAGGAGGGGTGACGAAATACGATGTCGAAGCTGCCGTTGAGCACCAGGTCCTCGGGGGCCCCCACGGTGATCCCCTTGCCCTGCTCCATCAGCCAGAGCTTGTCGGCCACCTGCATGGCGGTCTCCAGCTCATGCGTAGAGATGAAGATGGTCTTGCCGGTCTCGCGTGCCAGCATTTGCAGCAGCAGCATGATGTTGATGCGGTTGGGCAGATCGAGGTGTGAGGTAGGCTCGTCGAGCAGGATCAGGGGGGTGTCCTGGGCCAGCGCACGCGCAATGAAGACACGTTGCCGCTCACCGTCGGAGAGCTCGTGGATGTTGCGTTCACCAAACCCTTCAAGGTAGGTCATCGCGATGGCACGGTCAATCACCTGCTGATCCTCCCCGGTGAGGCTGCCCAGCCAGCCGGTGTAGGGATCGCGGCCGATGGAGATCAGCTCCCTCACGGTGAACGAGGCTACCGACTCCTGCCCGGTGAGTACGATGGAGAGCAGCCGGGCTCTTTTTTTAGGGGTGAGGGTGTGGATATCCTTGCCGTTGAGCAGGATGTTGCCGGCCCAGATGGGTTGCAGCGAGGCGATGGAACGCAGCAGAGTAGATTTGCCGCAACCGTTCTTGCCAATGAGGGCAATCAGTTCGCCCTCACGGGCGTTCAGCGTGAGATCCGACTGTACGATATGTGGATGTCCGTGTGTGTGATAACCGATGCTTACCCGGTCGAGCTGGAGAATGGGCATATCTGATCTGTCAGTTGGGCGGGAGCATGAATCCTTGTTACTCCTCAATCAATCAATCCCTCGGGGATAAACATCTCGAGGCGCTTCTTCTTCTCATCTATGGCAACAATAAAATCTTCCGTGGCAGGGATCAGATGCTCTTTGTCGCCTTCTCTGACGATGAACAGCACATTCATTGTGCTGTCTTCCACCGCATCGATCACCCCCAAAGTTGTGCCATGTTGGTCGGTAATGGTATAACCGATGAACATTCGCCAGTCATTTTCCTCCTCCGCATCGGCTGTCTCCACCAACTCGCGCGGCAGCAGCACGTCGAGGCGACTGTAACGTGCGGCTGTCACTTCATCCTCTACATCTTCAAACTTAACCCTGGCAGAGGTGTCGGTCACGAAGGTGAACTCCTCCACGCGGAAGGGTACCGGGATGCCCTCTATTTCCAGGAAATAATCATCCGCATCCAGTTCAGCATATGCTCTTTGGTGGAAGAGCAGCACCAGCTCGCCCCTGATACCGTAAGGTTTCTGGGTGCGGGCTACCGGCAGTAGATCATTTGCTGAGATCATGACTTTATTTTCTGCGTTGGTACTTGATGTTCTTCAGTTTATCCCGGTTGTGGCCATTCATCTTGATTTCCGGAATGGTGTAATGGCTGCTGTTCATATCCAATTTCCCTTTTGAGAGATCCCTCAGGTCCTGAAAGATCTTCTCATCGTCAGCCTCCTTGTTCCATTGTGAGTAGGAACGTTTCATCTGAGCGAGCAGCATCCGTATCAACTGTTTACGCTGTTCTCCCTCCTCCATGTTGGCGGCGATCTTCACCATCCGCTCCAGGATCTTGCCGTAGTGGCGGTAGCGCATCGTGGGACGGCTGTAATCGAGGTGCCCCGGTGCAGAGTAGAGATCCTCTTTCTTGATCACCTCATAGGGATATTCAATGTCGAGCTGGAAGTCCGACATGATGGCCAGGTGATCCCAGAGGATGTGCTTGAAGTTGTTCACATCGCGCAGGTGCGGGAACAGGTTGCCCATGATGTCAATCACAGAATAGGCACACCGCCTTCTCTCCTCCGGATCGGCGATGCCCACGCAGTGGTCCACCATGTTCTGGATGTTGCGGCCATATTCCGGCAAAAGCAGTTTCTCTTTTTGTGTGTTGTATTGCATTGTTGTAAAATATTTTTAGCATTCAGTGATTAGTGGTTAGCTATGAACCATGAACTTACCAACGTTTTAACCTATCTCAATTTGAGCACATCCCCCTCCTCGGGAATGTATTCGTAGCGCTTCTTGTTGAGCCGGTAGAGGTTCCGCATCCGGATACCATACTGTTGCGAGATGCTGTACATCGACTCACCCACCTGTACGGTGTGGAATTCATACGGTTTGTCAGCCCGCGCTTTCTTCTTCTGGAAGTAAACGATGTCACCCTCGCTCAGTGGAAAGTCGGCAGGGACCTCGTTGAACTTCAACAGCTCCTCCACATCAAAACCAAACTCGCGGGCGATACCGGCATAGCTGTCGCCGCTGACGGCAATCACATATACCAACCCATGTGTGATGTAGGGCTGGTGCTCCCAGATGGCCCGCGATGCCTCAAGGCGGCGCCGCTCCTCCCGTTCGCGCCGGCTTACCCCCTTGCGGTACTTCGGGTCATCGTAGCGATAGAGCTCATAATCCTCTATCAGCTTGATCAGTTTGTTGGCATAAGCCCTGTCGGTGGCGTAGCCCAACTTCTGCAATCCCCTGGCCCACCCTTTGTAGTCGGTCAGCGAGAGATCAAAGAGGGCACGGTAACGTACGCCTGCCACAAGGAACTCAGCGTGATCACGATAAGACTCTTCCACGGTTTCATAGCTGCGGAAGCAGTCGTTGGGTGTATCGTCGGCCGCGTAGACCGACGGGCCGTTCCAGCCGCGATGACACTTGATGCCAAAGTGGTTGTTGGAGCGACGTGCCAGTTCACTCATCCCGGCACCCGATTCCAGGATGCCCTGTGCCAGGGTGATCGATGCAGGGATGCGATAACGTTCCATCTGTTCAACTGCCATGTCGCCGTAACGATCAATGTAAGCCTCGTAGGTGCTCACCCTCTGTTGTCCGTGAAGCCTGGCAGGAACAAATAAAACAGAGAGAATGACAAAGAACGGTAAAATTACCCTATATTTGTGATACAAAAATTGCATTACGATGGTCAAAGAAATCAATTTATCCACAAAGATAGCTGTTTATCCGTTAGAGGAATGCTCTGAAACAGAAAAAAAGTTGATCGAAGCTGCCAAAAAGGCAACGGAGAAAGCTTATGTTCCCTATTCCGGTTTTTCGGTGGGCGCTGCCCTGCTGCTGGAGAACGGTGAAATTGTAAGCGGCAACAACCAGGAGAACGCGGCCTACCCTTCGGGGTTGTGTGCTGAACGGACTACCGTTTTCTACGCCAATGCCAACTACCCCGAAGAGAAGGTGATGGCAATCGCCATTGCGGCAAACTACAAAGGCTCCTTCACCGAAGATGTGATCACCCCCTGTGGAGCCTGCCGACAGGTGCTGCTCGAAACGGAGAACCGCTTCCATGCACCCATGAAGGTGTTGATGTATAGCGAGAAGGGTGTTTACGTGATGGAGAGCATCAGAGACCTGCTGCCCCTCAGCTTCGGCGATGAGATGCTGAAGTGACCGGCCGGTTTAGAAGGAAGCTTCATAGAGGGTTACCAGATACCACTCATCATCGATTTTGGAAAAGTAATAGTCGGCATAGATGCCATTGTTGATGCCTCGAATCTCAACAACGGCCGTATCATTCCTGAAACGAACCACCTGATAATACTGATCGTAGGGACGGGTGAGATAGGTACTGTCGTATGAGAGGTCAAGCTGTTCCCAGTCGTACTTGCCAATCGACTCCTCCTTGGGGGCCATCCCCTCATCACCGGTATCGGGTACGATGACGCTGATGGGGAACTTGATGCGGCGCAATTGAAATTGCGAGTCGTTGCTGAAGCGTTCGATAAAACGTTTGAAATCCTCCTCCTGCGTAAGCTGCACCACCATTGTATCGGCTTGCTCAACAACATTTGAGAGAGTGTCTTCTGCGTCAATGCGGTTGCTCTGTTGACCCTTTCCGCTGCATGAGATGAAAAGGATGGTGATCGTGGGGAGTAAAAGGAAAAAGATTTTACGTTTCATTGCTTTCGAAGATGGAGAGTTTACACTTATAACCTAAACCACACACAAAGGTATAAAAAAAGTTGATACCCAAAGAGTAATGTCGTTTTTTTTTATTGAAAACCATTTCCCAATCGTTCTTTGATGCAAAATAGAAATAATCCTTATCTTTGCTTCACAAAATCGACACTGAATGAACCTTCAAAGAGCCATTGACGATCTCTTTGCTGCTCAGATTGAGGAGTGGCCCCAATTGAACGATGCGGTTGCCCGCCACCAACTGGTACGGGAGCGATCTATCAGCTGGGGTGATGACTTCGAGATACGGCTGCAGTACAACCCTGCCAGAAGCATCTCTTCCACGGCCAGCATCGGGCAGGAGGCCATCAGCCGGCGACCCTGTTTTCTCTGTGAAAGCAACCGCCCCCCCCATCAGCGGGGGATCCCTTTCCTGGAAAAATACATCATCCTTTGCAATCCCTATCCCATCCTGCGCAACCACCTCACCATCCCACTCCATTCACATGTGCCGCAACGCATCGGAAAGAAAGTGGGTGAGATGCTGCAAATGTCCGAACAGCTGCCCGATTACGTGGTCTTTTACAACGGTCCCGCCTGTGGGGCCTCCGCACCCGACCATTTTCACCTGCAGGCAGGGTTGAAGATGCCCGAGTTATTGCAGGGAGACAACGAACTGAGGAGCTGCCTGATGATGGAGGGTGACACTCTGCAGGAGACGGAAGAGCTCTTCAATGATGTATACAGCTACCTGCAGGGAAGAGATGCCGGCAAGGAGGAGCCGATGCTCAACCTGATCGCTTTCACTCACAACAACCGCTATCACCTGCACCTCTTTCCGCGCAAGGCTCACCGTCCCCGTCAATATTACGAGACGGGCGAGAGACAGCTGCTTGTAAGTCCCGGCGCCCTCGACATGGCAGGGCTGATGATCATGGTGAGGGAGAAAGATTTCAACAAAATGAGGCATCATGACATCGAGGATATCTACGCCCAGGTCTCCCTGCCGGTCATCTGAAGATTGCAACGTTGGGAAATTAACATGTTCATAGTTCAAAAACAAACTGACTACTAACAACTGACAACTGACAACTGAAATATATGCAAAACTCAGAAATCATTCTCCTGAACATCAACGGGGAAGACAAGCCGGGCCTGACTGCAGCCCTCACCGAGATCCTGGCCAAGCATGGCGCCTTCATCCTCGACATCGGACAGTCGGACATTCACCGTAACCTCTCACTGGGCATCCTCTTCAAGTCGATGCACGACAACTCGGGTGAGATCATGAAAGACCTGCTCTTCAAGGCTTATGAGATGGATGTCAACGTGCGGTTTACCCCCATCACGGCAGAGCGCTACTCCAACTGGGTAAGACAGCAGGGTAAGAACCGCTACATCATCACCCTCCTGGGCAGGATCCTCACGGCCAAGCAGATCGCTTCCGTCTCGCACATCATCGCCGAGCAGAACCTCAACATCGACAACATCGTCCGCCTCACGGGACGCATTCCCCTCGATGAGGAACAGCGCGCCCCCAAGTCGTGCGTCGAGCTCTCGGTACGCGGCACCCCCAACGACCGCCAGCGGATGCAACAGTCGTTCCTGGAGCTCTCCTCCGACCTCAACTTCGACATCTCCTTCCAGGAGGAGAGCATGTTTCGCCGCATGCGGCGCCTCATCTGCTTCGACATGGACTCCACGCTCATCCAGACCGAGGTGATCGATGAGCTGGCCATGCGTGCGGGCGTGGGTGATCAGGTGAAGGCCATCACCGAGTCGGCCATGCAGGGAGAGATCGACTTCGAAGAGAGCTTCCGCCAGCGGGTACAACTGCTCAAGGGTCTTGATGTCTCGGTGATGCGTGAGATTGCAGAGCAGCTGCCCATCACGGAAGGGCTGAGCCGGCTGATGCGGGTGTTGCAGAAGGTGGGATTCAAGACTGCCATCCTGTCGGGTGGATTCACCTATTTCGGCAACTACCTGAAAGAGAAGTATGGGTTTGACTACATGTATGCCAACGAGCTGGAGGTGGAGAACGGAAAGCTTACAGGCAACTACCTGGGTGATGTGGTGGATGGCAAGCGGAAGGCGGAGCTGTTGCGGCTCATCGCACAGGTGGAGAAGATCGACCTGCGCCAGACGGTGGCCGTGGGTGACGGTGCCAACGACCTGCCGATGCTGGGCATCGCCGGTCTGGGCATCGCTTTTCATGCCAAGCCCAAGGTGAAACAGAATGCAGATCAATCGCTCTCAACGGTCGGCATCGATGGCATCCTCTATTTCCTGGGCTACAAGGATTCAATGCTCGACAGCAGGTTGCTGAACGGTTAAAACAATACAAAAAACAGTTTGGTATGGAATTTGTGGATACACTGTTGAAACGTTTCGATGGCGATTCGGAACTCAAAAAAGCGACCCACGCGCTGGTATGTTTCAGCTCTCCCGAAACGGGGAAGAAGCTGGCGCAGCTCACCTATCAGCTGGTGATGACCCGATCGGAGGGTTCTTCAATGGCACTGCTTTACTTCATCAACCCCCAACAGGAGGAGTTCTCGGGGGAGGAGATGAGCAGGCTGCACAGCAAGATCAGTGCAGACTTCACACCGAAGACAGAGCGGGAGAAGATCACCCTCCGCACCTTCATCAGCGATGAGGTGAAGCACATGGAGCAGATTGAAAAGATGATCGAGGAGCAGGGCTCCAACCTCATGATCAGAGGTATCAGCAGCCTTGAACTCTCAATCAGCCAGGTGGAACAGTACAGCCTGCTCAGGCGCGACCCCGCCAATCCGGTACAGAACATCCTGACGCAGTTTCCCGTGAAGGAGGCAGAGATGCTGCAGGAGCTCACCGCAATGATGGGGGAGAACAGGATTCCCACGGCGCTCTTCGTGGACAACAACATGCAAGCCGCCAAAAAGATATTCATGCCCTTGCTCTGCGATTCTGACATCCACCTCTTCACCTATCTCTATCATCTGGCACAGCCCGAAGGAACAGAGATCATGTTATGGGATGCCATCGGCATCACTGACACCGAGCCCAGGATTCAGAAAATATACCAGTACATCGCGAAGAAAAGCGACGGCAAGGTACATCTGTGGGACAACGACCGTAAGATTGAGGAGTCGTTCATCCGCACACAAGACCTGCTCGTGACAGGTGTGGGGGGATGGAGCAGGCTCACAAACACACCGCTGCCCTGGAAGGAACAATTGCCCTCACTCCTGATCATCAAGGACAGCAACAGATAACAAGACAAAAATGGATTCATCCGACACTGTAAAAAAACTGACTTTCATCCGCACAAAGATAGCCAACAGGGAGCTCAAGGAGGCCATTGAGGGCATCCGCGAGCTTGCCGCCGAGCGACAAAGCTGGTCGCTGTCGCAACAGCTCAACGAGCTGGAGAACAACTACCGCTACATGCTCCACTATTTCATGGCAGGCAACAAGGATCCGGAACAAAAGAACATCTACCGCAACCTGATCCGCGATCTCTACACGCTGGCCGATGACACCGCATCTGAGATATTGCTCCGCGAGAGCGGATCCCTCTTCTTCGAGAAGATGCGGTTCATGCAGTTGCATGCACCGATCACCCTCGATGAGCAGAGAGAAGACATCGCCCGCGATGCCGACACCCACTCCTTCATCGGTTTGCTGGAGGAGGGTCCCGAGAAAGAACAACGCCTGCGTGACAACAGATCGTCGTACGAGAAGAGATTGCAGGAGCTCTTCTACACCATTTTTGCATCTCCCCGTGCCGATGCCGAAACAAGTGCGGCTCTCAAACAATTCACGCAGGACGAACGCATGCCGGTAACGGCCAAGCGCCTTTTCGTCTCTGCCCTCACCATGAACCTGCTGCAACTGTTCGACGCCCCCAAGGCGGAGCTGTTGCTCGACCTCTGCAGGGACCCTGAACCGGAGGTGGCCACCCACGCCATCGTAGGTATCATCCCCCTCTTACAGCTCAACAGCGAACGCTGGTCGCTCTATCCCGGCATTGAGAGCCGACTAAAGCTCTTTGCCGACGACAAGGTTTTCAGCCGACGCTTCATGACGGCTGTGACAGGTTACATACAGGCACATGAAACAGAGAAGATCACCCGTCGCCTCACCGAGGAGATCCTGCCCGAGATGATGAAGCTGAGCCCGATGATCGGGAAGAAGATTCGTTTCGATGAGTGGATGGGCGAGAGCGGCCTCGATGAGAAGAACCCCGAGTGGCAGAAGCTGCTCGAAGAGTCCGGCTTGAACGACAAGCTACAGGAGTTCTCCAACCTTCAGATGGAGGGTGCCGACGTCTTCCACTCCACCTTCTCCAACCTGAAGAGCTATCCCTTCTTTCATGAGATGAGCAACTGGTTCCTGCCCTTCGAATCACAACACAGCAGCCTCAACATGCTCTTCAGCGACCGTAAAGAGGACCTGTCGCTCATCAACACCCTCACAAGCAGCTCCATGATGTGCAGTTCCGACAAGTACTCTTTCTGCTTCAGCTTGATGATGATGCCGGAGCAGTTCCGCCACCTGTTGATGTCACAATTGACTGGCCAAGAGGAGGAGTTGCAGAAGTTGAACGAAGAGGAGCAGGTGATGAACCCACACCGGAAAGAGGAGACACTGATCGGGCACTACATCACCGATCTATACCGTTTCTTCAAGCTCTTCCGCCGTCACAACGAGTTCACCGACATCTTCAACCTGCCGCTCAACTATCACGAACTGGAACCGTTTATCCCCGTGGTACGGCAGACGGCAAACCTGGAAAAGATCGCCCTTTACTACTTCGAGAAAAACAACTTCACGGAGGCTCTCAGTGCCTACAGCCTGCTCGCAGAAGACGGAAGCAGCAAGAGTGAAGTGTGGCAGAAGATTGGCTATTGCCGTCAGATGCTAACCGATGTCAGGGGTGCCCTCCAGGCCTATCTCCATGCGGAGCTGCTGGAAGAGGGAAACAGCTGGGTGCTGCATCGCATCGCCTCCTGTTACAGGATGCTCAAAGAACCCGAGTCGGCGCTGACCTATTACCGGCGACTGGAACAGCTGAGACCCGACGACCTCAACCTGCAGCTTCAGATAGGCCACTGCCACCTGGAGCTCAAGCAGTATGAGAAGGCTCTCAACGACTACTTCAAGGTGGAGCTGCTGGACAGCAGCAACACCCGTGCCTGGCGATCCATAGCCTGGTGCGCCTTTCTCTCCCGCAAATTTGACGTGGCGCACAATTACTACGAGCGTATCCTGGCGCAGAAGCCCAATGCACACGACTATCTCAACGCCGGTCATGTGGAGCTCTGCCTGGGGAACAACGGCGATACGGTAACGCTCTACGGCAGGTCGCAGGAACTTGCCGGCAGCCATGATAAGTTTCGCGACATGCTGGCTGAAGATGAGGAGGAGTTGCAGGAGGCCGGGGTCGACACCACCATCCTGCCGGTCATCCTCGACGGGATGCGCTACGGCAAGGAGCTGTGACCCCACAGTGGGAGTAGCTCAGCGATACCAACCATTTTTCACGATCAGCTCATAGGCCTCTACCGGCAGGAAGGCGCGCATATACCTCCCCTGGCGGAGGCTCCTGCGGATGAAGGTGGAGGAGATTTCCAGCAGGGGGGCATCGACCATCTGCACGCTTTCGCGCAGCCCTTCAGGGATCAACACCGTTTCACCCAGTCGCGGGTAAATCAATATGGGGTAACTCGCCAACAGCCTTTCATACTCCTTCCAGAGCGGCAGCTGGTTCCAGTTGTCGCCACCGATGATCAGGGTGAACCGCGTGTCGGGGTGCTGTGCCGTGAGAAAATCGAGGGTGTCTATGGTGTAGGAGGGTCGCGGCAGGTGAAACTCCACATCAGAGACCTTCAGGTGGCGGTAAGGTGCAACGGCGGCGGCGGTCATCTCCAGGCGGCAGCGCTCCTCAAGGAGCTCGCCGGCCTCCTTGAGCGGATTCTGCGGGGTGACCACCAGCCACACCTCGTCGAGGTAGGTGAACTCACACAGGTAGCTCGCCAGCATCAGATGGCCAGCATGAATGGGGTTGAATGAGCCGGAGAAGATGGCGATTTCCTTCTTGTGCATGGTTTTCGTATCGTGTGTTGACAGGCAGGGGTAGCCCGCTGCCTCATTGGCAAAAATAGCAAAAAAAAACCGATGTACCTTTCGCGTACACCGATCTTTTTCTTTCTTTCAGTTTCGAATCAGTTGCTAACTTGATTTCTTGAAAAGGGAGATAATCCACAGCAGCAGCACGGCACCGATCAAAGCGGTCACAAAGCTGGGGATCACGCCGCTGCCGGTGCTGAGACCGAGAAGGCCGAAGACCCATCCGCCGATGACGGAACCGGCGATACCCACCAGTATGTTCACCAGGAGTCCGAAACCTCCGCCTCTCATCAGTTTACCTGCAAGCCATCCGGCAATTGCTCCAATAATAATCCATCCTAACCAACTCATAAGCACTTGTTTTAAAATGTGAATATTCATGTCGTCCCGTTAAAGGGCTCCCTCAATAAACAGCAAGTTGCAATAAATTGTTTAAAATTCAGGTGAGAAATTGAACATCAACTCATCCGGCTCTTGTAATCCTCGTAGCCGAAGCGGCGGTAGAGTTCAAAGCGACCGTCAACCGTCCAGAGACCGATTGAGGGGTGTGTAACCCCGTTGAAGAGGGTCGTTTTCACGATGGTGTAGTGGATCATATCCTCGAAGACAATCCGGTCGCCCACCGCCAGCGGGGCATCGAACGACCAGTCGCCCATGAAGTCGCCGCTCAGGCAACTGTTGCCCCCCATGCGGTAGGTGGGCTTGCCCGCCACCGGCTCCTGGTAGGCACCCCTGATGCGGGGCTTGTAGGGCATCTCAAGGCAGTCGGGCATGTGACAGGCAAAAGAGACGTTGAGCATGGCGGTCTGCACCCCCTCGTTCTCCACGATGTCTGCCACGGTGGCTACCAGCACGCCGGTCTCCCAGGCAAAGGCGCTCCCCGGCTCCAGAATGATCTCCAGGTGGGGATAGCGTGCTTTCAGCCCTGTGAGCAGGCCCACAAGGTGATCGGTGTCGTAATCCTTGTGGGTCATCAGGTGGCCTCCCCCCAGGTTGAGCCATTCGATTTGCCCGAACAGGTGGCCAAACTGCTGCTCCACCACCTCCAGCGTCCGTTCCAGGTCGTAGGAGTTGTTCTCGCAGAGGTTGTGCAGGTGAAGGCCGCTGATCCCCTCGGGAAGCTTCTCCCCTATCAGCGCGGCGGTGACACCCAGCCGCGATCCCGGAGCACTGGGGTTGTAGAGGTCGGTCTCCACCACCGAGAAGCCGGGGTTGATGCGTACGCCGCAGCGTACATCCCTGCCGGAGGCTTTCACCTGCGGATAGAAGCGCTCGTACTGGGAGAGGGAGTTGAAGGTGATGTGGCTGCTGTATCGGAGAAACGTGGGAAACTCCTCATCGGTATAGGAGGGGGCGTAGGTGTGCGCGGGGCTGCCCATCTCCTCGTAGGCGAGCTGTGCCTCCGCCACCGAGCTGGCGGTGGAGTGGCCGATATACTCCCGGATGATAGGGAAGGACTTCCAGAGCGCGAACGCCTTAAAGGCAAGTATGATGCTGACACCGGCACGCTCCTGCACCGTGCGGATGAGCTGCAGGTTGCGCCGCAGCAGCGACTCCTCCATCACATAGCAGGGGGAGGGTATTTGGGTGAGATCGATCATTGTGATTACTTATCATTCATTATATTGTATCGCCCTACATGCACCTTCTCCCAGGGCAACAGCTCCAGGGCGGCTGAGGGCCGTTCTTTCTCTTTCACCCCGAAGGCTACCACGCAGAGCACCTCCAGTGGCATGGGGATACCCAGCAGATCGTTGATGTACTCCCCCGCCGACATCCTGTCGGAATAGGAGCGGTTGCGCACCTGCACCCAGCAGCTGCCCAGTCCCAGCGACTCGGCCTGCAGCTGCATATTGATGGAGGCGATGGAGGCATCCTCTATCCAGGCATCGCTCTCCAGGGGGTTGCCCAGCACCACCACCGCCAGTGCCGCCCCGGCGAGGAGGCTGCCGCTGTTGGGCTTGCAGCGCGACAACGCCTCCAGCATCTCTTTCTCCTCCACGGCGATAAACTCCCAGGAGCGACTGTTCTTCGAGGTGGGTGAGAGCAGCGCCGCCTCCAGCAGGGTGCGCGTCTGATCGGGTGTGAGTAGCTCACCGGTGTACCGGCGGGTGCTGCGTCGGCGTAACAGCAGTTGTTGAAATGGATCCATCGTGACACTCTTTTAAAGATGCAATGATACGAAAAAAGAGCGATATCTCCATCATGGCCCTTGAAAAATAGGACGCCACAAAGCACTATCTATGTAGAACTGTTCTAAATTACAACTATTTTGATTATTTTTGCAGCCAAACAAACGACCCTTTATGTTACAACCTCCCAAGATTAAGATCAGGCCGGTGATGAAGATGGCAGACCTCATCGATGCCAACCCGCATCTGTTGCTCATGCTCCAGCATTTCAACATCGACTTCAGGGTGGGCGACATGACGGTGTGGCAGCTATGCTCCCGCCATGGCATCAGTGAGAACCTCTTCGTCAGCATTGCAAACCTCTACAACGGGTTCGACAGCAAGGGGCATCAACCCTTCACCCAGACCGATCTGCTGCAGGTAATCGACTTCCTCAAGAGCAGTCACGACTTCTACCGCAACGACAAGTACCCCCAGATCAACCACTACATCCGCGAACTGCAGGAGCGGCACCCCATGAGGGAGATGAAGCTGCTGGAGAGGTTCTTCAACGAGTATTTCGCCGAGGTGCTGGAACACCTCGATTATGAGGACAGCACCGCTTTCCCCTACTTCATCACGCTGCTGGAGGAGAGGCAGCAGGAGCGCCACGGCACGCTTTACTCCTCCAAGGAGTATGGCGACCACCACACCGACATCGAGCTGAAACTGCAGGACCTGAAAAACCTGCTGCTGAAATACGTGGAGATGGAGGGCGACCTGGAGCTGCGCCGCAGGCTCCTCTTTGCCCTCTACGAGCTGGAGTTCGATCTCTACATCCACTCGCTGATCGAAGAGAAGATCCTGATACCATCCGGTGTGCGGATAGAAAAGGGGGTCAATGTTTAGTCCGCCCCTCCATATCGCGATCATGGAGCCATCGAAGATCATCTTCGAGGGGCTGCAGACAATCATCTGCCACTCATCGCTCGACTGCCGCGTGAGCCGTCTGGAGCGCCTCGAGGAGCTGACGGAGATGATGGAGCAGACCCCCGTGGAGATCCTGATCGCCAACCCGATGCAGTTTGTCAACCTGGAGAAGGAGGTGAAGAAGCTGCGCAAGTGCTACCCCACCCTGGCCATCGCCGGCATCGACTTTGGCATCATCCACCGCCAGTCGATGCTGACCGACATTTCTTTCACCCTGTACGACACACCCGAACAAATCATCCAATCGCTCCACAAGCTGCAGGAGAAGAGCCGGCAGTCGGACCGGGAGAAGGAGGAGGAGGAGAACCTCTCACCGCGTGAGATCGAGGTGCTCACCTGCCTGGTGAACGGCATGCCCAACAAGGAGATTGCAGACCGGCTGCACATCAGCATCCACACGGTGGTGCGCCACCGCAAGAACATCACCCTCAAGACCGGCATCCGCAGCCAGTCGGGTCTCACCATCTATGCCATCTCAAAAAAGATCGTCTCCATAGAGGATATCGAACTCTGAATGCTCATAAATAACCATTCAACAGACTACAAATACCCACTTAGTGCCATTGTGGTGTTGGGTTGTTCGTTGTATCTTTGCACTGTTTTAACACAAAAAATCGATTCAGACTAAAAATGAAACGAACTACAATGATGCGGATGCTATTCTTACTGATAGCGATAATCCTGCGCATATCCCTCTTTGCGCAGAATCCCCCCACAGACGCCATGTTGTTTGGTGATGTGAAAGTGAAAGGTACAGATGATCATATCCCCTATGCCACCGTCCATGTGAAAGGAACCACCATGGGGACGGCTACCGACGAGACAGGCCATTTCAAGATGACCCACCTGCCCGAGGGTAAGCAGACCATCGTGGCGCAGTTCGTGGGCTTCAAACCACAGGAGCTGGAGGTGGTGATGAAGAAGGGCATCGGCAGGGAGCTATACTTCGAGCTGGAGGAGGATCACTTCAACCTGGAACAGGTGGTGGTGACCGGCACTCGCACACAACATTATGTGAAAAGTGTGCCGGTGCGTACCGAGGTGGTCACCTCGCAGGCCCTGAAGAACAAAAACGCCTGGAACGTCTTCGAAGCACTCGAAGGGGTTCCCGGCATAAGGGTTGAGAACCAGTGCCAATCGTGCAACTTCACCATGGTGCGGATGCAGGGGCTGGGCTCGGAACACACGCAGGTGCTGATCAACGGACAGCCGGTCTACTCGGGACTGGCCAGTGTCTACGGACTGGAGCAGATCGGCACCGGCGATGTAGACCGCATCGAGGTGGTGAAAGGTGCCGGCTCGGCGCTCTACGGCAGCAGTGCCATTGCCGGTGCCATCAACATCATCACCCGGGAACCTTCACCGGTGCCGACGGTGAGCGCCGACATCCAGTTCGGGAGCCACAACACCAACGTCTACAACCTGAATGCCTCCATGCGCAACGAAAAGGGGAACATCGGGCTGAGCCTTTACGCCCAGAAGATCGATCATGGCGTGATCGACGCCACGGGTGAGGGGATGAGCCGTGAAGAGGTGAAGGGTGCCGACGGCATCTCCGATCGCGTGGGATCGAAGCTGCACAACTTGGGGGCATCACTCTTCATTGAGGACCCCCTCTTCGGCAACGACAGGCTGGTACTGCGCGGCAAGGCAATCAACGAAAAGAGAGAGGGAGGGGTGATCACCGGCGACCTATACAAGAACCCCTTCTCCGAGGGGACGGAGAACATCTCCACCGACCGCTACGAGGCGGAGGCCAACTACAGACTCGTATTGGAAAGCGGCACGGAGATCCACTTCAACAACTCCTTCATCAACCACAACCGCAGTGCCACCAACGACTCCTATCTGGGTGATTACCTCGAGACGCACCAGGGCATGTCGCCTGACGTGCAGGAGCTGCGCCCCTACCTAGCGGAGGAGAACTCGCTCATCAGCACCCTCACCCTGGGAAGGCAGCTGGGCAACCACAGCCTGCTGTTCGGACTGCAGCACTACGTGACCAGGATGAACGAATCGGGCATGTATGTGGTGGTAGACGATGAGAGTGAGTGGTATGGCGATTCTTATCAGTCGACAGCCCGCAAGCATGCACACGAGATGGGTGCCTTCCTGCAGGATGAGTGGCGGGCAACAGAGAAGCTGACGGTGGTGCCGGGTTTGCGCATCGACCGTCACAGCTCGGGTGAGGAGTATGCCTCCGACAGGCAGGTGTTCGACAGCGATTTTCCCAAGACATCCTTCAGCAGAGTAAGCATCAACCCGCGGCTGGCGGTGAAGTACCTGGCCGGTGAGCGTCTCACGCTGCGCGCCAATGCCGGCACCGGCTTCCGTGCTCCCTACGGCTTCTCGGAAGACCTGCACCTCTGCAGTGGCTCCCCCCGCGTCTGGAAATCGTCGGAGCTGGAGGCAGAGACCTCCCGCAGCATCAACCTCTCGGGCGACTACTACGGAGATGGCTTCCAGGTGAGCCTCAACCTGTTCCACACCTACCTCAGGAACAAGATCGACTTCACCGACGCCGACGAGCAGGTGAAGAACCTGGGCTACACCTACCAGTGGCGCAACATCGACGACGCGGTGGTGCAAGGCATCGAGATGAGCCTGCAGGTGACACCGCTCAGGGATCTTAACCTGGGTGCCGACTTCGGCCTCAACAGCGGACGCTACCTCAATGTGCGGGAGGAGTGGAAGGAGACCCCCTATGAGAGCGTGAGCAACCGCATCCCCCGCTTCCCCTCCACCACCGGCAGCGTGAAGGCTGAATACACCCCACACAACTGGACCTTCACCCTCTATGGGCTCTACCAGGGCAGCATGCAGATCGACTACTTCAGCGAGGATGCTGCCGGCGCAAAGATCAAAACAACCAATCCCTACATGACCTTCAACGCCAGCATCTCCAAAAGAATAGGCATGATGCGGCTCTACGGCGGCGGCAAGAACATCTTCAGCTACCTGCAGGATGAGAAGCACCTCGATGATGCGGCCTTCCTCTATGCCCCGGTCTATGGTGCCCTCTGGTACGCCGGCATCTCGGTCAACATCTCTCATTGAGCGACACCTGAAAAAGCAACAACCCGCACATCCTCCCGATGCTGCGGGTTTTTTCTGCACAACCTGTTAAACATTTTAACCTTATCATGCGTTTCATCTCTTTAATCGATATCTGACTGTTGATAGTGGGGTGCAAATGTCCAAAAAACACCGGCATTGTTGTTTGGTATCAGAAAAAATCATAGCTTTAGTGCAGTTTCTAAATCAAAATATCAGCACACTGAAAATGCATACCGCCCACAAGAGGTATCTATCTAATAATATGCGAAATAGGTAAATCACATAACCAATAAACAAGATATGAAGGTACATGAATATCAGGCAAAGGAGATGTTTGCCGCCTACGGGCTCCCCGTGGACAGAAGTATCGTATGCCGCTCGGTGGAGGATGCCGTGAAGGCCTACGAGCAGCTCGATGCACAGAAGGTGATCGTGAAGGCACAGGTACACACCGGTGGCCGCGGCAAGGCGGGCGGCGTGAAGCTGGCAGATGGGGAGGCGGAACTGCGCAGACATGCGGCCGACATCCTGGGAATGGATATCAAGGGGTTCACCGTCGACCGTGTCCTGGTGGGCCAGGCGGTGCACATCGACAAGGAGTATTACGTCAGCTACGTCATAGACCGCAGCAGCAAGGCGGCCATCCTGATGCTGAGCCGCGAGGGCGGCATGGACATCGAGGAGGTGGCACGCACCACACCCGAGAAGATCCACAAGTTCGTGATCGACCCCTCCATCGGGGTGCCGGACTACCTGGCACGGGAGGCGGCCTTCACGCTGTTCGACGACATCGCGCTGGTGCGCAAGGCGGCACCGGTCTTCCAGAAGCTCTACAAGCTGTTCGTGGCCAACGATGCCTCTCTGGCGGAGATCAACCCGCTGGTGCTCACCAAGGAGGGGGAGATCATGGCCATCGATGCCAAGATGACCTTCGACGACAACGCCCTCTACCGCCACCCGAAAACGGCTGCACTCAACGAGCCTACCGACGAGGAGAAGAAGGAGCAGAGCGCCAAGAGCAAGGGGTTCAGCTACGTGCACCTGGGCGGCGACATCGGCTGCATGGTGAACGGCGCGGGACTGGCCATGGCCACCATGGACATGATCAAGCTCTACGGCGGCAACCCCGCCAACTTCCTCGACATCGGCGGCAGCTCCAACCCCACCAAGGTGATTGAGGCGATGAAGCTGCTGCTGGGCGACAAAAACGTGAAGGTGGTACTGATCAACATCTTTGGCGGCATCACCCGCTGCGACGATGTGGCTCATGGACTGCTGGAGGCATTCCGCCAGATCAAGACCGAAGTACCCATCGTGATCCGCCTCACAGGCACCAACGAGAAGGAGGGACGCGCCCTGCTGCAGGGCACCCACTTCCATGTGGCCGAGACCATGGGCGAAGCCACTCAGATGGCGGTGCAATTATCGAAATAACAACCAGACCGAACAAATCAGAGATTATGAGCATACTGATAAACAAGCAAAGCCGGCTGATCGTACAGGGGATTACCGGTCGCGACGGAGGGTTTCATGCCTCCAAGATGAAAGCATATGGCACCAACGTGGTGGGGGGCACCTCACCCGGCAAGGGAGGAGAGCTGGCCGACGGCATCCCGGTGTTCAACACGGTGCGGGAAGCGGTGAAGGAAACCGCTGCCGACACCTCGGTGATCTTCGTGCCGGCACCTTTCGCCAAGGATGCGATGATGGAGGCTGCCGACGCCGGCATCAAGCTGGTGGTCTGCATCACCGAGGGGGTACCCACGCTCGACGTCGTGGAGGCCTACAGATACATCCGCCGCAAAGGCGCCAACCTGATTGGTCCCAACTGCCCGGGACTCATCTCGCCGGGCAAGAGCCTGGTGGGAATCATGCCCACCATGATCTTCAAGGAGGGGCGCACCGGCGTGATCAGCCGCAGCGGCACCCTCACCTACGAGGTGGTTTACAACCTCACGACAAAAGGAATGGGACAATCGACCGCCGTGGGCGTGGGTGGTGACCCCGTGGTGGGACTCTACTACCGTGAGCTGCTCGAGATGTTCGAGAACGACCCCGAGACCGACTCCATCGCGCTGATCGGCGAGATCGGCGGCGACGCGGAAGAGCGTGCGGCCGAGTACATCCGCGACCATGTGACCAAGCCTGTGGCGGTATTCATTGCCGGGCAGCAGGCCCCCCCGGGCAAGCAGATGGGTCATGCCGGCGCCATCATCTCCAGCGGTTCGGGCACCGCCGCCGAGAAGATCGCCGCCTTCGAGGCTATCGGCGTGCCGGTGGCCAAGGAGCCGAGCCAGATCCCCGACCTCCTCAGAAGAAGCAGATAAACACATTCATCCGGACCACCATCAAACCAAAGATGTCCCCCCTTCGGAGGGACATTCGCAAGACATGGGCCTCTGCCCCTCCAATAAATTTGGGAGGGGCTTGGGAGAGGCATTGGAGGGGCCTGGGAGGGGCACAAGCCCTGGACTTGCCCAAACCTTGCGTCATCAGTCTGAAAAGCGTACGATCGGGGTGGCAACAGCAAAAAGGCCCTCTTATGGTTTCACATACGAGGGCCTTTCTTTTCGTGCTTCTTCACACTTTCAGGAAGATCCTGTTTTTGTAGAGGAAATAAAGAAAGCCCCACACACACAACAGATAAAAGAGTGCACTGACCAATGGCTGAATCACCTCGGGGGTTATGGCGATGATGGCACCAAACAGAAGCTCTCTCACTTTGTGAAAGTCAATGATTTTATGTTGTACCAGATAAATCGTGATGGAGTTTAAACCAATCACGACAAAATAGAAACTCCATTTCTTGTAACCCAATACGTCGATGATCAGGTAGAAAAGCCCCAGCAAAACCAAGCTGAGCCCACCGGCGAACAACACGAAGGAGCTCGTCCACAGAATCTTATTGATTGGGAAGAGGAGTCCCCAGAGAAGTCCCCCCCCAATTGAAACACCTCCGGCAGCCAATAACCAGAAGCTTTTCCTGATCGGTTTGATTTGCTGCTTTTCTGATTTCAGGAAACGACCGGCTAGAACACCCATCAAGGCAGTTCCCACAGCGGGGATGGTGCTCAGTATCCCCTCGGCCTCGAGGACATTGTCCATGTAGAGGCGTCCGGGCAACAGCAACCTGTCCAAAAAGCCGGAGAGGTTCCCCTCAGGGGTCAGCACCCCGGCTCCATGTCCCGGTACGGGGACGTACAACATCAACAAACAATACCCTGTCAGCAGGGAAAAGAGCCAGATGATCTGTCCCCGGAGGGAGCTGTTCAGGTAGATCATCGCAGCGATGAACCACGCCACACCAATGCGTCCCAGGACGCTGGCAAAACGCATCTGTTCGATCTCAGAAGTGAAGACGCCATTGTATAACATCCCCAGCACAACGAGCAGAAGCATGCGTTTCAGGGCATGCAGATAGATGGCATTTTTGGAGCTACCGTTTTGCAATCTCTTTGAGAATGAATAAGGCATGGATACACCCGCCAGGAAGAGGAACAGCGGAAAAATCATATCATAGAACGCAAAACCGTTCCACTCAACATGTTTCATTTGATTGTTCAACCACTCAAAGAAAGGCCATCCTGTCAATGTTGCCAAGGCATAGACAACTTTCTGCCCCCCGGTAATCCAAAGCATATCGAACCCCCTGAGGGCATCGAGTGAATGCAACCGTTCCGGTTTTCCCGCTACTTGATTGTTCATGATGATTCTCTTTTCAATTTGCCCCACGGGATAGAAGCTGGAGCATTGCTTCAGCATACCTTTTGCCCATCATCCTTTGAGAGGCGGCATCAAAATGAATGAAATCAGGGTTGGAGGTGAGATCACCTGCAGGGACCAGCGCCGCGTTGTGATCTTCCTTGACTACCCGCTCTATGATTGTATTGATTTCGTTCCAGCCCTTGTGCATGGATTCACTTTTCGGGAATGAAGCAAGTTCGCCCACAACGATGGGCAACCGGCTGTCGTCAGAAACAAAACGCATCAGATAAAAGAGCGTCTTCAGGGTGCAGGCATATTGCGGCAGTTTTTCGGGTGTAGCATCACTCTCGCCTTGATGCCAGAGAATGCCCTTTAGGGTTCCATGCTCCTTCGCCAGGTTGATCTTTTCAACCAGGTTGCTGCGCAGGTTGACCCCGTTGAAGGTTGAATCATTCAGCCAGTAACCAATTGAACTACCCCCCACAGCCACAGGCAGCAAGGCAATCACAACATCCTCGTTCACCTCCTCCAGCAGATTTTTCGCGAAGGAGAGCCCCCCATCCAGACCGGTGAGCTTGGGTTGATAGAAATGCAACGGCTCCTTGGCCAGGATCCATTCATTCTGGGCATTGATCGTAAGAACCCGCTCGTGAGCGATCGTATCTTCGGGTGCCACCAATCCTCTGCCGGCCATGTTCGACTGTCCGGCCATGATGAAGATCCAGAGGTTCTTCTTCTCAGGCATCTGTTGCACCGGAACCTGTTGTTTTGGGAAGAACTGGGTGCGTAAATCGGTCGCCATATCTTCTGCATCGAGGTGAAAATGAATCCCCTCCAGGCGCCATCTTTTCTTCATCTCCACAAGCGATTCGCTAAAACGGCTGAACGCTTTACGATCGGCAGGGGTCCACCCTACTTCCGCATAGGCTGCCAAACGGGGAAAAACCTGGTTTTCCATCTGTGCCACGGTGGGGATCCACTCGCTCCACATCTGGGTACCCAGTCCGAGGATCAGGGAGTGATACATGGGGTCCAAGCCTTCCGGGATTGGGTCGAAGTGATATGACCTGGAAAGAGGCAACCGCTCATAGGTATAATCCAGATATGTGTCCCAATGGTTTGAATTCACCACACTGTATCCTTTCTGAACGGCATCACTGATCAGGTTGATGTCTCCTTTCCAGAAATGGACGATGGCAGAGGATGCCAGTTTCTGTTCTACTTTGGTTTCATCATCGCTCCGTTCACCATGGATATCATCGCCCATAATTTCGTTCCATCCCATCATGCGCTTACCGTTGCGGTCGATGAAGTTTGAAATCAGGTTGGTGAAATAGATCTGCAAGTCAACCGGTGAGTACAGATCGTTGGCACGCATGAACTGTTGCACTTTTTCAGACCTCTCCCAAGGGCCGAAGTTCACCTCATCCCCCCCAATGTGGATGATATCACCCGGAAAGAGCGCCATCACCTCTTCCAACACATCCTGCAGGAACTGCACCACCCTTGGATCGGAAATATTGAAAGAATCCTCCATCTTCCCAAAGATCACCGAGACATCGGTTGTGGTGCCCATAGATCCCAGCCAGGGGTAGGCTGCGATGGCCGCCATAGCGTGGCCCGGCATCTCTATTTCGGGTACGATGGTGATGTGCCTGTCGGCAGCATATTGAATGATCTCTTTGATCTCCTCCTGTGTATAAAAACCTTCGTGGGGCACTCCCGTTCTGCCTTCACTGCGTCGGGCCGTTTGCGTATCTTTTCTTTTTGCACCCACCTGGGTAAGAAGGGGATACTTTTTAATCTCAATGCGCCAACCCTGATCGTCCGTCAAGTGCCAGTGAAAGGTGTTCATCTTCAAGCGGGCCAACTCATCCAGCATTTTATAGATTGTTTCTTTACCCTTAAAGTGTCGCGCTTCATCGAGCATGAACGATCGCCATGGAAATCGCGGTTGATCAACAATCTCCACCCTGGCAATCTCTACCGCGTTTCGGCTTGATGATTCAAAATCGACCGGCAACAGTTGCCTGAGCGTCTGTATCCCATAAAAAATACCTGCAGGAGTAGCCGCACGGATGAGGATATCTTCACTGCCGGTTGAAAGCAGATACCCCTCCTCCCCCAATTGAGAGATAGAGGCATCATCGAGCTGCAGCTCGATTGTGGTGCAGGGGATGCCCTGGGGAGCGTTGTTGCTGAACCCTTTCTTCAGAATGTCAGCCAGGTAATTCGCCTCAAACCTGATCGCATCGGCAGCCTCGATGGTGAAGTTAGCCGACAAGGTGAGGTGCCCCTCCCCGGGGGTGATCTGGGCAGGATAAGGGATGATCTGAACCGGTGCAGACGGGGAGGCAAAAAGTATGACCGAGAGAAAAAGGAATATGAGCGTAAACTGTTTCATTTGCAATTATTTTTTACTTACTGCGACCATTCTGTGGTAGGTCTCCACAAGATCCAAGCGGCGAAACTGATTTTGTGCTTCAATTTCACGGTCGTGCAGAAACCCTTTTTGAAGCTTGCAAAACCGGTCGTCCAGCTCTTTTGAATGACGGATCAACGCTTCCATTTGGGGAAGAAGCTCTTTCGCGAGGTCGCGGTTGAAAGTGTCACTGTTGTATATCGCCTTCATCTCTTTGAATTCCAGATAGAACGCACGCAGGTCGATCATCAGCAAGAAGTGTGCGAACTCTTTCAGGTTGCTTTTCGGGGTCAACTGGTAGAGGATCGACCTGGCTTTAGCCGTTTCCTGCTGTAGATCGGCGATTGAGAGGCTCGTCACCGGTTTGCCTTCGCGAATCAACTCCTGAGGGATGAACAACGCCTCCTTGAATCGTTGGCTTTCTTCGCTGGAAAATCCGAACCTGTCAGATGCGTATTGCACGATGAATTCTTCCGGCTGAAGGGGTTCACGCTGTTTCAACGCTTCGGCATAGGAGGCAACCAGTATGCGAAAACCGGATAAAGGATAGTTGTTGCGTATCTGCAACATATCCATCACCTCGTAATTGACATCCCAGGTAAACCCGTACAAGCCGGATGTGGACCAGGAGGTCATCACCATCCCCGTATACCCGGCTTTGCGGGCATAGGGAATGAAATCCCGCTGGTTGTTGAAATGCTTTTCCCATTCGGTCAGATACCAGTTATCGGGATGGCTGCGAATGGCAGGTGACCCCCAGAATTGCAAGCCCTGATTTTGCAGCGCACCGATATCACCGAAGTGATCAGTCTTCCACCCGTAATTCCAATCGATGAAGATGGTCTCCTTGGGCAGTTCGCCTGCCGCATCGGGATGTTTGAGCAGGATATCGGCCCACATCACAGGTGTCTTGCCCATTTCAATGATGATGCCCGTGATCATCTTCATGTAATCGACGAACAACTTCGATTTCCCCTCTTTTGCGGCTTTCAGCGAACAATCGGCACAATGTCCGAGCAGATAGGTCTCATCCCCGCCGATATGAATGTATTGGGAGGGGTGCAAAGAGGCCATGTCGCGGAACAGCTCAGCAAACAGGAGGCTGTCGCCTTCAGTTTCGAGCGGACATATCTGCGAGATATCCTTCCTGTCTTCTTTGAGTTGAGCGTATCGCTCATTCCGCAAGATATACTCCACATGGCCAAAGCACTGTTGCAGGGGAATCACATCGATCCCCAGTGTGTTGCAATGGGCGATGAACTGCTTCACCTCATCGCGGGTATAGGCATATTGGTTGGAAATCACAGCATGATGCTGGTAGGGATAAGAGGCTTCCCATTCCATCACGAGGGTGTTGATACCGAAGTCGGCCAATTCCGTTGCAAAGGCATGCAGCGCCTCTGGGGTCATCACCTGAATGCGCAGATCGAGGTGAAATCCTTTCACATCGAAATCTTTGTGTTGTGCAGCTACACCGGATGGCTGTAATGCAAAAAACAGCAAGATCACAAAGAGTGTTTGGATGTTCAAATGGTGTGTATGTCTCATATTATTGTATGATTTCAAAGGGTTTGTCTGTTTGTTTGCCAAAAGCGGAGAATGGCACCCCTTTTTCATTGGCAAACAACAGGTGAACAGCTTGCTGATGCTTTGTTTTCAGCTGCAGGGCGGCTCCCTTGTCGGAGATGAATTTTTGCAGCATCACCTCCTGCTCATCCTGAGGGGTGAAAAGCATGAAGGAATGGAGGTCACCATCAGCCTTTATGGTATAAGTTGCCATGGGAGCTCTTTCCGTTTTCCCCTTCACGGCGATCAGTCCCTCACTGATTTGAAGATTGTCTACAAGGGTCAGATCTGCAGGAATACAGTGCATGGCTTCCTTGTTGTGGAGTGTGAGAATCTTCTCTCTGCTTACGGAGACATCGGTCCGGTCGAAGTGAAACAGGATCTCGTAGTCATGGCTCCCTACAGCCTTGAAATAATCGTAGAGCACCAGGTATTTTTGGTGCACCAACACCAGTGAGCGGAACCATTCTACCGATCCGTTCACCTCTTCCGATGCAGGGGAATGCATTCGGAGAAAGGTGTAGTCATGCTGTTGCTCAAAATCAACAATCTTGTTGTCGGTTTCTCTCTTGGCAGCCCAGAGGATGTCGGCAGAGGTGGCCGCATCTGATTTCCCGTCAATGATCACCGTGTTGTGTGCCTTCGTAGTCCGGTACCAGGACACAAGAAGGGGGTCATCGTAATTGCAGCAACCGCTGTCGCGCAACAAGGGCCTCCCTTTGTACCAGAAGTTGAAGGCGAGACGTCCGGCATGCATATGCGCACCGATAGACTTTGCAGGGTTGGCCAGCAGATACCAGTCCGCATCATCCCTGACAATCCCGATCTGTGTCTCTGCGAATAACTTGCTTCGGTTTTTTTGAGAAATGGGTTGTGAAAGGAGCGTCGAGAGTGTTGCGACAATCGGTGTTACAGGCATCTCGTAAGAATCATTCACCACAGGCATCGTATCATCGGGTTGTTTCACCATGAGAAGGTATTCCCGCATCTTATAGAGCAGCGATTCAATGCCGGCAGGAAGAGCGATGTTGTTTGCTGTGCAAAGGAGGTACGCATCTCTGAAGATATGAGCTTCAAAGGGATAATAACCAAACATCTGCTCCACGTTGCCCCCATCGGGGTAAAATGCATGGCGGATGTGGTGCTCCAGGATTCTTTGTGCCGTAGAGAGCAGTTCCCCGGCATGGGGCATGCCGGGAAAGAGTGCTCCCACATACAACATTGCCAGCGCACCGTGTGCCTGATGATTGAATTCGTTCAGTTTCTGTTCGCCGAAGTGTTCGAGTAGCACGGAGGAGTGGTTCTGCAGGATATCGGCGATGAACTCTTTATCGTTGCGGGAGAGTTGATCTTCCCCTAAGAAGTAGAGCCATGAGAGGTGGATGCAGCGCCATGCAATCTGCATGTCCGTCCAGTTGTATCTCGTTTTGCCATCTTGCGCTAGTTGAGAATTCTCACGGTACCATAAACGTGTGAATGAAAGCGCATAATCGAGATAATGTTTCTCTTTTGTGAGGTAATAGATTCTGGCAAAACTGGGAATGAAATACAAACGGGCAAGCCAGACACTCTTTTCGAGCTCAAGTTTTTCAAACCGGACCCAATCAATGGGATCGCCATAGACCTGTTGTAGTATTCCGTTTTGAATTTTCTCCACAATCAGAGCATCCTCTTCCGTGTTGAGAATCTCCATCTGGATGAATTTGCCACCCTGATCTTTTGGGATGTAATCGCCCACATCATACTGTCTCAGGTAATGGGTAAACGGAAAGGTACCGGTTTTGTCGCAGAGGTTGTGATCGGCGTTGATCAGATTCTCCTGATGAGGTACAAAAGGATATGCCTTATGGCTTAAGGCATATCCCATTGATCCGGTAAAAATAGTTTTTAAAAATGATCTTTTATCCATAATTTATTGACTCAGAAAGACAACATCATCCACCACGTGTAGGGTGCCATTGGTAGCTTCCAGGTTAGAGGTGATGATGGTCCACTGTTTCTTTGTTCCCTGGTTGATCAGCCCCTGATAATTGGTGCTTCGTGAAAGATACATGACACTACCGTTTTCTGTTTGGTAGGCAATTGGTTCATTCGGGTTCTTGAATTCGTCCGGGTTGGAGAAGTTTACTTTCCCCTTCACCAGATGATACTTCAGTGCACTTTGCAGTTGCTCCACCGGAATCTCCTGAACGGAAGCATACTTGTTGGCGGTGAGATATTTTTTCCAGGCATTGTTTCTGGGCAAAATGTAGGTGTATCCCTTCTCCTGGGAGTAATAATCCTGCATCTCAGCCCTGGTGATCGCTTCAGCCATTGTAGACATGATATCGCTCCTCTCCTGAATAAACTCCCACGCTGTCATATTCAAATTGGGGTTGGTGGGGCTGGGTTGGTACTCGAAGTTGTCTTGAATTTCACAACGGGTGAAAACAGTGATCAACAAGATTGTCATCATTGCCAACCTTATGTGAATGTTGGGTTGTATTTTTTTCATTGGTTCCACGGTTTAAATCTGTTAATTGTAATAGTCGTTTTGCACCAGGTTGGGATTCTTCCGCAAACTGTTGATAGAGATGGGCCATACCAAGTTTCGTTCGTCACTGAGACCGTTGATGGGTTGCATAGTAGCAATAGCTTTACCGGTACGCACCAGGTCAAACCAGCGGTGTCCTTCAAAGCAGAGTTCAATGGAACGCTCATGCAAGATGGCCGTTTCGAGGTCACCATACATCGCTTCTGCAGCGGCAACTGTTTCAAATTCAACCAATCCGGCGCGTCTCCTGATGGTGTTAAGCAACCCAAGAGCTACGAGTTGGTTCTGTTCGCCCCCTTTTTTGTTGAAGGCCTCGGCACGCAACAGCATGATATCTGCCAGACGCATCAACACGATGTTTTGTTTTGAAGGGGTGGGATCTTCGTCGTTGAGGCCCCTGCCCAGAAACTTCCAGATGGCCTTCGGATCGGTCAAGGTCACGTCATAGACATAGTCTATTCTTTTGTCCCCCTCCTCGTAAGAGGATTTGAACTTCTCCGAAGGGGTGAAGATCGCGTAAGAACCAATGGCGTATAATACACGCAGTGAGTTGGTTTCATTTTCATCGTAAGCTACCTCAAATATCGATTCAGCGGAGTAGCTGTTGGTGAAGATCTTACCCCAATCATCCATGTTTGTCACCAGTGCATAAAGCGGGTTGTTCAACACCAGTGAAGATGATCCAATGGCTTCGTCATACTTATGCTGCCACATGTAAACATGAGTGAGCAGTGCATTCGCAGATCCCTTTGTAAACATAATCCTGTCGCGGTCATTTCCGAACTTCTCACGACAGTTCTGTGCGGCATAGGTCAAATCTTCTTCAATGGCTGCAAGCACCAGTTGCTTGTCGGTTCTGGAGATGAAAATATCCTGTTCAATGGATTGATAGGGCTCGAGGATCAGTGGTACATCTCCCCATATTCTCACCAGATAGAAGTATGCCAGGGCTCTGAGCGCACGGGCCTCTCCCACAAGCTGTGTGCCTGTTTCGTTGTCCTCTTCAAAGATCTCAGGAATGTACTTGATGGCATAATTGGCCCGGTTGATCATGTCATAGAGCGACCCCCAATAGGCAGAAGCAATTGATTCGTCCAGGTTGTTCTGCAACAACTGCAAACCTTCACCCGACTGGGCAGTCTGAACATTGTCTGCCCTTCCTTCACCCCAATAGGCGAAGTTGGTTCTGAAAACCGACTGGGCTGCATCGTAAATGCCGTAAACTCCTGCCTGTGCATCGCTTGTAGTCTTGTAAAATCCGTCAGCCGAGAAGCTGCTTATAGGCTCCTTGTCAAGCAGATCACTACAAGAAAAGAACGAAATGGCAAGGATGATGAGCCCTATAAATTTGAAACTTTTCATAGTTGATTCTTTTTAAAAATTAATGTTCAATCCAAATACAAACGTACGGCTGTGTGGGTATGAGCCATCATCTACACCGACACGCAAACCACTGAATGAACTCACATCCGGGTCGTAGGCTGTATAGTGTGTCCAGGTAATGAGGTTCTCTCCCGTAACGTAGAGCTGCAACCCTTCGAGGAAGATTTTATCAGCCATTCTTTTTGGAAGATTGTAGGCCAGGGTTACATTCTTCAATCGCATGTAAGAGCCATCCTCAATCCAACGATCAGAGACACGAAGGTACTCATTTCTCAAAGGGTCGTTTCGAATGGGACGCGGAAAATCAGTGATGTCTCCCTGTTTTCTCCACCGGTGCAATGCATCGGTTGATACGTTGTTGTATGCGAAGACCCAGTTGCGCATCATATTCAGGTTGCTGTATATGTCATTTCCGTACGAGAATTGCAGGAAAAAATTCAGGGTGAAGTTCTTGTAGGCAAAATCATTGTTCAAGCCGCCGGTAAACAGGGGTTGTGCATTCCCGATGATCTGTTTATCCTGGTCGTCGATGATTTTGTCGCCATTCAGGTCATCCCATATGGGATCTCCCCCACGGAATACCTTTCCGTTGGCAGAACCATATTTCACCTGTTGTGTATTGTCCTCATCACGGGCATAGACGCCTAAGAACTTCCAGCCGTAGAATGTGCCAATTGGTTCATCCACCTTCAGGATATGGTATGTACCGTTTTGAATGAAACCATTGGTTAAGATATTCTCCGGGAGGCTGATAATTTTGTTTCTGTTCATCCCGATGTTGAAACTTGTGGACCACCTGAACTTACCGGTTAAGTTCTGTGTGGTTAGCGCAAACTCAAGTCCCCTGTTGCGAATTTCACCAATGTTCTGGCTGATGGAACCAAACCCGGTAGTCTCGGGGATGGGCACATTGAACAAGAGATCGGTGGTATTCTTCTGGTAGGCATCAGCTGTCAGGTAGATGCGTCCGTTGAAAAGTGAAAGGTCAATCCCTGCGTTGTACTGAGTAGTTGTTTCCCAGGAGAGGTTTTTATTGGGCATCGCCGTGGGTGTTGCACCGGAGTAATCGAGGTACTTGGCATTCAAACTGAACTCACCCTGTGACACATAATTGCCGATTGATTCATTCCCGGTCTGTCCCACGCTAAACCTCAGCTTTCCATCCTCGAGGTTCTTCATGTTTTTGAAGAGTGATTCATCGGAGAAGCGCCATGCAAACGATGCAGAGGGGAAAGTACCCCACTTCTTCTCCTTACCAAAGCGGGAGGAGCCGTCAGCTCTCATGGTAGCCTGTAAGAGGTATCTGCCAAGATAATCATAGCCTACACGTCCGAACACCGACATTAGGCTGTGCTCATAGGTTCCATTGACACTCTGGCCCGAAATAGTACCGGCACCATTCAGTGTGCGGATATTGTCGCTGGCAAAGAACTGGCCGTCTAAACCGGTAGTTTCAGTCTTCCATTCCTGCTGGCTAAACCCACCCAGGATTGAAAAGTTATGACGATCCTGAAAGGTACGGTTGTATGTCAAATAGTTTTCGTTGGCCCAGGTAAGATTCTGGGTGGCACGTACTGCACCGGAGTTCCATCCTGCTCTGTAATCAACTGTGGTGGGGTAGAATTCATCCTCTTTCATGGTGATGAAGTCAAGACTCACGTTCGTTTTGAATCGTAAATCCTTGAGAATCTCCCACTCAACATATTGATTTCCGATGATTCTGTTGGTTGTGTTCAAGTGGGTTGCCTCGTTGGCCAACCCCACCGGATTTCTTTTGCCATTGAAATAATTGATGGGTGAGCCATCAGGATAAGTGAGCGAATAGACAGGAGGTCTGACCAGAATGGATTGCACCAAGCTATGGTTTCCGGTACCCCCGGCATTGATTCTGTTGTTCTTACCGTGCGTAAAGGAGACACTGTATCCGGCATTCACTTTCTCCGTAATCTTAAAGTCGGTATTGAGCCTTGATGTGATTCTTTTGTAGTTAGAGTTGAGTAAGATACCATCCTGATCAAGGAAAGAACTGCTTAAAGAATATCTGGCAGCCTGATTCCCTCCGATAACCGATATGCTGGCCTGTTTCTGGAAAGCCGTACGGTACATCACCTCCTGCCAGTCCACATCACCGCTGTTCATGGGGTTAAGTGAGTCAATGGCAGTCCAGTGTGGTTCTGAGGGGTTCACCGCATTGTTGTATGCATCCAGGTTCTTGTAGGTATCAATGATGATGTCTCGCCACTGTGTGGCATTGAGCACACTCAGTTTCCTGGTGATGGTGCTGACACCGGTGTAGAGATTGACGTTGATCTGCGCCTTGCCTTCTTTCCCTCTTTTGGTGGTAATCAACACAACACCGTTCGCAGCTCTTGATCCGTAGATGGCCGTTGAAGAGCCATCCTTGAGGATCTCGATCGATTCGATGTCCTGAGGATTGATGTCGGCCAACGGGTTAAGACCATGTGAGTCGTATCCATTCAACTGAGACAGCGAGTTGGATTCTACCGGCACCCCATCAATCACATAGAGAGGTTCATTCCCGGAGTTCAAGGTAGATTGACCGCGTACCGTTACGGAAATCCCATCACCCGGGGCTCCGGAGTTGGAAACAACCTGTACGCCCGATGCACGCCCCTGGAGGGCAGACATCACATTCTTCACGGGGGTATTTTGCAGGCTTTCATTGCTGATGGTTGAGATGGAACCGGAAATATCTCTTTTTTTCATGCTTCCGTATCCAATCACCACCAGTTCATCGAGCTCACTCACCTCTTCAGTCAGCGTGACAATTAAATTGTTCAAAGGACCATTCACGACATGCTCATAGGGTGTGTAGCCCAGGAACGAGAATTCTAGTCGTGCGCCACTCGACAGGACAGAGATCATAAAATGCCCATCGATATCGGTCACCACACCATTGGTGGTTCCAATTTCTTTTACCGTAGCTCCCGGTATTGGTTCACCCAACTGGTCTGTAACCGTTCCGGAAACCTCAATTTTTTGTTGGTTTATTCCATTGACCTCAGGGGTTACTACCGGTTCATCGGCATAGAGTGAAGTCAGTGCGTGGGTCAACAGCAGCCCTAACAGGAGCAAACCTTTTTTCATTGGTGTCATCTTTAATTTCATAGGTTTCTTTTTTTATTCATTTCAGGTCATAGAAGTTAGATTGGTTTCTTGTTCGATTCTTAAATCATCACAAAGATACCTGCGCATAATTCGTAAAAATTACATAAAAACGTAATTAACCTCTCAAAAAGCGCAATCTTATCACAGATCAATCAACGACGCACTCTCCTTCTCCAGATAAAGGAATGCATTGTTTTTTGTTCTCAAGATGGTGGCCGGGCATGTTTCAGAGATGGGATACTTCAAAGTATTACGGATTGCCTCCGCTTTCAATTTGGTGGGCACAATACAAAACAGATAATCAGCTTTCAGGAGAGAGGGAATCGTAAGTGTAAAGGCTTTTTGAGGCACCTCCTCGAGATGCTTGAAACACTTGTCATTGACCTGCTGCTGACGGCTGGCATGATCCAGATTCACGATTTTCACCGGATAGGGATCATTGAAATCAGCCACCGGAGGATCATTGAAAGCAATGTGGCCGTTTTCGCCGATTCCAAGGCAGACAATGTCTACCTTATACTGATTTAGTTTATTGCCATAGCGATTGCATTCACCTTCAGGATCTGAGGTTGTTCCATCAATGTAATGCACACTTTTAAATGGAACTTTACCGAAGATGCGTTCTTTCAGGAAATTGCCGAACGCCTGAGGGGCATCTTTATCCAAACCAATGTACTCATCCATGTGGAATGCATTGATTCTATCCCAGGAAATGGAGGGGTCCATAACCAGATGTCTCAAAAAATCATCCTGAGAAGGAGCAGCCGCAAAGATCATGTTGACTTCATCCTTCTCCTTCAAAAGCTGTTTGATACAAGATGAGACATCGTTCGCTGCAGCCCTGCCCATTGTCTTTCTATCTTGAAAAACATTCACTTGTAATTGTTCTCTCATGAATGTTGAGAGCGGTGTGTTAGTTTTTGTAAATGACATTTCCTTCTACGATTGTGTGTGAAACATTAATATTCTCATCAAACAGTACCAGATCGGCATCCTTCCCTTTGGAGATTGATCCCTTGTGCTGATCCAGGCGCATGATGCGGGCCGGGGTGAGTGTCATCATGCGCACTGCTTCCACCAGCGGCACCCCGGCGACCTGCATCATGGTCCTTACCAGACGGTCAGTGGTAGCGACACTCCCGGCGAAAGCAGTCCGGTCGGGCAACTTGGCAACCCCATCTTCGATGATCACCCGCTGTCCTTTCTCCAGGCTTCCCAGGATAGACTCCCCGTCGGGCATGCCGGCGCCCCGCATGGAGTCGGTGCAGAGCGCTGTCCTGTCGGGCCCCTTGAACTTGTATACAAACTGCAACAACGATTTGGGAAGATGCACCCCATCGGCAATGATCTCCACATCCATCCCATCGATCAGGTAGGCTGCCTCCACCACGCCGGCATAGCGGAAAGCATTTCTGCGGGTAATGGTGGACATGCCGGAGTAGAGGTGGGTTGCAAGGGTAAAGCCGGCGTCGTATGCATCGAGCACCTCTTCGTAGATGGCATCGGAGTGCGCCACGGCGGTGAGGATATTGTGCTCCCTGAGCACTTTGGCGAATTGGAGCGCTCCCGGCAACTCGGGTGCCAGGCTCCAGCGTACGATATCGTCTGAAGCAGCCATGATGGCGTTGTATTCCTCAGGTTCCGGATTCCTCAGGTACTTGGGATCCTGTGCTCCCCGCTGGTTATAGGCAAAATAGGGGCCTTCGAGATGAAGCCCGAGAAACCTGGCTCCCTTGTTGTTCCGCTTCACCGCCTCCTTGTAGATCTTAAATGTCTTAAAGAGCTCTTCGGTCGTACTGGTTAGCGTTGTCGGCAGCAATGCCGTCGTACCGAACTGGGCATGCGTCTCGGCAGCACCCAGGTAGGCCTCTACCGTGCCATCCATGAAATCATGCCCACCCCCACCATGGGTGTGGATATCGATAAAACCGGATGAGAGATATTTGTTGGTTGCATCGATCACCACATCGGTATCGGCAGGGATAAATGCCCCCTTGTCCGTGATATCGGCAATGATGCCATTTTCGATCACAACAGTCAGGTTATCTACTATCTTGTCCGGGAAAATCACTTTCCCGTTTTGGATGATCAATCGATTTTTCATAAATAAAATTATTTGTGTGCCGGAGGCAATTCACAGGTAGTGAGCCATTGACACCATGAATGGACAATATTAAATGGTTGCGCTCTTCCAGGATTTGATTCGGTAACCCCAGGTGGCATACCATACGATGTAGGCGAAACAGGGAATCAGCACACCGTACGCATGTTTCATCGCCTCAAATGAGGAGAGAGATGCATTCATTTCTACGAATGCGTTGTAGGCAATCGGCATGATCGCGCTACCGCACAACGCCATCACCAGGAAGGCGGAACCAAGGTTGGTATGCTTGCCCAACCCGTTGATTGCCAACGGCCATATGCCGGCATAGAGCAATGCATTGGGCAGCCCCATCATCACGAGATACCAGAGCGAGATGTCGGTGGTCATACCGAATAGGTGAACGGTGCCGGCGGTGGTGATAATCAACACAGAGAGGATCAGGTTAATCAGAGAACTGACCAGAAGGGCATTCCGCTGTTTGATATATTTCGGGATCAATGCGATACCCAGGAAGTAGCCGAAGAAGGTCAACAGCATCGTGTAGGAGGGTATGTTTTGTGCCGGACCGGCAAGGCTTTCTCCCATTGTGCCGGCATACTGGATGCTGGTTCCCAGCGCGATCATCTGAGTACCGATGTGAAAGAACATCGCCAGCACACCCAGGATTAGCGCCGGGTACTGCAGGATATGCTTTTGTGAACTCTCATCCGCTGCAGAGCGTTTGTTTACAACAGAGGGATCCAGCTCAGGCAGCGGAGAGTATCGCACAATGATTCCGAAGAGAAACAGTGCGATGGCCAAGATCAGATAAGGGGTCATCACACCCTTTATCAACGTATCCAGAGTTGCCTCAAGTGATTCACCGGTGTAGACACCGGCTTCAATCTCCTTCATCAACACCCTGTCGGACTCCCTGATGACCACCGCGGCAAAGATCAGGTTGGCAATCACGCCTGCCAGCTTGTTACCGGTACCCACCATGCTCATTCTCTTGGCGGCACTATCGATGGGACCCACGATTGTCACGTAAGGGTTGGCAGCCGATTGCAGAATGGCCAGCCCCACACCCAGCAGGAAGAGCCCAAGCAGAAACAGCTGATAGGTTCTCCAGTAGGCGGCGGGAACAAAAAGTAACGCCCCCAGGGCCATGCACCAGAGTCCATACATCATCCCACGCTTGTATCCAATCTTGTTCAGTAGCATTGAAGAGGGTATCGCCATAATGAGATAAGCGATATAGAAAGCGAAGGTCACCAGATAAGACTGGAAGTTTGATAACTGAAGGGTCAATTGGAAGTAAGGAATCAGGATGGTGTTGACCCATGAAACCAATCCAAATATAAAGAAAAGGAGAGCCAGGATGATCATCGACTTGATCGTGGTACTTTTGTCCTGGACATGAGGAATCGGGTTAGGAGTGTTCATGTGAGCATTATTAAATCATTACAAAGCTATTTCTCTTGGCAATCGATTCTACAAAAATAGCCCACGGAGGATTGAATAATGCTTCAAAAACGTAATCCTGTTTTCAAAAAACGTTCAATTATAAAGAAAGCCATCCCTTATGGTGTTTCAACTCTTTTTCTTGCGGTATTCAGCAGGGGTTGCTCCTTTTATTTTTTTGAAAATTCGGGAGATGTTCTTGCAGTCGTTGAATCCGGACTCTAAAGCCAGATCGAACAGGGTTCGATTGGTAGTTAACAACAAATGGGCAAAATATTCAATTCTGCAGTTAAGTATAAACTGATAGATGGAGGTACCCATCTCCTCTTTGAATTTCACCTCCAGGTTTCGTCTTGAAAAGGGCACCATTTCAGAAAACGCTTCAATTTTAATCTCGGAGGTGAAATGGTCTTCAATGTAATTGACCACTTTTGATATATACTCGTTCGAAATATTGTATTTTTCGGTTGATCTTCTCAGTTCAAATCTTTTGGGTTCAATCACAACGTTAAATGGTTCAAGGCGCTCTCTGTTCATTAATCGATCGATCAATCTACCCACTTCATACCCTCCTTTCTCCACATCGAGCACGATGGAGGAGATGGGGGGATCTGAGAGATTGCAGATCAGTTCGTCGTTGTCAACGCCCAACAGCGATATCTCTTGAGGAATACGGATGTCATTGATCTTACAATTCTCTGAAACCTGGAGCGCAAAACTGTCGTCGCAGGCAAAAAGACCTATCGGTTTGGGGAGCGAAAGCAGCCATTCGTCGAGTCTCAGTAGCGCACTACTCCACTGATCACCATTCAGATTTTCACTCTCAAAATAGTAATAGTTGCCTCCTACCCTTTTCACTTCACGCATGAAACCTTCAGCCCTTTCGCGTGACCAAACGACATCCTTGTTTCCATAGAAGGCAAAATTTCTGAATCGTCTCTTGATAAAAAACCTGGCAGCCATCGTACCGGTACCAATATAATCACCTGTCAGGTTGGAGAAGTAAGGGCTTCGTTCCTTGTAATTTTGCAATACTATAGGTATTCCTAAACTCTCCAGCAAATTGGTTCCTTCATGGTCCCATCTTGCTACAACGGCATCTGCCTTCCAATCTTTCGCCCATTGAATGATCCCCTCTTTTCCGTAGAGTGTTTTATAATAATCTGGCAAACGATAGAATATCCAAGGTCCATGCTCCTTTGAATACTGAATCAACCCCTTGAGTATGCGACGGCTAAACTCACTTGAATAATCAACCAAAAGCAGGATCCTTTTCATGGTGAACACTCAATTAACGTTCTTTATATGGGAATTATCCTCAAATATACAACTAATACCTTATAATATAACTATTCACAAAACAATTGAGTGCAATTCAAGTTAAATTTTTCTTTTCTATGCATGATCTAATGAAATGAGTCAAATAAAATACAAACCGTTGCTGCTTAAATTGTATTTATTAACTGTTATTACAAAAAGATCAATTTATTTTATATTTTTGTGCATATAATGTTGCAATAAAAGTGAGCCTGAAACAGATATTCAATTCATACTGAACCCATCGTTATAACCATTTAAATTTTACGACAATGAAAAACTGTTTGTTTTTAGTTGCAATGACCTTTTTCATGCTGAATGTTCATGCGCAATCATTGAAACTTTCCCGCGACGTTTTTTTACCGGGTGAAGCAATTGAAATTGCGTTTACCGCTCCTACGACCTACGCATCGAATGCCTGGGTTGGAATTATTCCGTCCTCCGTTCCCCACGGGAGTGAAGTCGAAAACGATAAACATGACATTTCCTATGTTTATCTGAGCAAACGAAGTTCGGGAGTGTTGAAATTTACAGCTCCCAAGCAGACTGGCAGATTCGATTTCAGGATGCATGATACAGACAGTAACGGAAAAGAGGTGGCATTAGTGAGTTTCGAGGTGCGCAACCAAATTCCAACCACGGTCACTGTCGTGAAAGAATCGAATGTGGAAAACCCGGTTCTCTGGCTTGATGCGCTTCAGTTTACCCCCGGTCAGGAGATTAAACTGCATTATAAAACCCCCTCGTGGGTAAGGACGAATGCATGGATAGGGATTATTCCGGCTAACATTCCTCACGGAAGTGAAGCTGAAAATGACAGACATGATCTGAAATATCAGTATGTAAAGTCATCCGCTGACGGAGTACTGACTTTCAATGCGCCCTCAAATCCGGGCAACTACAGTTTCAGGATGCACGATTCGGATGCCAATGGAAAGGAAATTTCAAATATCGGATTTACAGTGAAATAACGGGGAAGGTTGCAAGTGGTTTATTTTGAAAAAAATCACCAAACAGGGCAGTCCCAGATTCCGCATCAGGATTGAAAGAGACTGTCGCCTTGCTGTTTTGCGCTTTGGACTGATGCGGGGTCTGCAGCATCAATCCCGTATTGCCGGGTGTCGGGAACGAGCAAGCTGATGCCGGCGGGAACACGATTGGGATCAGGAATGATGTGCTTGTTCTCAAGGTAGATGTAGACCCAGAATTCACGGTTGCCGAAGAGCCTCTCGGCCAGGATGCGCAGCGTTTCGCCCTTGCCCAGACGCACGGTCTCTATCTTTTTTTCAGGGGCAGGAGCTGGCGGCAAAGCTTCCTCCGGGGCTAGCGTATCGGAGGAAAGAATCTCTTGTTCCCGGATGCTGTTTGTTGCAGGTGCGACGACAGCAGGCGACTCCACTATGTTGGCAGCACTCAGCGACTCATCATTCTGTCGTGTCGCGATTGAAAAAAAAAAGCCCGGCAACAACAATTGCCACACCCCCGATGATCGGAACCCAGACAGAGGTACTCTTTCGTCCTCTCTTTGTCCTTCTGCTCCTTTCCACAACTCTTTGCCTGATTGCGTCGTCGGGCAGATCCCGGAGTGATTCGGACAATGGATTGGAAGCGCTCACCTGCGGGGGCTCCGGCTCAACCGGCTCGGCCGTTACGAGAGGCTGTTCCGGTGCTGGAGGATTTGGTGCCTCCTCCGGTTCAGGAAGCGCTTCAGGGAGTGATTCCTGCTCTGCCGTGTGCGGCGTTGGGGTGGCTGACGCCCGCACGATCACGTTGTCACTGCTTTCCGCGATGTTTTCTTCTCCCATATTCACAACGGGCAGTGCATCGAAGGTGATCCCCTCGTTGAGCAGCGTGGGTTCAAAATGGGCGAAATAACTGTTGACGCCCCTGCGCAACAGTTCTGACGGGATGAAAGTGATCAGGAACCGCTCTTCATCATGACTTGTCTCACTGAGCGGCTTGCATTGGAAGGTGCCCAGATGCGGTATTTCAATGCTCTCATCACGAAGAATCGACTCCCTGACCGGCGTGAGCCATTCGCTCTGCAGTCGACCGGCATCTTCGTCGCTAATCTCCGGACGCTTCTTTTTCAGCAGCGAAACGAGGGGAGCCACATCAATCCGATCGTTGTTCAGGGACAACCTGAAATCAAGCTCTACGGCAGGTGGCATCAGGGTTCGCTCACCTGTTTCAGGATTGAGCGAGATATACTCACGTTCTTTATGTGAGATCAGCTGACCCACTCCCGGCAGTGTGAGGGTGCCCGGCTCTGAGAGGTATTCACCCATCACCTCAGCTGTTGCCTGCATCAGCTCATTCACCTTTGTTTCGGTCCAGTCCAAACGATTGGCAAGGATTGATGTTGTCTCGTCGTGTGTCATCTGATTTGATTTGAGGATTCGTTAATTAAGGGATGTGAGGATGTGGGACGTGAGGGTTATTCAATTACATTTCCGAAGAGGTCGAAGGGCAAAGCCGAATCGATCTTCACCTGGTAGAAATCACCGATTGCAAGCTCTTTATCCTTTCCAATCAGTACCTCCCCGTCCACTTCGGGTGAGTCATACTCGGTGCGGCCCACAAAGTAGTCGGGATCTTCGCGGTCGATGATCACCTTCATTGTTTTGCCTACCTTGGCTTCATTCACCGTGAGGGCGATTCCCTCCTGCAGCTCCATGAGCCGTTCCATCCGTTCCTGTTTCACCTCGGCCGGCACATCGTCACTGTAATGCTTGTCGTTGTAGGTATCCTCCTCATGCGAATAGGGGAACGCTCCCAGCCGCTCGAAGCGTGTCTCCTGCACGAAGTCGAGCAGATCGAGGTAATCCTCCTCGGTCTCACCCGGGTGACCCACCATCATGGTGGTGCGCAGGTGGATGCCGGGCACCTCTTCGCGGAAGCGCCTGATCAGGTCGACAGTCTCCTGGCGGGTGATGTTGCGCCGCATGAGCTGCAGCATCTTGTCGCTGCTGTGCTGGAGGGCAATATCAAGGTAACTGCATACATTCTCCCGTTCCCGCATCACGCGTAGCAGATCTGTGGGGAAGTGGGCCGGGTAGGCGTAGTGGAGACGTATCCACTCCGCACCGGGGATGTCGGCCACCCGCTCGATCAGCTCCGGCAGCTTCATGGCGCGGTAACGGTCGAGACCATAGTAGGTAAGGTCCTGCGCGATGAACTGGAACTCCTTCACCCCCTCTTTCACCAGGTGACGGATCTCCTCCTCGATCTCCTCGATGGAACGCGACTTGTACTTTCCGGTGATCAGGGGGATGGAGCAGTAGGAGCAGGTGCGGTCGCACCCCTCCGAGATCTTCACGTAGGCGTAGTGCGGCGGTGTGGAGAGAGAGCGGTCATATTCCAGCTCCTTGTAGTAGGACTTGCCCAGGTCGCTGATCACCCCATTCCATTCGAACTTCCCATAGAAGCGGTCCACCTCCGGTATTTCTGCCGCGAGCTCCTCGCGGTAGCGCTCCGAAAGGCATCCCATCACGTAGAGCTTCTTCAGCTTGTTGCGTTGTTTGGCTTCTGCAAAGGAGAGGATCATGTTGACCGACTCCTCCTTGGCATCACCGATAAAGCCGCAGGTGTTGATGATGGCGATGTCACCATCGGCGTTCTCGGGATCGTGTGTGACGGTGTAGCCGTTGGCCACCAGCTGACGCATCAGCCGTTCCGAGTCGACCAGGTTCTTGGAGCAACCCAGCGTGACCACATCTATCTTGTTCTTGATCATAAATCTTGATTATTCCCCGAAGAGGGAAGCGACAAACTCTTTCCTGCGGAACACCTGCAGGTCTTCAATCCCCTCACCCAGGCCGATGTACTTCACCGGGATGCGGAACTGGTCGGAGATTCCAATCACCACGCCCCCCTTGGCGGTGCCATCGAGCTTGGTGATGGCCAGTGCGGTCACCTCGGTGGCGGCAGTGAAGTGTTTGGCCTGTTCGAAGGCGTTCTGGCCGGTGGAGCCATCGAGCACCAGCAACACCTCGTCCGGTGCATCGGGGATGATCTTGCTCATCACCTGCTTGATCTTGGTCAGCTCGTTCATCAGGCTCACCTTGTTGTGCAGACGCCCCGCGGTATCGATGATCACAACGTCGGCGTTGTGTGCCTTGGCGGAGCTGACCGCATCGAACGCCACGGAGGCGGGATCGGCGCCCATCTTCTGCTTCACCACGGGCACACCTACCCTTTGTCCCCAGATATCGAGCTGCTCCACGGCGGCGGCACGGAAGGTGTCGGCCGCACCAAGGTAGACCGAGAGTCCCTTCTGTTTGAACTGCCAGGCCAGCTTGCCGATGGTGGTGGTCTTCCCCACACCATTCACACCCACCACCATGATCACATAGGGTTTCTTTTCTTGGGGCACGCTGAACTCGGAGAGATCATCGCTGTTGTTCTCGGTGAGCAGCAGCGCAATCTCCTCACGCAGGATGGTGGTAAGCTCGTCGGTGGTCACATACTTGTCGCGGGCTACCCGCTCCTCGATGCGTTCGATGATCTTGAGGGTGGTCTCCACCCCCACGTCGGAGGTGACCAGCACCTCTTCCAGCTGGTCCAGCACATCATCGTCGACCTTCGATTTGCCGGCAACGGCACGGGTGATCTTCGAGAAGAAGCTCTCCTTGGTCTTCTCCAGACCTTTGTCGAGTGTCTCCTTCTTACCCTTGGTGAATCTGTCAAAAAGCCCCATATTGCTGTGGTTGTTTGTTCTAAATCTTACTTCTGAATCTCCTCATTCCGCACCCATGAAAGGATGCGAATCAATTGCAAATCTACGAAATAGTCAATAAAAAACTTCCCTGCGTGGTGGCACAGGGAAGCTTTTACATATTTTTAACGGATTTACTTCGTGAAGTAATCCTTTACCTGGTCGTTCAGGATCATCTCTTCCCTGAAGCTGTAAGCACCGGTCTTGGGCGATTTCACCATCTTGATTACCTTGGTGTGACTGCGTCCGGTGGTTGTATTCTTATCACGGAATCCCGCAACTGCTTTCTTTGCCATAGTTTATCCTGTTTTACTTGATTTCCTTGTGCACCGTCATTTTCTTGAGGACGGGATTGTATTTCTTCAACTCCAACCGTTGGGTGGTGTTCTTTCTGTTCTTGGTGGTGATGTAACGGGAGGTGCCGGGCATGCCGCTCTCCTTGTGCTCGGTACATTCCAGTATGACCTGCACCCTGTTTCCTTTTGCTTTCTTTGCCATTGCTGCTTCTCCTCTTTCGTTATGCGTTTAAAAATCCTTTGGCAGCGGCTTGTTTCAAGGCTGCATCCAGTCCGATCTTGTTAATGGTGCGCAATCCGGATGCCGAGACGTTCAAACTGATCCAGCAATCCTCTTCCACCCAAAAAAATTTCTTCGTGAACAAATTGACGTTGAACCTACGCTTCGTCTTCTTATTGGAGTGCGAAACGTTGTTGCCAACCATTGCTCTTTTTCCTGTTATTTGACAAATCTTAGACATTGCTATATGGTGTATTTGTTGTTTACCTTCTTTTCGGACACAATCTTCCCGACAAATCAGGGCGCAAAATTAAGCATAGTTTTTTAAATTACCAAAGAATTGCGCAAATTAATTTGAATGCAATCAGTCGCTTTTACCACGAATCTGATGGGGACCACCGGTTAATGCGGCACCCTCCGATACCCTCACCCACTTCAAAAGATGGAGTCAACTGCTGACAGGAGGCCGTTCACAGTCTTCAGCGTCTCACCTCGTATCGCCTTTCGCCATTCAGCCTGCTCCCCACCATTGTTGAGAGACTGATCGGTGATGGTTTGTTCGGCAGTATAAACCTTGGGGAAGAAGGAAGAGGCATCCTGTTGGGCCACCTGATAGGAGATGTCGCGGACCACCAGCATACAACCGGCATTGTTCACCGAGAGATCGAGACGGTAACTCATCATCATCTTCTCAGGCTCCAGAAATTGGGCACGATTGCTCACGGTGACCGTACGCGCTTTCTCGTCATAGCGTATGCCTGCCAGCAGTGGATCACCCACAAAAGTTTTCCTGGCCCACTCCTGTAACAGGTTGTATTTCTGATCGGCAGTGAGGTTGTTATTGACAGGAATGAACTGCTCGAAAAGAACTTTGCCGTTCAGGACCGTAACAGTTGTAAAAGCATTGTCGACCTGTCCCATTGTAACAAACAGGGTAGCGACAAATAAGCTGAATGTGATAAAAAATCTCTTCATAATCTTTACAAAACTGTCTATTGGACTGCAAACCTACGAAAAAGATTAAAGCCGACAACCAGAATTACAAAAAAAAACAACCCTTAATATTTTCTTTATCCCCTAAAAACGATTACTTTTGCAACGCGAAAAAACAATGTAACATTTTTCATATCGTATGTCTGCAAAAAAACAGAAAGAATCGCAAGCCGAAAAAAGCTTTGAAAACATCGGTGAGGCGTTGTCCAGTTCCGAACAGTTCCTGGAAAAAAACCAGAAGTCCATATTGACCGGTCTGTTGATCGTGGTGGTGCTGGTGGGTGCTTATCTGGCATATCATTATCTATATAAACTCCCCCGCAACGAAAAGGCTCAAGCAGCCCTCTTCAAGGGAGAGCGTTACTTTCAGGAGGGAGAAGATTCACTGGCGCTCTTTGGCAATGGGAACGACTTCCCCGGCTTCGAAGCAGTGATCTCCCAATACAAGGGTACCCGTTCAGCCGATCTGGCCCACGCCTATGCAGGCATCGCCTATAACCGGATGGGCAACAACGAGAAAGCACTTGAACACCTGAAGAAGTTCAAGGGTGGCGACCTGCTGATCACACCTGCCGTGACAGGTGCCATTGGTGATGTATACATGAACATGGGTGAGAGCGAAAAGGCGATCGACCAGTTTCTCAAAGCGGCAAAAAAGGCTGACGACCGGATGTTGAGCCCCATCTACTACAAGAAGGCGGGGAATGTATATCTGTCGGAGGGAAACTACGACAAGGCGATCGAGATTTTCACACGGATCATGGAGGAGTTTACCAACACCCCTGAAGGGCAGGAAGCCGATAAGTACATCAAGCAGGCAGAATTGCTGAAAGAATCGAACTAAGATGGCTACTGAACTGCAAAACCTCTCCTCATACGATCCCCATACCATTCCGTCAGGCGAAGGGAAAAGGATCGGCATCGTGGTGTCGGAGTGGAACTACTCCGTGACCGGGAGCCTGCTGAACGGCGCGGTGAACACGCTGCGCAAGTTTGGTGTGAGGGAAGAGGACATTGTGGTGGAACATGTACCGGGCAGCTTCGAGCTGACCTATGGTGCGCGGCTGCTGATTGAAAAGGGAGCGGTGGACAGTGTGATTATCCTGGGTTGTGTCATTCAGGGGGAGACCCCCCACTTCACCTTCGTGTGTGAGAGCGTGACACAGGGATGCACCGAGCTGAACCTGCAAAAAGATGTTCCTGTGATCTTTGGTCTGCTGACCACGCTCACACTCGATCAGGCCAGGGCCCGCTCAGGTGGTCGTCACGGCAACAAGGGTGACGAAGCAGCCATCACAGCGTTAAAAATGTTGGCACTTCGTTCCAGATATCAATAATTGTATTATCTTTGCACACGCAAAACATGGGCAGTTACCAGAGTGGCCAAATGGGGCTGACTGTAACTCAGCTGGCTTACGCCTTCGGTGGTTCGAATCCATCACTGCCCACTTTGCTTATTTGATGATGAGCATGTCACCACATCAGCGAATCACCAAATCAATATTGCGGAAGTAGCTCAGTTGATAGAGCATTAGCCTTCCAAGCTGAGGGTCGCGGGTTTGAGCCCCGTCTTCCGCTCTCAAAAGGAAGTAACGAACAGTGTTACTTCCTTTTTTTTTGTACAACAGAACCAAATGAAAGAGTCACCCGTCTTCACCCCCAACATCCGTGACCTGACGCAGGGAAGCATCTTCCGTCAGCTGCTGACACTGGCACTGCCGCTGATGGCCATCAGCTTCATCCAGATGACCTACAAACGTGAGTTCGGGATAAGAAAAGCATAAAAAAAGTTGTGATATAGGGAGATTATTTGTATATTTATAGCTGATAATCAAACAAATAACAAACATCAGCCCTATGATCACAACAGACAAAGTTATTGAAATATTTTGTATTGCCGACGATTTTTGTGCAGAATATGAGAATGAAATTCAGAATCATCAACTTCAAGCCGGGGGTACAACTAAAAGGAGAAACAGGAAAACGCAAATGTCCCAGAGCGAGATTATTGCCGTGATGGTCTGTTTCCACTGCGGAACCTTCCATAATTTCAAGAATTATTACCTGTTTTATATTTGCAAACACATGAAGAGCTATTTTCCAAATGCCGTTTCCTACAACCGTTTTGTCGAGTTGCAACCCAGGGTGATTGTACCTTTCATGCTCTTGCTCAAACTCTTTGGATTTGGTGAATGCACAGGCATTACATATGTGGATAGCACTCCCATTAAAGTATGTCATAACAAGCGTATACACTCGAATAAAGTATTCAGGGATCTGGCACAAAGAGGGAAAAGTACGATGGGCTGGTTTTTTGGATTCAAGCTTCATCTGGTCTGTAACGAAAAGGGTGAATTGCTGAATTTCTCTCTCACAAAAGGCAATGTCGACGATAGAAACCCTGACGTAATCAATGTTCTTACCAAAGATCTTTTCGGTAAACTATATGCAGACAAGGGTTACATCAGCACAAAGCTCTTCGAGATGCTGTTTGACCAGGGTGTTCATTTAGTGACCGGTATACGCTCAAATATGAAAAATTCCCTGATGTCATTCCGCGACAAGATTCTCTTACGCAAAAGATCTGTAATTGAGTCCATCAATGATGAACTGAAGAATATCTGCCAGATAGAACATTCAAGGCATCGTTCCACACATAATTTCATCATGAACATAATTGCTGCATTGGTGGCATATTGTTTCTTTCCCAAAAAGCCTTCAATCAAATTTGAAGTGGAAAAGTCAAGTCAATTAACCATTTGGGGATAATATGTTATCCCGAACTCACGTTACAACCTGGTAGACATCCTCTGGATCGGCCGGCTGGGCAGTCGCTCCGTGGCGGCAGTAGGCTCCATCGGCATGCTGATGTGGATGATGAACTCGGTGGCACTCATCTCGAAGGTGGGAGCCGAGATCTCCATCGGCCAGTCGATCGGCGCACGGCGGCTCGATCATGCCTCCCTCTACGCTTCCCACACCACCACGCTGGCACTGTTGCTGGGGCTCTCCTTCGGCATCCTCTTCATGCTCTTCCCCAACCCCTACGTTTCCTTCTACCGGCTGGAGCACTCCATCGCCATGGAGGCTGCCGGCTACCTGCGGATCATGGCTGTCGGGATCCCGGTGATGTTCCTGATCCTCAACTTCTCAGGCATCTACATCGGATCCGGCAGGAGCGACATCCCCTTCTATTTCAATGCAACCGGTTTGGTGTTCAACATACTGCTGGACCCCCTGATGATCTTCGGGATGGGTCCCATTCCGGCAATGGGTGTGCAGGGGGCAGCGTTGGCCACAGTACTCTCGCAGGGGGTGGTGTTGTTGCTCTTCATCGCTCACCTGAAGCGCAGGAACGGTTTGCTGGGTGGCTTTCGTTTTCTGATCCGTCCCCGCAGGCGGTTCACGATCAACATCCTCAAGCTGGGACTGCCCGTTGCGGCGATGAATGTCTACTTCGCCTTCATCAACATGAACCTGGCCCGCAGCGCATCCCTCTACGGGGGGCATCTGGGGATCACCAGCCAGACCACCGGGGGGCAGATTGAGGGAATCACCTGGAACACCTCCAACGGCTTTGCCACGGCACTGGGCAGCTTCGTGGCACAGAACTTCGCGGCGGGCAAGATGCTGCGAGCCGCTCGTGCCTTTCGCTACACGCTGATGATGATGGGATTGCTGGGAGGAATCGTGTCAGCTGCCTTCATCTTCCGCGGTGAATGGATCTTTTCAATGTTTGTTCCGGAGAGAGAGGCATACATTGCCGGCGGGGATTACCTGATGATTCTCGGCTTCTCGCAGCTCTTCATGATGCTGGAGATCACCACCCAGGGGATCTTCAACGGATTGGGCAAGACATCACCACCGGCCATTGTCAGCATGGTTTTTAACACGCTACGCATTCCGCTGGCACTTTTCCTGGGTGCCCGTATCGGGGTGACAGGCGTCTGGTGGGCCATCTCCATCACCTCCCTCTTCAAGGGGAGTATCCTGCTGATCTGGTACCTGGTGCTGCGAAAGAGACTCACATCTCAATAGCCGTGCAAGAAGATGCCGATGTCGGAGAGGGGGAGGTTGAAATGACCGGCCACATAACGGTTCACCATCTTGCCGGCATAGAGGTAGAAGCCTGCAGCGAAACCGCGGTCGAACCGGGCAAAGTGAGGCACACCCCCGCAGTCACCCATCGCCATGAAGAGGGAGATGAAGAGGTTACTCATCGCGATCGATGCTGAGCGCGCCACACGAGCACTGAGGCTCATCTCACAAAAATGGAGCACCCCAAACTTCTCAAATACTGGAGGATGATCTGCCAGGCAGGCTTCCATAGTGGTTTCAAAACACCCCCCCTGCGCCATGCGCAAATCGATGATCAACGCCCCCTTCTTCATCTCCCTGATCAAATCGGCCGAAATGCGATAGTAATGGCTCTTGTTGATATACTGCATGGCTCCTATCACCACATCGGCAGAGCGAAAGACATTGCGCAGCACGTTTGGTTGCAGCGTGGAGGTGAACAGCGGTGATCCCAGCTCATGACGGATGGTGCGTAACTTTGCCACATCATTGTCGAACACCTTCACGGAGGCACCCAGTGCCAGAGCAGCCCGTGCCGCCATGGTACCCGCCACACCGGCACCGATGATCACCACTTCGGTGGGTGAGATGCCCGGCACACCACCCAGCAGGATTCCTTTCCCGCCATGGGCATTGCTCAGCAGCTCGGCAGCAAGCGTGATGGAGCAGGCGCCCTCAATCTCTGAGATGGCCGTCACAAAAGGAGAGAGTCCGCTCTGGTCGTAGAGCAGCTCATAGGCCAATACGTTGATTCTTTTCTCAGCCATCATCTCCAGGAGGGAGGAAGTGAGCTTGTGCAGATACAGAAACGAGAAAACGGTGCTCCGCGGCCGCATCATCTCCACCTCACCGAGCGTGGGTGGCATGATCTTCAGGATCAGATCGGCCTGAAACACCTCTGCCACGCTTTCCATGATCTCAGCTCCCGCATCAGCATAATAACGGTCGGAGTAATTGATGGGCAGTCCGGCACCGGCCTCAAGCAGCACCCTGTACCCGGAGGATACCATCAGTGCTACCGTTTCGGGCGTAAGCGCCAGCCGCTTCTCGGTCTCATCAATCTCACGCGGGATACCGATCACGGTGGTGAAACCGGGATTTTCTGTTTTTTGGAGTTGCTCCCTGACAAAGAAGGAGGTGCGCTTTAGGGGATCGTACATGGTTTTATCTGCTCCTGTTTTTCAATTGTTCTGCAATGGCATTTACGGTGAGGTGGATCTCTTCCTTTGTGATCATGTGATCGGTGGGAAAGATGATCTGCGCCTTGTTGTAATAACGCTCACGTTCAGCCAAATGTTCCCGGATAAAGGGAATCAGTTCCTCCGGTTTCTTCTTGCTGAGAATGGGTCGTACTGTTTTGGATGCCCGCAACCTTGCTGCCAGCTCCTCCGGTTCGGCTTTGATGTAGACCGTGACACCGGCACGGTTCATCACCTCCATGTTGTGGAAGAAGCAGGGGGCTCCCCCACCGGTAGAAATCAGCACATCTTCAAAGTCGGCCACCTCCAGCAGTGCCTGTTGCTCGATTCTGCGAAATGCCTCCTCCCCTTTTTCATCAAACAGTTCGGAAATTGTCTTGCGGTAATTGTTCTGGATGTGGGCATCAAGGTCGATGAAGGAGAGCGACAGTTTCTGGGCGAGTCGCTTGCCGAGGGTACTCTTGCCGCACCCCATATATCCTATGAGAAATATTCGTTCCATTTTTTAGCAATCAGTTGACTGTTGTCAGTTTTTAAAAACTATACATTAATTTCGTATCAACCTATTAACTTATTAACATCAAACCATGAACCACGAACCTGCTTACAACAGCGGTGCGAAGAGGCGCAGCAGTGATTCCAGAAAACGTCTGCCAATGGGTCTTTTATTCCATTCCCTCAGCGAGACCTGGTCACACGAGCGTTGGTCATCGACAAAGATCTCAGACGCCTGAGCAGCCACTTCACGGTCATAGATGAATGCCTCCACCTCAAAATTCTGCTCGAAGCTACGCATGTCAAAGTTGGCTGAACCAATCAGGGTGAGAGAGCTGTCGAACACCATCAGTTTGGAGTGAAGGAAACCCTCCCGGTAGAGATAGACCTTCACTCCCGACTGCAGCATGTGTGCGATGAAGGAGTGGGAGGCCAGCTGCACCAGGGGCACATCGGATCGTTTTGAGATCATCAGCCGCACATCTACCCCGCGTATGGCAGCTGCCTGTAGGGCATCTGTCATTGATTCAGGCGGGAAAAAATAGGGTGTTTGAATAAATATCGACTTCTCAGCGTTGTAGATGGCTTGCATGATGCCATGCGACAGTTCGTTCTCCTCGCTCACCGGTCCGCTGTTGACGATCTGCATCATGCTGTTGCCGCAGTTGTCGAGCAGGGGAAAATAATTGCGGGAGGTGATTAGTGTTTGTGAGACAAAGAACCAGTCGATCAGGAAGACCGACTGCAGCCCCTGCACCCCTTTCCCTTCAATACGGGCATGGGTATCGCGCCATGCTCCCCATTCCATCCCTCTGATGTAACGGTCTGCGATGTTCATGCCGCCCACATACCCTATTTCACCGTCGATCACGATGATCTTGCGGTGGTTTCGGTAGTTCAGGCGTGAGGTAAGGGAGGGCAGCGTCAGCTTCAGGAAGGGTTCCACCTCGATGCCCGCCATGCGGTACGCTTCGAAATAGGCCTTCCCCGTCTTGCGGGAGCCGAAGCTGTCATAGATGATCCTCACCTCAACACCTTCACGGGCCTTCCGGATCAGGGCATCCTGCAACTGCTTCCCAAGGTCATCGTCTTCCAGCACATAATATTCGATATGGATGTGGCGGCGGGCCCTCCCGATGTCATCAAAGAGGCGTTCGAACTTGAGGGAGGCGTGGGTGAAGAGCTCCACGTCGTTGCCTCCCAGCAGCGGGTTGTAATCCATGCGGCGGAGCAGGTTCACCAGGTTGCCGTATCCCTCCGGGGAGCTCTGTTCAACAGGGGTCTCCATCTCATCCAGAGGCCGTTTTTTCAGCTTGCTGTACATGCGGCGGGAGATGACATGCTTACGGGTGGTATCCTGCCCGAAGATGGCATACCAGATGATGCCGATCACCGGCAGGAAGAGCACCGCCAGCACCCATGCCACCGTCTTGATGGGGTTCCTGTTCTCGGTGATCACCACCACCACGATGCTCACCACCGTAAGCAGGTAGAGAATCTCGAAGAGGGTGATCAGTGTATGGTTCAGGGGCATGGCTACAATCGGTATTTTCCTTCGCTGATGTCTTCCATTATGTTGAGGTAGGAGTGGTAGCGGCTCTCACTGATGGTGTGCGCTTCCACCGCGTTGCGCACGGCACAATCCGGCTCATGGAGGTGGAGGCAGTTGTTGTAACGGCAATGTTTCGATGTGCGGAAGATCTCCGGGAAGTAATGCGACACCTCCGCGGGGACCATGTCGATGGTACCAAACCCCTTGATTCCGGGGGTGTCGATGATGAACCCGCCGTTGGCAAGCTCTATCATCTCCGAATAGGTGGTGGTATGCATCCCTTTCTGGTGATAATCGGAGATGTCACCCACCTTCTGAACGGCATCACCGCGGAGCGTGTTGACGATGGTCGACTTGCCCACGCCGGAGTGACCCGCCAGCAGCACGATCACCCCGCTTGTGAGTGCATCGATCTCCTCCCTGCCCTTGCCGGTGATCATCGAGCTCTCCAGGCAATGATAGCCGATACTGGTGTAGAGGCGGGTGATTCCGCGCAGATACTCCTGATCCGCCTCGTCGTAGAGGTCTATTTTATTGAAAAGAAGAGTCACCGGCACCGAGTAGGCCTCGGCGGTCACCAGAAAGCGGTCGATGAAGACAGTGCTGGTCTCCGGTGAGCGAAGTGTGATGCAAAGCAGTGCCCGGTCGATGTTGGCTGCCAGGATATGCGACTGCTTGGAGAGGTTGGATGCCCTTCGCACAATGTAGTTCTTCCGATCGGCGATATCGGTAATGAAAGCGGTGCCGTCGGGGTTCACATCGAGGCTCACCCGGTCACCCACCACCACGGGACTGGTGCTGCGGATGCCTTTCAGGCGGAAGTTACCCTTGGCGCGGCAGAGCAGGTCGTTGCCCTGCTCATCGCGCACCAGGTAGCTGTTGCCGGTATTCCGGATCACCAAACCACTGCGTCGTGGCAGTCGTTGCTCACCGCAGGCTGATGCCATCAAACGGTCAGTATTTCTTTCTCCTTCTCACCGAACATCTCATCCACCTGCCGGATATACTTGTCGTGCAGCTTCTGCAGTTCGCCTTCACCATCCTTGCCCATGTCCTCGGGCAGGCCCTCTTTCACGGCTTTCTTGATCTCGTCGATCCCTTCGCGGCGGGCATTGCGTATGCTGATCTTCGCATCTTCAGCCTCCTGCTTGGTCTGCTTCACCAGCTGACGGCGCCGCTCCTCAGTCAACGGAGGGATGCCCAGACGAATCACCTCCCCGTTGTTCTCGGGCGTGATGCCCACGTCAGAATCGAGGATTGCTTTCTCCACCACCTTGAGCATCTGTTTCTCCCAGGGTTGCACCATGATGGTCTTGGCGTCGGGGGTGTTCACGGTAGCCACGTTTGACAGCGGCACATGGCTTCCGTAATACTCCACGCGGATACCGTCGAGGATGTGCGGGTTGGCACGTCCTGCGCGGATGCGGGAGAAGGTTTCATCAAGAAACTCGAGGGTCATTTTCATCTTCTCCTCGGCCTCATTTCTGATTGTTGTTGTTTCCATAATTATTAAAAATTGTAATACTGGCAAAAATAGTCAAAACTTTTGAAAGGCTGCTACAAATGGACCAATGTACCGATCTCTTCACCGTCAATCACCCTGTTCAGATTGCCGTAGCTGTCCATGTCGAACACCACGATGGGCAGGTTGTTCTCGCGGCAAAGCGTGGTGGCGGTCAGGTCCATCACCTTCAGTCCCCTTTGGTATATCTCATCGAAAGTGATGCTGCTGAACTTCGTGGCGGTGGGATCCTTCTCCGGGTCGGCAGTGTAGACACCGTCGACACGGGTACCCTTGAACATGGCATCGGCTTCGATCTCTATACCCCTGAGTGCCGACGCTGTGTCGGTGGTAAAGAAGGGATTTCCGGTGCCGCCGGCGATGATTGCAATCTGGCCCTGTTGGAGCGCCTCGATGGCTTTCCATTTGGAGTAAAGCTCGCCCACCGGTTCCATGCGGATGGCGGTGAAAACACGGTTGGGCTGTCCTATCGCGGTGAGGGCCGAGCTGAGGGCCAGGCTGTTGATCACTGTGGCGAGCATCCCCATCTGATCACCCTTCACCCTGTCGAATCCCTTGTCGGTGCCGCTCAGTCCACGGAAGATGTTCCCACCCCCGATCACGATGCCGATCTCAATTCCTTTTCGGGCGGCATCACGAATCTGCGCGGCATAGTCCTCCAGCCGTTTTTCGTCGATACCATACTGTTTCTCACCCATGAGCGACTCACCGCTCAGCTTCAATAAAATCCGTTTGTATTGCATTTTTTATCAGTTATCAGTAATCAGTGTTCAGTGTTCAGTTTTTATTCGACAAATGTGACCTCTTTGAAGGCATAAGTGCGTTTCTCGTCGCTGTCGAGCGTGCGGAGCACCAGGTGGCCGGATGAAAGCACCGTCTCAATTTTCGCTTTGAAAAGACCGGTGCTGTCTTCAAACCAGTAATAGTCGTTCACCCTGTAGAGGTCGAGCATGTATTCATCCTCGATGGCGGTTGTCAGTCCCTCCTGCAGGTCCCTGTAGAGCAGGAAGAACTCACGCATAAACAGCTCCAGCAGATGCTCCCTGTCATGCAGCGTTCCTGTGATCTGCCGCAGCGAAACAGGGTTTGTCAATTCGATGGGAAAAATCTGCTGGTTGACGTTGAGACCGATGCCGATTACCGTGTTGCGGATCTCCTTCTCCTGGATGTCATTCTCGATGAGGATGCCGGCAATCTTCTTTTCTTTCCAGTAGATGTCATTGGGCCATTTGATGCGGATGTCATCGGTGAAGGAATCGAGCAGGTTCTTGAGCGCCAGCGAGGTGATGCGTGACAGGATGAACGATTCGTTGGCCGGCAGTTGACGCGGGTAGATCAGCAGGCTGAAGAGGAGGTTGTCGCCCCTGCCGGAGTACCAGCTGTTGCCCATCTGGCCTCGTCCCCCTGTCTGGTAATCGGCGATCACCAGCGAACCCTCCTCGGGATGCTCCTCCCTTACCAGTTGTTTCAGGTAACGATTGGTGGAGTCGGTCTCCTCCAGACGGATGATCCGTCGTTCATTGCTCAGTTGTTCCATAATAATCCTCCTGTTTCTTTTTGGGTAGTTTGCGAATCACCTGCTCCACGGAGTGATCGATCCATCGCTTCAGCTCATCGTCACCCATGTCACCATCGAGCCAGATTCGGTTCCAATAGGTTTTGTTCATGTGAAAGGCACTCTCCACGCTGGTGTACGCTTCACGCAGCTGCAATGCCTTTTCAGGATCACATTTCAGGCTGATGCTGAAACGCTCCTCATCGGTGGGTATCAGGGCAAACATCTTGCCCATCACCTTCATCACGATGGTCACCTCGTCGAAGGGGGTCGTTGCCTCGGCACCCTTCACCGAGAGGCAATAGTCATACAGTGCTTCAATATCCATCACAGCTGTTGTTCTAAAACGCCCTGAAAGCATCTTCAATGTGCTCAAGTTCACAACGGTCACCCTCCCAGATGATGGCAACGATATCGAACCGCGCCGGCAAGTCAATCCGGTGAATGAGCAGATATTGATGGGCAGCCTTGATCATCCGCTGCATGCGTTGCGTGCCAACAAAGCTCTGGGGATCGCCCCACTGCTCCGAGGCGCGGGTCTTCACCTCCACAAAAACAACATACTCCCCGTGGGTGGTGATGATGTCGATCTCATACCCGTGCAGCCGCCAGTTTTTATCGAGGATGTGATGTCCTTTCGACTCCAGATAGCTCACCGCAGCTGCCTCCCCTTTATGTCCCAGTTCGTTGTGTTGCGCCATTGCTTTTGGGCTTAAAAGCCCATAAATGTTGTAAAAATACAAATTTAGGAGTGAAAAAGTTCCTTTTGGTGGAAATATTTTGTTTTTTTGCATCAGCAAAGGGAAAGCGTTTCAGATGTGATCCAAAACCGATCTGTAACGGAAGGAAATCGAATGGAAGTTATTTGATGGGCACAAAAAAATACAAGTTACAGGGAAAGGTGAAGCCGCGTGTCAGGAAGGCGGTCTTCATGCTCAGCGACGAAGAGCATAGCCTCATTCAGTTCTATCTGAAGAAATACAAGATCACAAACCGTTCCCGCTGGTATCGTGAGACCGTCTTGAACCATATCCTCAAAAACATGGAACAGGACTACCCCACCCTCTTTGAAGAAAACGAAATGCGACGCTAAGATGATACTGGACGACAACTACTTCATGCGACAGGCATTGCTCGAAGCACAAAAGGCGTTCGATCAGGATGAGGTGCCGGTGGGTGCCGTGGTGGTATCGGGACAGCGCATCATTGCCCGCGCCCACAACCTCACCGAGATGCTCAACGATGTGACGGCGCATGCCGAGATGCAGGCCATCACCGCGGCGGCAAACATACTGGGCGGCAAGTACCTGACCGACTGCACGCTCTACGTCACCGTGGAGCCCTGCCCCATGTGTGCCGGTGCGCTACGATGGGCCCAGCTGTCGCGCCTTGTTTACGGCGCTACGGATGAGAAGAGGGGCTACACGACCATCACAGCAGAGATGCTTCATCCGAAGACACAGGTCACCGCAGGCGTGATGGCCGATGAATGTGGTGAGCTGATGAGACAATTCTTCGCCCGAAGGCGTTAAATTATCAAAAACGGGCACAACTTTATCCGGATAGCGGCCTCATATTGCACTGCAACCATTATATTTGAGGATTAAATCACACGCTATGAAACGATTCATCCTTGCAGCCTTTTTGGTTGGTCTGTCTGTTGTGAATTTGAAATCACAGCAACACGAACAGTATCAACTACCGTGGGACAGCATCCCCCGAAAGCTACCCCCTTTCCGTATGGAGGGCACCGACACGCTCCGTTTCAATCCGGGAGATACCATTCCTCTACCCTTTTGGAACCAATATCTGGAACAACAGAAATCAGAAAAGGAGTTGGTAATAAAGTCACCACTGGATGGGATGCCCATCGTGGTACCGCCAGGCCACACTTTTCACATGATTATCACCAGGCCCGACACCACATTTCACTATCATTCGCGCAACCTTGGCAAAGAGGAGAAAAATCCGCTTCGGGCGAGGAAGCTTCCCGGAATAAAAAAGTTGCCACAACGGTAAACGATTTCTCCTCAAATCTGTTTAACAATGACCCTACCACACAACAAGTGAATTGAAACAGATCCTATGGAGAAAAGACTCAAACAACAGATTGAATTTATCCTGGAGGCAGACAAACTCAAAAAGGTAATCCGCCGCAACTGGCTTGCCGACGACAGTCGAAAGGAGAATACGGCAGAGCACACCTGGCACTCTATTCTGGCAGCCATGCTCTTCTTTGAGTATGCCGACAACAAGGAAGAGCTGGACCTGCTGCAGATCATCCGGATGATCACCCTGCACGACCTCGTGGAGATTGAGGCAGGTGACACCTTCATTTTCGACAAAGAGGCATACCGGGATAAGTTCAACCGTGAGAACCAGGCGGCCAAGAAGCTCTTCACCATGCTCCCCTACAACCAGGGAAAAGAGTATTACGAACTGTGGCTGGAATTTGAGAAAGAGGAAACAGCAAACGCAATCTTCGCAGCTGCCGTCGACAAGATCATGCCGGTGCTGCTGAACACCTACAGCAAGGGTACCAGCTGGCGCGAGGCAGGCATCACCGGTGAGCGTGTGTATGAGACGCTGCGCTCCATTGAAAAGGGACCCGCGAAAATACGGGAGCTGTTGTCTGAGCTGGTAGAGAAAGCCCGCGAGAAGGGCAACCTGGCATAAATGGCTCATCGATATTTGTGATCAATGTGATCAAACAAAAAGGGTCACTTGCACGTTATATTCTAAAACAAGGGCACTTAATGACCCTACAGAAGAAAATAACCAACAAATACAAAACCGATAAAATGAGCAAAAGGAAAATTGCGGTACTGGTAGGCAGTCTGCGCAAGGAATCTGTGAACCGGAAACTGGCCAACTCGTTGGCAAAACTGGCACCCGAATCGCTGGAACTGGAAATCGTGGAGATTGGTCAGCTGGCACACTACAACGAAGATCTGGATGAAAATCCGCCGGCCGAGTGGGTTGCATTCCGCGAAAAGATTGGTGCGGCAGACGGATTTCTCTTTGTCACTCCCGAATACAACAGAACCTTCTCAGGGGTGATCAAAAATGCACTCGACGTGGCATCACGCCCCTACGGGCAGAGCAAGTGGGGCGGCAAGCCGGGCGCCATCGTGAGCAGCTCCATGAGCGGCATGGGAGGTGAAGGAGCCAACCTGGCACTTCGTCAGCCGATGGTCTTCCTCAACATCTACATGATGCAGCAGCCGGAAGCCTACGTGGCCAACAGCTGGGAACTGTTCGACGAACAAAACAACCTGAAGAGCGACGACACCCGTGCGTTCCTGCAAAACTGGGTGAACGCCTTCGCAGAGTGGGTAAATAAGTTTTAGGTGATCAAAAAGATCGCGTCCTGCGATCGGGATGGTCCCCTTTACCAACTTGAGGGGCCATCTTTTTTATGCAACAAAGAGGCCGTCTCATTTGAAATGATGAGACGGCCTTTTTCTGTTTGAAATTTTCTTTTAGGATAACCCTATTTCAAAACGAGATAGGGGACTTGGTGCCTCTAGCCTTATTGCACCCTTATTGCACCCTTATTACCACTCCAATAATTATGGGAGTGGATATAAGGTTGCAATAAGTTTAGAATATAGAAGTGGGCACCCTAAACCTTGGGAAGTTTCCAGGGATCGCGATAGTTTGCTTTGATGAGCCGGTTGGCTTCCAGGTTGTCGAACGTGCCGGTCTCGTTGTCCCAATGCAGTGCCTTCCCCACACGAGAGGAGATATTGGCCATGTGGCTCAGCTTGGCCACCTCGGCACCGATGGCGATATCAGCGTTGGGTAACTTGCGGCTGCGCATGCAGTCGAGCATGTTACCCGCGTGCAGGTAAAGCCCCTTACCGGTGCCACCTCTCTTCTCCAGCGCCTCCATGCGGAGGGTATTGGGTTTCCTTTCACTGTCGCATGGATAGCAGTAGGGGAAAGAGCGGCTGTTGATGGCCTGTTCGGGCACCACCTCCCACCCGCTGCGGGTAAGGATCAGGGTTCCGTTTTCACCGAAGAAGGCAACCCCTTCGCGCAGTCCGAAGAGACCGTTGCCGATGCCGCAGGCATGATCCCAGATGATGTTGAAGTCGGGATAACGGTAGGTAGCCATCAGGGTATCGGGGGTCTCCATCGCATCGTCGGGATATCCGAACTTACCACCGGCACCATAGACATAGGAGGGGAGTCCCACGTTCATTCCCTTCATTGCATAGTCCAGCAGGTGCACCCCCCAGTCGGCCATCAAGCCTCCGGCGTAATCCCAGAAGAAGCGGAAGTTGTAATGGAAGCGGTTCTGGTTGAATGCTCTTTTGGGAGCCGGCCCCAGCCACATGTCGTAATCGACCCCCTGCGGCACCTCGCTGTCGGGGACCACCGGCAGGGTCCACTTGCTGGTCTGGTAGGCCCACACCTTCACGGTGCGCACCCGTCCCAGGTTGCCGCTTTGCACGTAGGCTGCCGCCTCGTCCCAGTGGGGATCGCTGCGCTGCCACTGACCCACCTGCACGATGCGGTCGTACTTGCGGGCGGCGCGCACCATCAGGTCGCACTCCTCGATGGTGTTGGCCAGCGGCTTCTCCACGTAAACATCCATCCCCGCTTCACAGGCAGCCACCTCCTGCAGGCAGTGCCAGTGATCGGGAGTGCCGATGATTACCATGTCCACATCCTTGTTGTCAATCACCCTGCGCCAGTCCTTCACCAATTGGGGCGGACGTTTCCCGGTCATCTCCTCCAGTTCGGAGGCCCGCTGATAAAGGAATTGATCATCCACATCGCACATGGAGATGCACTCGGTGCCGGGGTATTGCAGGAAAGCCTTGAGGTTGCTCCATCCCTGGTTGCGACAGCCGATAAGACCAATTTTAATTTTATCACCGGGGGCATTGTTCCCGTAAAGCGAATTGAATGGTTGCCCCATCAGAGGAGCCAGGCCCAGTCCTGTAGCAGAGATTGCAGATTTCTTCAAGAAGTTGCGTCTATCCATCTTTTTGATTGTTTTTTTGGTATGATTCATGACAAAGATAAGAAAGATTGCTCAATTTTTGACCGGATAATGAGGGTTCTTTAGCTCATTTCTAACAGGATTTTTCTATATTTGTCCGCGACAGGCAGAATATAAATCGAAACAGCGCTTACAGATGCAACGTCTCAACGATTTTTTTAACCTCCTCCATCAATACATCGGCGGTCATCATTGGTTTGTTTTTCTACTATTGGGTACGGGTATCTTTTTCACCCTCTACCTGGGGTTTCCACAGATACGCTATTTCAGGCATGCCCTGCGCATCGTCAGGGGCAAGTATGACAAGAAGGGTGACAAGGGTGATACTTCCCACTTCCAGGCGCTGGCTACGGCACTTTCGGGGACCGTGGGCACGGGTAACATCGCCGGGGTGGCACTGGCCGTGCACCTGGGTGGACCGGCCGCCCTCTTCTGGATGCTGGTGACAGCGTTTCTGGGGATGTGTACCAAGTTCGTGGAGGTGACCCTCTCGCACAAGTACCGCGACTTCGATGAGAAGGGAATGGTAACGGGTGGCCCCATGTATTACATGAAAAAAAGGCTTAACATATCGTTTAAGAACGGTAAACAGCTTAAAACAGGTTACTGGCTGGGAGGATTTTTCGCCATGGCCACCATCCTCTCCTCCTTTGGTACCGGCAGTCTCCCCCAGATCAACAGCATCTCCAACTCCCTCTTTGCCACATTCGGCCTCAATCACATGGTCACCGGAGCCATTCTGTCGCTGTTGCTGGCGCTTATCATCATTGGCGGCATCAAACGCATCGCAAAAGTCACTGCCACGCTGGTACCCTTCATGGCGGTCATCTATTTTCTGGGAGCCATCGCGGTGATTCTCTACAACTATCAGCAGATCATCCCCTCCTTCCTCTCTATCTTCAGCGACCTCTTCACCGGCACTGCTGCCGTGGGTGGTTTCCTGGGTGCCGGATTCGCATTTGCATTCAACAACGGTGTCAACCGGGGTCTCTTTTCCAACGAGGCGGGACAGGGCTCCGCACCCATCGCGCATGCTGCCGCCAAGGCACATGAACCGGTCTCCGAGGGGATGGTGGCAATCCTGGAACCCTTCATCGATACCATTATCATCTGTTTCCTCACAGGGCTGGTGCTCCTCTCATCAGGGGTCTGGAATGAGAAGCTGCCCAACCAGTTCCAGAAGACCGACATCGAGGTGCTGGCAGGCAGCTATGACAACCGGAATGCAGCAGATGTGAAACTGTTGGAGGGTCATCTGGGCAACAGTAGCCGCCTGGCACTGTTCAACGGGAAGCTGATAGTTGAAGAAGGAGTCATATCGGAGTCGGTATCGGTGCTCCATGCCCGCTCACTGGCCGAAGAGGTAAAAGTAGCTCAAAACGGTGTTCCCTACAGCGGCGCGTTGATGGTGAATGAGGGGAAAGTGACACAGACAGAGAGCGACATCACCTTCTCCGGCAACTCCCTAGTTCACAGCGCACCCCTCACTGCTACCGCATTCACCCGCAGCTTCCTGGGTGATTTCGGGAAATACATTGTTGCCATCGGATTGCTGCTCTTCGCCTTCTCCACCGCCATTGCCTGGTCCTATTATGGCGACCGGGCAGTCACCTACCTGGTAGGTGCCAGGTATGTGATGCTCTACCGGATCATCTTCGTAGCCGGCTTCTTCGTGGCCTCCTTCACTGACACCACCATCATCTGGAACCTGTCACTGCTCACCGTCACCTTTATGGCAATCCCGAACCTGATCGGATTGCTGTTGTTACACCGGGAGGTGAAGGGAAGCATCCGCGATTATTGGGCAGGTTTCCGGGATGAATATCCCCCTAAAGACCGCTGAGCAGTCCCCCGTCGATCTGCAGGGTGGTGCCGGTCACCGAACGCGCTTGATCGGAACAGAGGTAACAGACCAGGTCGCCCAGCTCCTGCGGATCCATGTAGCGGTTGTGCGGAAAGGCGGCGATTGCCTTCGCCTCGTAAGCCTCCACAGACATACCCTCCTCACGCGCCCTTACCTCCATGAGTTGCGTCACACGGTCGGTACGAAAGTAGCCCGGTGCCACGTTATTGATGGTGACTCCCTTCGCGATCAACTCCTTGCTGATGGTTTTGGCATAGCTGGCTACCGCCGTACGGAAGATATTGGAAAGCACCATGTTGGCTGCCGGTTCCTTCACGGTGATGGAGGTGATGTTGATGATGCGTCCCCACCCTTTTCGCTCCATGTAGGGCAAACAGAGGCCTATCATCCGGATGTTGTACTTCAGCACACTCTCGTAGGCATCATCCAGGTCCGACTCGCTCAGCTCGCGGAAGTTGCCCGGCCTGGGGCCGCCGGAGTTGTTCACCAGGATGTCCACCCCACCGAACCGATCCACCGTCTCCCGCACAATCCGTTCGTTGTCGTCGCGACTGGCCATATCGGCAGCGAGAGCCAGCACCTGCACCCCGAGCGCTTCAACCTCCCGCTGCGCCTCCAATAGTGACTCACTGTTGCGAGCGCACAGCACGATGTTAACACCCTCGCCTGCCAGGGCAAAGGCACATGCTTTGCCCAGTCCTTTGCTGCCGCCACCGATGATGGCGGTCTTTCCCTTCAGATTGAAATCCATAACGTTTGCTTTTACTGCGTCTATAACAGATGAAAAAGAGGAGATGTTTTCCCGAAGGTGACTTTTCCCGCACGGCTACAATGATATTTCCTCAGACAAACAGTTAAAAGCACAATTTTTCTTACCTTTGCAGCCTATTTAGAAAGATATATGTCCAGACAATTTTCACGCACACTGATCACATCGGCACTGCCCTATGCCAACGGGCCGGTGCACATCGGCCACCTGGCAGGCGTATACGTTCCTGCCGATATCTATGCACGTTACCTCCGCCTGAAAGGGGAAGAGGTCCTCTTCATCGGAGGCTCTGACGAACATGGCATCCCCATCACCATCAAGGCAAGGAAAGAGGGGGTCACCCCGCAGGATATCGTGGACCGCTACCACGGAATGATCAGCAAGTCGTTCGAGCAGTTCGGCATCACCTTCGACATATACTCTCGTACAACTTCAGAGATACATAAAAAGACCGCCTCCGACTTCTTCCGGACCCTCTACGACAAAGGGGAGTTCACCGAACTGGAGAGCGAACAGTATTACGATGAGGAGGCGGATCAGTACCTCGCAGACCGGTACATCACCGGCAGCTGCCCCCACTGCGGCAACGAGAACGCGTATGGCGACCAGTGCGAGCAGTGCGGCACCTCATTAAGTCCCACCGAGCTGATCAACCCCAAGTCGGCCCTCAGCGGCAGCGTGCCGGTGATGCGAACGACGAAGCACTGGTACCTGCCGCTGGACAAGCATGAGGCATGGCTCCGCCAGTGGATCCTGGAGGATCACAAGGAGTGGCGCAGCAATGTCTACGGGCAGTGCAAGTCGTGGCTCGACCTGGGCCTGCAGCCCCGTGCGGTGAGTCGCGACCTCGATTGGGGGGTGCCGGTACCGGTGGAGGGTGCCGAGGGGAAGGTGCTCTACGTCTGGTTCGATGCCCCCATCGGTTACATCTCCAACACGCGGGAGCTGCTGCCCGACAGCTGGGAGAAGTGGTGGAAGCAGGAGGACACCAAACTGGTGCATTTCATCGGCAAGGACAACATCGTCTTCCACTGCATCGTCTTCCCCGCCATGCTGAAGGCGGAGGGCTCCTTCATCCTGCCCGACAACGTCCCTTCCAACGAGTTCCTCAACCTGGAGGGAGACAAGATCTCCACCTCCCGCAACTGGGCCGTATGGCTGCATGAATATCTGGAGGAGTTCCCCGGCAAGCAGGATGTGCTGCGTTACGTGCTCACCGCCAATGCACCGGAGACGAAAGACAACGACTTCACCTGGAAAGATTACCAGGCACGCAACAACAACGAACTGGTAGCGGTGCTTGGCAACTTCGTGAACCGTGCACTGGTGCTCACACAGAAATATTTTGACAATAAGGTACCGGCGGCAGGAGAGCTGACCGACTACGACCGGGAGACCATCGCTGCAGCGGCAAAGGTAAAAGATGAAGTGGAAAAGTTGCTTGAGACCTACCATTTCCGGGATGCACAACGCGAAGCGATGAACCTGGCCCGCATCGGCAACAAGTACCTGGCCGACTGTGAGCCCTGGAAGACCGCCAAGAGCGACATGGAGCGCACCGCCACCATCCTACACATCGCCCTGCAGATCACTGCCAACCTCTCCATCGTCTGCGAGCCGTTCCTCCCCTTCTCGGCGGAAAGACTGCGCACCTTCCTCCAGACAGAGAAGCTGCCGTGGGAGCAGCTGGGTTGTTTCGACCTGCTGCCTGAAGGCCACCCGCTGGGCAAAGCGGAACTGCTGTTCGAAAAGATTGAGGACGAAACCATCGAACTACAGGTTCAGAAGCTGCTGGATACGAAGAAAGCCAACGAGGCGGAAGCTTACCGGGCGAAGCCGGTGAAGGAGAACATCCAGTTCGACACCTTTGAGAAGCTCGACATCCGCGTGGGTACGGTGCTGGAGTGCGAGAAGGTGCCCAAGGCGGACAAGTTGCTGCGCTTCCTGCTTGACGACGGTCTGGAGAAACGTACCATCCTCTCCGGCATTGCCGCCCACTACCCCAACCCACAGGAGCTGGTGGGACGACAGGTATGCTTCATCGCCAACCTGGAGCCGCGCAAACTGCGGGGCATCCTCTCGGAGGGTATGATCCTCTCGGCGGAGAACAGTGACGGCACGCTGGCACTGGTATCCCCCACCAAAGAGGTGCTTCCCGGCAGTCCGGTAGTGTAAGACCTTATTTTTTCGGTGAAATGTGCAACATTTTTATCGTTTCTCCGTCTTAATAGTAAGTATCACTCAAAATCGATGAATCGCATGAAGAAACAATTGCTGCTGGTGGCTGCCCTGATGGTCGGCCTGACCGCCTTCTCACAGAAGACGCACCGCGTTGCGGGATGGAAGATCACCCGTGACATACCCCAAAACGAGTTCAAACTGAACCTGGGCACCACCATCTTCGGCTCCTTCCCTGAGCTCAGCTACGAACGGATACTGAACACCGACATCAGCGTGGGGGCCTCACTGGGTGTCGCACTCGACACCGATATTTACCCCACCCATGTGCTGTTCACCCCCTATTTCCGCTGGTTCTTCGGCGGCAATTCGGAGAACCTGCAGAAGGTTGGTGCAGGCTTCTTCATCGAAGCCAACGGGGGGCTCTTCACCCGCTCGGACGACGAGCTCTTCTATGAGAACGGGGTGTATGGCTCCCGCGAGGAGACAGCTACCGGTGCCGGCCTGGGACTGGCTGTAGGGTGGAAGTACCTGACCCGCAACAACTGGGTGGGTGAGTTCTACTTCGGCGGGGGTCGCGACTTCGTGAACGACGGTGCCTATCCCCGCATGGGGCTCACCATTGGCAGGCGTTTCTAAGAGGTAAACCGACAAGATAAAAGAATGGGAGAAATATGTTTTCTCCCATTCTTTTTTGTGCAGGCATCAGAATCGACCCATCACGGCATCTTTTTCCGGGAATAAAAACGTAAATTTGTGGCTGAAGTGATAAACCGAAAATAAAAGATAATGAAAGCATCCGCCGACTTCAGGAAAATCCTCCCCGATCTGATCGTGATCCTGCTCTTCGTGGTGATCTCCTTCCTCTACTTTGCACCCGCCGTGATTGATGGCAGGGTGATCGCCCAGCACGACTCCCTGGCCGCCATCGGGCAGGGGCAGGAGCAGCGCGACTACATGGAGCGGCATGATGGGGAGCGCACCCGCTGGAACATCTCCATGTTCAGCGGCATGCCCTCCTATCAGATGAGTCCCACCTACGACTCCACGAAGCCACAGGACCTGGCAAAGAAGGCCTATTCTCTCTTTCTGCCCAACTATGTAACCCTGCTCTTCATCATGCTGCTGGGCTTCTACATCCTGATGCGCGCCTTTCGTGCCTCACCGCTGGTGAGTGCGCTGGGAGCAGTGGTGTGGGCATTCTCCTCCTACTTTTTCATTCTGATAGCGGCAGGTCACATCTGGAAGTTTATCACCCTGGCCTATATCCCGCCCACGATCGCGGGACTGGTTTACATCTACCGGAAGAAATATTTATTGGGCGGACTGCTCTTCATGCTCTTCACCGCTTTCCAGATCTCGGCCAACCACATCCAGATGAGCTATTACTTCCTTTTCGTGATGCTCTTCATGGTGATCGCCTTTGGCGTGGATGCCCTCCGGAAGAAGGAGCTGCCCGATTTCATGAAAGCAACGGGTGTACTGCTGATCGCCGGTCTGATTGGTGTGGCTGCCAATGCCAGCAACCTCTACCACACCTACGACTATTCGAAAGAGACCATGCGCGGCAAGTCGGAGCTGACCCACCACGGAGAACAGCATACCGGCGATGGCCTGGAGCGTGATTACATCACCGCCTGGAGCTATGGCATCGGTGAGACCTGGACGCTGCTGGTGCCCAACACCAAGGGAGGAGCCTCTGTGCCGCTCGCAGCGAACGAACGAGCCATGGCCAAGGCACGCCCAGAATACCGGGAGCTATACGCCCAGATCGGACAATACTGGGGTGATCAGCCCGGCACCTCGGGTCCGGTTTACGTGGGTGCCTTCGTGCTGATGCTCTTCATCCTGGGTCTTTTCATAGTGAAGGGACCCCTCAAGTGGGCGCTGCTGGCCGGCACCCTCTTCTCCATCCTGCTCTCCTGGGGGAAGAACATGATGGGGCTGACCGATTTCTTCATCGATCACGTGCCGATGTACAACAAGTTCCGCGCTGTCTCCTCCATCCTGGTGATCGCCGAGTTCTGCATTCCTTTGTTGTCGGCACTGACCATCAAGGAGATTGTGCAAAAACCGGAGCTGTTGAAAAACAATATCAGAGCGCTCACTGTCAGCCTGGGACTCACCGGCGGGATTGCCCTGCTGTTCGCACTGTTACCGAAGCTTTTCTTCTCCTCTTTTGTCCCCGTCACCGAGATGCAGGCGCTGCAGTCGCTCCCGCCCGAGCACATCCAACCCATCCTGGCCAACCTCACCGATATGCGGGTGGCCCTCTTCACCGCCGATGCCTGGCGCAGCTTTTTCATCGTGGCAATCGGAACCGCAGCCCTCTGGCTCTACATGGAGAAGAAGATCAGGGGGGAATGGATGGTTGCTGCCATCCTGCTGCTCTCGCTGATTGACCTGTGGGGTGTGAACAAGCGATACCTGAGCGACGACGATTTTGTGGCTCCGACACAGACCCAGCAACAGTTCACGCTGACGCCTGCCGATCAGGTGATCCTGCAGGACAGCACCCTCTACTACCGGGTACTGAACATGGCAACCAGTACCTTCAACGACGGGGTCACACCCTATCATCACAAGGTGATTGGCGGCTACCATGCCGCCAAGCTGCGGCGCTACCAGGATCTGATTGACCGCCACCTCACACCGGAGATGGGAGCACTGCAACAGGCCATCATCGGCAGCGGCGGTACGCTCGACTCAGTGAATGCCGATTCGTTCAAGGTTTTGAACATGTTGAACACACGCTGGGTGATTATGCCGGCACAGGGTGGTGGGACACTGCCGGTGCTGAACCCCCATGCCATGGGCAACGCCTGGTTTGTCGATGAAATTCGGTTCACAGAGAGTGCCGATGAAGAGATCGAAACAGTAGGCATGCTTGATTTGCACCACACAGCGGTAGCAGACAAAAAATTCGAGCCGTTGCTGAAGGGTCTGCAGGTGACCCCTGCCGACAGTGCCTCAACCATCCGACTCCTGGAATATGATTCCGACTACCTCGTTTATGAGGCAGATGCGAAGAAAGATGAGATGGCTGTGTTCTCCGAGATTTACTATCCAAAAGGATGGCAGATCACCATTGACGGTGAGCCGGCAGAGATGCTGCGGGTAAATTACACACTTCGCGGCATGGTGATTCCGGAAGGGAAACAGATCATCACCTTCCGGTTCGATCCGCAAAGCATCCGTGTGACCGATCGCATTGCCTACGCGGCGCTGCTCATCATGCTGTTGACAGCTGTTTATCTACTATTGAACAACGTGAAGCGAAAAAAAAGTTGAAACCAACCTTATCAATGATGATGAAGAATCAAATTATGGGACTGCTGGTCACCCTTTTCGCCCTTCTTTCCACTTCGCTGCATGCCCAGAAACTATCATTCAACGAAGAGGGCACCTTTAAGATCGTACAGTTCACCGACATGCATTACGAGCACGGGAACGCCAATTCCGACACGACGCTGCTGCTGTTATCGCGGGTGTTGGATGCTGAGAAACCGGATATGGCTGTTTTTACCGGAGACATTGTCACCGGTCCCGTACAGGAAGGATGGCATGCCATCATGAAACATGTTGAGGAGAGGAAGATCCCATTTGCCGTAACCCTTGGCAACCATGATCACGAACAGGGTGTCACGCGGGAAGAGATCGCCCGAATCGTTACTTCCAGTTCCTACAACCTCAACACTCCTGCGGGAAGTGTTACGGGTAGAGTGATGGACAATGTGATTCCCATCTACGGCAGCAAGGATAAATTGAAGGAGAGTGCACTGGTCTATTGTTTTGATTCGGGAGCCTACTCCACAGTGGATGGTGTGAAAGGCTACGGCTGGCTCACCACGGATCAGATTGAGTGGTACAAACGGCAGAGTCTTCATTATACCGTCAGGAATAATTTCCAGCCGTTGCCGGCACTGGCTTATTTTCATATCCCCTTACCCGAGTACCGACTGGCATTCAATGAGGAGACAAATGTGCGATATGGAGTAAGGCTGGAAGCCGAGTGTTCTCCTGACCTCAACTCGGGCATGTTCCTGGCGATGCGTGAGATGCGTGATGTGATGGCTACGTTTACAGGCCACGATCACGTGAATAATTATATCGTGAACTATTATGATATCGCTCTGGCCTATGGCTGTTTCAGTGGCTGGAGGACCACCTACACACCAGCAATGAACGGCGTGAGGGTCGTGGTGCTCAAAGAAAACGAGCGGGCGTTCGACACCTGGCTGCATCTGCTGGATGGAACCATACAGGATCGTGTGACCTATCCCGCCGGTTTTACCAGCACAGAAAAGTAAATCCCCCAGGAAGCATCCTTCTACCTGTTACACAACTCTTTAAATGCGCACCACTCGCAGATCTTCTCGTTGTCGGTTTGCGTAAAAGGTATGTCAGGATTGAAAATTTCTTCCATCAGCGCATCAAAGTGCTGCCGAAACTCCGGCAACAGGAGGGAGAAATCGTTGACGGGTTGCGTGCCATAACGGACCACTGGATCAAACTGGTCGTAGACGGAACGCAGGTAATAGAGGGCCGGAGAGATACGTTCACCGGGGTTCTCCTGCAGGTAAAAAAGAGCATAGATCAGCGCCTGCAGTATCTGATAGGGACGGTTGGCCTTCGATGCATCAAAAAGCCTCGCCATCTCCTTGAAGCCGGTTTCCCCCTTACCGGTTTTGTAATCGATGATCCTAAGCGACTCACCTACCCGGTCGACGCGGTCTATGCTCCCCTTGAAGCTTACCTCCAGCTGGTCACTCACCCGATAGGAGCTCTTGAAACGATATTCTGAAGCAATGTAGGTGAAGGGGGTAAACTGCTTGTCAAATTTCAAGGTTTGCTTCACATAGCTCTTCAGGATCTCACCAATGAGGTAATGCTGTCCCTCCAGGGGACGGGGATTTGCTTCATCCCGAAAATAGTAACGAGCAAATGCGTTTTCCAGAATATTGTTGAGGAGTGCTTCATCCTTCGTGAGGGAGTTAAGCACATCAGGGGTGACGACCTTCCCCATGTAGCGGTTGTAGAGTGTCTCCATCAGCCGGTGAAAAATGGAACCGAACACATCAGCCTCCACGCTCTCCTCAATGGTATCTTCTTCTGAGAGCCCTTCCAAAGCAGTGAAGTAAAACTGCAGCGGACAGTTGACATAGTTGTTCAACAGCGAGGCTGAAAACGACCGTTCATTGCCGGCACGGAATGCATCCAGTTTACGCATCACCTCGTCACTCTTGGCTACCATCACAGGAGGCACCTTGGGAGCAGACACATCATAGGTAGCCACCCGCTCTGTGATCTGAAAGGCATCGTGATAGAGATATTTCATCTGATAGAAGTAGCGGCTCACTTCACCGGTCTGCATCTCCTCTCCCGTTCTTGTATCATAAAGCAGAAAGATCCGCCTGGCACGACTGATCATCCTGTAAAAGTGATAAGCGTAGGTGCTGTCCTGTTGCTCATAGGTAGGCAGCCCAAAGCCTTTGCGGAGCGAATAGGGTATGTACGAAGTGGTTGCATTCTTCTGTGGAAAGACCCCCTCATTCATTGAGAGGATGATCAGGTTCTCAAAATCGAGTGCCCGGGTCTCCAGCACCCCCATCACCTGTAACCCTGAGAGTGGTTCACCGCTGAAAGCTACGCTGATGCCGCGTGCCAGATTTCTCAGCAGACGAAAACAGGTTTCAATCGTCATCTGCTCCACCTCACGCAGTCGGTCCTGCAGGCGGGTAACCGTCTTGTAATACTGCACGATGAATTCTCTCTCCAGATCGATGGAACGACTGCTGTCATCAGACTGATCTTCAGCGTGCTTCTCGCCGGTAAGGTGTTGATAAAGATAAATGAAAATCGATTTGAGATAATCGGGGATCTCCTCCCAACGGCTAACAGGAGTGAAAACCATCTGTAACAGGGGATGAGGAGGGATTTCAGAACGAGGCACCACGATACGGTTGTATTTGAGAATATGGTCCAGCAACTGTTCCGTTTCTACCTGCGCTGACGACGATATGAGCGGATGTCTCAACAGAGCTTTCACATAGCGGTGAAAGAAGGCCGTTTCACCCTTGAGACTGCGCAGGTTCTGTTGCAACAGAGCGACCTGTTCCACAAGGCTAGCCACTGAAGCGTGTGTCAATCCGTAGCCCATGGTCACGTTGATCTTTCCGAACTCCCGGGGAATGGAGTAGAGTACCGGCAGCAGTAGGTTCTCGTCGGGTAGAACGATGGCGGTATTGATGGCTTCATCAGGGTCGGGAATCCGACCGGAGGCTGCCAGTTCTGAAAGTATCCGGGTTACATGTCTTGCCTGACCCACACCGGAGGAGATGCCGACCAACTCAACCTGCGGCTTCACGCACTCCTGATCAACAAAAGGCAGTTGATGTTTTGAGGGAAAACGTAGCAAGTTCTCCTTCACCCGAAAGGAAGCGCGATTAGACTCCTCCTGCACGAGCGGTGAATCATAGTCCCAATAAAAATCGGCCACCCCTCTGTTGCGCAAGTGCTCCATCAGCACAGTCTCTGCAGGAGTAAGTGCATTCAGCCCCACGAACACAACCCCTCCGTTGTCGGGGGCATCAATATCACCTCTTTTGGCTCGTTCGGCAACCTCGCGGAACATCATCCCCTCATAGGCAACACCTTTCGCTTTGAGACTGTCTCTGAATGAGCTGTACAAATCATACAAAATCTTCCATGTTTGATGGAACCGCTCTTTGGTTTCATTTCCCTCAATTGGCATAAAATGGTTCCAGAAGCGGCGAATGGCCATGATCTGCTCCTCGGTAAGATGAGAAAGGTCATCATCGAGTGAACGGTAATCATGCACGTTTCGGTAGAGTTGCCGTGCATCAGCCAGGTATTTGTCGGTGTCGTCAAAATCGTTGAGCAGCATCTCACCCCAATAGAGAAAATCATCGAAAGACTCTTCCGAACGGCTGATTTCACGGTACCTGTTATAGAGAGTCACCAGCATCTCAATGCGATCGGCAGACCGGTAGGGGGAGAGGGATGTAAATAATTCACTGATGGTGATCACCCGTGGAGAGAATAGAGGCTTCCCGGCAATCTCTGCCAGATATTTCTGGAAGAAAACACCTGCACGGCGGTTGGGAAAGACAAAGGTCTCCTTATAGAGTTCGTTACCCCTCATCTGATGAAATAGAGCGGCCACCTGGGTTAAAAAAGGGATCATAGACAACAGCAAATAAAGTTAAAGGTGATTGGCTTAGATGCAAATGTATGAATAATTTACCGAAGCGAGATGTTATAATTTTCCAAAATCATGCCATTTTTCATTTAAATTAAACTAACTTGCATCTTTTTCAGCAGAGACTGTGTGACCCTATGCCAGTAGTTCAATTCGCAAATATCTCTTCTACCTACAAAGACCACCTGGATGCATTGTATGCATACGCACTTCATATGGGATTCGATGAGCAGACCGCCATGGATGCCATCCATGATCTGTTCTACAAGCTCTGTCTGCGTGAACCCACCATCGACAAATATGAGAACCTCCGTTTTTATCTGTTCCGGTCCCTCCGCAACAGGTTGATTGATATTCATCGTTCACGGCGCGAATTCACCGCTTTGGAAGTAAATGAGGAATGGGATGCTGCCGCCCCCCCCTTTCACCTTGAGGTTACTGTGGAGGATATGATGATTCTGGAGGAAGAAAAGGAAGCAATACGGAGGAAAGTTGAAAATGTGCTCGATGGTCTGACCCATCGCCAGCGTGAAATCATCTTCCTGCGATACATTCACGAATACAGTTACGAAGAGATTGCCGTGATCATGGAGATCTCGGTAGAATCGTGCCGAAACCTCCTCAGCAGGACCATCACACGTTTGAAGGAATCACACTTACCCCTTTGGCTCATCATTTTTCTCCTGCATTGAACGTTAAAAATTAAGGAGAAACCAAAACTTTTTTCGAATAATGATGATATAATACCCATGTCATCGTTTATCTTGTAAACAGTTCTTAACACAAACCCTGTTTTTGATTGATATTTATGAGTGACAATAGAGCGGAAAGAGCTCCTGTACGATACCTGACTGACGAGAAGTTCATCACGTGGATGCTTTGTCCCACGGATGAACTTGACACCTATTGGCAGCGATTCACAGAAGAGAATCCGGAAGAGAAGGCAGAACTATTGAGGGCTAAAGCTCTGTTCAGAAAGGTGAAACTCTCCTCATACAAATTGGATGAGACCACAAAAGCGAAGGCGGTTGCACGGTTGGAAAAGTCACTCCTCGACTATCAGCGAAAAAAGAAAGTGCGCAGGACGCTCATCATGACAGTCGGCACCGCAGCTGCCATACTGTTGTTGATTTTCTTACAACAGGATATGTTTCGACAGTCCGATCGCTTTTCTGACAGGTCAATCGATTATTACGTGGGTAGTGAGCTGGAATCGAAAGAGATTCAACTCTTCACCGGCAACCGGACTACCAGCTTTGAAGAAAACATCGATATAACCATCAGCAACGATCAGCGCATAGCGGTCAAAAAAGAGAGCAGCACCGATGCGGATGAGATCTCCACTGAACGTAACAGCATCAACCGTTTGGTAGTACCCCACGGCAAACGTTCAAAAGTAATGTTGCCTGACGGCACACAGATATGGCTTAACGCCGGTTCCACACTCGTATTCCCCTCTGCCTTCGATAAAAAGACACGTGAGGTGAAGCTGAGGGGAGAGATGTATGCAGAGGTGGCACATGATCCCGACCGTCCCTTCCTGGTGAAGACCGACGAACTCGATCTGAAAGTCTACGGAACAGATTTCAATCTTTCAGCATACGAGGATGCAGATCCCTGGGTGGTGCTTGTAGAGGGGAGCGTTGGCGTAAAAACGGCAGGGGGCAACGAGATGAAATTAGCGCCCAATGAGCGGATTGTGCGCAACCAGAATGGACTGCTGGAAAAAAGCAGGGTAGACGTCAGTTCCTTCGTGAGTTGGAAAGATGGGTACCTCGCTTATCAGGAGACCCCTATTGCTGAGGTCCTGAAACAGATAGAGCGGTATTACAATCTCTCTTTCAACCTCGACGACCATGTATCCCTGCAGGGGGTGACCTGCAGTGGCAAAATCATCCTCACTGATAACCTTGACAACGTGTTGACTGCCTTGACGCTGATTTCCGACACACGTTATCATCGGGAGAACAAATCAATTTACATTTATGAATAGTAGAACATTTAAAGCATAATGCCTATGAAATGAAACAAAATGGAAATGAAAAATGAAGCCGAACGATAGTGCGAATATCGTCCGGCAAGGATTCTAATTACCGTGTTTATCAATAATTAAAACAGAACAAAGATATGAATAAAAACTCTATTGCAGGCGAGCGACCTGTCAATAATCTTAAACGTGCGTTTAAAATCATGAAAGCGACATTTATCATGCTATTCTTTAGCATTCTTTATCTTCAAGCCTCAACAGGGTACGCTCAAGAGACTGAGTTGACGCTTGACCTGAAATCGACTACCATCCAAAAGGTTTTCAAAGAGATTGAAAATAAAAGCGACTTCCGTTTTCTCTTTGCAGGAAACACCGCAGAGATGATGGATAAACGTGTCGATTTGTCTGTGAAGGCTGAACACATCGATGAGATCCTCGACAGGGTTTTGTCTGAAACGACCCTTACATACAAGATTCTCGACAATCAGATCGTGGTCTTCAGGGATGCAACAAAAAGTACCGCTCCTGCCGATGCAGCTTCAAACAGTGATGCTGCACAACAGAAGAGGGAAATCAGAGGCCGCATCACCACAGCTGATGGTGAGACCGTGATTGGGGCCAACATTGTAGAGATGGGAACCACCAACGGTACCATTACCGACACCAACGGTGAATTTGTGATGGAGGTGGCCGAAGGAGCCGTGATCCACATCTCCTACATCGGTTTCCTGGAACAGGATATCAATACCAGCGGAGCAAACTTCTTCGAGGTTGTGCTGCTGGAAGACACCCAGGCACTTGAAGACCTGGTGGTGGTAGGTTATGGTGTACAAAAGAAAAAACTTGTTACCGGTGCCAACGTCTCGGTAGGAGGTGAAACATTGGAAAGACAGCATTCAATCAATGCACTCGAGGCAATGCAGGCCTATGCACCCGGTGTGAACATCACCCAAGCCTCCGGTATGCCTGGCTCAGGATTCCAGGTGAACATCCGCGGGTTGGGTACCATTGGTAACTCCGCTCCCTTATACGTGATTGACGGTGTGGCCGGCGGTGACATCAACACGTTGAACCCCTCTGACATCGAATCGATCGACGTTTTGAAAGATGCAGCCTCTGCAGCAATCTATGGTGCCCGTGCTGCCAATGGTGTGATCCTGGTCACCACCAAAACCGGTCGCAAGGGACGCATCGAAGTCAGCTACGACGGCTACTATGGTACGCAGAACGTGGCAAAGATGCCCGACCTGCTCAATGCCAAACAATATATGGAGATCTACAACGAAGAACGTGTAATCGCGCAGAACAATCCTGCGGCTGCAATTGACTTCTCCGACAAAATTCCGGGTCTCTATCAGCAGATCATGAGTGGTCAGTGGGAAGGCACCGACTGGATGGAAGAGATCCGCAATGAAAATGCACCCATCCAAAACCACGCTTTCAATCTTTCCGGCGGTTCAGACCAGTCGCTTTTCTCCCTGGGGTTCTCTTACACCTCCCAGGAAGGTGTTCTCGGCAAGCCGGTAGAGCCGCACAGCGACCGTTATACGGTACGTCTGAACAGCGACCACGTGATCCTGAAGAAAAACGGACTGGATGTGATCAAAGTAGGTGAAACCTTCAACTACAGTTATCGCAAACGCTCCGGTATCGCCATTGGCGGGATGTATTACAACGATATCCGCAACATGCTGACCGGCAGCCCGCTGGTACCGGCCTACAATGAGCAGGGTGAATTTTACGCCCGTGATGATGTGAGAGCTTCCGGCATTGAAGGCCTCTCTTCACGTCTTTACAACCCACTAGCCCAGATGGCACTCAACAGGGGGATGAACGAAACACACAACTACAACATCAACAGTAATGCCTACCTGGAGATCCAGCCGATCAAGGACCTGGTCTTCAGAAGCAGTTTTGGTTATCGGATGTTTGCCGACACCTACAGAAGTTATCAGCCCGACTATGACCTGGCTGGTGATGCAACCCTCAGTCCCGGACGCATTGCGCAATCTGGTGGCAGCGGATACAGCTGGACCCTTGACAACACGATCAATTATAAGTTCAACACCAATGATCATAACTTCGACGTCCTGGTGGGACAATCGGTAGAAAAGATTGGTTTTGGTACGAACATGAATGTGACCAATGCTTATCCGACATTCCAGGGCTACAAGCATGCCTACCTCAGCAATACAGACGGACTCACCTCAGGTGTAACAAGCATCTCCGGCGGACCGCACAGACAGGAAGCGCTGGCCTCCTTCTTCGGCAGAATCAACTATGACTACCGTGAGAAGTATTTGCTTACATTGGTAATGCGCGCTGATGGATCCTCCAACTTTGCCAAAGACAACCAGTGGGGTTATTTCCCCTCCATTTCTGCCGGTTGGGTACTGACAGAAGAGGAATTCCTGGCCGACAATGAGGTGATGAACTTCCTGAAGCTGCGTGCCAGCTGGGGACAAAACGGGAATCATGACATCGATCCGTTCCAGTACCTGAGTTTGATTGCTTTTAACGCCGAGAACAACTACCGCTTCGGAGGCGACCGCAACAAGTTGCAACTGGGCGGTTTCCCCTCTATACTTCCCAACCCCGACGTGGCATGGGAGACATCGGAACAGCTCAACTTAGGACTCGATGCTTACTTCTTTAACTCCAGGCTGCAGACCTCGTTCGATTACTATACCAAGACCACCCGCGACTGGTTGTTGCGTCAACCGGTAGCCGATGTACAGGGACCGCAGGGTGCCTTCGTCAACGCCGGTGACATCGAGAACAAGGGTTTTGAATTGGGTCTTAAATGGAACGACAACATCGGTGAACTCACCTACGGAGCACATTTCAACCTCACACGCAATGAGAACAAGGTAACCCGCATGGGTGAAAACAATGGTATCATTGAGAGCAACTACAATGTCATCTCACAGGGCACTGATCCGGTATGGCGTGTAGAGGAGGGATATCCTGTAGGCTACTTCTACGGCTACAAGACCGAAGGGGTCTTCCAGAATGCGCAGCAAATCAGCAGCTGGAGCAAAGGATTCCTGCAGAGTGACCCACAGCCGGGTGACCTGATCTTCTCCGACACCAACGGTGACAACCAGGTGACACCTGATGACAAGACCCTGATTGGCAATCCCCATCCCAAGTTCCGCACCGGTTTCGGCATCAACCTGGGATACAAGGGATTTGACTTTGCCATCACCGGTAAGGGATCCTTCGGACATCAGATCCTGAAATCCTACCGTTCTCATGCTGACAATGAGTTCCACAACTACACCACCGATATTCTGGGACGCTGGACAGGCGAAGGTACTTCCAACAAACTACCGCGCATGACAGCAGGTAACGGTGTCAACCGCATGAATGTATCGGACCTCTATATCGAAGATGGAGACTTTGTAAGGATCCAGGACATCACACTGGGGTATGATTTCAAAAATCTCTTCCCGAAAATGCCTTTCGGACAGGCACGTTTCTATGTTACCGGACGCAACCTGTTTACGTTCACAAACTACTCCGGCATGGACCCGGAAGTGGGATACGGCGACGAGCAGCCCTTCGTATCGGGCATTGATCTGGGCTTCTACCCTGCCCCATCGAGTATCCTTGTAGGAGTCAATCTGAAATTTTAAAACACATCGATGATTATGAAAAAAATACTATATATTATCCTATTTGCACTGATCTTTACCGGCTGCGAAGATTTCCTGAATTATGATCCGCTGACAGACAAAACCTCTGCCAACTTCCCGGGCACAAGCGAAGAGGTGATGCAGATGATGGCCGGTATCTACACCACCATGAACAATGAGCATCAGCTCACCGACATGAGTTACCTCTTTGTATGCGAGGTAGCCAGTGATGAAAAGCTGGGTGGCGGTGGCGTGAACGATGTGAAAGCACAGGCGTATGAAGCCTTCATGTATTCCGATCCCGACATGCTCAACCATAACTGGGAGACTACATACGAAGGCATCCACCGTGCCAATTTCGCCATCGAGAAACTGGAAACACTGGCAGACGGAATCCTCTCGGAGGAGGATAAGAATCAGTTCAAGGGAGAAGCACTCTTCCTCCGCGCATTCTTCTACCACCGCCTGGCCACACTCTACGGTAGTGTACCACTGAAAATCACCACCGAGATGGCTGATCTGGGAGGAGCATCTCCCGAGGAGATCTTCGGACAGATTGCATCAGACCTCAAAGCTGCTGTAAGCCTGCTGCCAAGCAAACCCTATTCCAACACCACAGAAGGACATGTCACCCGCTGGGCCGCTCAGGCGATGATGGCAAGGGTCTGGTTGTTCTATACCGGTTTTTACCAGAAGGGAGATCTGCCGCTGGCCGAAGGTGGTAGTGTGACAAAACAGGAAGTGATCGGCATGTTGAGCGATTGTATCACCAACAGCGGTCATACCCTGGTGGGTGATTATCACGAGTTGTGGCCCTACACCAACGAACTGACTATCCAGGACTACCCCTACATTCAGGACTACATGTCTGAAACGGGTAAGACGCTGAAATATGCAAGTGACAATGGAGCACGCAACCCTGAAACACTCTTCGCACTGAAGTTCTCCAATTTTGCCGACTGGGATATCCGCAGGGGTTATGCCAACCAGTATCAGCTATACTTCGCACTGCGCGGCCTGCAGTCGCTGGCCAATACCTATCCCTTTGCCGGTGGCTGGGGACAGGGCAACTCGATACCAAAACCTGTAGTGGATCAGTGGCTGGCAGATGAGCCGAATGACCCGAGACTCTGGGCCTCTGTGCTCGACATTGAAGCCGAGCTACCCAACTATGCCAAGGGTCAGTGGGACTTCGTACTGGAGAGCAATTACTGGGGTAAGAAATACAACGGTATCTCCGCCCGTGATGGCAACAAATACTACAACGACTACAGTGTACTCATGTATAACAATAAGGACAATCAGCAGCTGTCACATGGTGACGACCTGATATTCATCCGCTTTGCCGATGTATTGCTCATGATGTCTGAGTTGAGTGAAGACGCCCAGTACATGAACCGCGTGCGTCTGCGTGCCGGTTTGGAAGAGAAGCCCTATTCGCTGGAAAACATCCAGAAGGAACGCCGCTATGAGCTTGCCTTCGAAGGCCTCCGCTGGAACGACATGCGCCGCTGGGGTGATGCGTATACCAAGACAGCTCTTGAATCACAGATTGGTGCTCCAATTTACAACTACGGCAACGCAGCGGTATACAACGGAGTCATCAAGAACATGAATTACAGCTCCCGCTACGACGAAACCAAGGGATTCTACCCCATTCCACAGTCACAGATCAACCTCTCCAACGGCATTTTGGAACAGGTTGCAGGCTATGGCGATGGCAAGGGACTTTACCCCGGTTTCAGTAATTAAAACATAGCGATCCCGCTTTTGCGGTTTCGTTATTCATTCGCTGCTTTGTTAGTAGAGGCTGTCTCAAAACTGAGGCAGTCTCTCTTTTGTATGCAGCACTCATCAGCAAAGCATATAAAAAACCGCGGAGATTGCTCCCCGCGGTAAGTAATGGTTTTTTCAAAAAAAGTACTGATCTGTATCAAACAACTCCCTGGGCCATCATGGCGTCGGCAACCTTCATGAAGCCGGCGATGTTGGCACCTTTCACGTAGTTGATATACTTACCGTTGCGCCCGTGGGCAACGCACTGTTCGTGGATGTCGCTCATGATCTGATGCAGCCACTTATCCACCTCCTCGTTGCTCCAGGAGATGTGCATGGCGTTCTGTGTCATCTCCAGCCCGGAGCAAGCTACACCGCCCGCATTTACCGCCTTGCCCGGAGCGAAAAGCATCTCATTCTCCAGGAAGAAGTCGACAGCCTCTGCCGTACATCCCATGTTGGAAACCTCAGCCACCAATGTCACACCGTTGGCTTTCAGCTGACGCGCGTCATCCAGGTTGAGTTCATTCTGGATGGCACAGGGCAATGCAATATCAACTTTGCATTCCCATGGCTTTTTGTCAGGGAAGAAGACCGCTCCGGGGAATTCATCTGCATAGGGTGCCACCACATCGTTACCGCTGTTACGCAGCTCAAGCATAAAATCAATTTTCTCCTGCGTGTTGATTCCCTCTTCATCGTAGATGTAACCGTCGGGGCCGGAAATGGTCACCACCTTCGCCCCAAGTTCAGTAGCCTTGGTGACAGCACCCCAGGCAACATTGCCGAAGCCGGAGACGGCAACGGTCTTGCCCATCAGGCTGATCTGATGTGCAGCACACATTTTGTCCACGAAATAGAGAGCTCCGAAACCGGTTGCCTCAGGCCGCAATCGTGAACCGCCAAACGACATCCCCTTTCCGGTAAAGGTTCCTGTATGCTCACGAGCCAGTTTCTTGTACATGCCGAACATGTAGCCCACCTCACGACCGCCCACACCAATATCGCCTGCCGGCACGTCGGTATCGGGGCCGATGTTCCGCCACAACTCCATCACGAAAGCCTGGCAGAAACGCATGATCTCAGCCTGTGAACGTCCTCTGGTGGAGAAATCGGAACCTCCCTTGCCGCCACCCATCGGGAGCGTGGTGAGTGCATTCTTGAAGGTCTGTTCAAATCCTAGAAACTTGAGTGAGGAGAGGGTCACGGAAGAGTGGAAGCGAATCCCTCCTTTGTAGGGTCCGATGGCACCGTTGAACTGTACGCGGTAACCGATGTTTACCTGTACTTTCCCGTTGTCATCGACCCAGGGCACCCTGAAGGTAAATATTCGGTCGGGCTCCACGATCCGTTCAATGATGCCCGCTTTTTCAAACTCGGGGTGCTGGTTGTAGACATCTTCAATCGATACCAACACCTCTCGCACTGCCTGAAGGTATTCCGACTCACCCGGGTGTTTTGCCTCGAGTTGTGTCATTATGTCATTCACTCTCATATTATAGAAGGTTATTTTGGATAATTGTTTGACAAAGGTATAGATTAATTTGGAATTATGATACCCAAGAAGCGCTTTTTAGCAAGATTTTTGAAGGATTTTATACAGAATTCCCCAAAAACACAACAGCCTATATTCCAAGTATTTATCAAAGTATTACCAAACCATTCATTCCACTTCGGTTCTGTTGTTTTATGGTCGGAAAAATTACGTTTCATCATTTTCTTTCGCTAAAATCTGAATGAAATGAAAACCGGCCTTACCGGATTCATCAGAAACGGCAAGGGAATTGAGGAGAACAATCCTGCCTATCGGAAGAAAGTTTCGCTATTCGCACATAAATAGTTATTTTTGTAGGAGGAATCTCATTTAAGACGCATTGATGCATGGCAAAGAATAAACTGGCCAAATTTGCCGACATGGCCACCTATGACAACGTATTTCAATACACTTTCGAAACCCTTCAGGGAAACGGATTTCCGCTGAAAGGAAAATGGAATGAACATTTTGGCAACAACAACCCTGTTGTGTTGGAGTTGGGATGCGGTAAAGGGGAGTATACAGTGGGACTGGCACACAAATATCCGGACAAAAACTTTGTCGGAATCGACATCAAGGGTGCCAGGATGTGGAAAGGTGCTACAGAAGCAATTGAGGAGAAGCTTACCAATGTGGCATTTTTACGCACCCACATTGAACTGATCAGTTACTTCTTCGCGGAAAATGAGGTGTCGGAGATCTGGATCACTTTTCCCGACCCGCAGATGAAAAAGGTGAACAAACGGCTCACCTCAACCCGCTTCATGAGGGAGTACAGCCGGATCATGAAGGAGAACGGCCTCATCCACCTGAAAAGTGACAGCCCCTTTCTCTACACATACACCCGGGAGATGATTCGGGAGAATGAATTGGAACTGTTGCATGACACCGATGATCTGTATCATTCCGGGATGGAGGATGAGATTCTTGAAATCCGCACCTTTTATGAACAACAGTGGCTCAGTAGGGGTTTATCCATCAAGTATCTCCGCTTCATCTGTCCCAAGAAAGAGGAATGGAGGGAGCCTGACATTGAGATTGAAAAAGACCCCTATCGCAGCTTCGGGAGAGATGCAAGAGTTTAAAATGTTTGGACGTGTTTTCGTTAGTTTGTTAATACTATAAAAAATAAAGCTAATCGCTAAAAGCTAAAATTATGGCAATATACCCACAGCTAATCATTGACGCACTGAAACATGTGCGTTACCCGGGAACGGGGCAGGATCTAGTGTCTGCCGGCATGGTGGAAGATGACATCCGCATTGAAGGAATGAAGGTGAGCTTTTCGCTCATCACCGAGAAACCGAACGACCCCTTTATCAAGTCGGTTGTGAAGATGGCCGAACAGGCGATCCTCACGTATGGCGACAAGGACATTGAGATCAAGGGCAACATCACGGTGAAGTCGAAGCAACCACCACGTCCGGCGTTGCCGGAACTGCTGCCCGGGGTGAAGAACATCATCGCCGTGGCTTCCGGAAAGGGGGGTGTGGGCAAAAGCACAGTCTGTACCAACCTGGCAGTGGCCCTGGCACAGAAAGGATACCGTGTGGGACTGCTCGACGCCGATATCTTCGGTCCCTCGGTACCTAAGATGCTGGGGGTGGAGGATGCCGCTCCCATGTTGGAGAAGATTGAAGGACGCGACATGATCATCCCCATCGAGAACCATGGTGTGAAGATGCTTTCCATCGGCTTCTTCGTGAAGAAAGAGGATGCGGTGGTCTGGCGCGGTGCCATGGCCGGCAATGCTTTGAAACAACTGATCGGTGACGCGGAATGGGGTGAAATAGACTATTTCCTCATTGATCTGCCGCCGGGGACAAGTGACATTCACCTCACGCTGGTACAGACTCTCCCCATCACCGGTGCAGTGATCGTGAGCACGCCGCAGGAGGTGGCACTGGCCGATGCCCGCAAGGGAATCAGCATGTTTACCGGCGACAAGGTAAACGTCCCTATCCTGGGACTGGTGGAGAACATGTCATGGTTCACACCGGCAGAGCTGCCCGAGAACCGCTACTACCTCTTCGGCAAGGAGGGCTGCAAAAGGCTTGCCGCCGAAAAGGGATATGCCCTGCTGGGACAGATCCCCATCATGCAGAGCATCCGCGAGGCGGGCGACGACGGGCAGCCCGTCGCCCTGCAGGAAGATAGCATCACCGGCATGGCTTTCGCTGAGCTGGCTGACAACGTGGTGGCAGCAGTGGACAGGCGCAACCGGGAACTACCCCGCACCGGTATCGTTGAAATCACACACAAATGACCATCGACAAACGAGACATAGGACATCCTCTTCACAGCTTTCGCTACTGCCCCCGTTGCGGAGCGGCATCTTTTGCTGTAAAGAATGAGAAAGCGAAGCAGTGTGACGCCTGTGGTTTTGTCTACTATTTCAACTCCTCAGCAGCGGTGGTTGCACTCATCGAAAACGAGAAGGGAGAGATACTGGTAGCCCGTCGCGCCCATGAACCTGCCAAGGGGACATTTGATTTGCCCGGTGGCTTCATCGACATGTATGAGACTGCCGAGGAGGCGGTATGCAGGGAGGTGCTCGAGGAGACAGGACTCACCGTCACATCGACCGGCTATCTTTTCTCCATTCCCAATATTTACCTATATTCAGGCTTCGAAGTGCATACCGTGGATCTCTTCTTTAGATGCAAGATAAATGACATCAGCGCGTTAGGTGCCCACGACGATGTGGAAGAGCTGTTGTTCCTGCCACCCGGAGAGATCGACCCCGCTGATTTCGGACTCACTTCGATTCGTAAAGGAATAGAAAAAATCTTACAGATAGTTATTTAATCCCTACCCGATAGAGAGATGAATTGCGGAAGGGAGCAATCAGGATCATCATGAAAAGAATATTTTTTTTACTGACACTTATGTCCCTGCTGCAGCTATCGCTTGCTCAGCGGACGGTATACCACGCTGAGCCGGAGAAGCTCTTCAACCAGGGAAAAGAGATGTTCCTCGAAGGTAACTATGCAGGAGTCGAAGATCTGCTGACCCGCTTTAGTGCCATGAGCGACAACGTGCGATTGAAGGAGGAGGCTGCCTACATGCAGGCTGTTGCTTCATTCAAACGGGGCAGCGAAGAAAGCAGCGAGCTGCTGGAAACCTTCCTCAACAGGTACCCTGAAAGCGTTCACCGTCATTCGCTGCTGTTCCTGATAGGCTCCGCCCATTACGACCGGAAAGAGTGGGAAGCAGCCCGCAACTGGTTTCAACAGGCAGATCTGGACTACCTCACCCTCACCGACCAGGAAGACTACAGCTTCCGCCTGGGATACACGGAACTGCAACTGGGCAACCTGAAGGAGGCCGCACGTCTCTTTGGCCTGCTTTCCCTCAACAGCAACAAGTATCGTGACGCGGCCAACTTCTACCTGGGTTACATCGACTATTCCAACAAGGATTACAGCACCGCATTGAATCGTTTCCGGCGACTGAAAGATCACCCCGAGTACCGGGAAGAGGTAGCCTTCTACACAGCCCAGGCAACCTTCTTCGACGGAAAACTCGAGGAGGCGGTTCGACTCTCTGAATCATTCCTGTCTCAATATCCCGGGAGCGACCACCTGACCGAAATGAACCGTGTGCTGGGCAACAGCTATTTTCGCCTCGGACAACCTTCCCGGGCGATTCCATCGTACGAGAGATACATTTCTTCAGTTGCCAAGCCACTGCGGGGAGATGCCTATTTCCTCGGGCTTTCCTATGCCGGGAATGGCAAGCAGGAAGAGGCACTCACAATGTTTCAGCAGGCGGTGGGGGAAGCGGATGCATTGACACAGAATGCACAACTGCAACTGGGGCAGACCTATCTGGCGTTGAACCGAAAGCAGGAAGCACAAATGGCATTCGAAGCAGCTGCACGCAACAACTTCGATCCGCAGGTACGTGAGACAGCCATGTTCAACTATGCCCTGCTGGCACATGAGACCAATTTCTCCGTCTTCAGTGAATCGATCACTCTTTTCGAGAACTTCCTTCGGGAATTTCCACAATCGGTTTATACCGATCAGGTGAATGACATCCTGGCAGAAACCTTTCTCACCACAAAAGACTACCAGGCAGCGCTCAACGCCATCAACCGAATACAAAACCCCGGTCGTCGCATCCTGGAGGCTAAGCAGATGGTCCTCTTCCAGCTGGGAGCCCAGGAGTTTATCAACGGTAACATGAATAAAGCCGTAGAGTTCTTCAACAACAGTATCAGCATCGGCAATTACGACCTCAAGGCACGTAACAGTGCCTGGTACTGGCGGGGCGAGTCCTATTACCGGATGGGCAACTACATTCAGGCAGCCACTGATTTCAGGCAATTTACACAACAGGCTTCACCCACTGATGAGAACTTCGCCATGGGGTGGTACAACCTTGGTTACGCATACTTCAAACAACAACAATACAGCCAGGCGGCAAATGCCTTTGAGCGCTATCTCTCCGCAGAGAACAACAGCCGCAAGGCTGAGGCAGCCGATGCCCTGAACCGAATGGGCGACAGCTATTATTTCAACCGGCAGTTTGCGGAGGCGGAGCGATATTACGCACGGGCTGCCGACAGCAACCCGTCAGCAGCCGACTATGCTGCCTATCAACGCGCATTCGTGATGGGTCTCCAGCGCAACTACCAGGGTAAGATCACGGCTCTCGACAACCTGATGCGCAGCTATCCCAACTCACAATACATCGATGATGCCCTCTACGAGAAGAGCAGATCACTCACCATGCTCAACAGGGAGCAGGAAGCCATCGCGGTGTTGCAAAAGCTTGTATCCGATTTCCCAAAAAGTCCGCTGGCCGGTCAGGGAGGGGTACAGCTGGGGCAGCTCTACTACAACAGCGGCAATTACAGGGAGAGCATTGCCGCATACAAGAGTGTGGTCTCCAACTTCCCCGGCACGGATGATGCGCGCACTGCCCTTGTCTCACTCGAGACTGTCTATCGTGACATGAACGATATCCAGTCGTACGTGGATTATGCCAACTCTGTTCCGGGAGGCGTACGGATCACACCCTCTCGTCAGGACTCACTCACATACCTCGCTGCCGAGAGCGTCTACATGCGCGGCAACAGTGCCGATGCCGAAACATCACTGACGAAGTATCTGCAGTCATATCCCAACGGCGCCTACAGCAGTGATGCACACTACTGGCTGGGAGTGATCGCCGATGAGAAGGGGAACAAGGACCAGGCACTCTCTCGTTTTCGAAGGGTGATCGATGCCGGCAACCTCAAGTTCCTCGACAATGCACTGCTCTATGCCTCACAAACAGAATACAACAACGGTAACTATCGCCAGGCGCTGGCCGACTATACGCGGCTGGCAAACGTCGCCCGAAATGCCGCCAACAAGCAAACGGCACTACTGGGTATGGTGCGTTGCCAGTCAGCGATGAATGGATACCACGAGGCTGCCCGTACTGCCACCGAACTGCTGGAGAGCAGTTCTCTCTCTCAGGAGATGGTGACCGAGGCACGTTGGTTGCGGGGGAAAGCCTATCAACAGATCAACGAAGTAGAGAAGGCGATGGATGACTTCCGTTTCCTTGCAAACGACACACGCAGCATCCAGGGTGCGGAAGCACAGTTTATCCTGGCCGACACCTACTACCGCTGGAAGTCATACGATCGTGCGGAAGCACAGGTGAAGGAGTTCATGCAGAAAGGCACCCCCCACCAGTACTGGATGGCCAGGGCTCTGATCGTGCTCTCTGACACCTACCGTGACAAGGGAGACAATTTTCAGGCACGTCAGTACCTGGAGAGCCTCAGAAGCAACTACAAGGGCGAAGAGGAAGATATCCGGCAGATGATCAATGAACGGCTCAACCAATGAGAATAGGATGAATCACAATAACAACAAAACGCTCAATTTATCAAAATGAGAAAAACATATATTACCCTGGCACTCCTTGCTTTTACGGCGGGACTCATGGCTCAGACACAAGACTCACTCCTGAGAAGGCAACTGGAACTGGAGCGCGATTTCAATCCCACCCTGCTCGATGCTGACAAGCTCAACTCGCTGCCTTCACTCCGTGAACCCGAGGTACAGAAGGCAAACACCAACTACTCCACCTGGGCGGGACGGATCACCCCGCCGCTGGAGATTGCCCTGCCTCGTCCCGGTAACATGATGACTGCCATTCCCTACCGGAAAGAAAAGGGTTATCTTACATTTCAGGCCGGGAACTATGCCAACATTGACGGTGCTTTCGGCTACAGACTCATTGAAAAAGAGAGACAGAGGCTGGCCTTCACCTTCACCCATCAATCGGCCAATGGTGAGGTTGATTATACGCAGGAGAGCGATCCCCAAAGCAGCGATCTCTTTTTCATGGACAACCGTGGTGAGCTCTCTTTCCTTCACCGGGGAGATGCCAGCAACATCACCTTGTCTCTCTCCTATCTCCATTCGCTCTTCAACTACTATGGCAACCACCACTTTGGCAATGTGGGCTACTTCAACGATGAGAAGCAGCGATTGGGTATGCTGAAAGCCACCCTCGGTCTGAAGTCGAAACCGTCTGACATGTTGAACTACCACGGGACACTCGACCTGAGAAACTTCACTACAGGCCTTGCCTTTCCTGGCTTGCTCGACCCATTAAAGGGAAATGAGATCCGGATCAGTGGCGGACTTGACAAACCTTTCCGCAACAGGACCACCAAGGCAGGTGTCGAGGGCAGCCTGGTGACCGCCCTCTATGGCGGTGACTGGGACAACTATCTCCTGCTGAACGCTGCTCCCTACCTTCGCTACGAAGGGCTTAACCGCTCAGCCCGTCTCGGTGTTGACATTCTTTTCCAGACAGGAGATGAGACCCGCGTGCGGGTCGCACCAAACGTGGCTCTGCAACTTGGTATCACAGAGCGCACATCGCTCTATGCAAATATTCATGGCGGATTCAACCACAACACATTCCTGGATATGATGGGAGAGTCGCGCTACTTTCTCGCAACAGAGAACGTGAAACCTTCATTTTCGATTGTCGATATCGATGGAGGGTTGCGCATCGGTGAGGCGGATGGATTCCGCTTCGATCTCTTCGGTGGTTTCCGGAAAACGGATGACGAACATTTCCTGGTCCTCCACGGCACCGTGGAGGAGGATGGTCTCTGGGCGGGACCCTTTTACGAGGGACTGAAGCCATTGTACGGTGATCTGTCGCATACTCATCTGGGGGGTATGGTGCAGGTGGGAATGTGGGCCCCACTGGATCTATCGCTCAGACTCACCAAAAATTTCTACACAGTGAAGAACCTCTCATCAGGAGAAACCTTGAATGACAATCCCAAGGCATACAACAAACCGGGCCTGGAAGTAGACCTGAAGGGATCACTCGAGGTGAGTGACAAACTCAGTTTCCACATGAACTACTATTTCGCGGGGGATCGGTGGAGTTATTTTGCGGGGGAGAACAGGGAGATGGAGAACATCAACGACCTCAATCTGGGGGCTTTATACAACATCAACGATACCTTTTCGTTCAGTGTAAAAGCCAACAACATGATGAACCAGCAATATGATCTCTGGTACGGTCACCCCGCACAGGGATTTAACATAATGGGTGGATTCACTTTCCGCTTCTGATTTGCTGGATGAAACGATTTTTAATAGTTCATTTTTCCGCATTACACCGCTTTTGTTTACTTTTGTCATTGAAAGAGAGAGCTTAAAGACCGAATAGGGGAACAGACAACACTATGGGAAAGAAAAAAACAACCGGGGGTAAATCCACCAAAGGGAGCAGTCAAACGCCAAAACAGAAGATTGTCAGGACGATGTGGTCCATATTTGGTCTTGGTGTTGCCGCCCTCTTATTGCTCTTCACGCTCATCTCTGTGGGAGCAGTAGGATATCTGCCGCAAATCAGCGAGCTGGAAAATCCAATCGACAAGTATGCCTCTCAGGTCATCTCGACCGACAACGAACTGCTCTTCACCTACTCACAGAGTGACGACAACCGCATCTTTGTAGACTACTCCGATCTCTCGCCCCATCTGATCGATGCACTGATTGCCACTGAGGATATCCGTTACTACTCACACTCGGGGATTGATTTTATCAGCGTGGGAAGGGCTGTCGTCAAAACAATGTTGCTCAACAGGGAGAGCAGTGGCGGCGGAAGTACCATCACGCAGCAGCTGGCCAAGTTGCTCTACTCACCCCGTGCAAGCAATAAGCTGCAAAGGGTGTTCCAAAAACCGGTGGAATGGGTGATTGCTGCCAAACTGGAACGATTCTACACCAAAGATGAGATCATCAACCTCTACCTCAACAAGTATGACTTCAACTACAATGCCGTGGGCATTGAGTCGGCAGCACGCACCTATTTCAACAAAACACCCAAGGAGCTGAACGCCGAAGAGTCGGCCATGCTCATCGGCATGCTCAAGAACTCATCTCTTTACAACCCGGTACGTCGTTCCGAGGTGACGCGCGACCGACGCAATGTGGTGCTCTCCCAGATGGAGAAATACGACTATCTCTCTCGTCAGGAGGCCGACTCACTGAAGCAATTGCCGGTAACCATCGACTTCAACCGCTCAGGGCATGTCGATATCGCCGCACCCTACTATCGTCAGCATCTGGCCAAGATCTTGATGGCCAAGAAACCGCAACGCAAGAACTATGCCTCCTGGCAGAACCAACAGTTCAGTGAAGACTCACTCGCCTGGGCCGAGGATCCCCTCTACGGATGGTGCAACAAGAACAAAAAAGCGGATGGCTCCTCTTACGACATCTACACCGACGGACTAAAGATCTACTCCACGCTCGATTCGCGGATGCAGCGTCATGCCGAGGCCGCGGTGAAAGAACAATTGGGAGGCTACCTGCAGGAACAGTTCTTCCACGAGAAGAAGGGCAAGCAATATGCACCTTACTCCAGTGACGTGAGTGACCAGGTGGAAGATCTGCTCACCACCGCCTTGAAGCAAAGCGACCGTTACCGCATCCTAAAGAAAGAAGGTCTGAGCGATGCAGCAATACTTAAAAATTTCAAGGAGGAGAAGGTGGAGATGAAGGTCTTCTCATGGGATCAACGGGAGGTGGATACATTGATGACTCCCTGGGATTCGATCCGCTACCACAAGAACTTCCTTCGTACCGGCTTCATGGCCATGGATCCGCTGACAGGACATGTGAAAGCCTACGTGGGTGGTCCCGATTTCAAGTTCTTCAAGTATGACATGGTCTCCACCGGTAAGCGACAAATCGGATCCACCATCAAGCCCTATCTCTACACACTGGCCATGGAGGAGGGAATGACCCCCTGCGACCAGGTGATGCATCAGCCCATCACTCTGATGACCGAGACTGGAGAGGAGTGGACTCCGCGCAATCCCGGTCACACCAGCGGCAGCATGGTCAGTATCAAATGGGGTTTACAACGCTCCAGCAACTGGGTTACAGCCTACCTCATGAAACAGTTCTCACCCTACGCCTTTGCCCGCATGCTCGGCTCATTCGGACTGAAGACACCTGCCCCCCCCGTGGTATCACTTGCCCTGGGACCCAATGAGGCGTCGGTATACGAGATGGTGGGGGCCTACTCCTCATTTATCAACCGCGGTATCCGCGTAGAACCAATGTTGGTAACCCGCATCGAAGACTCCTACGGCAACGAGGTAGCGACCTTCGTACCCCGCATGAAGGAGATTTTCAGTGAGTCCTCCTCCTACAAGATGCTCGACATGCTGAAGGGAGTGGTAGACGGCGGAACCGGCAGCCGCCTCCGCAGGATCTACAACCTGAAGGGAGAGATGGGTGGCAAAACCGGGACGACAAACAACAACTCCGATGGCTGGTTCATGTCGTTCACCCCCAACCTCGTGGCAGGATGCTGGGTAGGCGGTGAAGAGCGTTCCATCCATTTTGACCGTATGGCATATGGGCAGGGGGCCAGCATGGCACTCCCCATACATGGGATCTTCTATCAGAAGGTATATGCCGACAAGGAGCTGAATTACACCGATGACGGGAAGTTTGAAATACCGGCAGGATTCAATCCCTGTGCCGGTTCAGAGCGCTATTCACCCGATTTTTATCAAGACAATGACCCTGTGATTGACAACGAAGGGATCGATGACCTTTTCAATTGAAAAGGTCGTCAATCGCTCTTTTTTCCTTTTCGCAGGAAAAGGAGCTTTCTCAGTTCATCCATTCGCTGAAGGGAGGCCCTGTAAGTCATCTCAAGGATGCTGGTGCGCTCTCCCGGTTCATTTGACGAGCCTGCCCCGGTATCGATTTTATCTTCAGGTATCTTCTTCACAAAACGCTCATAATAGGTGAGAGCCGACTCAACCTCATCCATCCTGTCATAGGTCAGGGCAATATTATAAAGCAACATATAGGATTCAGGGCGTCTGTTTAAGGCGGACTGATAGTAGGATATTGCCCTGGAGGGTTCATTTGAACGGTCATGTGCTTCTGCCAGAGAGATGTCATAGTCGAAGAGCATCTCCTGCAACGACTCAATCTTCGCCACACCCTCTTTGAGCACTGCAATCCCTTTCTTTCTGTCATAGGTTCTCGAAAGTGCTGTCCCGTAATAGTAAAGAAGATTGACATCCGGCTGTGGCGCCTGTTCATAGGCAAGTGCCAGCCACCTGACCGCTTCGTAATATCGCTTCATGGCGAAGTAGCTCATCCCCAGGAAATAGGTGGTGGTGTAGGTGGAATCACCCAATATCACATTATTTTGCAATCGCTCAATTGCCTCAGGGTAGTTACCTGCTGAATAGTGGGCCATTCCGTTCAGTTGCCCGATGGTGGTCCGCTCAGGATCGATCTCTTCCAGATAGCCTTCTGTGCGGACGAGCACACTGTCGTAGAGTTGAATGGAATAGTAGATATCTGAGAGGTTGCGCAAGGCCAAATGATCGGCCGGATCTTTTTCCAGTGCTTTCTCGTAGTAGATCAGTCCGAGGCCGTCATCAAGGCGGATATGAGCGTCACCGGCCATTCGCAGCAACATGGGAATGGAGTCCTTCCTGAGGACCTCCTCAGAGGCACGGATAGTACCCTGCCAGTCACCTGCACGATAAAAGGCAACCGCTATTTTTGTTTGCAGATAGAGATTGCCGGGCGATAGCTCACCGGCTTTCAGCCAGTATCTGAGCGATGTATCATGATCACCGGCCTGTGAAGCACAATCGGCAGCTGCCGTGAGAATCCCGACCGTTTCATGTTTACCGGCAGTCAATGATTCGTAAATATCCAGCGCAGCGGGGTAATCATAAAGCATCTGATAACACTCCGCCTTCAGCAGCTGGTTCTCCACACTCTCCGGTGCACGCTCCAACAGCGCTAACGCCTCCCGGTAACGATAACTCCTCATCGCCTCGCTTACCAGATTGGGCTGGGCATATCCCCCTGAAAAACTGGAAGCGAGAATGATGAGTATGATTATGCTGGTTTTCATGCATCTGTACTTTTAAGCTAAGAAATTGGAAGTCCGAATGCTTCAGCACCTCCCATCTTTCAACAAAGTGCCACGATAAGGTTGAATCTTTAAGGGAGGATTCAATTTCTCCCGTTGATTACTGTGCGGGTTGCAGTCATCATATCAATAATAACCAGTACGCTAACACGCACATTTACATTCTGCCCATGCTCTTTACCGGGTTCCCATCTGGGCATCGATTGCAGCACACGTACAGCTTCAGCATCCAAAAACGGGTCTACACCCCTCACTACTTTCACATCACTGATACGACCATCTTTCAGCACCACAAGACTACAGACTATACCCCCCTTATCGGGTGTTTTAGGTACATCCTCCGGTAATCTGACATTATCAGACACAAATTTCCGGAATGCCTGAAATCCTCCGGGGAACTCGGGCATATTCTCCACTTTCTCGAAAATCTCATCCTTCTTTTCGGGAGGTGGTTCTTGCAAGGCTCCGAAAATAGCCGGTGAAGAGGTGAACCAGGGTTCAGTGGCTGAAACAGTGGAGAGGGTGAATATAGACAGCAGGTATGTGTACAGGATATGTTTCATGGATTCACGAGTTTTGAATAAAGATCAATATGTCGTAAAGTTATCAAAACAAAAGAGAAAAGCAACAGGGATGAATGTTAAACTATTCAACACCTGTTGCTTCAGCCGTTTATTTCACTGCATAACCTACTACTACAACTGCATTGCCAGGGATCTCTTCCTTATTGGGTTGCTCCTCATCAACCCCCTGTAAACGGAACATAACAGGTAGTTTTCTGACTAGAGTGGCATTTTTTGATTTGAGGCCCGACAATGGAACTTCTACCGTTTTATACCCCACAAATGAGATAACCAAATGATTTTCAGAATCAGGAACCTCAAGTTGAAAATTACCATTGACATCTGAAACAACACCTGTGTTCGTTCCCTTTAAAATGACTGCAGCTCCATGCAGAGGCTGAGCTTCAGAACCAATCACCTTTCCTGAGACCTGGTAATTCTGACTCTTCACCCATCGCGGCATCATTCCAATGACTCGCAATACCTCTCTGTCAATTGTTTCACCAACACCTTTCTCAATGGCAACATCAACCACATTACCTTTTTCATCTATCTTGTAACGCGCATTCACGAGACCTTGCAATCCTTTTTCCTGTGCTTCTACCGGATATTTGATCCTCTCCGAGATAAAGCGAAAAAAGGCATCCTCGCCACCTGGATAGACATAATTCGGCAACAATTGTGCTTCCACGGAGAGTACTGATTCCTTTACCGACAGATCATCAACGATCACTTTCGATTCATTGCCCGAAAGCCTGAATACCACAGGTAGTGTAAATCGCACATTCACGGCTTGACCGCGTTGCTTGCCCGGTTTCCAGTCGGGCATCAGTTTCAATACGCGCAGCGCCTCGGCATCCAGTAGCGGATCCACGCCGCGTACAACCTGCAGATCGCTGATGCTGCCATCTTTCATCACCACGAAGTTACAGATCACACGCCCCTGAATACCTTTCTGCTGTGCCTCTACCGGGTAACGGATAGTGTCGGAGATAAATTTCATCAAGGCACCCATTCCGCCCGGGAACTCGGGTTGATTTTCGACTATCACAAAAATCTCCTCTTCCTTCTTCTCTGGAGGCGGCTGCTGCAGACTCTGGTCCTCCAATTCAGACTGTATCAATTCCGGAGTGATCCTGTTTTCTGTTGACAACTGTTCCTGCCTCGGTTGAGCAACAGCAGGATCTAACATCGAAGTTGCAGCATCTGCAGGTTCCCGCTGAGCAGCATAAATGCTGTTGGCCGTAAGAAAAAGCAGCACCAGCGGGAGTGCAAGCAGGTACCTGCCCACCTTGTAAAGGGGCGATTTGGATTGATTCATCATCATAATACGTTGTTTTAATTGTGAAACATTGAAATTATTCACTATCGGAACTGCAGTTTCTTGATAGGTCAGTCGTAAAAGGTGGTACTGGTACTCACGGCTGTTCACCCCACACGTGAGCACGCCCTGATCGGCCAGATATTCCAGGTTCATGGCCATCTCCCTCTTCATCAACCATACAAACGGATTCCACCAGAAGAGGAGAGTGAGTGATTCAATCAAAAGGATATCAATTGAATGAAGCTGTCGTACATGCGTCTGCTCATGCAGCAGAATTTGTGTCAGCTCAGCGTCTGAATGTTTGTCGGTATGGATAAATATCAGGTTGAAAAATGAGAAAGGGGTGATATCATCTTTCAACCGGTATACCGCTGTTCCGGAGATCACAGCAGGTGTACTTTTCAGCCTGACGCGAAGGATGGATATCAGCTGAACGAGAAAGCGCACGATGAAAAGCAGGGTGATGGAAAAATAGATCACCACACCTATACGAATCATGTTGATCTCCCGTGTGGGAACAGACTCCTCTACCGTTATGACTTCCATCACCGGCTCCCCGATATAAACGGCGCTCACAGCCTCTACTGATTCCGGTGTGAAAAAAGCTGAGATACTGTGTGGCAGTGGAACGGTCATCAAAGGATAAAGGAGTGAGAAAAGGATGACCGAGAGGAAATAAAACCGGCGCAACTGCAAGAAAGTATCACTCTTCAGCAACAGTCTGTAGAGAATGAAAAAGAGCGACAATGCGATATTTGCTTCTATCAGATAGATTATAAAAGGATGCATGGCATTTCCGTTTTGGGTGAAACAGATTTTTTACTGCTGATTTTTCTCGATCAGGCGTATGATCTCACCAAGTTCTTCGGTGGTGATCTTTTGCTCTTTGGCAAAGAAAGATACCAGCTCCTTGTAGGAGTTGTCGAAGTAGCTCTCTACCATTCCCGACAAGAAGTGGCGCTTGTAGGATGACTCAGAGATTAGCGGCTTGAACACCTTCACATTTCCGAACCGCCGCTTCGTGAGATATCCTTTCTGCTCCAGCTTGCTGAAGATCGATGCCACCGTGGTGTAGGGCGGCTTGGGCTCTTCCAGCCGCTCAACCACATCCTTGATGGCACACTCTTTCAGGTGCCAGATGTGTTGCATCATGTTCTCTTCCTGGGGTGTCAATCGTTCCATAATCTTTACAATCAAACTATTTTATAATTGCAAATTTACGAACTTTTCGTAATAGCCAAACAATTTCTCCACATTTTTGCGTTAAATAAATGTAAACACAAAAAAAATGCCCCGGCATCAATCTGCCGGGGCACCCTGTAATGGTCATGAAGAGGGGTCACGCTTTTTGTGCGAACTCCTGCATGCACTGGATCAAAGCTTCCACTGCCTCTTTCGGGCAGGCATTGTAGATGGAGGCACGGAACCCGCCCACTGAGCGGTGTCCCTTGATACCCACCATTCCTCTCTCCTTGGCGAATTCAAGGAAGGCGGCCTCTTTCTCCCTGTGCTCTTCGCTCATCACGAAGCAGACATTCATCAGTGAACGGTCCTCTTTGGCGGCGGTACCCACGAAAAGAGGATTGCGGTCTATCTCGTCGTAAAGCATTCCGGCTTTTTCTTTGTTGAGCTTCTGCATCGCTTCCACACCTCCCTGCTCCTTCACCCATTTGAGGGTCTCGTGCATCACAAAGATGGAGAAGACGGGCGGTGTGTTGAACATAGAGCGATTCTTCTCCACATCGCCAATATGGGTGCGATAGTCTACCATGGTCTGCAACGGGCGATCCAGCTTACCCAGAATATCCTCACGCACGATCACAAAGGCCACTCCAGCGGGTCCAACGTTCTTCTGGGCACCCCCGTAGATGATTCCATATTTGGAGACATCCACCGGACGGCTCATGATGTCGGACGACATGTCTGCCACCAGGGTGACAGGACTGTCGATGTCCTCGTGCAACTCGGTACCATAAATGGTATTGTTGGTGGTGATATGAAAATAGTCGGCATCGGCCGGGATGCTGTATCCTTTCGGGATATAGGAGTAATTCTTGTCTTCTGAAGAAGCTACAACCTCCACAGCACCGTAGAACTTCGCCTCCTTAATTGCCTTTTTGGCCCACACACCGGTCTGCAGATAGGCTGCTTTGGTATTCAGCAGGTTGGCAGGCACGTTGAGGAACTGCATGCTGGCACCGCCACCCAGGAAAAGCACCCGGTAGTTGTCGGGGATATGCAACAGTTCTTTCCAGAGGTCGGCGGTCTCTTTCATGATGCGCTCCCAGCCGGGGGTACGGTGTGAGATCTCCAGGATACCGATACCGGTGTTGTCGAAATCACGGATCGCCTCAATGGCTGACTCTACGGCCGGCCTGGGCAGTACGCAGGGTCCGGCGTTAAAATTGTACTTCTTCATACGATTTACCTTTTTATGATTTGTTGTTCACTCTGAATCGTTCATCACCCTTGCGAAAATAGGAGACAATCTGACCGGCGGCGGCGAGCCCCGCATTAATGTTGGCCTCCGTTGTCTGCGCACCCATCTTCTTTGGTGTTGAGAAATATCGTTTCGGAAAACGAGCCTGAAACTCCTCATGCCGGTCGGGTTTCACGTCGGTGATATACTGGAAGCGGGGGCGCTCCTCCATGATGCGCAACAGATCGGCCTCAACCACCAACTCCTTGCGGGCTGAGTTGATCAGCACCCCGTCGGGTGGCATCAATGAAAGCAGCTCATAGCCCACACAGTTGCGTGTTTCTTCCAGTAATGGCATGTGAAGGGAGAGAAAATCACTATTCTCAAACAGCTCTCTGTTGTTGTAAACAGTGATCACTCCATATTCGCCCTCTTTGCGCAGATCATCGTGTGTGAGCGTCGGCGAATAGGCGTTGACGGTCATGTTGAAGCCGCGGGCAATCCGGGCAACCATCTTGGCCACGTTGCCAAAGGCATAGAGACCCAGGCGTTTGTTGAACAGCTCATGGCCTACACTCCCGTCGAACTGATTTCGCTGCATGAAAATCATCATGCCGAAGACCAGCTCTGCCACGGCATTGGCATTCTGACCCGGTGTGTTCATCACACACACTCCACGTTTGGTGGCTGTAACCAGATCCACATTGTCATAACCGGAACCGGCGCGCACCACCACCTTCAGGTTGGGAGCTGCCTCCAGCACTTCACGATCAATGACATCACTCCTGATTATCAGGGCGTCCACATCTTTCACAGCTTCAAGTAACTGAGGTTTGTCGGTGTAGCTCTCCAGCTTTTCGAACCGATATCCGGCAGATTCGATGATCTGCTGAATCTCCTCCACTGCCTTTGTTGCAAATGGCTTACCTGTCGCTAAAAGTATCTTCATAGTTTGATTTTGCTAGTATAAATTTCTCTCCCGAAAATGGATTCACAAAATTACAAACTTATCTCAAACAGAGCACGAAATTGGGATAAAAAAACGGCTCTCTCCTTCCCTTCGCAATCGCTAAAAGTTATTTGTGCGATAAATTGAATCATCGTATCTTTGCGCTGCAACATCCCTAGAACCGAATGAACAGCTCTTATCCCTCAACGCTCCTCGAAAATGCGGTAAACGAGTTGGCACGTTTACCGGGCATCGGAAGAAAGACAGCCCTCCGGCTGGCACTCCACCTCCTCCGTCAGGAGGAGGAAAAGGTGACCCATTTTGCGGAGTCTATCCTCAAAATGCGAAGAGAGATCACCTATTGCTCCGTCTGTCACAACATCTCAGATAGCCCCATATGCAGCATCTGTGCGGATGCCGCCCGCGACAGCTCTTTGATTTGCGTGGTGGAAAATGTGAAGGAGGTGATGGCCATTGAAAAGACAATGCAATTCAGAGGATTGTATCATGTGTTGGGAGGCATCATCTCGCCCATCGACGGCATCGGCCCCTCTGACCTGGAGATCTTGAGCCTTGAGGAAAGGGTGAAAAAGGGTGAGATTCGCGAAGTGATCCTGGCCCTGAGTGCAACCATGGAAGGTGACACCACCAATTTCTATATCTTTCGGCGACTACAGGCCTCTCCCGTGAAGGTCAGCATCATCGCCCGCGGGGTCTCCATTGGGGATGAGATTGAATATGCCGACGAGGTGACCCTGGGTCGTTCCATCCTGAACCGCACCCTATTCGACGAATCCTATAAACTGATGAGCAAATGAGCCGGACAGACCTCTTCACTGCGACCATACGACAGTTGTACCTTCATTACCGGATCATCCTCTCTTCCCTGGTTTTGCTGCTGCTGTTGATCCTGTTTCAACTGATCCCCTTCTGGCAGGAGAGCAGACCGGTGAGCATCATCCTCGAGCGCTATCTCATTGTTGCCACATTGATTGCCATACCGCTTGCCCTGAAGATGTTTGCTAGCAGACTCAAAAAAGGTCCCCTTCCACTGACAAGCGAAGATGCCCGTAATCGTTACAAAAAAGCCTCCCTCTGGCGACTCTACATCCTCACAGCAGTGACGCTCCTTCACATTGTACTGTTCGGCTTCTCCCGAAACATGAATTTCTTTTGGTTCACGATTGTCCTTTTCACTGTCTTTCTCTTTTGCCGGCCTTCCTATCCGGAATTGGAGAACCTTACGGAAAAGCCCGCAAGCAGAGAGACCGGAGACGTAGACAACGAAGATCACAATGGCGATGATACCCCTGCTGGAAAATAAGTGGATGCGTCTCAGGGCCACCGAACCGGAAGACCTGGAGCTGCTCTACCGCTGGGAGAACGACACCCTCCAGTGGCACCTTGGCAATGCCAACGCTCCCTTCTCACGTTACACCCTGAAGCAATATCTTGCCGAATCGAACCAAGACATCTACAGCGACCGACAGCTGCGCCTGATGATCACACTCCGGGAACAGGAGAAAACCATAGGGGCCGCCGATCTCTACGATTTCGACCCGTTTCACCTGAGGGCGGCCGTGGGCATCCTCGTGGAAGCCTCCGAAAGGGAGAAAGGATACGGACTGCAGGCATTGCAACTGCTGGAGGAGTATGCATTCCGATTCCTCCGCCTCAGGCAGCTCTACGCCTTTGTTCCCGTAACCAACAAGGTAAGTGTGCGCCTCTTCGAAAAGGGGGGATATGCACTGGCCGGCAGGTTGAAGGAGTGGATTCGCGATGAGGATCGTTTTACCGATGTGCTGCTGATGCAGCGCATCAACCCTGAAGTGTAACATCGTTCCGTTCCATTAATTGTTTCAGTTATTCTATTGTATGCAGGAAGATATCAAGAAAGCGTGTGAAGTGATGCAAAACGGGGGGATCATCCTCTACCCCACCGACACCGTCTGGGGCATCGGTTGTGATGCCACCAACGAGGAGGCGGTGAAAAAGATCTTTGCCCTCAAACAACGCGACGACAGCAAGTCGATGCTGGTGTTGCTCGACAACCCCGTGAAGTTGCAAAACTATGTGACCGATCTGCCGGAAATAGCGTGGGACCTGATTGAACTGACCGACAAACCCCTCACCATCATCTACGAGGGTGCACGCAACCTGGCACCGGCACTCATCGCTGCCGACGGCTCCATAGGGATTCGCATCACCGACGAGCTTTTCTCACGGGAGCTCTGCAAGCGCTTCCGCAAGCCTATCGTCTCCACCTCTGCCAACCTCAGCGGCACGCCTTCCCCAGCACGGTTCTCCCAGATCAGAAAGGAGATCAAAGGGGGGGTTGACTATGTGGTGGCTTACCGTCAGAAGGAACAGGTTGAGGCGAAAACATCTTCCATCATCCGCCTGGGACGAAACGGCACCATTCAGATTCTCCGGAAGTAAGGAAAATTGTTACCTTTGCACGAAGAACCTGAATAGTTGCAGCCGATGCAGATCAAAAAAATCTTCAATCAAATGTTGTTGTGGCGTGATTCCCATATCAAGGAGCGTCACTTCCTGCTGTTTGTCAGCTTCCTGGTGGGAATCACCACAGCGCTGGCTGCCTGGCTGCTCAAAAGTGCCATCCACTTCTTCCAGGTCTTCCTTACCGAGAACTTCAGCCAGGAGAACCTCAACTTCTCCTACCTGCTCTTCCCCATCGTGGGCATCCTCATTGCAGGCCTCTACGTAAAGTACGTGGTGAAGGATGACATCAGCCACGGGGTCACCAAGATCCTGTTTGCCATCTCGCAACGCAAGAGCCGCATCAAACCGCACAACATCTACACATCACTGGTGGCCAGCTCATTCACCATCGGCTTCGGCGGATCGGTGGGTGCCGAGGCCCCCATCGTGCTCACAGGCTCCGCCATCGGATCCAACCTGGGACGCCTCTTCCGCCTGGAACAACACAGCCTGATGATCCTGGTGGGGTGTGGTGCCGCCGGTGCCATCGCCGGCATCTTCAAGGCTCCCATCGCCGGCATCCTGTTTGTCATAGAGGTGTTGCTGCTCGACCTCACCATGTCTTCCATCCTCCCGCTGTTGGTCACCGCTGTCACGGCCACCACTGTTTCTTACCTTCTCAACGGTATGGACGCCATGTTTGCCTATTCACAGATGGAGCCCTTCCTGCTGAACCGGATTCCTTATGTGATCCTGCTGGGCATCCTCTGCGGATTCCTCTCCCTCTACGTGATCCGTGTCATGAGCTGGCTGGAGACCATCTTCCATGCCATGCCGCAATGGCGACGATTTCTGCTGGGAGGGGTAATGCTGAGCGTGTTGATCTTCTTCTTCCCGCCGCTCTACGGGGAGGGATACAACACCATTAACACGCTGCTGGCCACGGGTGACGGCTTTCACGCACTCACCAACGAGAGCTTCTTCTACAACATGGAAAACAGATGGGTCATCGTCGTTTTCCTCCTGCTGGTGATCCTCTTCAAGGTGTTCGCCACCAGTGCAACCAACGGTGGCGGCGGTACCGGCGGTGTCTTTGCCCCCACGCTCTTCCTGGGATGTATTGCCGGATTTGTCTACTCCTACACATTGAACCAACTGGGATACACCACCTACCTGCCACAGGAGAATTTCGCACTGATGGGAATGGCGGGCGTGATGGCCGGTGTGATGCATGCACCCCTCACCGGCACCTTCCTCATCGCAGAGCTCACTGGCGGATACGACCTGTTCCTGCCGCTGATGATCGTGTCTCTGGTATCTTACGGCACCATCCTGGTGTTCGAGAAACACAGCATCTACGCCATTCGCCTCGCCAAGAGGGGCGAGTTGATCACCCACCACAAGGACAAGGCGGTGCTCACCTTCCTGAAGGTGGAGGACCTCCTGGAGACTGATATCCCCACCGTCAAGCCTAGTTACACCCTGGGAGAGATGGTGAAGGTTGTCTCCACCTGTACCCGCAACATCTTTCCCGTGGTGAATGATGAGGGGAAACTGATGGGTATGGTACTGACCAATGACATCCGCAACATCATGTTCCGTCCTGAATTATACGACCGTTTCACGGTGGAGAAGTTCATGGTGGGAGCTCCCGCAAAAGTGGAAATCACCTCCTCCATGGAAGAGGTGATGGCCAAGTTTGAGAACACCAAGGCATGGAACCTGCCGGTGGTTGACAGCAAGGGAATCTACAAGGGGATCCTGTCACAGTCCTCCGTCTTCAACTCCTACCGTGAGGTGCTGGTGGAAAACTATTCTGAAGCAAATGACTGAAAGCATGCAACAAATGACAAAAAAATCGTTACGGATTGTCTTCATGGGTACTCCCGAATTTGCGGTGGAATCACTTAAGGCGATTGTAGAGGCGGGGTACAATGTGGTGGGTGTGATCACCATGCCCGACAAGGCTGTGGGCAGGGGTTACAAACTGCAACCATCGGCGGTGAAGCAATATGCCCTCGGCAAGGGGTTGACAATCCTGCAGCCTGCGAGCCTCAAGGATTCGCTCTTCCTGGAGGAGTTGAAGGCACTGCGAGCCGACCTTCAGGTTGTTGTCGCCTTCAGGATGCTACCCGAGGTGGTGTGGAACATGCCACCGCTGGGCACCTTCAACCTGCACGCCTCCCTCCTGCCCCAATACCGGGGTGCCGCCCCCATCAACTGGGCACTGATCAACGGTGAGCAGGAAACAGGTGTCACCACCTTCTTCCTCTCGCACGAGATTGACACCGGTCGCATCATCTTCCGTGAGAAGACCGCTATCGGCGAAGAGGATAACGCCGGCACCCTACACGACAGGCTGATGGTGATGGGTGCAAAGCTGGTGACCAGGACAATAGATGCCATCGTGGAGGGTAACGTCTCAACGCTGTTGCAAAGTGAATTGATTGAGGAGGGCGCCCTGCTGAAAAGCGCACCAAAGATCTTCAGCGAGACCTGCCGGGTGAACTGGAACCGTACCGCAACAGAGGTGTGCAACCTGATCAGGGGTCTCTCTCCCTATCCCGCCGCCTGGACGGAAATGACTTCAAAAGAGGGAGAAGAGCCTTATCGCATCAAATTATTCGCGGCCGAAAAGGTTGTTGAGCAGCACACCCTGCCGGCGGGCACCATTTGTACCGACAACAAGTCACAGCTGGAGGTTGCCGTGGCCGACGGCTTCGTACGGATCACTGAGCTGCAGCTGCAGGGAAAAAAGAGAATGCAGACCGCCGTTTTTATGAATGGCTTCTCCTTTCCAGAAGATGCCGCCTTTGCATAAGGATCACCACTTGTAGTTCAGACCGAAACTGAGGGTCTGGTTCACCTGCCAGTATTTGAAATCAGGATCGGCAGGCACGCCGTCATCGAAACGCACATTGACATAGATGCGGGTGGAGAAAGCATTGCTCAATGACATGTTCAGGCTGTTTTGAAATTCCGACACCACCTTCTCATAACTGGTAAAATAGGTGAGACGGGAATCCCAGGAGACATATTGGGTGAAATCATACTTCAGTATGGAGGTGATGGTGGAACCAATGTCCAGCAATGATTTCCGGTCTTCGGGTATCCCGTATCGCTTCACATCCACCGCATCGTTCCCCACGTACTTGTAGTTGATGGACACCGGTGCCAGGTTTAACTCCCATTTCAGCTTACGATGGCGTACACGCTCCGATTTCTTCTCCAGTTCGAACTTCAAACCCACACCGGCATTCACATATAAAGGCGCCAGAAAAGCTGAACGAAGATCGCTTGAATTGGGATTGAAATTATTGAACAGCTGCGACTTGGCTTCCAAGTTCGTGGAGTATGACCAACCCTTCACGAAGGAGTTCAGGCCGAAGTCGCCGTAGTAGCGAATCTGGTCGTTCCCGATGCGATAACTCCTCACCGAGTCATCAGGGGCATTGAACAGCGAGAGTCGCCACTCGAAGGTGTTGTTGAATCGCAGTTTATCTTTCTTGTAGTTGGCCCTGATCACCTGGTAGCTGTTGAAGTTCAGGTTGTTGGTTCCACCCTTGTGCCAGTTGTTAGAGAAGTAATTCTGCGCAAACTGAAAGGAGTGCTCTCCGTCATACACCCAGTACTTTCTCTGAATGGTGGCCACCTCAACGCCGGGGGCACTCAGCGAATAATTTGTTTCGGTCTTGAGCAACTCACGGAATGGATTGAATGTCTCGCGCACGATGGCATCGCCACTCTCCATCAGCGGGATCGAATCAAAACTGGCCACAGAATAACGAATCCTGTCGGGATGATTGCGGTAGTATTCACGGCGCACTCCCCGCACAAAATCAGCGTCGTGCAAAGCAGGTGCGAATGTTTTTTCCTGCGGGATCAGGAGACCCTTTTTGGGTTCCTTTTCGGGCGAGTAGAAAGAGAGGTTGCGCGGCAAGATGTTACCGGTGAAGATCATCGGCAAAAACAGGGGATTGTAGAAGAGCGTATCTCTGAATGTCATGCCGTTGAGTGACGAGTAATGCTGCATAAGCGGTGGCAGCATCAGTATGCCCTCTTCATTGCGAGGATAGAGGGAGTCGAGCGGATTGACATAAGAAACTCTTTCGCCGTTGAGGAGCAACGGTTGCTGTCCCAAAACGGCAGCAGAGGTTGTGTCAGGCACATAGTGACTATCCTGTTGTTGACCGATGGTTCGCTTTTCAATCTGGCGGCTGATGTCGGTGATATCATGAAACAATTCGGTGGTGTCAGCGGTGGCGACACTTCGCAGTGCATCAACCGGTACGGCCAATGCTACTTCGGCAGTGGCAAAAGAAAACACCAGCAGAGAAAGTGTAATTGACGACAGAAAATTGTGAACTCTCATAAGCAATTTTTGACAGAAAGACGCTCTTTTTTAATTATGTCACGGAAAGTAAGAGAACAACGGAAACCCTGATCCTGTTTGCAAAGATAGACAAAAAAACCAACTATACCATTCAGGACTTCACGGGGGATTCGGTGCCTCTAGCCTTATTGCCCCCTTATAGCACCCTTATATCCACTCCAATAATTATCGGAGTGGATATAAAGATGCAATTACCCCAGAATATCGAAATAGCTTCCAAAAAGGCACTGTTCTCTTTCAGGACTCTCTGCTCCTTGTTCTTTGTGAACGACTCAGACACACTTTTTGGAACAGCATCTCTCTCTTCTACCGAAATTATTTTCCTATCTTTGCAACGATTCATCATGCAAATGTGAGCATCGAAAAAATAATAAAAAACAGCGCAACATGAAAAAGTTATTTTACATTTTATTGATTCTGGCCGGAGCGCTCTCGCTGACCGGTTGCCAGGGCTACAACAACATGGTAGAGAAACAGGAAGCCGTCACCGCTCAGTGGGGCAACGTGCAGAATGCCTACCAGCGGCGGGCCGACCTGATCCCCAACCTGGTGAACACCGTGAAGGGGTATGCCACCCATGAGCAGGAGACCTTCACGCAGGTGACAGAGGCCAGGGCCAGGGCCACACAGTCCACCGTTAGCCCGGAGAACCTTACAGCGGAGAGCCTGCAGGAGTATCAGCAGGCACAGAACCAGCTGAGTCAGGCACTCGGACGGTTGTTGCTGATTCAGGAGAACTATCCGGAACTGAAGGCCAATCAGAACTTCCTGGCACTGCAGGATGAGTTGGCCGGTACCGAGAATCGCATCTCGGTGGAACGCAACAAGTTCAACCAGATTGCGCAGGATTACAACGCCTACATCCGCAAGTTCCCGCAGGTGATCTATGCCGGGTGGTTCAAGTTTGAGTCGAAAGCCTACTTTGAAGCGGCTCCCGAGGCACAAACGGCCCCTGAAGTTCAGTTCTGAGAAAGCGATAAAAACGGAAAACAACCATGCTGAGCAAAGAAGAGCTGGAACAGATCAGCACCTCTATTCGCAATGCCGAACGCCAGACCTCGGGTGAGATCCGTGTATTCGTGGCACGGCAATGCAACGGAGATCCCCTGGAGGCCGCCCGCTACAAGTTCACACGATTGAAAATGGAGGCCACCGAGCAGCGCAATGGCGTGTTGCTCTACATCTCCCCGGCAGATCACAAGGCAGCCATCTGGGGTGACAGCGGCATCCATGATGCCACTCGGAAAGACTTCTGGAATGAGGTGCTGGAAGAGATGTTATCCTTCTTTCGCGAGGGAAGGATTGTGGATGGCATCTGCCTTGGCGTAGGACGGATTGGTGAACTGATCAAGGCACAATACCCCATATTGGAGAATGATAAAAACGAACTGAGCGATGATGTTATACTGGAAGAGTAGGGTCCGGATCCTTGCCATTTTTCTTCTTTTCTTATGGCCACTGTCAGCACAGGAGATTCCGGAACCGATGATGCCCTACCGGCTGGTGAACGACTTCGCCGGAATCTTCACCGATGCCGGGAATAGCGCTCTGGAGCAAAAACTGCTGGCATACCACGATTCCACCTCCACGCAGATTTACGTGGTGACGGTAGATGACCTGGGGGGATATGCCGCATCCGACTTCACCTTCCGTCTGGGAGAGAAATGGCAGGTGGGGCAAAGAAGCAAAAACAACGGAGCCGTGATCCTGATCAAGCCCAAGCGGGGCAACAGCAGGGGTGATGCATTCATCGCCACCGGCTACGGCCTGGAGGCGCGCATTAACGATGCCTATGCCGGCCGCATCGTGCGCAACGTGATGATCCCCTACTTCGTGGAGGAGGATTACTTTGGAGGGGTCAATGCAGCGGTGGATGAGATGATTGCCCGCCTCTCGGGTGAATTCACCGCCGAAGCAGCGGAGGAGGAGGGAATCCCCCCCCTGGCAATCGTCATCCTGGTGATCGGGATCCTCATCCTTTTTGCATTCATCTCCGGCGGGGGAGACCAGCACATCGACAGTGAAGGACACCACAGGGGTGGCAATCCACCCATCTTCTTCCCCCCCATCATGGGCGGCAGCCGCCGCAGTGGCGGCTTTGGAGGCTTTGGAGGAGGGGGTGGTGGCTTCGGCGGTTTCGGTGGCGGCGGTGGCGGCAGCTTTGGCGGAGGAGGCGCCGGCGGGAGCTGGTAGGCAGCATTCCGGACAATCATCATGAAGCAGCAGTTGATCACTGTTCTGGGCCCCACGGCCAGTGGCAAGACCCCCTTTGCCGTGAACCTAGCAGCAGCGTTGAACGGGGAGATCGTGAGCGGCGACTCACGTCAGCTCTACCGTCGCATGGACATCGGCACCGGGAAGGATCTGGGTGAATACACCCTGGAAGGGATCACCATTCCCCATCACCTGATCGATATACGGGAACCGGGCGACAAATATACGTTGTACAATTATCAACAGGACTTCCACGCGGCATACGAGGATATCCGCAGCCGCGGCAAGAGAGCCATTCTATGTGGTGGTACAGGCCTCTACATTGAATCCGTGCTGAAGGGGTACCATCTGCCCGACGTACCGGCCAACCCCGATCTGAGGAATCATCTGGAGCGCAAGACGCTGGCCGAGCTTACTGAGATCCTGCGCGGTTACGGGCCATTGCACAACAGCACCGATACCGACACAAAGAAACGAGCCATACGTGCCATCGAGATTGCCGACTACCGGTCGCATGAAGATCAGGCCAACAGTGCCTACCCACCCCTTGAAAGCACCATCCTGGGTTTGAATATCGACCGTGAGCAACGGCGTGAAAAGATAAGCCGCCGCCTGGAGGCACGCCTCCGGGAGGGGATGATTGAAGAGGTGAAGCAACTGCTTGCCGAGGGGGTTGCTGCGCAGGATCTGATCTATTACGGGCTCGAGTACAAGTATGTCACGTTGCACGTGACAGGGGCACTCACCTATGAGGAGATGTACAGACAACTGGAAATCGCCATCCATCAGTTTGCCAAGCGGCAGATGACCTGGTTCAGGGGAATGGAGCGCCGCGGCTTCACCATCCGGTGGATTGATGCATCCTTGCCCATGAAGGAAAAGCTGGCGCAGGCATTTTCTTTCATCCGGATGTAAGGGAATCGGCTAAAAAACCTTATTTTTGTCACCCGGAAAGTGGTGCTCCTTCCGGAACCATCCACCCGGTGCACAATATTAATCCAAAAAGAAAGTAACTGAGATGATCAAAGGAATCTTTCCCACAAAGCAATTCGAATCGTTCGACACCCCGTTTTATTATTACGACATGGCGCTGTTGCGCGAAACACTCAACACCATCAGACAAGAGACAGCCGGTAAGCCGTTTCACATCCACTACGCCATCAAGGCCAATGCCAATGAGGAGATCCTGAAGCTCATCGCCTCCTATGGGTTTGGTGCCGACTGCGTGAGTGGCAACGAGATCCTGCGGGCATTGGAGTGCGGCTTCCCGGCCGACAAAATCGCCTTTGCCGGCGTAGGCAAGACCGACCGCGAGATCAGGATTGGCCTCGAAAACGATATCTTCTGTTTCAACGTGGAATCGATGGCCGAACTGGAGGTGCTCAACGAGCTGGCAGCCGACATGGGTAAGAAAGCACCAGTGGCCTTGCGCATCAATCCCAATGTGGATGCGCACACGCATAAATACATCACCACGGGGCTCAACGAGAACAAGTTCGGCATCAATGAACAGGACCTGCCGGCACTGCTGCGGATGATTGCTGAGGGAGGTCACATCAACCTGATCGGTATGCATTTCCACATCGGATCGCAAATCACCGATCTCTCCTCGTTCGAAGATCTCTGTGTGAAGGCGCTGGAGCTGCGTGAATGGTTCCACACGCAAGGCATCACCCTGCCGGTAATCAATGTGGGTGGCGGTTTGGGCATCAACTACCAACATCCGAATCACTGCCCCATAGCCGATTTCGAGTCTTACTTCAGGCTCTTCGAGAAATACCTTAAACTGGAGGAGGGGCAAACCCTCCACTTTGAGCTGGGCCGCTCGGTGGTGGCCCCCTGCGGCTCTCTGATCACCAGGGTTGTTTTCGTCAAAGAGGGAATGCAAAAGAAGTTCCTGATTGTGGATGCCGGTATGACGGAGTTAATCCGTCCGGCGCTCTATCAGGCCTTCCACCATATCGAAAACATTAGTTCCGTGAAGCCATACACCCCCTATGATGTGGTGGGTCCAGTCTGTGAGTCGAGCGATGTCTTTGTACGTGATTTTATGCTGAACGAATCAGCGCGTGGTGATCTGATTGCCATCCGTTCGGCGGGGGCCTATGGTGAGACCATGGCATCCACCTACAACCTCCGGGAGATCCCTGCTTCCCGCTTCTCAGACAACCTTTAAACATTCTCACATGGATCATATCTACCTGCTTGTATCAGGGCTTTCTCTTACAGAGTGGATCCTGGGGGGGATGCTACTCTTCTTCTTCCTGCTTCAGGTACTCTTCTATCTAGTGGTTTACAACAGCCCCTACCGGCATCACAAAAAACAACAAACCACCCCATTGCAGGATGATGAACTGCCACCCATCTCGGTCATCATCCCCTCAAAAAACAACGCTGAAGAGTTGGCAAAGAACCTGCCCCACATCATGGAACAGGATTATCCAAACTTCGAAGTGATTGTTGTCAACAGCGGCTCTACAGATGAGACGGACATGGTTCTGAAAGCTGCTGCTCTGAAATATCCACATCTCTACCACACCTATGTTCCGGATGAGGCAGAAAGCATCAACGAGAAAAAGTTGGCGCTCACCATCGGCATCAAGGCGGCGAAGCATGAGCACCTTCTCTTCACCGAAGCATACTGCGTGCCCTGCAGCCTCAACTGGATCAGGGAATATGGCAACGCATTTGCACAAAACATGGATATCGTATTGGGATTCTGCCGACTGTCCATTGACAAGAAGGCAGGAATGCGGGGCTTCATCCGGTACGACAACTTCATGCACCACCTTAAATTCCTCTCCATGGCATTGCTCAAGATACCCTACATGGGCATCGGACGCAACCTGGCCTATCGCAAGGATCTCTTTTTCAAGCACAAGGGATTCTCCTCGATCCTGCACATCGACGGCGGGGAAGATGATCTTTTCATCAATCGGATTGCTTCCGGAGTCCGAACAGGTGTTGTGCTCTCACCTGAAAGCATGACCGAAGCCCACGGCATTGACAACTTCTTCACCTGGCGCTCCCTGAAATCGAAATATCTCTATACCAAGCAGTACTACAGCGGGGTGGCCCCTCGCGTACTAAGCCTGGAAAGCTTCACCCGCTATACATTCTACCTGCTCTTCACCGCGGCGGTTGTCATGGGCCTCATCACCGGTTCCCCGCTGATCACCGCCACAGCGCTGCTGCTCTTCCTGCTTCGCTACGGGATGCAGCTCTGGGTGATAAACAGAGCCAGCAAGCTGGTTGACAACACCGGCTACCACATCGACCTGCTGCTGTACGACCTGTTCCACCCATTCAACAATTTCCGTTTCAGGCGTTATGCCAACAGGAGAACCAGGTACAGACGATAAGAAAACCGCAGGTGCAGGTAATGCCATCTTGTCAGTGTTGCCGGGAGAAAAAATGACTGCGGTGCGGTTAAATCGGGTTAATCGGACAATCTTTCCGTTAAAAGTGTTAAAAGCCATGCCGACAACACTTTTTCTGTACAGTTTTTGTCTTACATTTGTTGATATGAGAAACAACCATAAACTTATAACCCAACAATATGAATAGAAGTAATACAAAAAACGTGATTGCAATCCTGTTGGTTGCTATTCTGAGTTCAGTCATTACCCTGTTTGGGTATCATACGATCATAGAAAAGGGAGAGCGTAAACTAACAGGATCTACAGTTAATTCCCCCACAGAAGAGATGGGAGTCCTGGCCGAATCCTTCAACCAGGACAAGAACATTGTACTCACCAGTCTAACCACAAGTGAGGGATATCCTGATTTCACGGAAGCAGCTTCCCGCTCTGTTGACGGTGTGGTGCATGTAAAGACCAAGACCATCAGCCAGCAACAGTACATCAACCCATTCGATTTCTTCTTCGGCTTTGGAGACCGGATGCCTTCACAACCGCGTGAACAGGTGGGCTTCGGTTCCGGGGTAATCATCTCGAAAGATGGATTCATCATTACCAACAACCATGTGGTGGAGAATGCCAACGAGGTATCGGTCACGCTCAACGACAACCGCGAGTTCACAGCAAAAGTGGTGGGTGCCGACCGGCAGAGCGACATCGCATTGCTTAAAATTGAAGGGGAGGACTTCCCTTACCTCACTTTCGGCAATTCCGACGCCTTGCAGGTGGGTGAATGGGTGCTCGCCGTAGGCAACCCCTTCAACCTTACCTCTACTGTCACGGCAGGTATCGTGAGCGCAAAGAATAGAGGCAACGTGATGGGCGGTGGTCTCGGTATCCAGTCGTTCATCCAGATAGATGCCGCGGTCAACCCCGGCAACAGCGGTGGCGCTCTGGTCAACACCCGCGGTGAGCTGGTGGGGATCAACACCGCCATCTATTCACAGACCGGCAACTTTGCCGGCTATGCCTTCGCTGTGCCCATCTCCATCGCAGGGAAAATTGCAGCGGACCTGAAAGAATACGGCACAGTACAGCGTGCACTCCTGGGCATCCAGGTTCCCAACATCGAAAACATCCGTCGGGAGGATCCCGACAGGGCTCGTGAGCTCTCACAGATCAGAGGGGTCGTGGTGGAGGACTTCTCCGACAGAAGCGCCGCCAAGGCAGCCGGCATCCAGAAAGGGGACATCCTGACGGCCATCAACAATGTGCCCATCCGCAACTTCGCAGAACTGCAGAGCCAGCTGAACCGCTATCGCCCGGGAGACAAGATCAGTGTGACGGTAGATCGTAACGGCAACAACCGCAACTTCAACGTAGAGCTGAAAAATGACGAGGGAAGCACCGAAATCACCCGCAAGACAGACGCCGTAAGTGCGCTGGGAGCCACCTTCAAACCATTGAGTGATGAGCGGAAGCGTGCTCTGGGTATTTCCAGCGGTATTGAAGTGGAAGAAGTGGATAACAAAGGATTGTTCCGCAAGGAAGGCATCAACAAGGGATTCATCGTCATGCGCATGAACAACCAACCGGTGAACAGCCAGGAAGATGTGGCTACGATTGTTGCAGCCACCCGTACCCGCGAAGACAAGGTGGTGCTGGTAGCCGGATTCTACCCCAATGGCAGGACACAATACATTGCCATAGACCTCTCCGGAGAGTGATCTCCCGTTAAGAAAGGTTAATCATTCGCATTTCAGTAACAAAAAGGAATCAAATAACGTTTCTATAGCAAAGGAATTAGGTTTCGGGGCCGGATTCCTTTGCTATATGTTTGGTTACGGGGTGAGTTATTGACCATCATAGCGTTTTTTTTTGTACTTTTGCGCCCCAATTGTAGTTACAACAGAATTTACAGTAGAATCGAAATATTGAGATGAGACAACTAAAAATTACAAAATCGATCACCAATCGTGAAAGCGCTTCACTCGACAAATACCTTCAGGAGATTGGCCGAGAGGATCTGATCACCGTGGAGGAAGAGGTGGAGTTGGCACAGGCGATCAAGAAAGGCGACCGGCAGGCTCTGGAAAAACTCACCAGGGCAAACCTGCGCTTTGTGGTATCGGTGGCCAAACAGTACCAGAACCAGGGCCTCAGTTTGCCGGACTTGATTAACGAGGGAAACCTGGGATTGATTAAGGCTGCCGAAAAGTTTGACGAGACCCGGGGATTCAAGTTTATCAGTTACGCCGTTTGGTGGATTCGCCAGTCGATTCTGCAGGCCCTGGCAGAGCAGTCTCGCATCGTACGGTTGCCGCTCAATCAGGTGGGTTCACTCAATAAGATCAGCAAAGCCTTTCAGAAATTCGAACAGGAGAATGAACGACGTCCTTCAGCCGAGGAACTTGCAATAGAGTTGGATATCACTGTAGACAAGGTAACCGACTCATTAAAGGTGTCGGGAAGGCACATCTCCATGGATGCTCCCTTTGTGGAGGGTGAAGACAACAGTCTGTTGGATGTGCTTGTCAACGACGATGCCCCTATTGCAGACCGCACCCTGATCAACGAGTCTCTGCAGAAGGAGATTGACCGTGCCCTCTCCACGCTTACCGAGCGGGAAAGTGACATCATCAAAATGTTCTTCGGCATCGGGTGTCAGGAGATGACACTTGAGGAGATCGGTGACAAGTTCCAACTCACGCGTGAGCGTGTCCGACAGATCAAGGAGAAAGCAATCCGCAGGTTGCGGCAGGACTCACGGAGTAAACTGTTAAAAAGCTATCTGGGATAAAAAAGGCCACATAGCCCTAGAAAAGTACCATTCGTGTGGATAATTGCCCATCAGGATGCAATTTCGGAAAAATAAATTGAAAATTAAGATTATATAAATTTAAAGTTTTATATTTGTAGCTTAATTAAAACTGTATCGGCGGATGCCGAGCAGAGGATGGCGCAGTAAAATGATGCTATTTCAGCATTTGGCTGCGAACAATTTTATAACAGAGATGTTATAAATGCACTAAAGAATGGGGTACAGATTTAAGTATGACCATTCAAACAAAGAATATCGAGTTATTGTGAAACGAAAAATGTTTAATTAGATTGTAAATTTATGAAAAAATTTAGTTTACTTTTATTTTCGGCACTTGTTGCGTTCAGCATCAGTGCACAGGAGGTACAGAATGTTTCTGAGGGTACTGTATACCTGAAGAACAAAGGTAGTGACAACTGGTATATGGGTCTCGGCGGCGGAACAAACCTCTACATGACCACAGGTGAGGCCGATGCTGATGCAGGACTTGGCGATCGTCTTGGTTGGAATGGTCAATTGGAAATCGGACGCTGGAATTCACCCAACTGGGGAGCTCGCTTGGTAATCGACGGTGGTCACATCAAGCATGTTGCTGCCGGACTCGACCCCGAACAAAACTGGGTGGGTGGTCATGTGGACCTGATGTACAACATCATCAATGCATGGGGCAGCTACAACCCCGACCGCGTATACAGCCTGATACCTTATGCTGGTGTCGGTTACATGTACGGCCTGAATGAAGACTGGAAGAAACCCAATCCTGACGGAGACCTGTTCAAAAATCAGAACCAATCTTTGACCTACAATGCTGGTTTGATCAACAATTTCCAGTTGTCAAACAGTGTAGCTCTTTTCCTTGAACTGGGAGTAAGAATTGTACAGGAATCATTTGACGGCAGTGGAGTGGTAGGAAATCGTGAATACGACGGTATGCTCACCGGTGTTGCAGGTCTGAAGTTTGGCCTGGGCGGCAAACAGGATTTCACTCCTGCCGAGCTGATGGACTACAACCTGATCAACGACCTGAACAGCCAGATCAACAGACTGCGTGCTGAAAACGAAGAGCTGAGACTCAGACCCGAATCTTGCCCCGAGTGCCCGGAAGTAGAACCCACTGTTGTAAACGAAGCAGTTTATGTTCCCAACGTAGTATTCTTCCGCATCAACTCTGCCAAGATCGACAAGGGTCAGCAGATCAGCGTTCACAACACTGCTGAATACATGAAGGCCAATCCCGATGCCAAGGTAAACATCGTAGCTTACGCCGATGCACAGACCGGAACACCGGAATACAACTTCGCACTCTCAGAAAAACGTGCAAGAGCCGTTGCTGACGCATTGACCAATGACTATGCTATTGACAGCGATCGCATCTCTATCGACTGGAAGGGTGACACCGAACAGCCTTATGCAGAAAACGACTGGAACCGTGTTGCTATCTTCTTTGTAGATTAAGCAAGCGAAACAGATATCAAAAAAACAACCCGATCGAATGATCGGGTTGTTTTTTTTGTATCTACAAGGCATTGACGGAATCTGCTGCGGCATGCCGGCCTCAACCCTACTCCTTGATGTAGATGCGTTTCACACGTGGGGATAGAGAGGTGAGAATCTCATAAGGAATGGTTCCGATCGATTCGGCCTGCTCAATGACCGAAAGCTGCTCCCCAAAGAGAATAACCACATCACCCTCCCGTGCAGGGATGTCAGTCACATCTACCATGCAGAGATCCATACAGACATTTCCAATGATGGGTGCCGGAAACCCGTTGATTAACACCTTCCCCCTGCGATTGCCAAACTGCCGGTTTAAGCCATCGGCATAACCAAAGCGTATGGTGGCAATGCGAGCATTCCGCGACAGCATCTCTTTTCTACCGTAACCAATTGTTTCGTTAGCAGCTACCTCCTTGATCTGAAGAATAGTTGTCTTCAGCGTAGAGACATTCCTCGGCCCCTGCAGACCACTGGCACTGATGCCATAAAGACCGATACCCAGTCGTGCCATGTCCCATTCCGCGGCCGGAAAACGCTCCATACCCGCTGAGTTGAGGATATGTTTCCATACTTTGTATTGCAATGCCTCCTCAATGGCATTGGCCGCCATATGAAAGCTATCCATCTGCTGACGGGTAAAATCATCGAACAACCAGCTTTCGCTGGCAGAAAGATGTGAAAACACAGAGAGCACTTTCAGTCCCTTCTGTTCACTTAGTCGTTCAGTCAGGACAGGAATCTGTTCGGGAAGGAAACCAAGCCGATGCATGCCGCTATCAATTTTCAGGTGTATGGGGTAGTCTGTGATTCCTCTTCTTTCTGCCTCTTTGATGTATGCCTCCAGGATCCTGAAGTTGTATACCTCCGGTTCAAGATCGTGTGTTAAAAGTTCCTCAAAGCCGTTCACCTCTGGATTGAGCACCATCACCGGCAACGTGATACCTTCATTTCTGAGGAGAATGCCCTCTTCGGCAACGGCCACGGCAAGGTAATCGCAGCGATGATACTGCAGAGTTTTGGCAATCTCGACGGCACCGGCACCATATCCGTTGGCTTTCACCATACAAACCAGCTTGGTATGAGGCTGAAGTTTCGACTTGTAGAAGTTAAAGTTGTGCACCACCGCATCAAGGTCCACCTCCAGTTGTGTCTCATGGATGCGCTCTTCAAGGAGTGTGCTGATTCGTTCGAAATGATATTTACGTGCCCCTTTTAAAAGGATCAGCTCTTCCCGGAATGTTTTCCAGAGACCTGAGCGAATGAACTCATCGGTGGAGGGAAAGAAAATCTTCTCCTGCTGCGCAAAAACCTCTCCGTTGGCTGATATTTCAGGCCCGATTCCGATTAATTTTTGAATCCCCCCCTGTTCCGTCAATTCCGCCACCCTCCGGTAAAGGGAACGGGGTGACAAGCCACTTTGCAGAATGTCGGAGAGAATCACTGTTTTTTTCAGAGATCCTTCCTGATGGCGTTGTTGCTGAAAATCGAGTGCGATCCGGATGGAGTTGATGTCGGAGTTATAGGTATCATTGATGATCAGGCATCCCTGTTTGCCTTTGCGTAACTCCAGGCGCATGGCTACCGGTTCAAGCTGTCTCATTCTATCGGCCAGCTCCGTTGGTGACACATGCAGGTAGAGAGCCACCGCCAGACAGCTGATGGCATTCTCGATCGAAGCCTCATCGGTAAAAGGGATCTGAAATGAGTATTCAAAGTTAAGGAAAGAGTAACGAATCAGTGTATGCGTTTCACTTTTTACTACATCGGAGATGTAAAGCGGTGCATCGCTGTTTCTCCTCGACCAGGAGAATGACTTCTGTGAAAGCACCATCAGATCAACACAACGCGATACAAGGTCGTTGTCTTCATCGTAGATAAAGACATCACAGTTGACGAAGAGCTCCAGTTTCTCCATACATTTTTGCTGGAGAGAGGTGAAATTCTCCTGGTGGGCCTCCCCTATCTTGGTCAGGACGCCGATGGTCGGTTTAATGATCGGTTCCAGCTGTTCCATCTCGTCGGGTTGCGAGATGCCGGCTTCAAAAATGCCCAGCGTGCTTTTTTCATCCAGTTGCCATACCGACAGGGGTACGCCAATCTGTGAGTTGTAACTGCGTGGAGATCGGGTGATGTTGTAATCTTTCTCCAGCAGTTGGTATAGCCACTCCTTAACGATGGTCTTCCCATTGCTTCCTGTGATGCCAATCACCGGTATCTCAAAGTGCGATCGGTGCCATCCAGCGATCTTCTGCAGCGCGGCAAGACTATTCTTCACCGGAAGAAAATTGGCATCGCTGAAGGCAGCCCACTCAGGGAGCATCTTTGTCACCACAAAACTGCGCACCCCTTCCTGATAGAGATCGGTCACAAATCGATGGGCATCGTTGCTGCGTGTTTCGAGTGCAAAGAAGAGAGTGGTAGCCGGATCAGTAAGTCTGCGACTGTCGGTCAGCATCTGACGGATCATGCAGGGATGCAGTATCTTTACCGGCAGTTGCAGGACTGATGCGATCTGTTGAATGGTGTAGTTCATATGTTTTTTTGTCACAAGTTCAGCTTTAATCTCTCCTCTTCACAGGAGATTGAGGGATGACGACGGGCAAACGCCTCCAGCTTCTCTCTCGTCTGTTGGCGAAAGCGACTGAAAGCCTCGCTGTCGGGATGTAGTGGACGATGTTCCAATGCCTGACGAATGACCGACCACTCTCTGTTCACCGCAACTGTTTCTGGAGAAAAACAGCATCGGGAGAATTCCTCCCATATATAATTCACCGCCAAGGAGGAGGGATGCAGCATATCATCACCATAGAAACGGTAATCACGTAGCTCGTCAAGCATAAGTTCATAGGCAGGGAAATAGTATAGCTGCCTTGGAAACAACGTTTGAAGTTGTTCAATTGCCAACATGAGAGTAGCCTTGCTCAGTTGGTTCTCATGTGCTCCATCCTTCATATGCCGGACGGGGCTTACCGTGAAAAGTATTTTCATTTGGGGATTAAGCTGAAACAGACGTTGAATCAGCACTACCCACTCCCGGGTGATTTCTCCGATCGACAGGCGAGTACGTTCAAACAGGTTTGCCGGTAATTTGTGACAGTTGGCTACAATTTTATCGTCATCTTTCCGGTGATAGGCCCAGGCAGTGCCAAAGGTGACCATCAGCAGATCAGTCAGCGGCAACAGAGCCACTGCTTTTTCAAATCGCTTGTTGATCAATTGCAGGCCCTCTTCCAACCGTGGTGATGAAAACGCACCGTGGTGCATCGGGCTGTGATACATCCCGTTGTAGTAAAAAAGATCATGCTCACTGAAGGGATTTCCTGAGATTATTCTCGCAAGAGCCTCTGACACAGAGAAGGGATTGTAGAGAATGCCAAAAGGATTGACATCCACACGAAACTTATGCGCAAGAAGCTTGCTGCCTATCTCTTCAGAAAAACAGGAACCAAGCATCATCATTTCAGTGCTGTGATTGATCATCACCTCACCTTCCGTAATATCAATGCGTGTACGAAATTCCATCTGTGTTGCCTCTCTATTGTCATACAAAAATAACAATAAAGCAACCATTATGCGAAAAGGAACCGATTATAATTTGTGAAAATGGGAATGGAAGGGATATAAAAAAGGAAAGGTTGTCTCACGACAACCAATCTTCATTGTTAACCTTAAATCTAATACCATGAAAAACACATTGCAAAGATAGGCGATTTTGTGTTATAAAACATAACTATTGAGCAGAAAAATCATCATTTTTGCACAGTTTAACTAAAAATGGCCCAATTCGCCTGATTCAAATAGGTTTTTCACATTTTATTCCACCCGAAGTACCAATCCTTTCAGATATTCCCCTTCCGGATGATAGATGTTGATGGGGTGGTCTGCCGGTTGCGACAATTGATGAAGGATCCTCACCTTTCTTCCCGATATGGCTGCTGCGCTGAAGACAGCAAGCCGGAATTGTTCCCTTGTAATGGCCTGAGAGCATGAGAAGCTGAAGAGAATGCCTCCGGGCGCAATTTTTGCCATGGCCGCCAGATTGAGCTTCTTGTACCCCTGGAGTGCATTGTTCACCGCACCGCGATGTTTGGCAAAGGCCGGAGGATCGAGCACCATCAGGTCATATTTACCTTCGGGAGTCTCTTTCAGATAACGGAATGCATCCTGGGAAAAAGAGTGGTGTCGGGGTTCATCACCGAAGTTCATCGTGATGTTTCGATCGGTGATGGAGACCGCTTTTGAGGAGCTGTCCACCGAATCGACCAGTGAGGCACCTCCACGCAGGCCGTAGACTGAGAAACCACCGGTGTAGCAGAACATGTTGAGCATTCGGCGGCCGGCTGCATGCTCTTCCAGCAGTTTCCTATTCTCACGCTGATCGATAAAGAACCCGGTCTTCTGCCCGCGGAGCCAGTCAATCTGGAACTGCAATCCGTTTTCAAGGGCAACGGCATCAGTCTGCTTCCCACCCCACAGATAGCCGTCCTGAGCACCCAGTTCAGCCTTAAAAGGCAGTGTCCCTTCCGATTTATAATAGATATGATTCAGGCCCTCTGTGACCATCACCTCTTTCAAAGCAGCCATGATCTGTTCCAGGTCACGGTGCATCCCCACCGAGTGGGCCTGTATCACGGCGGTGTCACCATAGATATCGATGATCAGTCCTGGCAGATTGTCCCCTTCACCATGCACCAAACGGTAGGTATTGTTGTCGCTACGCAACAGTTTCAGTTCTTTTCGCAACTGTAAGGCGCTGGTGAGCGCTGTCAGGTAGAAATCGTTGTCGATGGGCTGATCTTGGAAGGAGAGGATGCGCACAGCGATGCTGCCTATCTGGTAATGCCCCACACCCAGGAAGCTCCCGTCGGCAGCCAACACACGCACCACATCTCCCTCAGCGAGTGTAGAGGGTGCCTGGGTGAGAGCACCTGAGAAAACCCACGGATGAAAGCGCCTGAGCGATTCATCCTTTTTCGGTTTCAATTGAATTGATTGATACATCTTAATCTTGTTGTTTGGTTGTAGGGCTGTCGGAATCGACCAGATGGTTGTAGATGTGAAGGCAGGCCCAGGCATCGATGGCGGCATAGGCTTGCTGCGCGGGGGTCAGTTGAGGTGCCTCCCAGTTGGAGAGGCGCTGACTCTTTGATATCTTCTTTCCGAAGAGCAGGGCATATATCTTCTGCAGGCTGTTGTCATCGATGCCGAACTTGTCAACGAAAAGCTGCAGATCAATGAAGTTCTCAGGCTTACGTACCGATCGCTGCCTGATGGCAGCAAAGTCGTCACGCAGGGAGAGACCTATTTTTTTGATGTCGGGATTGCTCATAAGCTGTACCAATTCTTTGGGATAGCCGATACGGTTGAGACGGAAGAGATAGCAAACCTCATCGGTAGCCAGCTGCATCAGTGCCACCTTGTGGTTCTGTCCCCGCTTGAACGAAGGCTTTGTTTCTGTATCGAAACCTATGGCCTTATGGTTGCTGAGATAAGCTACAGCCGCTGCCACCTCCTCCTGATGATCTACAACAATTATGCTGCCGTTAAAGGTCTCTTTCGGCAATTCGGCCAGTTGCTCTTTGGTAATGGTTAATCCCACAATTCTTCAATGTTATTAATATCCGTTTCTTCATCGGTTCCATTCTCTTCAAACCTGCACTTTAGTGCATGCAGCGGGCGAAGCACATTCACCAGTTTCTGTCCCCAGTAGAGCAAAAAGTTCTCCCGGCAGACTGCCAATGCATCCTCCATCTGATCGGACAGTTCAAATTGATATACCGAAACAAAGTTACGGATATCCTGGTACAAATCGGCCAGATTCTCAGAGACAAATGCTGAAATGGGACGATCACTGTACTTCATCTCATCGACAAACACATCCAGATAAGTATCTTCTTCGCCCATCACCTCAGCAATGCGATTGACCACCCGTGCGTAATCCTCTTCCCGCACAAATGTGGGGGGCACCTCTTCGCTCAGCATCGATGCTTGTGGCAACAACAAGGTTTTCACATAGAGCAAGGGCAACAGTCTTAGCATCCTCTCCACCCACTCTTTTCGCGAAATCTCAGCCTCACTCTCCAGGAAGTGACAAAGCTCTGCTGCCACGGTTACAAAATCAATCACATTTTTGTGGTATGCTATTTGACTCTTCTCCTCTTTCTCCATGCTTCTCTTGTTTAATCTGTTCATCCGTTTGCAACTACAAAAATAGACAAAATTTCCGAGAACGAATGACAGGAAGCAAAGCCATTAAAGCAACAGGCATGAAGCGTCTATCACAGGGGGAGAATGAATGCATGCTGAAAGCACCTCTGTTTGGAGAAAAAGCGTGCAAAGATTTTGTGAATCCGATTGAAAATAATATCTTTGCATCCGACAAGAGAGAGGGAAGCAGGAAAAACCGCTTCCTTTTTTGTTCTTAAACGTTATGATGATCGACAAAAACATGCTTATCACCCTCACGGAGGAGTATCTGAAAGATACGACCAACTACCTGGTGGATCTCACCCTGGGTAGTGATAACAGCATCATCGTGGAGATTGACAACGATGAGGGTGTGGACATTGATCAGTGCGCTGCGTTGAGCCGTCACATAGAGGGTCAGCTTGACCGCGACAGCGAGGATTTTGAGTTGACAGTCACCTCGGCAGGACTCACATCTCCCTTCAAGACTGTGCGTCAGTACCGCAAGTATGAGGGCAAAGAGGTAGAGGTGCTCACCCGTACCGGTGTCAAGCACAGTGGTATCCTGCGTTCGTCTGATGATGAGGGTTTCACCCTGACGGTCACACGCAAGGTAAAACCTGAAGGGGCAAAACGCAAACAGGAAGTGGAAGAGGATCTCCGCTTCTCATACGATGATGTGAAACATACTAAATATCTTATACGATTCAAATAATATATGGGCAAGAAGAAAGAAACCATCAGTCTCATAGATACTTTTTCCGAATTCAACGAACTGAAGAATATCGACAAAGCTACACTGATCAGTGTGCTGGAAGAGTCGTTCCGCAATGTTATTTCAAAGGCGAACGGAACCGACGAGAATTACGATATCATCATCAATCCCGACAAGGGAGACCTGGAGATCTGGCGTAACCGCACCATTGTTGAAGATGACGAGCTGGAGGATCCCAACCTGGAGATCACGCTCAGCGAAGCACTGAAGATTGACGAAGATTTTGAGGTGGGAGAAGAGGTGACAGATGAGGTTTCACTAGAGCACTTCGGACGCCGCACCATCCTTAACCTGCGGCAAACGCTGGCATCCAAGATACTGGAACTGGAGAAGGACAACCTATACAACAAATACAAGGAGAAGGTTGGTGAGATCGTCTCGGGTGAAGTCTACCAGATCTGGAAGAAAGAACTGTTGCTGCTCGATGATGAGCACAACGAACTGATCCTGCCCAAGACCGAACAGATTCCGAGTGACTTCTTCCGGAAGGGAGAGCATGCACGCGCTGTGGTAGCCCGTGTGGAAAACAAGAACAACAATCCCAGGATCATCCTCTCACGCACCTCTCCGGTATTTCTGGAGCGGCTCTTCGAGCAGGAGATACCTGAGATCGCCGATGGGCTGATTACCATCAAGGGGATTGCACGCATCCCGGGTGAACGTGCCAAGGTGGCCGTTGAGGCCTACGATGATCGCATCGACCCGGTAGGTGCCTGTGTGGGGATGAAAGGATTCCGTATCCACGGCATCGTGCGTGAGTTGCGCAACGAGAACATCGACGTAATCAACTTCACCAACAACACCACGCTCTTCATCCAGCGTGCACTGAGTCCAGCCCGCATCAACTCCATTACCCTCAAAGAAGAGGAGAGGCGCGCAGAGGTATTCCTCAACCCTGAGGAGGTATCACTGGCCATCGGCAAAGGTGGCGCCAACATCAAGCTGGCCTCGATGCTTACAGGTTACAACATTGAAGTGTTCCGCGACATCGACGAGGTGGACGAAGAGGACATCTACCTGGATGAATTCCGCGACGAGATCGACGGATGGGTGATCGACCAGTTGAAGAAAATAGGCTGCTCTACCGCCAAGAACGTACTGGCCACGAGCCGTGAGCGGTTGATACGCGAAGCAGACCTGGAAGAGGACACCGTAGATGAAGTGTTGGCAATCCTTCGCTATGAATTTGAAGAAGAGGAGGCAGCAGAAGAAGAAGGCGACAGCGACGCTGAATTTGGCAACGAGTTCTCCGGTGAGGAGGAGGATGCCGATTTAGTCTCCAACCAGGAGGATACCGATCTAAACTCCGAGCAGGAGGATGCAGATAGCGGGCAAGCCGAAGAGACTGAAGAAGAGGAAGAGGTGAAGTAACAGACATTGCATCACCCCAAAAAAGCCTGACAACCTATACTGTTCACAGATAAAATAACCAGAGAAAGGGATAGAAGATATATATGCCTATTAGATTAATAAAAGTATCGAAGAATTTGAATGTAGGAATCAACACGTTGGTTGAATTTCTGCATAAGAAAGGTATTGAAGTAGAAGCAAATCCTAATGCAAAAATTGAGGATGAACAGTACGATATACTGATCGCCGAATTCGGTAAAGATAAGAATATCCGCCGGGAGGCGACCGAGACACGCGAGAAGATGCACCGCCGTGACGAGAAGAGGGAGACCGTAGCCATTGAAGGTTACGAGCTACCTGAAGTGGAGGCTCCCAAGAAGAAGGCTGAGAAAGAGGTGATTGAAACCGAAATTCCCAAAGAGATGAAACCTCACTTCAACGTGGTGGGCAGCATCGACCTCGACAACGTGGGAAAGAAGAAAAGTGAACCAAAACGTGAAGCACAGCAGACTGCTGTTGAAGAATCAGCGGAAAAGCAAAGCGAGCAGAAAATAGATCTTCCCGTAGAAGAGAAAACTCAATCGGAGCCCCCGACAGCTGAATCAAAAGAGCATGATGCCGACCTGAAAAAGGAGCAAGAACCTATCACGCCTCCCGAAGTTGTTGAAACACCGGCAGAAGCCACTCCTGCTGAGGAGACTGCCCCACAGGCAGAAGCCACTCCCCGCCAAGCAACCGAAACTGAGGAGGAGCATGTGTTGCCGGTTGAGGGAAGCGATACAAAACATCCAAGCGAGCTTGCTGAGAAATTGAAGGAAGCTGAGCCGGAATCACCTCCAGCCACAGCAGCAGAGATAGCAGAAACGGCAGAAACGGAAACAGCAGAAACGGAAACTGAAGAGACGACTGAAACAGAAACTGAAGAAACGGCAGAGACAAAAAACAGTGACAATCTGTTCCGTCTCAATAAGAACAAGCTGGAATCGAACATCGTGGTGAAGGGGTCTATCGACCTTGACGCCATCAATGACCGTACCCGCCCGCAACGCAAATCGCGTGCCCAACGCAAAAAAGAGCGTCTGGAGCGTGAGCAGAAGACTGTAGACGGGAAGAAGCTGAAAGAGGAAAAGGTAAAACTGCTGAAGAAAGAGGCAATCGATGAGAAGAAAAAACCGGTTGTCAGTGAGAGTGAAGAGGATCTGAAGAAGAAAAAACGAAAGAGAATCCGCACCGCAAAGGTAAACATTGATAAACCGGGCAGCTTTGGGCAGACCTCCCGTGGTGACCGGAAGCCTTCGCTTCGTAAACCTGTCAAGGCTGAGGTGAGCGATGAGGATGTACAGAAGCAGATCAAAGAGACGCTGGCACGACTCACCGAGAAAAAAGGCAAGAAGGGCGGCGCCAAATATCGTCGCGAGAAGAGAGAAGCAAGTGCACACAGGCAACAGGAGGAGTTGATGCAACAGGAAAAGCAGAGCCGCGTGCTTCAGCTGACCGAATTTGTAACAGCCAACGACCTGGCCAACATGATGAACGTACCGGTCACCAATGTGATCTCCACCTGTATGAGCCTTGGAGTGATGGTGGCCATCAACCAGCGACTTGATGCAGAAACGATCAACATCGTGGCTGAGGAGTATGGTTACAAGACTCAGTTCGTGAGTGCCGACGTGATTGAAGCCATTTCCGAAGAGGTTGATGCAGACGAGGATCTGGTATCACGTCCTCCTATCGTGACGGTGATGGGCCATGTGGACCACGGTAAGACTTCATTGCTGGACAGCATCCGCAACACCAATGTGATTGCCGGTGAAGCGGGTGGAATCACACAGCACATCGGAGCATACAACGTACAGCTGGAGGATGGACGCAAGATCACCTTCCTCGACACCCCGGGTCACGAGGCCTTCACCGCCATGCGTGCACGTGGTGCCAAGGCTACTGATGTTGCCATCATCATTGTGGCTGCCGACGACAACGTGATGCCTCAGACTGTTGAAGCAATCAACCATGCAGGGGCAGCGGGAGTACCAATTGTTTTTGCCATCAACAAGATTGACAAGCCGGGTGCCAACCCTGAAAAGATAAAGGAACGCCTGGCCGAAATGAACTACCTGGTAGAGGACTGGGGCGGCAAGTACCAGTCGCAGGACATCTCAGCAAAGAATGGCATCGGTATACAGGAGCTACTAGAGAAGGTGTTGCTTGAAGCAGATATGCTTGATCTGAAAGCCAATCCCGACCGACGTGCCTCCGGTTCGATCATTGAGTCGGAGCTTGACAAGGGTCGTGGCTATGTCTCCACCGTACTGGTGGAAAACGGCACCCTGCACCAGGGTGACATCGTGCTGGCCGGCGCCTATTACGGACGTGTGAAGGCAATGTTCAATGAACGCAACCAGCGAATTGAGAAAGCCGCACCGGCTGAGCCGGCACTGATCCTCGGACTGAACGGTGCTCCTCAGGCGGGTGACACCTTCAACGTGATGGAAACCGAGCAGGAAGCACGATCCATCGCCAACCGCCGCGAGCAATTGCAACGAGAGCAGTCGCTCCGTACGCAGAAGATGCTCACCCTCGACGACATAGGCCGCCGCATTGCCATCGGCAACTTCCAGCAACTGAATATCATCGTCAAGGGTGACGTGGACGGATCGGTAGAAGCACTCTCCGACTCACTGATACGACTCTCTACGGAAGAGATACAGGTGAACGTGATCCACAAGGCAGTTGGTCAGATCTCAGAGTCTGATGTCACGCTGGCAGCTGCTTCCGATGCAATCATCATCGGCTTCCAGGTGCGTCCTTCACTGGGTGCTCGCAAAGAAGCAGAAAAAGAGGGAGTGGACATCCGTCTCTACTCCATCATCTACGCCGCCATCGAAGAGGTAACGGCAGCCATGGAAGGGATGCTTGCTCCCGAGGTGAAAGAAGAGATCACCGGAAACGTCGAGGTGCTTGACGTCTTTAAGATCTCGAAGGTGGGTACTGTTGCCGGCAGCATGGTTCGCGACGGCAAGATCAAGCGATCGAGCCGCATACGCCTGATTCGCGACGGTATCGTGATCTTCACCGGAGAGCTCGATTCACTGAAGCGATTCAAGGAGGATGCACGTGAAGTGAGCTCGGGCTACGAGTGCGGGATCACAATCCGCAACTTCAACGACATCAAGGTGGGAGACACCATTGAGGCATTTGAAGAGACAGAAGAGAAAAGAACATTGTAAGAAAGTCCCTTTACAATATGCAGGGCTCTACCACACCAGTGAGAAGCCCGGGGGCAGAAGTGTATAACCAGTTGACATTGTTATTTTAATTCCTACCCTGAAAGCGACTGCATCTGTCCGATATCGGGCAGATGCGGCCGCAACACACAGGGATGGAAAAAAAGGATGATTATGACAAAAAGAATTTTTTTTACGCTTGCGGCATATCTGATGTTGGCTACTACTGCTGCTTATGCACAACAAATGGTGAGCGTGGCCTACGTGAACAGCGAGGAGCTGTTGGAAGCTTTTCCCGAAAAAAAGCTTGCTGTTGAGCAATTGGTCGCCTTAAACGAAAACTACAAGAAAGAACTGGAGTTGATGCAGAGCGAATACAACAAGAAATATTCCGACTATATCACCTACCAGGCATCGCTTGCAGAGAACATCAAGCTGCGCAGGATGCAGGAGTTGACAGAACTCGAAAACAGAATACAACAGTTCATGGAGCTTGCACAACAGGATATAGAGCACCAGGAACAGGGACTGTTGGATCCGCTCCGGGAGAAGATCCGCGAAGCGATACATGCAGTGGGTCTCGAACACCGTTTCACGGTGATTTACGACCTGGCCGATGAGGGTATAGCCTTTGTTTCGCCCGAGGCTGTGGATGCCAATCCGCTTGTTAGAAACAAGCTGGGGATAAACTAATATTTTCATCTGTGAATCGTGATGTTACCAACGGTGGCCGGTCCCATCGGCATATTTGATTCTGGTTACGGCGGACTGACGGTTCTGTCGGCCATTAAATCTTTGTTGCCGCAATATGACTACCTCTACCTGGGGGACAACGCCCGGGCACCCTACGGTAGTCGTTCCTTCGACACTGTTTACCATTTCACACGGGAAGCGGTTGAATGGCTGTTCAGCAGTGGCTGCCACCTGGTGATCCTGGCCTGCAACACCGCATCGGCAAAAGCATTGCGCACCATTCAGCAACGAGACCTGCCAACCATTGATCCTGAACGAAGGGTGCTGGGGGTTATTCGCCCAACATCAGAGCAGGTGGCTGAGATGACCAGCAGTGATCATATCGGTGTACTCGGCACTGAAGGAACCATCCAGTCACGTTCTTATGAAATTGAAATCAACAAGCTGCATCCGCACCTCACCATATCTGGCGAAGCCTGTCCGATGTGGGTGCCGCTGGTAGAAAACAGGGAGCACGACAAGCCGGGAGCCGACTATTTCGTGCGACAGCATCTGGAACAACTGATGGCGAAAGACCCGCTGATCGACACCATCATCCTGGGCTGCACCCATTATCCGCTGTTGCTTGACAAGATAATGCAACACCTGCCCGCTGGCACAAAGGTGCTCACACAGGGCAGCTACGTGGCTGAAAGCCTCAAAGATTACCTTGCACGTCACCAGGAGATGGATGCTAAATGTACAAAAGGCGGCATGGTACGCTACTATACCACCGACGCCTCCGATAAGTTTAACCAACTGGCATCAATCTTTATGCGTGAGCGGGTTGATGCCCGACAAATCAAACTGGAAAAACTATGACAAACTGGTTCGATCTTACAGTTGGCATTCTGCTGCTCATTGCAGTGATCAACGGTTATCGCAAGGGTTTGATTATGCAGCTGGTGGGACTGGCCATCCTGCTGTTATCTGTCATTTTTGGCGGCAGGGTGGCAGAAATGATCCTTCCTCATCTTACGGGATGGATCAATCTTTCACCCGAAGCAGCACGTGTGCTCTCCTTCCTCCTTGCTTTTGCCGCAATAGCAATAGCACTCACTCTTGTGGGCAAACTCATTCAAAAATTTTTCGATTTGGTACTGCTCAGTTTCCTGAATCGTCTTGGAGGCGCAGTAATTGCGGCAGGCACCATGATGCTTTTCCTGAGCGTCCTGCTCAACCTTGTCTTACTGCTTGACCGCAGTGAGACTGTGATCAATCCTCAAATAAAACAGGATTCCTTTTTCTATTCGAGGGTTGAGGCCGTGGTACCGGCCATCGTTCCGCATCTGAACAGCCGTTTCTGGGATGAGTATGTCCCAAAAAGTTATCGTGAAGAGATAGAAAAGAAATCAGACAGCCTCTATCAATCGATTCCGGAGGGACAACCTGTTGATTCAAGCTATCAGAAACGTTATTTCGAGGTAAATTAGGAGAGATGAAATTTGAAATTCACAAGGAGGGCAAAGCTCCTCTAATTCGTATCTTAGTTGTGTTGATTCTGTTCAATACAGCATCATTCATGTTGTTCCCCGACACAATCTTCACAGTCTTGCTCCTGGGAGTTTCAATTGCTTTCTTCGCTACCGCGCTCAACTTCTACAAACAGCCTGAACGAACCTACAAGGGGGACCTGCACGGATTGGTCAACGCCCCTACCGATGGCCGTATCGTGGTGATTGAAAAGGTCTTTGAGAAAGAGTTCTTTCAGGAGGAACGCATTCAGATTTCCATCTTCATGTCGCTTTTCAATGCTCATTCCAACTGGGTTCCCGTATCAGGAAAGATCACGCACTACTCGCACGTGGCAGGCAATTTCTACCGTGCCTACCTGCCCAAGTCGAGTCATGAAAACGAACATACCAACATCCTGATTGAAACGCCCGAGCATGGCACCATCCTCACCAAACAGATCGCAGGGGCCGTGGCACGCCGTATCGTCACTTATGTGAAAGAAGGTGATGAACTGCACATCGGTTCACCGCTTGGCTTTATCAAACTCGGCTCACGCATGGACATCTTCCTGCCGCTGGACAGCGAGATACTAGTTTCAATGGGTGAGGAGGTTAGAGCCAACATCACCTTCCTGGCTCGACTTAACAAACAAAATAAATAATGTGACATGAGGAAGCAGATACCCAATCTCATCACACTGCTCAACCTCCTGGCCGGTTGTATTGCCATCACCATGGCTTTCCGTGGAAATTTCACAGCGGTTGTCATATGGGTAGCGTTGGCGGCACTCTTCGACTTCCTGGACGGGATGGCGGCGCGGTTGCTCAATGCTTACTCCCCCATAGGAAAAGAGCTGGATTCGTTGGCTGATGTGGTCAGCTTTGGTGTAGCTCCGGCGATGGCTGTTTACGTGTTGCTGCGCGATTATCTCTCACTGCCGGAAGCATTGAGTGGTATGTCGCCATTTGTTCCGTTCTTTGCGTTTCTGATTCCCCTTTTTTCAGCCTATCGCCTGGCGAAGTTCAACCTCGACGAGCGACAGAGCAGCTCCTTCCTTGGTCTTCCCACACCGGCTAATGCTCTTTTCTGGATCAGCTATTGCTACGGCATGGTGCAGTTGTCTCCACTGGATGACAAGTTCCTATACCTGACTTATGCGTTGATCCTGCTCCTCTCTCTTCTGATGGTGAGTGAGATTACCATGTTCTCACTTAAGATCAAATCGTTGCAACTGGAAGGAAACAGACAACAGTTTACCCTGTTATTGTTATCAGCGGCATTGATCGCAGTATGGGGAGTCACCGGCATTGCCTGGTCGATTCTTACATATATCGCTCTATCGATGTTAACGTCACTTATCAAAAAACGAACAAACAAATAAGGAATCATTCACGCAATTCGTTTCTCTTTTCATGGACTCTGGGATTACAAACCGTTAAATATTATAAAGCGGGAGATGTGAACAATCGAAATTCGTATCTTTACATCTTAGAGCATTTAATCAGCAACATTCTATGGGATTTCTAATCAAATTTCTCCTTTTTTTTGTAGCCGCTTATCTTCTGATGAAAAGATTGGTGGCATTTCTTACGGGCAAACGCAACGGACAATCGGCCGCAAACCGTCAAACTTCCCAAAGCCAGCCTAAACAGCCCGAAACTCAAGAAGATAGAATCATTGAGTATCAAAAGAAAACTTTCGAGAAGAGCGAAGCTGAGGATGTTGAGTTCACCGAAATTAAACAACCACTGGGAGAATCATAACCATACCTGTTGCTTTATTCTCCAAAAAAGTGGCTATTTTTGCCTTCGATCGGAATTTACCAAAATCATATAAGAAAATTTTTACATTCAGAGAATATGACAGATATTTTTGATAGGCTGAAGAGTGTCAGCGGTCCGCTGGAGCAGTACCGACAAAAAGCAGACGGTTATTTTGCATTCCCCGAGTTGGAAGGAGAGATTGGTCCCCGCATGCGTTTCATGGGACGCGAGATGATCACCTGGAGCCTGAACAACTACCTGGGACTGGCCAACCACCCCGAAGTGAGAAAGGCAGACGCAGAAGCTGCCGCCCAGTGGGGCATGGCTTACCCGATGGGTGCACGCATGATGTCGGGGCAGACCAAATACCACCGTGAGCTGGAAGAGAAGCTGGCCCGCTTCGAGAAGAAGGAGGCAGCCTACCTGCTCAACTACGGCTACCAGGGAATGGTCTCCATCATCGACTCGCTGGTGTCTCGCAACGATGTGATCGTCTACGACTCCGAGTCGCACGCCTGCATCATGGATGGCATCTTCCTCCACAAGGCCAAGGGCGGTAAGAGCTTTGTCTTCCCGCACAACGATATGGAACGCTGTGAGAAGATGCTCGGCTTCGCCACGAAAAATGCAGAAGAACATGGCGGAGGCATCCTGGTGATCACTGAAGGGGTTTTCGGCATGTCGGGCGATCTGGGTAACTTACCGGGGATCATAAAGCTGCGCGAGAAATATAGCTTCCGCCTGCTTATCGACGATGCCCACGGCTTCGGCACCATGGGTGAGACCGGTGCGGGTGCCAGTGAGCACTTCGGGCTGATGGACGAGGTGGACATCTACTTCGGCACCTTCGCAAAGTCAATGGCCGGCATCGGCGCCTTTGTCGCCTCCGAGAAGGCAATCATCGACTCACTGAAATACAACATGCGCTCCCAGATCTTTGCCAAGTCGCTTCCCATGCCCATGGTAATCGGTGCCCTGAAGCGTCTCGAGATCCTGCAATCACAGCCAGAGCTGAAAGAGAACCTTTGGAAGGTCGCCAGATCTCTGCAGGAGGGACTGGTAGCCGAAGGTTTCAACATCGGCAACACCGAGTCGCCTGTGACGCCGGTCTACTTCAGCGGTTCCGTACCGGAAGGGACCAACATCGTGATCGACCTGCGCGAGAACCACGGCATCTTCTGCTCTATCGTAGTCTACCCGGTAGTACCGAAAGGGGTGCTGATGCTGCGTCTGATCCCCACCGCCTCGCACACGTTGGCAGAGGTGGAACGTACCATCGAGGTGTTCAAAGTGATCAAGCAAAACCTTGCAGATGGCAAGTATCAGTCGGACGAGATGCGCACCATGTCGGTGAACGCATAAATTTCCAACCGGAGGGACCTGCTTCCTCACAGAAAAAATCAGTAGATGCTAAGAGTCAAGATACAGCACAAGTATCACCTGCAGTGCACGCAGTGTGGTCACGTGACCCCCAACTTCTGGACCTGGTTCGACCAGGGACAGCAGTGTCCCTCCTGCGGGAGCAAACACTCCGAGGTGTGGTACAACCGGCGTTACCAGCGACTGGCGCGCATCATCAAACGGAAGCCCGACAGTTTCTGGCACTACTTCCCCTTCCTGCCCCTCTTACGCCGGCGTCACATCATCTCCCGCAATGAAGGAGCGGTGCCAGTGGAACGATGGAGTTTCCTGGAGGCGTTTGCCCGTGAGAAATATGGTCTGGATATCAAGGTTCACGTCTACCGTAACGACCTGAACGGTGGTACGGGCACCTTCAAAGACCCCGCGGCATCGATGGCTGCCAGCCTCTTCAATGAACTGGGCATCAAGCAGTATTGCATCGCTTCCACCGGCAATTCAGCAACAGCTTATGCCAAGTACCTCTCCATGGCGAAAGTGAACTGCTCGGTCTTCATGCCGGAGGATGCCATCAAGACTTCTGAGGCAACCATCAGCTCCTACGGACAACAGGTCTTCCGGGTGAAGGGAGACTATGCGAAAGCGAAGGAGATCGCTGCAGGCTACGCGAAGATTCACGGCATCCCCATGTCGACCGGCAACATCGACCCCATACGGGTGGAGGCGAAGAAGACGATGGTGTTTGAGTGGCTGCGCCAGATGGATCAGTTCCCCGATGTATACATCCAGGCGGTGAGCGGTGGTACCGGTCCCATCGCCATCGACAAGGGTATCCGTGAGATCAGCCATCTCTATCCTGAATTGAAGAACCCCCGTTTCCTGCTGGTGCAGAGCGACGGTTGCGACCCGATGGTGCAGGCATGGGAGCAGGCGGAGGCCAACGGCTTTCCAGAAGGTTTCGAGAAGGAGTACCCCATAATCGACAACCCGGCCACGGAGGTCCCCACGCTGGCCACTGGCAATCCTGCCAGCTATCCCATCATCGCGAAGCTGGTAAAAAAATCGGGAGGCACTTTCCTCCGCATGCGTGAGGAAAAGCTGGTTGCGGTGGGTAAGCTCACCGCCTACGAGCAGAAGGTGATCCCCGGTCCCGCCTCAGCGGTCTGCCTGGCCGGCTTTTTCATTGCCCTCAGAAAGAACCTGATCAAGGATGGGGAGACGGTACTTCTCAACATCGGCGAGGGGCCCAACCGAGCTCCGCTTTTCCTGGAACAGATGATATATACCTCACACAACGTGAGCAACGTGGAGGAGTGCGCCCCCCACTCCATAGAGGATTATCGCAAAGAGCTCTGGAACGAAGTGCTGGAATAGGAGAGCTTAAAAAAAAGATGTCAACCAAACCCGTCATATGGATCACGGGAGCTTCCTCCGGAATCGGGGAGGCGACTGCCTTCCGGTTCGCACAGGAGCAGGCAAGCCTCATCCTCACCGCCACGCGGACAGAGCGGCTGGCAGAGGTACAACAGGAGTGCATCCGACGGGGAGCACGCTGCGAGATACTGCCCTGTGACCTCTCAGAGCTGAGCACCCTCGATGCGGTGACCGACAAGGCGCTGGCATTCTTCGGCAGGATCAATATCGCCTTCCTCAACGCCGGCATCAGCCAGCGGACGAAGGTGCTGGATACCTCCCCGCTTGTGGACCAGAAAATAATGAACCTCAACTTCTTTGCACCAACAATGATTGCCCGACGCCTACTGCCACCGATGATTGCACAGGGAGGCGGCACGATAGCCGTCACCACCAGCATCGCCGGTCGTTTCGGCTTCCCGCTTCGGTCGGCATACGCCTCCTCCAAGTTCGCGCTCTACGGCTTCTTTGAAACCTTGCAGGCTGAGTATCATGACGACCGCATCCGGGTTGTGATGGTTTGCCCCGGCAGGGTGCAAACGCAGATCTCCGTCAACGCGCTGGAGGGCGATGGCAAGAAGCACGGCAGGATGGATGAGGGGCAGCAGAACGGAATCACCGCGGAGAAGGCTGCCCGCAAGATCGTGAAGGCAATCAAAAAGCAGAAGCCGGAGGTGCTGGTAGGAGGTCCCGAGCTGCTGATGGTCTACATCAAACGATTCCTGCCGGCGCTATCGCGCAGGCTGGTACGTCGTATCAACGCTACCTGAGACAACAAGAATTATTTTTTCAATCAACCACTCATCAAATGACCCACAATTACAATATCGCCGGCATCCAGCAGGTAGGCATCGGAGTAGAAAATCTCTACGAAGCCTGGAAATATTACATAGAGTTGTTTCAGATGGATGTCCGCATCCTGGAGGACAACAAGGTGGCTGAGTTGATGCTGCCCTACACCGGCGGGAAGCCGCAGCGGCGGCATGCCGCCATCGCGGTCAATATGCAGGGTGGCGGAGGCTTCGAGGTGTGGCAGTACGCCGAACGAAAACCGCAGCCTCTCGGCTTCGAGTTGCAGATGGGCGACCTGGGAGTGCTGGTCTGCAAGCTCAGGAGCAGGGATGTGACAAGTGCTTTCGAAGCCTTCTCCCGCAACCCTAAGGCAAAGCTTGTAGGGGGACTGAACAACAATATTGACGGCAGCCAGACCTTCTACCTGCAGGATCCCTATGGCAACCTCTTCCAGGTGGTGCAGGATGACTATCTCTTCAAGGATGAAGGGCGACTGACCGGCGGAGTGGCAGGTGTCACCATCGGTGTCACTGACATCGATAGGGCGATGACCGTCTACCACGACATACTGGGTTACGACACCATCCTGGCAGATGAAACAGGCACCTTCCCCGATTATGCTGCATTGCCAGGAGGAACAGGAGGCTTCCGCCGGCGTCTGCTGGGCCACTCCCAACTCAGAAAAGGAAGTTTCAGCGAGTTGTTTGGACCCTCCCGCATCGAGCTGGTGCAGGCACTGGACCGTACCCCGCGCAAGATTTATGAGGGACGCTACTGGGGTGACCCAGGTTTCATACAGGTCTGCTTTGACATCCGCAACATGGAAGCGCTCGGCAAGAAGTGTGCCTCTTTGGGACATCCCTTCACCGTGGACACCAGCCAACAGTTCAGGGAGGGCAGTTCTTTTGACATGGGTGATGCTGCAGGTCAGTTCGCCTACATCGAAGATCCGGACGGCACTCTGATTGAGTTCGTAGAGACGCACAAGGTGCCGCTGGTAAGAAAGCTGGGGCTCAGCATCAACCTGCAGAAGAGGGATCCCGAAAAACCACTTCCGCGCTGGATGCTGAAAGCGCTGAGCCTGATGCGGGTAAAAACGGAGCGCCTCTGATACAATATTTCCGCCCTTTTTCAGTTATAGCAACAATGGAAAAAGGGCGGTTTCTTTTGCTGATGATGATCTGTTGCTCCATCCCACTGTTACACGCACAGTGGGATGCACCGGTGAGCCGTTACTGGACCGTAAAAGGACACTACAACCCTGCTTTCGCGGGCGGTAGTGAGATGATTGATATCGCAGTGCTTTACCGCTACCAGTGGGCCGGTATCCGGCATGCCCCTCAGCGGGTGATCCTCAACGGCCATATGCCGCTCGACTTCTTGGGGGAACGCCACGGTGGAGGGGTGACCGCATACAGCACCACGGCAGGAAATCTGCGAAACAGTCTGCTGGCGGCTCAGTACAGCTATATCCTGCCCATTGGCAACGGGAATCTCCGCTTCGGACTGCATGCAGGTATCCTTGATCTGGCTTTTGATGAGGGCAGTTCCCGTATCAGTGGTAACGATAATGAAAGCGCACAGCCTTCCTACATCGTGGAGGGCGTGAAGCGGCAGCTGCCCGACCTGGGAGCAGGCATCGCCTGGCAGGGAGACAACGCTTATGCAGGCCTCTCGCTCCTTCATCTCAACCAACCCTCCTTTCAGACTCAAAATGACACCCTCGACCTTCAATCCGACTCCCTAAAATCCATTATCCCCCGTACAATACATTTCATGGCAGGATACAATATCCGGCTTTCTCATTCGTTTGCTATAGTACCGATGGTTTGGGTACAAACCGGCAGTGGCTACAGTCACCTGCAGACAACACTCCGTGCAGTGATTGTTGATCGCTTCTCCGGGGGTCTCTACTGGCGCTCCGGAGACGGTTATGGCTTCTTTGCAGGCACCACCCTTAAAGGCATCGAACTTGAATACGGGTATGACCACCATACCAGGGGGATGGGGAAGGTCAGCCGTGGCAGCCATGAGCTGACATTGCGTTATCGCTTCGCAACGGAGCAGTTGTCGCCAAGACGACAGCCACAGAAAAGCATCCGGTTGCTTTAAACGTTGATGGGTTCATGACTCATAAAAAAACTGACAGCTAACAGCTAATAGTAAAAAACAACATAGATGAAGCGAAATTTCTTTTTCTTCTCACTCACACTGCTGGTCATCATCTCCTGCGGACGGCCGGGGATCGGCAGCATGGGAGGCGAACTTACCGGTGTACCGACGGGGAAGGTGTGGGATGAGCCCACTCCCTACAACATGGTACTGGTCACCCGCGGATCCATCACCATGGGACCCGGAGAGCTCGACTCGCTCTGGGGTATCAACATTCCGACGCGGGGTATCTCGGTCGACAATTTCTGGATGGATGAGACCGAAATCACTAACTCTCAGTATAAGCAGTTCATCTACTGGGTGCGCGACTCAATCATCCGCGAGCGTATCGCTGATCCCCGCTACGCGGGTGACGATTTCTATAAGATCACCGAAGATGAATACGGCGACCCGGTGACGCCGCACCTCAACTGGTCCATTCCCATCCCCTGGAACCGCAACACCGAAGAGGAGGAGGCAGCCATCAACAGCCTTTACGTCACCCACCCCATCACGGGACAGAAGATGCTCGATGGGGCACAGCTCAACTTCCGCTACGAGTGGTTCGACGCCGCAGAGGCCGCCCGCAGGCAAGAGCAACTGAACAGGATTAAGGATGCAGCTACCGCAAACACCACCGGTACAGAAAGGGCGATGATCAGCAAGGACACCGCCTATGTCACCTTCGACGGGCAAATCGTGAATGAGACCATCACACGTCCCCTGAGCAGCCTCTACGACTTCGTCCATACCCGCATCCTCAACATATACCCCGACACCACCAGTTGGGTGAAAGACTTTCCCAACGCCAACAACGAGGTCTACATGCGCAACTACTTCGCCCACCCCGCCTACGCCCATCACCCGGTGGTGGGTGTCAGCTGGGAGCAGGCCACCGCCTTCTGTGAGTGGCGGACGATGTTCCTGCGCCGCAGCATCAACAAAGAAGGGGTCATCATCGAAAAGTACCGCCTCCCTACCGAGGCTGAGTGGGAGCTTGCGGCACGCAACGCCAGCAGCGACAGCCGCTATCCCTGGGAGACGGGCGACGGAAAGAACGACCCCGACTGCTACCAGGCTAACTTCAACCCGGGGGAGGGAGCCTATGCCGCCGACAACCATCTGATCCCTGCACGTGTGCGCAGTTTCCAACCCAATCTCTTCGGACTTTACGACATGGCGGGCAACGTGGCGGAGTGGACCTCCACCGCCTACAGTGGTTCAGGGCTCGAGTTGATGAACGACCTCAATCCGGAATACCGCTACAACGCATTGGCGGATGACCCCGATATCCTGAAGCGCAAGGTGGTGAAGGGAGGATCCTGGAAAGACAATGCCACTTTCATCCGTTCCGACATGCGCGACACCGAACTGCAGCACAAAGGACGTTCCTGGATCGGGTTCCGCTGCGTGCGTACCCAGGTGAGCACGGGCAAGTAAACTAAAACAGCAATCAAACTGCTAACATATGAATGCATACCACAAAACGAAAAACCGACTGGAACAATACCTGCAGACCGATAAAGGAAAGCGGGCCATCCACTTCGCCTACAGCTTCGGCGCTGCCCTGGTGATCCTGGGAGCGATGTTCAAGCTACTCCACTTCCCTTACGGCAATGAGATGCTTTTTATCGGGATGGTGACCGAGGTACTGGTGTTCCTCATCTCCGCCTTCGACACGCCGGTGCGCGACTACCCCTGGGAGCAGGTGTTCCCGGTGCTGGCGTCACAGAATCCTGAAGATCGTCCCGACTTCAACGGAGAGGCAACATCACCGCTCACATCGGTCAGAAACAATGTAAGTGATGCAGATACACGATCATACTCCCAACAACCGGCAAAAGAAAGTGGTCAGGGATTCCCGCACGACCTTACCGGTCAGACCGAGAACTACAACCGTCAGATGGAGCAGCTGAACAGCACGCTCTCCGGGCTCAATGCCCTTTATGAGGTGCAGCTGAAGAGCATCAGCGGCCAGATAGATACCATTGAACAGATCAACCGAGGATTGCAGCGGCTGAAAAGCAGTTACAGCGACAGCTTGCCCGACGGCACGCTGATCGGTCGCGAGACGGAGCGGATGGCATCACAGCTCCGTGAGTTGAATGACGCCTACGCCCGCATGCTGCAGGCCATGACTGTACACAGGGGCGGCAACAGCAGCTCCCCTCAAACATAATCTACTTGTAGAGATGGCAGTAAACAGTCCCAACTCCCCCCGTCAGAAGATGATCAACCTGATGTACCTGGTCTTCATCGCGATGTTGGCCCTCAACGTCTCTGTGGAGGTGCTGGACGGCTTCGGCGTGGTGGATAAGCGGCTCGGCGAATCATCACACTCCATGGAGGAGCGAAATAACCTCCTGATGGAAGAGCTCTCCGCCTACCATGCCTCCAACCCCGAGAAGGCGGGTGATTGGTACGACAAGGGAGTACAGGTGCGCAACCTGAGCGACTCGCTCACACGATACATCGGCGACCTGAAACAACAGATGGTGCGTCAGGCCGACGGGAAAAGAGGTGACATCAACCGAATCCGACACAAGGATGACCTGGAAGCAGCCTCGGTGGTGATGCTCTCCCCGCTCAGGGGTGAAGGAAAGAAACTGCGGGGCGCAATCGACAACTACCGTGACCAGTTGATGAACTGGGTGGAGGAGCCGTCGCGCAGTAACCTTATTGCCCGCTACCTCTCTACGGAGGCAGAGTCCGGAGGCAGGAGCTGGGAGGCATCGCTCTTCGAGCAGATGCCGCTGGCGGCCGCCATCACGTTGCTCACCAAGATCGAGAACGACATCCGCCTATCTGAGGGAGAGGCACTGGCATCGCTGCTCCAGAGCGTTGATGCGGGCGACTACCGCCTGAACAGACTCAATGCCTGGCTGATCCCCGAAGCGGAGACCGTCCTTCAGGGAGGGAACTACCGTGCCCGCGTGGTCCTGGCAGCAGAAGATACCACCCAACGTCCCCGTATCGTGGTAGAGGGAGAGCCGCTGGAGGCGGGAGAGGATGGCTTCTTCACGCTGGCAGCACCTCGCAGCGGCACCTTCCCGGTGGAGGGATATGTAGAACTGACCGGCAGTGACGGCAACGTCACCCGCCGCGACTTCAGCAGCAGCTACACTGTGATCGAGCCCATGGCTACCGTTGCCCCCACATTGATGAACGTACTCTATGCCGGTATCGACAATGAAGTAAGCATCTCGGTGCCAGGTGTCCCACCGCAAGAGGTGAGTGCCCAGATGAGCAACGGCAGCCTCAGTCGCCGCGGCAACCTCTGGATAGCCCGTCCCGCAGCGGTAGGCAGCGAGGCTGTGATCACCGTCTCCGCCACCATGGCAGGGGGTGAAACACGCAATATGGCAACCCGATCATTCAGGGTACGCGCACTCCCCGACCCCACCCCCTATATCGAGTACCGCGATGCGGGAGGAAACCCGGTGGCACGGAAAGGAGGCAGCATCCCCAAGGCAGCCCTCCTGCAAAGCGACGGCCTGAAAGCGGCCATCGATGATGGCATCCTGCATGTGCCGTTCCGGGTGACCAGCTTTCGCACCATCCTCCTTGATGCGATGGGCAATGCCATTCCGGAGGTGTCTGATGGCAGCCGTTTCTCGGAACGACAGAAAGAGCAGATCCGGCGACTGACCCGCGGCAGTTATTTCTACATCTCCGGCATACGTGCTGCCGGTCCCGATGGCTCGGAGCGTGAGATCGCGGTGATGGAACTGAGAGTGAATTAATAAAGCTGAACACAAAAAAATATGACAACCAGAACAATATTCATCCTACTCGTATTACTGGGGCAAGTGAACGCCCTCTACCCGCAAACCACCCTGCACGAACGGATGGAGCAGCGGCGGCAGCAGGTCGAACAAGCTTCGGCAACCCCGAATATCAGAAAGAACCAGCCTGACACCAACTGGGAAGAGGTGATTGCTGACGCGCGCTGGTCGCGCGTCATCTACCGATACATCGACCTGTCGAAGGAGGCCAACATGCCGCTCTATCATCCGGTTACTCCCACTGCAGGGCAGCGCAACCTCTTCACCCTGATCTTCCGGTTGCTGCAGGAGGATCGCATCCGGGCATATGAATACCTCGACGGGCGGGAGGAGTTCACCGAGGAGTACCGCATCGATTTCAAGGGACTGGTCGACCGGTTCAACATCTACCATGAAACAGAGAATGGCCTGATCAGCGTGAACGATGCCGATATCCCCTCCAACGAAGTGCTGGGTTATTACCTGAAAGAGCTCTACTACTTCGGCAGCGCCACATCCGGTTTTCGGGTGATACCCCTCGCCCTCTGCCCCATCCTCTTCCGGCAGGAGGAGGTCGCATCGGCCAACACCCGCTATCCCCTCTTCTGGATCACCTATGATGAGCTGGCGCCCTACACCCGCCGCATGCCGCTGATGGCTTCGTCGCTCAACAACAGCAGCAGAGAAAGTGTGGATGACTTCTTCCGGAAACGAACTTACGAAGGGGAGATCTACAAGACAGGGACTCCCGGCAACAGGCCAATCTCACAATACACCACCACCCCGGAAGAGATGAAAGCAGAACAGGAGCGCATCGAACAGGAGTTGCTCGATTTCGAACAGCTCATCCGCCTGGAGGCAGAGGTACTCTCCTCGCCTGTTCCCGAGAGCAACCGGCGCGGCAACAGGCGTACCGCCGAAAGCAGCAGCTCCTCAGCACAGACCATGCGCGACCGGAGGTACTGAGAGCAACTCACCCTTTGCAGGTTTTTCGCCTGTTTTTGGAAGCTATTCTTTCATGCTAACCTTATTGCATCTTTGTATCCACTCCGATAATTTTTGGAGTGGATATAAGGGTGCTATAAGGATAGAATAAGGCTAGAGACACCGAATCCCCTGTCTCGTCATGAAATAGGGTTTAGGATATTGAGACTTAAAACAAAAAAAGGCTGTCTCATGTTTTATGAGACAGCCTCCTCAGTGATCCTGATTTGATGAATCGTCTTAATGTTTAAACAGTATCTAAAACGGAAGTATGAAGCATAAAGAGAAAATTTACAAATTATCATTTGCCGGTGTATATCCATATTACATCGCAAAAGCGGAGAAGAAAGGCCGCAGTAAGGCAGAGGTTGATGCAATCATATGCTGGCTGACTGGATACAGTGAAAACGATCTGCAGGAGATATTGGCCGGCGACATGGATTTTGAAACATTCTTCAGGCAGGCACCTCAAATGAATCCCAATGCATCCAAGATTACCGGTCTGATCTGCGGTATTCGAGTGGAAGAGATTGAAGACGAGATCGTACAAAAAATCCGATACCTGGACAAGCTGATTGACGAACTAGCCAAAGGAAAGGCCATGGAGAAGATTTTAAGAAAATGAATCTCCAAAGTCTCGAATACAATCGGGAAAATTATGGCCATGGCAATCGAGGAAGGAACACAAACCCTGGAACAGTTTAGTGGAATGGCTTAGGAGATGGGCATCACGTTGCTGAACCTCATGACAACCTCGTTCTTTGTTGAATTTGGCATGAGGGGATAATGAGGGGGGGGACAAGCCAAAGAACCGCCCTGTAGAGATTCAACAGCTGACCGGAGGAGTTAAAATGAAAATAACAGGCATCTATAGTACAGTCATCCAAAAAAAATGTATCTTTATTTTTTGAATCATCAAACGTCTGCATCAGGATGCAGGGCGAAAACCTGAAAACACCGCACATGATGATATGTACTAATCCCATAAAAATCTAACCAACATGGCTCGACTGGTCACACTTTATTCGCTTCAATGGGGAGACCTCTCCCTTGAAGAGGTATGCATCAAAGCAAAAGAATTCGGATACGACGGACTGGAACTGGGACTGCCGGATCACCTGGATGTGCGGCAAAAGGATCCGGCATATTACGAGGGTATCAAAGTATTGCTGGTAAAACATGGTCTGCAGCTGCGCACCATCTCCTCCCACCTGGTGGGGCAGGCGGTCTGCGACCGTATAGATGAGCGTCACAAAGCCATCCTGCCGGCCCACATCTGGGGAGACGGCGACCCGGAGGGTGTAAGCCGTCGCGCTGCGGAGGAGCTGATACGGACGGCGGAAGCGGCCAAGGTACTGGGTGTGGAGACGGTAGTGGGATTCACCGGCAGCCCTATCTGGCACCTGCTCTATGCATTTCCGCCCGTTACACAACAGATGATTGATGAGGGCTATCAACTGTTTGCCGAACGGTTCACACCCATCCTGGACGCCTATGAAAAACTGGGCATCCGTTTTGCGCTGGAGGTACACCCCACCGAGATCGCCTTCGACACCTTCTCGGCCGCGAGGGCGCTGGAAGCGCTGCACCATCACCCTGCTTTCGGCTTCAACTACGACCCCAGCCACCTGGGCTACCAGGGGGTAGACTATGTGGATTTCATCTACCAATTCCCCGAAAGGATCTTCCATGTGCACATGAAGGATGTATACTGGAGTGACACTCCCCGGCAGGTGGGTGTTTTCGGGGGGCATGTGCCCTTCGGTGACCCCCGTCGCTACTGGAACTTCAGGAGCGTGGGCAGGGGCAGTATCAACTTCGAGGAGATCATCCGTGCACTCAACGCCATCGGGTACCGGGGACCACTCTCCATTGAATGGGAGGATAGCGCAATGGATCGTGAGCAGGGTGCGCGTGAGTCATGCGCCTTCACCAAGCAGATCGATTTTCAAACATCGGGGCATGCATTCGATGCATTTTTCGCAAAGGATTAACCAACAACACAACATAGAAGATGAACAAGAAACTGAAAATGGGTATGGTGGGCGGCGGCACCACCGGCTTTATCGGAGCGATCCACCTACGGGCGGCAATCATGGAAAACATGGCAGAGCTGGTCTGCGGATGCTTCAGCTCGAAACCGGAGGTCTCCCTGGCGTCGGGACGGCAGTATGGCCTTCCCGATGAGCGCATCTACTCCAGCTATGAGGAGATGTTCGACAAGGAGATGGCACTGCCGGAAACAGAACGGATGGATTTCGTGGTGATCGTGACCCCCAACAAGCTCCATTTTGAGCCGGCAATGATGGCCCTCGAGCGGGGCATTCACGTGGTGCTGGACAAGCCGATGACCTTCTCGCTCGAGAAGGCGAAAGCATTGCAGCAGAAGGTGGAGGAAACAGGACTGGTGCTGGCCCTGACGCATGTTTACACCGGCTACCCGGCCGTGAAGGAGATGAAGGCCAGGATTGCGGCAGGTGAGCTGGGGAAGCTGCGCCGCATCTATGTGGAGTACCCTCAGGGATGGCTGTCGGAACGGATTGAGACGCAGAGCGGCAACAACGCCGGCTGGCGTACCGACCCGGCTCAGTCGGGCAAGGCAGGTTGTATGGGCGACATCGGCACGCACGCCTGGCATCTCTGCGAGTATGTATCGGGACTGAAAGTGCGAGAGCTGTGTGCCGAGTTAAACACCTTCGTGCCGGGGCGGCCAATCGACGATGACGGCGTGGCCATGATGCGGCTGGACGAAGGTGTGAAAGCGCTGCTCTCGGCCAGTCAGATCGCCGTGGGAGAGGCCAACGGTGTCAACATCCGCATCTACGGGGAGAAGGCAAGCCTGCGGTGGGTACAGATGGATCCCAACAGGCTGATCATCAAGAGCGGCGGCAACAGGGAGGAGATCATCCACATCGGCGGCAACCAACCCGATCTGGGTAAAGCAGCGCTCTGGAACATCCGCACCCCGGGCGGGCACCCCGAGGGTTTCATCGAAGCGTTCGCCAACATCTACCGCAACTTCACCCTTACCGTGATGGCACAACGCTCAGGTGAACAACCCACGCCCGAGATGCTGGACTTCCCAGACGTGCAGGATGGCGTGCGTGGCATGCAGTTCATCGAAACAATCGTGAAAGCGGGATGGAACGATGAGCAGAAATGGGTGAAATGGGAAGAATGAACGAATCAAACAAACTACTAAATAAAGAGTATCATGAAACGCAGAAAATTTTTAACAAACAGTGCCCTTTTGGGCAGTACCATCCCGTTGGGCATGGCATCGCCTGCAATCCTGTCATCCTGTACGGGAACTTCAGAAAAACGCTCCAAGGCTTCGTTTTCTCCTGAAGAGTTGGGGATGTTTTCATTTGTGGAGACAGCACCCGATGGAGCTCCGTTGAAAGCAGCCCTGATTGGGTGTGGCGACCGGGGAACGGGAGCAGCGGTCGATTTCTTAAGTGCCGGGCCCAACCTGGAGATCATCGCTTTGGCCGATCTCTTTCCTGACCGGATGGAACGTTGTCGCAACATACTTTCCGAGAGGAACAACATTGTGGATGACAGCAACTGCTTCTTCGGCTTTGATGCCTATCAAAAAGTGATGGCCATGCCGGAGGTGGAGCTGGTACTGCTGTGTACCCCCACACATTTCAGGCCTGAGCAGTTCAAAGCTGCCATTGAAGCAGGGAAACATGTATTCATGGAAAAACCCTGTGCTGTAGATCCAACCGGAATCCGTACGGTGATAGCCGCCTCGAAGGTGGCTACGGCAAAAGGACTGAGCGTTGTCACCGGCAACCAAAGAAGACATCGGCGTGATTACTGGGAAGCCTTCCTGGAGGTGAAAAACGGAATCATCGGTGAAATCATTTCGGCCACCTCCCACTGGAACCAGGGGGCATGGTGGAACAAACAGAAACAACCGGAATGGAGCGACATGGAGTATTGCATTCGCAACTGGTTTAACATCAAGTGGCTGAGTGGCGACCACATCCTTGATCAGGGCATTCACAACATTGATGTGGTCACCTGGTTCATGGGAGAGCAACCCATCAAAGCGGTTGGTTACGGTGGCTCGGCACGACGCCTGACAGGAGACATTTTCGATTTTTTCAGTGTGGATTACACTTACAACAACCACAAACGGATGCTGCATACTGCGCGACAGATCGATGGGTGCGACGGTAACATCTCGGAACAGGTGCTGGGTACAAAAGGGATTGCCCAACTGAATGATGCCGGAGAGATCAAGATCCTCGACTGGGAAGGAAATCTCTTGTGGGAATATGATTACGAAAACAAACCGGTACAGAACCCCTACAAGCAGGAACATGTACATCTTGTGGAATCGATCCGGTTGAACAAGAAAATTAATCAGGGGGAAGATCTGGCCTATTCAACACAAATCGCTATCATGGGTAGGGAAGCAGCCTACACCGGGCAAGCAATCAGCTGGGACCAGATTATGGCCTCCGGATTGCGATATGGTCCGGAGACCTATGAAATGGGTCCGCTGCCTGATTACCATGAGAAAGTAGTCCCTGTTCCGGGAAGAAATCCCTCCTAAGTCCTTTTTTCTGCCGGGTGATAATTTTTATATCACAGTTAAAACGGCTACTTTTGCAAATCATTCAAATCAAATAAGAAGAAATATGCTTACAGCTGAGATACACACCGGAAAAGGAGTAATGAAAGTGAAGTTTTATGAGGAAGATGCCCCCAATACGGTGGCCAATTTCGTGAAGCTGGCCGAGGGTGGCTTTTACGACGGACTGACATTCCATCGCGTGATCCCTAACTTTGTGATCCAGGGCGGTTGCCCCGACGGCACAGGTGCCGGGGGACCGGGTTACACCATCAAGTGCGAGCTGGATGGCAACAACCAGTACCACGATCGCGGCGTATTGTCGATGGCACATGCCGGCCGCGATACGGGCGGCTCCCAGTTTTTCATCTGCCACAGTCGCGACAACACCGCCCATCTGGACCGTCACCACACCTGCTTCGGCAAAGTGTACGAAGGAGTGGAGGTGATTGATCAGATTCGCCAGGACGATGAGATCGAGAAAATACTGATTTTTGAGGATTGACCATTGAACCATGGTAGAAATGAAGCAGGGTGCATAAATCATCCTGCTTTTTTTATCTATCTTTGTGCATTGAATCACTAAAACTGTTCCCATGAAAAGAGCAGGCGCCGTTCTATCGACACTTCTTCTGGTCATCCTCCTGGGAGGATTTCTCTACATGAGACCCCTGATGCCGATCATCACCGGTTATGCAGCCAAGAACCTCTCGTCGGGCATCTTCGTGGGCAACCGCACACAGGAATCGATGGAGGCGACCGATCTCAATTTCTCCTTCATCCGGTTCGTAAAAAACAGCGTCGACAGCAGGAGCAAGAGCGTCAAGAGTCGCTTCCTCTGGCACAACTCGCGCACCACCTTCGTAAACGGTTACGGCAGCATCCTGCTAAACGACTATCCGGTGGATGACATCCAGGCACGCCCCTACCCCATTGTGCCGCTCCTTCCCGAGAACCCCGACACCATCGCCTGGCCCATGGGGGACCTGATGGCAGACACCATCCCGAACGGTATCGACCTGCAACAGCTCAACAAGGCCCTGGATCAGGCTTTCGACGACACCATCCCCTACAAGGGGACCTTCGCGGTGATGGTCACCTACAAAGGTCAGCCCGTCGCGGAAAGATATGCAGAAGGATTTGGTCCCGAGAACCGCTTCCTGAGCTGGTCGATGGCCAAGAGCTTCACCAACACCCTGACAGGCATCCTGGTGCAAGAGGGAAGGCTGGATTTGGATGCACCTGCCGACATCGAGGAGTGGCAGCAGGATGAACGGCGCCAGATCACCCTCCGCCACCTGATGCAGATGAACAGCGGCCTTGAGTGGAACGAAGATTATGGTAACAGTTCCGACGTGAACAACATGCTGCACAAGGAGGGTGATATGGCAAAGTTTGCAATCTCGAAACAACTGGAGTATACACCCGGTTCTGTTTTTGAATATGCATCGGGATCCACCAATATTGTCTCATACCTGATGCGAAAGGCAATTGGCAACGATGCTGACTATTTAGCCTTTCCGCGGGAGAAGCTCTTCAACAGGATTGGCATGCGCAGTGCCATTTTCGAGGTAGATGCATCGGGCACGTTCGTGGGCTCCTCCTATCTCTATGCCACGCTGCGAGATTACACCCGCTTCGGCCTGCTCTACCTCAACAACGGCAACTGGCTGGGGGAACAGATCCTGCCCGAAAAATGGGTGGAATACAGTACCACTGAAGCCAACGGCTCTGACGGCACCTACGGTGCATTCTTCTGGTTGAATAAATCCGGCAGCGACTATCCAGATGTCCCACGCGACATGTTTTGCTGTCGCGGGCACGACGGGCAGTACATCTACATCATCCCCTCAAAAGAGCTGGTGATTGTCCGTACCGGTTTCTCCAAACAAGGGGAGTTCGACGAGAACGGATTCCTCGCAGGGATCCTGCAAGCAATCAGGTAAGAATGTGAAAGCAGCCACTGAAAGAGAATACACAATCCCGTTTTATAAAAATGAATCAACTGCAATCAATGAAAAGCGTATTTTTCCCGTTCGTATTGTTCTTTTGTTCCCTCGTCACAACCACTTTGGCGCAGGAGAACGATTCCCTCCGCAATGAGATCCTGAGCAGAGAAGCGAGTGACATCGAGATAATCACTAAAGGACGTTCACTCACCCTGGAGCACCTGCAAAAGGGCGATCTCTATGCCTTGAAGGAGGTGAAAGCATATCTTACCGCTGAGGCGGGGAACCCCTACAGGGCGTATCTGCCTGTGGAGTACTGGCTCCTCTCTTTCTGGAGCGAGGAGTATGAGATCCTCCTGCAGGAGGCGAAGCTGTTTTCGGCTGACATCGACTGGCAGGAGGAGGGTTTCTGGGAGATGCCCGAAAGATACAGACCTTCCTCACTGTTGCGCATGATTGCAGAGAACGATCGTTTGTCGCAGGAGGTGGGCCGTAAGTCGGCCGAATCCTATTTGCCACTGACGGTCACCATCGATGCCGCTGCACTGAATAACGAAGAGAAAGCGTTTCTCAAGCTATGGCTCTACGCGCTGCTCTTCACACCCGAGCGGGTGGACAACGAAGCGGAGATGGCAGAGTTGAACGGGATGGCTGACACTTTCCTGGAGGAGTACAGTGGGAGTGACTATGCCGACTATACCCGTCGTTTTATCCGGTATCGGTTCCGGCCGGGCAAATGGGGCTTTGGCTACGAACTGTTTTTGGGATACAACACCTTAACGGGGGGACTCAACCGTCATTTCGGCAACAGTATTGCGGGAGGGTTCGCCTTCAACGTCCTCTACCGCGACTTCGACCTCTCGCTACGCTTCAACTATGCCTCCGCCAAAAGCCGGCGGGAGGTGATGCACCGGGATATAACCTGGCCGGCAGATGTGGGGGGATACCTGGTTGGTGCCGACCTGGCACTCCACTATCCACTCTATCAAAGCAATGATCTCAAGCTGATGCCTTTCGTCGGTATCGGAGGAATGGGCATAGGCCCCACGGATGTGGAGATCAAAAACCATCCCGAACTGGAAGATTTCAAGGAGCTCTCCACGTTGAACTACCTGGTGGGGTTGGAGCTGAAGCTAAACAGCTGGAGCCGTGATGTTGATCTCTCCGGCAGCGGGGGTGGCTACCTGGGTATCCGCTACAGTTACTATATGCCACACTACAAGCGCACACACGAGCTGCTGGAAGGGAACATGCACATGATCACCCTCAGCTTCGGCGGTTTCGGTCGCCCCGTGAAAAGGGAACTATGAACATTCTGATTCCGACATCAATCCACACGAGATCAGAGCAGAAGGTCTACACCTTGTCACTTTTTACTGAGTAATACATTTCCCTATTGCGATCACTCCCTGTACTTGCAGCAGGAGGGTAACGCATCGTAGACAGCCTGTTCGGCTTTGTCCTTGTCCGTGTCATGTCCTGCAGCCGCGATCACTTTGCTGATCGCTTCGAGATTGGTTTTGGCCGGATCGAAATTCATATGCAGTTCCTGCTTTTCCATATCCCAGCTTGCAAAAGTGACACCTTCCACACTCTTTGCACCATTCTCGATCCGTTCCTTGCACATCTCACAGCTCCCCTTGACGCCCAGCATGGCATGTTCTTCGTCTTGGGCACCCTGCTGCATGTGTGCACCGTCATGCTGTGGATCACCCGTTGTCATCTGATTCATCTCCGTGTGTTCACGCTCTGATTGATGTTTGTTGGATGCGCCTGTATTACACGCGGTGAATAGGACTACACCCAGGATCATGATTGTTGTGATAAAATTTTTCATTGTTGTTGCATTTTTAAAGTTTATTGATTCAATGACCTAATCTCTGTATTTACAGCAGTCAGGCAAAGCATCATAGGTAGTCTTGTCTGCCTTGTATTGTTCTGTATCGTGCCCTGCTTTGGCAATGGCTTTGGCAACGGCATCGGCCGATGTTTGGGCCGGATCGAAACCGAGATGCAGTTGTTTGGTCTTCAGATCCCAGCTGGCCGTGTGGACCCCGTTTACTGCCTTCGCGGTTTTCTCGATGCGTTCCTTGCACATCTCGCACAATCCCTGTACCGTCAGCATCGCATGCTCACCCCCCATTTCATTGTTCATCATACTGCGCTTACCTGCCAGTTGGGCACTCGCATCGATGGTGAAGGCTCCATTGGTCACGATCTCATCACCATCGTTGATACCTGATAACACCACGTAGGCATCTCCCAGTGACGGCCCAAGTTCGACTTCCCGGAGCATGAACGCAGGAATTTCGGTGTCCGGCTGTTTCACGTATACGATAGAGCGCTTGCCGGTCCACAGGATGGCCGACTTAGGAATAACAACTTCATTGTTGTATAGTTTAAGCGGTGCGTCGATGAGGGCGTTGGCATACATCTCCGGTTTCAGCTCCATACGCGGATTGGTTGTCTCCACCCGCACCTTTGCGGTACGCGTGGACGGATCGAGAATGGGATTGATAAAGGAGATCCTTCCGGAGAATGTTTTGCCGGGGAGTGACTGGAGGGTATATTCCAATCGGTCACCCACTTTCAGAAAGGGCAGATCAGACTCGTATGCATCGAAAACAGCCCAGACCTGCGAAAGGTTGGCCACATCGAACAGCACGGTGCCGGTATTCACATAGTCGCCCTGGTTCACATTTTTGGAGATCACAATACCGCTGGTGGTAGCAACCACATCGATCAACGGAGAAACTTCACCCGATTGTTCAATGCGCGCAATCTGCGCATCGGTCAGCTTCCACAATCGCAGCTTTTCTCTCACCGCTTGTAGCAGTGCGGGCTGCAGTTCCTGCATTTTCACTGCTTCAATCAGTTCCTGCTGTGCACTTAATAATTCAGGCGAATAGATAGAGGCAATGGGTTGCCCCCGGCGCACACTCTCACCGGTGAAGGTGACAAACAATTTTTCGATACGCCCGCTCACATGGGATGTCTGCGACTGCGACAATCGCTCGTCCACCTGGATGGAACCGTAGAGCTGCACCTCTTTTACCGGGTTTTGTCTGCTCACCACCGTCGTTTGTACATTGGCCAGTGCAGCCGCTTCGGCACTCAACTGGATGGCATCGGGATCTATCGAGGCATCGCCCGTGCCGGTAGTCTGAAGGGGTATCAAATCCATCCCGCATAGAGGGCAGTCACCAGGTTCATCCATCCTGATCTGCGGATGCATCGAGCAGGTCCAGATGGTTGATTCAGCTTCATGATCATGTGCTTCTTCCACCGCAGCCGTTTGCTGTGGCGATTGCTTCCGGTTGCCGCCGGAGAATAGTAGCCAGCCGAGAAACAAGCCGGCCAGCAGGATCAATCCGTACCTGAAGTAAGGCTGATTGGTGATTTCTCTTATTTTATTCTTATCCATTATTATAGCTTTGTTTAATTGTTTGATTTGTCGAAGGAACGCAATTTTCGAATGGACGCCACCCTGGTGTTGTATTCGGCGATGGCTTCGGCCTCCCGCAGCTGGTACTCGAGCAGCTGCCTTTGCACCTGGATCACGTTGGTGAGATCACTCTTTGCCGATATAAACTCCTGCACCACCAACTGATAGGTTGTCCGTGCCAGTTGTTCCTGTTTCCGGTAAAGCGTAATCTTCCGCTCCGCATCATCAAGCTGGTGTTTCAGCCTGAAAAGGTCCGACTGAAGCATGTTCAACGTGTTGTTGTACTTCTCACGGGCCAATTGCCACAGAAAACGACTCTCGCGTTGCTGTGCCTTGTATTTATTCCGATAAAGTGGAATGGAGATGGAAACCATCGGCATGATCATATCCATGCCAGTCATTTCCGGTTCCATTCCCTGCTCCATCTGCGCTGTCGCACTTTCGTCTATCAGCATGTACTGCAGTCCGATGCCGAACATGGGATAACTCATTTTTTTTTTCATCTCACCTTTTGCCCGATAGGCCTGTTCTTCTTCGACCAGCATGTCCAGCATAGGGTTCCGGTTTTCAATCTCGCTCATGGTAACACCTTCATCAAAGAAAAAAGGTACTTTTGCGATGGAGTCGGGCAGGATGACTTCCCTGTCGGCAGAACGGTTCAACAACGCATTGAATATCGCTTTTTCGGCTGCAATCTCCGAGAGGATGCTCTCGATGTTGTTTTCGATCTCAGCCATCTCCAGTTGCACGCGGAGCACATCTGACATACCCGGGGCAGTGTTTCCCATTCCAGATGATATCCCTGATGAAGATGAGGAGACCTTGCGCAGGGCCAGCTCCTCCAGTTGCTTCAGCAGTTGCAGGTTCTCGCGGTTGTTCCGCAGCTGTTGCACCAACGTGGAGAGGAGATACCACTGGGTATATACCTCGAGGTAGAGGTTGTCCCTTGTCTCCGTGAATCGGGCATACGCCATTCTGGCCATATGCGTAGCTTCGGTCTGCGCAGCTTTTTTGGTGCCGAACCAGGGGAACATCTGCATCAGGGTGAAATCGGCTATCTGGCGCCCCCCCACAATATCCATCGGCTTCAGGAAAAAGCCGATGTCCAGCCTGGGATCGGACCAGGCACCGGCCTGCGGCACCTTTTCCAATGATGCCTTATAGGCCAGGAAATCGGCATTCAGACCGGGATTGTTCATCGCCGCTGTTTCCAGGTAACGGTCGAGTGAATCGGGTGTTTGTGCCATTAGAAGGTGGGGACCCATGAGTCCCAGCACCACCAGGAGGAGGCCGAAGAGGTTATATGGTTTCATAATCTGTCGTTTTAGCTTGTTGTTTTTCTTTTTTCCGGATCGCGCCTTCCCGCCACCAGCATTGAAGGATGGGTACGATAAACATGGTCATCGACTGGATCAGCATCCCGCCAAAGGTGGGGATAGACATGGGAATCATGATCTCGGATCCCTTGCCCGTGGAAGTCAGCACCGGCAGGAGTGCAATCAGCGTGGTGGCAGTGGTCATCACTGCCGGGCGGACCCTCTTTAAACCAGCGTGGACAACCGCTTCCCTGATCTCCTCCCTTGTCTGCGGGTCTCTTTCCAGGAAGGTATCGTGGATATAGGTTCCCATCAGCACCCCATCATCAGTGGCAATGCCAAAGAGGGCGATAAACCCTACCCACACGGCAATACTGAGGTTGATGGGATGCATGCTGAACATATCACGGATATTGACACCGGCAACCGAAAAATTCATAAACCACGGTTCACCGTACAGCCATAGAAGGATGAATCCTCCGGACAGTGCGACGAAAACCCCCGAAAAGTGAATCAGCGAGGCAGTCACCGTTTTGAACTGAAAATAGAGGATGAGCAGGATGATGAGCAAAGCAATAGGTATAATGATCATCAGTCGCTTTGAAGCACGGGCCTGCTGTTCGTAGTTGCCGGCGAAGGTATAGGAGACCCCATGGGGCAGGTTGATCTCACCGTTGCGCAGTTTCGCCTGTAACATCGCATCGGCCTCTTTCACCACATCTACCTCGGCCTTGCCAACCACCTTGTCAAAAATCACATAACCTACCAGGAACGTATTTTCACTCTGGATCATCTGAGCACCGCGGGTATATTCGATCTCCGCCACTTCTCCCAATGGTATCTGCGCCCCGGTTGCTGTGGGTATAATCAGCCGCGCCAACTCATCGGGGTTCTCTCTCAGTTCACGCGGATAGCGCAAGCGTACGGGAAAACGCTCACGTCCCTCAACCGTGGTTGTTAACGGCATGCCTCCTACTGCCGCCCCAATCACATCCTGCAGGTCGGCCACCGTGATACCGTATCGGGCCATATGCTGCCGGTTCAGCTTGATTTCGATGTAAGGGGCTCCCACAGCGCGGTCGTAGAATACAGTGGAAGAGAGGACAGAAGGCACCTGTTTCAAAGCGGCTTCCAGTATCTTGCCACCTTGCTCGATCGACTCCAGGTCGGGCCCCGACACCTTCACACCCATCGGTGCACGCATGCCGGTAGAGAGCATCACGGTACGTGCTTCAATGGGTTGCAGCTTCGGTGCCGATGTCAGGCCGGCGATATGAGATACATTGATGATCTCCTGCCAGATGTCATCTTCATTCCTAATTTCAGGACGCCATTGCCTGAAGTAATCACCCCTTCTGTCGGGAACCAGGCTATCCACGGGTATGAGCCTGAATCCCTCTTCCGGATCATAGGTTGTCTGGTCGATCAGGATAAATTCTCCTTTCCGGTTGACCTTGAAACGTTGCCGGTTACCGTCTTCATCCAGGATATATTCGGGACGGTAGATGATCGTGTTCTCGAACATCTGGGTTGGTGCCGGATCGAGTGCCGAATTGACCCGTCCCCATTTGCCGACGGTCGTCTCCACTTCCGGAATATGGCTGATTCGCTTGTCCAGTATTTCAATATATTGCTGGTTCTGCTCAATCCCCGTATGGGGCATGCTGGTTGGCATCAGCAGGAAGGATCCCTCGTTGAGGCTGGGCATAAACTCCTGTCCGATTCCCGGAAAACGGTGACTGGCTGTCTGCCAGAAACCGGTCTGTCGGAAAGTACCCCAACCCACTGTTTCAAAACCTTTTGCCACCATACCGAATGTCTTGTCGAAACCCATCCAGATGACCAGTCCAAAAAGTACCGTTGCGATAGGCAGTGTCATGAACTTCCACCGGTTGGCCAGGCTCCAACGCAGAATCTTTTCATAATAGATCACCAACAGCCAGAGAAGCGAGAGAATGAGCGCGATAATCAGGATCACGAACAACAGGTTGCGGGGTAGACCTGTCTGTGTGCCCATGGGCAGCCATTCCATCGTTAGCAGGTAGACTACCGCCAGCAGGGAAATCCCGATATTGAGGAAAGTGGGTATTCGCGGGTTCTTCCACCGTGGGGCAAACAAGTTGTTCAGTGCGAACAGTGTGAATGCAATATAAAGGCCGTAGCCGGTGACAATTACCAGCGTCATGCCGGCAACAGCCAACAAGATATTGGCCCATTGGAGTACTTTCTTGGAAGTGATCCTGATTGAGAAGATGTAATAGAAGAGTGTGGGGAGTACTGCGATTCCAAGGAGGTAGGCGGAGATGAGTGCGAAGGTCTTGGTAAAGGCCAACGGCGTGAAGAGTTTGCCCTCCTGAGCTTCCAGAAAAAAGACAGGGAGGAAACTGACGACAGTGGTGAGCTGCGCGGTGAGCACTGCTCCCGATACTTCACTTACACTCGTGTATATCAGATTGGTGAACGCTTTTCCCTTTCGAATGCCCTTGTTCTCCTCCATCTCCATGTGTCGGATGATGTTCTCGACAAAGACCACACCGATATCAATCATAATCCCGATGGCGATGGCGATACCCGATAATGCCACTATATTAGCATCAATGCCCGCATATCGCATGATGATAAAAGCAGCCAGCACCCCCACGGGAAGTATACTGGAGATAACGATCGATGCCCTGAGGTTCAAAATGATAACGATGACCACGATTATGGCAATGAGCGTCTCATGGGTCAGCGCGGTCTCCAGCGTGCCGATGGTCTCATGGATCACGCTGGTCCTGTCGTAAAACGGAACGACGGTGACTTTCGAGACGGTGCCGTCAGGCAGTATCTTCTGGGGTAATCCGGCTTCCATTTCCGAGATCTTCTCCTTCACATTGTTGATCACCTCCAGCGGATTGGATCCGTAACGTGCCACAACCACGCCACCTACAGCTTCCACACCTTCCTTGTCGAGGCCGCCGCGCCGCGTTGCAGGGCCGAGATTGACAAAGGCCACATCTTTGATTTTTATCGGCACTCCATTGCGGACCGTAATGACCGCCTCTTCGAGATCTGATACATTTTTGATGTATCCCAGCCCACGGACGAGGTATTCTACCTTATTAACCTCCACCGTCTCTGCACCAATATCGAGATTGCTCTTCTGTATGGCATTCATCACATCCATGATGGAGAGGTTGTAGGCGCGCATGGAGTTCGGGTTGATCTCCACCTGGTATTCTTTCACAAAGCCACCTACAGAGGCCACTTCGGCCACACCCTCAGCCGATGAAAGCGTATACTTTGCGTAGAAATCCTGAACGGTTCTCAACTCGTCGGGACCCCAACCACCGGTGGGTTCACCCGTATCGGGATTTCTGCCTTCCAGCGTGTACCAGTATATCTGGCCCAGGGCAGTTGCATCGGGTCCCAGGCTGGGTTGTACTCCTTCGGGTAATGTTCCCGATGGCAGTGAATTCAATTTTTCCAGAATGCGCGAACGACTCCAGTAGAATTCGATCTCCTCATCAAATATGATGTAGATAAACGACATCCCGAACATGGAGGTACTGCGGATGGTCTTTACACCGGGAATACCGAGCAGTGAGGTGGTCAGCGGATAGGTGATCTGATCCTGGATATCTTTGGGTGAGCGCCCCATCCACTCTGTGGCAACGATCTGTTGGTTGTCACCCAGGTCGGGGATGGCATCCACAGGCACCGGATCACGTGGCAACAGGCTATACCAGTTAAAGGGAGCCGTGGAGATGCCCCATACGATGATCACGAGGAGTAACAACATTGTGATCAGCCTATTGTGTAACAGGTAATGAATAACTTTTTGAAGCATGATGAAATATTTTGATTTGTACACATGAGGAATTGATCCTGCAATTGGGATTACAAGTATGACACAAGGGGTGGTTGCCTCTCAGCAACCCGGACAAATCAAAGTCGGTAGATACAGATCAGGGTGAGCAAGTTGGTGGTGAGCCTGCCCAAACCGGCAGGTGGGTAGAGTTGCAGCAGAGGTTGGGGTTCGTCGGGAAGAACCTGATGGAGGAGCGACCGGATCACTGCCCAGAGGGGAACGGTGACGGGTGTCTGGCTGCGATGGTTCTGCTGATCAACCTCGTGACTGAAATCATCCGTGGAGAGTTCCAGCGACTGGAAGTCACAGCAATCGGCATGATAGGTAGAAAAAGCAGGAGAGTTTTCCGGTGTAGCCGTCTCCGGAATGTCACAGCAGGTCAAAGGTGCAACCTCTTCAACCAGGGAGACAGAGAAGAGGTTACCTCCGCAGAGATGCAGCGAGAGCACCGGCTGGATGCCGGTCAGCAGCATGATCATTGTCAGCAGTATGGCGACTCCTTTTCTCATTTTTTATGCACTGAATCTTCGGTGAAAGAACAAATATAACAAATTCAAAACAAATTCTTCCCATAATTGTTTCAAAAAACGGCTTTAATAAATCAAAAGGGTAGGCAATTCATAGTATCTCGAATGAAACATAACACCTCAATCCGCAGGAAAAATGAAATATAAAAAGTAGAATGCAGCTACTATTTGGGATCAACGGTATGCGGGCAATGAATATATCTGTGGCATGGAGTTCAATCTCTCCTTATTCACTCACGAAGAGCCGCTTGCTGGAGAAAAGAGGATCGCAGGTAAAATTAATTTTCAATTTCCGGAGACCTGCTTCATCCCCGGGTGTGGGGATGTGAGAGGAGTGCATCTCACAGTTGTTCAACTCGGTGAGCTTGTGCAGGGCCATTTGAGCTGCAGGGTTTGATATCGCACTGATGGAGAGGGCAATCAACGTCTCTTCCACATCCAGGCTGACATTTTTACCGTTCAGGATATTCTTCTTCAGATGCGTGACCGAGTCAATGATGTTCTCCGGAAGGAGGATCATACTGTCGGGCAACCCGGCCAGATGTTTGGTCGCATTGAGAATCATGCTGGAGGAGGCGTGCAGCAAAGTGGAGTTCTTACCTGTGACAATGGTACCGTCATGCAATTCAATGGCAGCACCGCAATAGATGCCGCCATACCCCTTCTCGTTGAGTTCGGCATCTTTCGCTGCCCGGCGGGCGGGCTCAACCACCAGACGGTCTTCATCTTTGGCCCCTACTTTGTCCATGATCTCGGTGTTGCGGTTCACCGTATCTTTCCCAGCTCTTCCCGTGGCATATTCCACGAAACTTCTCAGGTGTCGGCGAATAATCTCCTGATAGGCAGCATCCTGACATATCTTGTCGTCGATGATCCCTGAACTGATACGGTTCACACCCATATCGGTGGGAGACAAGTAGACCGATGTTGACCCGGTGATCTTTTCCAGCATCTTTTTCAACAACCCAAACGCCTCTATGTCTCGGTTGTAGTTCACAACTTTCACGCCATAGGCTTTCAGGTGATGCGTATCAATCATGTTCACATCCCTCAGATCGGCTGTTGCCGCTTCGTAGGCAACGTTCACCAAATGATCGGCCGGCAGATCCCATACAGGAAAAGTTTCAAATTTGGCGTACCCGGCTTTCAGTCCCTTTTTGATGTCGTGGTATAAATTGCCCAGTGCGGTAGCCAGCTTGCCACTTCCCGGACCGGGTCCGGTCAGTACGACAATCGGCTTCGTGGTTTCGATGTATTCGTTGGCACCATATCCCTCGTCGCTGACAATCAGCTCCACATTCTTGGGATACCCTTTGGTGGGGTGGTGCAGGTAAACCCTGATTCCTTTCAGTTCAAGCTTGTTCTTGAATACAGTAGCAGCAGGCTGACCCTCAAAACGGGTGATCACCACCGCGGCCACATGAATCCCGTACCATTTCAGGTCATCAATGCTTTTCAGTACATCCACATCGTAGGTGATTCCAAAATCGGCCCTGATCTTGTTTCTTTCGATGTCTCCGGCAAAAACGCACATGATGACATCTACCTGATCCTTGAGGTTCTGCAACAAACGAATCTTCACGTTCGGGGCAAAGCCCGGCAGCACACGCGACGCATGGTAATCGTACAGGATTTTACCTCCAAATTCAAGGTATAATTTATCGCTAAACTGATTGACTCTTTCCAGGATAGCTTTGCTCTGTTCCTGTAGGTATTTCTCGTTGTCAAAACCTATACGACTTGTTTGTTCCATCTTCCCGAATCTTCCATTCCTAAATTCGGAATCAAAATTACCAAAATTGCGGGGGGATTGAAAGCATTTCGTTGGCTTTTTCGAAATAATCTTTCAACCTGCTCCGGATGCAGTAACTTGAGGCGTCATTTCTGCCCGATCCCGTGGTAGGCGAAACCAAGAGAAGTCAGTTCCGGGCCATTGTAGATGTTGCGGCCGTCTATCACCACGTGGCACCGCATGATCTTCTTCAAAACGTCCCAGTTTGGCAGGCGGAATTCTTTCCACTCGGTGGGTACGATCAATGCATCTGCATCGAGCGCCGCATCGTAGATGTCATTGGCGTAGTAGACAGCATCACCCAGTAGGTGGCGAGCCTCTTCAATTGCTGCCGGATCGTAGGTGCGGATAGTGACACCGGCATCAAGCAGGCTGCGGATCAGTGTGAGTGAGGGAGCATCACGTACGTCATCGGTCTCCGGCTTAAAGGAGAGCCCCCAGACGGCAACCGTCAGCCCCTTCAGCTCTCCGTTAAAATGTTTTGCAAACTTCTCAAAGAGGATGTTTTTCTGTTGGTTGTTCACCTCCTCCACCGCCTTGAGCAGTTTCATCTCATAACCTACCCCCTCGGCCACGCTGATTAGGGCGCGTATATCCTTAGGGAAACAGCTGCCGCCGTAACCGCACCCGGGGTAGAGAAAGCTGCGTCCGATGCGGGAGTCACTACCCATGCCCCGTCGCACCATGTTCACGTCGGCTCCCACCCGCTCGCAGAGGTTGGCAATGTCGTTCATGAAGCTGATACGCGTGGCCAGCATCGCGTTGGAGGCATATTTGGTCATCTCTGAGGAGAGGATGTCCATGAAGATTACCCGGAAGTTGTTGAGCAGGAAGGGGCGGTATAGCTTCGTCATCAGCTCTTTGGCCCGTTCGCTCTCCACGCCCACCACCACACGGTCGGGGCTCATGAAGTCATTGATGGCGGCACCCTCTTTCAGGAACTCAGGATTGGAGGCTACATCGAAAAACAGGTCCTGCAGTCCCCTGTTGTCGAGTCGCTGCCGCACCAGGTCACGGATGCGGTGTGAGGTACCCACCGGCACGGTGCTTTTGGTGACAATCAGCAAAGGTTTGGTAATGTGATCTGCTATGGTCTCAGCAACCTTCATCACATAGGAGAGATCGGCGTTGCCCCCCTCGTCGGAAGGTGTTCCCACAGCGATAAAAACGATTGACATTTGGTTGATCACCGATGAAAGATCAGTGGTGAAGTGAAGTCGCTCCGCCTCGCGGTTCCGTTCTACAATCCTGTTGAGTCCGGGCTCATAGATGGGAATCACGCCCTGATTCAATCCTTCTATCTTTTTCCGGTCGATGTCAACGCAGGTTACATCCACACCCATCTCCGCAAAGCAGGCACCTGAGACCAGTCCCACGTACCCCGTTCCAACTACAGCAATTTTCATATTATGTTTCTCTTTTCTTTGTATGCATTCACAAGGTTAGAATTACCTGCTTACAACTGATAAGTGACAGCCGACAGCTGTTTCCTCAGGTTATTCACCGGGTAGAGCACCGTGAGGATTCCGATCAGGCTCACCACACCAAAGACCACCAGCAGGTCAACAAAATTCACGATCACAGGATAGGCATCGATGATGTAGGCGCCCGGCACATTGCTCAGGCGCAACAGGCCAAAGTGCTGCTGGAGGAGGCAGAGCGCGAGTCCCGCCACCATTCCGCTGATGATGCCGATAAAGGTGATGAGCCAACCTTCGTAAAGGAAGATACGGGCCACGAGGCGATTGGAAGCACCCATATGCTGCAGGCTGCGGATGTCGGCTCGCTTTTCAACGATCAGCATGGAGAGAGACCCCACGACATTGAAAACGGCAATCAGCAGAATAAAAACCAGAATCAGGAAGGTGACCCATTTCTCGATCTGAAGCATCCGGAACGACTCACGTTGTTGCTCATAGCGATCCTCCACCAGAAAATCATCACCCAGGAATCGTTCAATTTGCTTTTTTGTTTTCTTCACCGACGCATCGGCAGTAAGCATGATATCGAGGGAGGTGACCTCATCCTCATAGCTGAAGAGCTCACGCGCCAGAGAGATGGGGATGATGGCCATCTGCTCATCCACTTCCGGCTGGTTAAGGGTGAAAACACCCCCAATCTGTGCATATCCAATCCTGAATGCGGCTGATGGGTTGGCCAGATTGACCCGTGCATCACGTCGCGGAGCATAGATCTCCACAGGGTTGATGAAGCCGGGGCGGGCACCTAGCGTGGCGGCTAATCCCGCGCCAAGCGTTGTGTAGTTGACCACATCTTCCTGCAGGCGAAAGGCACCATCCACCATAAGCCGTTCCATGTCGGTCATCAGACGAAACTCCTCGGGCACTCCTTTCACCCGTACCGGTACCTGCTGATCCTCGAACTTGAACAATGCATTTTCTTCAAGCGACTCGGAAACGGTCATTATCGTCGGGAGCTGTAACAACTTGTCAAATGCAGGAGTGTTGTAACTGAATACTTTCCCTTCCCTTGCCGTAATCTTGAGATGGGGGTCAAAGGCACTGAAGAGTCCCTCCACGATACCCCCGAAACCATTAAAGACAGAAAGCACCGTCACCATGGCCATGGTGGCAATGGCAATGCCGCAAACAGAGATGGCGGAGATCACATTGATGGCATTGTGTGATTTCCGGGCAAAAAGATACCGGCGCGCTATGAATAGGGATAGATTCAATCTGCCTGGTTAATCGTTTTTAAGCAATCGGTCAATGTTCTCGATATAGTCGAGCGAGTCGTCCAGGTGAAAGGTGAGTTCGGGTATCACCCGCAGCTGCTTACCCACCCGCTTTCCCAGGTCGTAACGCAATGACTTCACGTTGTCGTTGATATTGGTGATCAGCGTCTCTGCATTTTCTGAGGGGAAGATGCTGAGATAGGCGTGTGCAATACCCAGGTCGGGGGAGACCCTCACGTTGGTCACCGAGATGAAGACGCCATGCATCTTCTTTGTTTCCAGCAGGAAGATCTCGCTCAGTTCTTTCTGGATCAACCGGTTTATTTTCTGTTGTCTGTTCGATTCCATCATGTTTTATTTTTTCCTGATCAGCGTCAATCCGTCGCGGAGAGGTATGATCACCTTCTCTACACGGCTGTCGGCTGCCAGTCGTTCGTTAAACTCCTGTATCCCCAGTGTCTGCCTGTCGGCTGATCCTGCTGTTTCAAGCACCTTGCCATGCCAGAGGGTATTGTCAGCCAGGAGAAACCCACCCTTTTTGACCTTCGGCAGTGTTGCCTCATAGACCGACCAATAGTTCCGCTTGTCTCCATCGATGAAGGCCAGATCGAAGGAATCATCTTCAAACTGCGGCAGCAGCTCTTCCGCATCTCCAATGTGAAGTGTAATGCGCTCCCCATGTTTTGAGCGCTTGAAATTGCGACGAATCATCTCCTCCAGCTCATCATCGATCTCGATGGTATGCAACTCGGCTCCCTCCTCCAGTCCCTCGGCGATGCAGAGTGCCGAATAGCCGGTATAGGTGCCAATCTCAAGCACACGGGAGGGACCTATCATCTGCACCAGCATTTTCAACACCCTACCCTGGAGATGTCCCGAAACCATATAACCGTGCAGCAGCTTCAGATGTGTTTCACGGTGAATCTCCCGCAACAGTTCAGGCTCCTCATCGATGTGACGAAGCAGATACGCATCCATGGGATCGGTATTGATCATATGCCCTGCAAAGAACTTGCTATGGATTACTCGGTGTAATCCGGCAGGTTATACTTCTCCTTCGCTTCCATGATGCGCCATGCCTCGATGATCTCCAGGTAGGTTGTTCCTCCCACTTCACCAAAGCTACCGCCCAGGTAGGCCACACGATCTTTGCGTTCAATCAGTCCCCTCTCCAGCAAGCGCTTGATGGCAGCCACAAAGTATGCTCTACGGCTCTCCTTGGTGTTGCCATCACCCTTACCCTGTTGATACTCTGCCCATACACCATATGAAAGCGCCAGCTCCCGAGCGAGTCGCTCAGAGGTGGCAATGGCATATACAGTGCTCTTGCCGCGGAAGGCTGCCAGCACGCGTGCCGTACGTCCGGTATGACTGTCGGTCACGATTGCCTTTACGTTCATCCGCATAGTAGCTTTAACCGCCTGTTTGGCTAAGAACTCAGTCACCTCACGGTCATCATATTGCACGTATGGCACCCTGATGTCGTTCTCAGCCAGCTTGGTCTTCTCAGCTTCGTAAGCAGTTTTGGTCATGGTGCGCACCGCCTCAACAGGATACTTGCCATAAGCGGTCTCACCACTGAGCATCACAGCATCGGTACGGTAATAGATGGCGTTGGCGATATCGGTGATCTCCGCCCTTGTGGGACGAGGGTTGTGAATCATGGAGTGAAGCATCTGCGTGGCCACGATCACCGGCTTCTTGTGTTGTACTGCCTGTTTGATCAGCACCCGCTGAATGCCGGGGATCTTCTCCTGCGGCACTTCGATGCCCAGGTCGCCACGGGCAACCATGATGCCGAAGGCCACATCCAGGATCTCATCGGCATTGTCCACGCCCTCCTGGTTCTCAATCTTAGCGATGATCTTGATCGGACTCTTCAACTCGTCGAGGATCTCCTGTACCGCTATCACATCAGCTTTGCTGCGCACGAATGAGTGGGCAATGAAATCGACATCATGTTTGACTGACAATGCAATAAACTCACGATCTCGTTCTGTGATGGCCGGCAGACTGATGCGCACACCGGGGATGTTAACACTCTTGCGGCTCCCCACGGTGCCGTCGTTCTGGGCACTACAGAGCAGGTAACCGGGAGTGACGGCGATCACCTTCAGATCAATCTCACCATCATCAATCAGGATATCATCGCCCACCTTCATCTCTTCCGTGATGTTGGGATAGGAGATGCAGATGGTTTCGCGTGTGGAGATGCCGGCAGGATTGCCAACAATCTTCACCTGGTCGCCCGTCTTGAGATCAATGGGGTTTTCGGCAACGGTAGTCCGTATCTCAGGGCCCTTGGTGTCTACAAGAATAGCAATACGGTTTGATACCTCACGGGTGTTGTTGATGATTTTCAAAAAACCCTCTTCATCGAGGTGTGCTGAGTTAAGCCGCACCACATTCATTCCTGCCTCAAACAGTTCACGGAGAAAAGGCACGTCGCATCGCTTGTCGGAAATGGTAGCGATGATCTTAGTTTGTTTAAGCATATATTTCTTTTGGATTGTTCAATTTATGTAACGTTTGGATTTACTTTTTGTTTGCTTCCAGTAACGCTTCCAAAGCCAGTCGATAGGAGTCGAGGCCAAACCCGGCTATCACACCGCGGCAGACGGCCGACAGCAGGGAGTGGTGACGGAACTCTTCCCTGGCATGTACGTTGGAGATATGCACCTCCACAACCGGTGCGGGCACGGCTTTGATCGCATCACGCATGGCCACAGAGGTGTGGGTGTAGCCCCCGGCATTGAGGATGATGCCATCGCTTCCATAACCTGCCTCCTGGATCTTGTTGATCAACTCCCCTTCCACATTCGACTGGTAAACAGTGAGAGTGACAGCAGGGTAAGCAGCCTGCAATCTGTCCAGGTAGTGATCAAAAGATTGGCTGCCATAGGTCTCCGGTTCACGGAGACCCAGCAGGTTCAGGTTGGGACCGTTGATGATTTGAATCTTCATAAAAGTAATTTTGAGTACCGGATTTCCGATATCGGTCTAGGGCATTCACATCCCAAAACAGCGATATCAGAGTCCTTCTTTTCACTGCAAAGATACAACTATTTCCCGGTGAAAGAATCATTTCTGTCATTCAGTATTTCATCTTCAAAACCATCACGTTGATGCAAAAAAAACCGGTGGTGTCACATCAAAGCAACACCACCGGAATCAAAGTGTATGATCGTTATTATCAGTTTTATTCCTCAACAGTCCCTACCGCTTCTCCGGCCGGCTCACCATAGTGCGCCGCAGCCATCCGCTGGTAGGAGCGATAACGCCATTGCGCGTTATCACGGGCTGCATCGAACAGCTCGTCGGCCTGACGGGGGAAAGACTTGATCAGCTGCGTGTAACGCACCTCTCCCATCAGGAAGTCGCGGAACTTGCTCCAGTCCGGTTCCTTGCTGTCGAGTTGGAACGGGTTCTTCCCTTCATCTTCCAGGCGCGGATCATAGCGCCAGAGGTGCCAGTAACCGCATTCTACCGCTGCTTTCTCTTCCGACTGTGCAGTACCCATACCCTTTTTCAGTCCATGGCTGATACAGGGCGAGTAGGCGATGATGATGGAGGGACCGTGATAGGACTCCGCCTCTTTCAAGGCCTTGAGGTAGTGCGACTGGTTGGCACCCATTGCTACCTGTGCAACGTAAACGTAGCCATAGGTGGCGGCGATCATGCCTAGATCCTTCTTGCGGATCCGCTTGCCCGCTGCCGCGAACTTGGCTACCGCAGCCGTTGGTGTGGACTTGGAAGACTGACCTCCGGTGTTGGAGTAGACTTCTGTGTCGAGCACCAGGATGTTGATATCCTGACCGCTGGCCAGCACATGGTCGAGACCGCCGAAGCCGATGTCATAGGCCCAGCCGTCACCACCAAACACCCAGATCGATTTCTTGGTGAGGTACTTTTCCATCGAGAGGATCTCCTGTGCCACGGGATGATTGACTCCTGTGAGGGCAGCCACCAGCTGTGCAGAAGCTTCTTTCGATCCCTCTGCATCAGCTTTCTTCTCCAGCCATTGGGTAAAGAGATCTTTCTGTTCTGCGGTGAAGTCATCGGATGCAAGACCTTTCTGCATCAGCTCGCTGAGGTGGTTGCGCATGCTGTTGTGTGCAATAACGAAACCATAACCGAACTCGGCATTGTCCTCAAAGAGCGAGTTGGCCCATGAGGGACCCTTGCCCTCCTCGTTCGTGGTGTAGGGGGTAGCCGGTGCGGAAGCTCCATAGATGGAGGAACATCCGGTGGCGTTGGCAATCATCATCCGGTCGCCATAGAGCTGTGTGATCAGCTTGATGTAGGGCGTTTCTCCACAACCGGAACAGGCTCCGGAGAACTCAAAGAGCGGTTTGGCGAACTGTGTATTCTTCACGTTCAGCGTCACATCGACCAGGTGCGCCTTGCTGGAGACATTCTTCACCATGTAATCCCAGTTCTGCTGGTTGTCATACTGCGTACCGATCGGCACCATCTCAAGTGCCTTCTCGCCCTTCTTGCCGGGACACACATCAACGCAGTTGCCGCAACCGAGACAGTCGAGCACGTCGACCTGAATGCGGAAAGCCATTCCGGACAGTTGCTTACCCTGTGCCTTTAGCAACTCAACGCCTTCACCCAGACCCTGCTGTTCCGATTCATCGAGTACAAACGGACGAATTGTGGCGTGGGGGCACACATAGGCACATTGGTTACACTGAATACAAGTATCAGGATTCCATACAGGTACGCTGGCAGCTACACCACGCTTCTCGAATGCTGTAGTCCCCTGCTCCCAAGTTCCGTCCTCACGTCCAGTGAAAGCAGACACCGGAAGGTCATACCCGCGCTGAGCGTTCACGGGACGTACCACCTGATGGATAAAGGCAGGAGCATCATCGGTTGTTGTCTCAACAACACCCAGCGTTGCCCATTCTGGCAGCACCTCTACCTCTTCCACGTCACCACCGCGATCAACGGCAGCAAAGTTCATCTTCACCACCTCTTCACCCTTCTTTCCGTAGGACTTCACAATGAATTTCTTCATCTGCTCCACCGCCTGGTCGTAGGGGATCACGTTCGAGATCTTGAAGAATGCCGATTGCAGGATGGTGTTGGTACGGTTGCCCAGGCCAATTTCATCAGCTATTACCGTCGCATTGATGATATAGAAGCGAATGTTGTTCAACGCGAAGTAGCGCTTCACATTGTCGGGCAGGTGGTTGGCCACCTCTTCTTTGGGCCATACTGAGTTCAGCAGGAAAGTACCGTTCTTCTTCAATCCCTTGGTCACATCATAAAGATGCAGATAGGCCGGCACATGGCATGCCACGAAATTGGGAGTGTTCACCAGATAGGTGGAACGGATGGCATTGTCGCCAAAACGTAGGTGTGAACAGGTGAAACCGCCCGACTTCTTGGAGTCGTAGGCAAAGTATGCCTGCACATATTTGTCGGTGTTGTCACCAATGATCTTGATCGAATTCTTGTTGGCACCAACGGTACCATCAGAACCCAACCCGTAAAACTTGGCCTCATAGGTGGTCTCATCCATCGCAACCTCCTCCTTCATGGGGAGCGACTTGAAAGTGACATCGTCCACGATGCCGATGGTGAAATCATTCTTCGGCAGGTTCATCGAGAGATTCTCGAATACCGAGAGGATCTGTGAGGGAGTAGTATCTTTCGATGAAAGACCGTAGATACCGCCCACCACCTCCGGTGCATTCTCCTTGCCAAAGTAGCAGTCCTTCACATCCAGGTATAGCGGCTGACCGGTAGCTCCCGGCTCCTTGGTGCGGTCGAGCACCGCAATCCTTTTCGCAGTGGCTGGTACTGCCGAGAGGAAGGCGGATGCCTTGAAGGGGCGGTAAAGGTGTACAGCTACCACACCCACCTTCTCACCCTTGGCGGTGAGATGATCCACAACCTCACGGATGGTTTCCGTAACAGAGCCCATGGCGATCACCACCCGTTCCGCTTCCGGATCACCGTAGTAGTCGAACAATCCATACTTGCGGCCTGTGACGGCTGCCAACTTATCCAGATACTTCTCCACCACGTCCGGCACATTGGCATAGAATGGGTTGGAGGCTTCGCGTGCCTGGAAATAAATATCGTCGTTCTGTGCTGTTCCGCGTGTCACGGGTGCATCGGGCGAGAGGGCCCTGTCGCGGAATCCTTTGAGTGCTTCCTGATTGATCAGCGGTGCCAGGTCGTCGTTCGTCAATGCTTCAATCTTCTGGATCTCGTGTGAAGTGCGGAATCCGTCGAAGAAATGAAGGAAGGGGATACGACTCTCAATTGCTGCCAGGTGTGCTACCGCCGACATGTCCATCACCTCCTGCACCGAACCGGTAGCAAAGAGGGCGAAGCCGGTGGGGCGTGCAGCCATCACATCCTGATGATCACCGAAGATGGAAAGGGCATGCGATGCCAATGCTCGTGCCGACACATGAAAGACACCCGGAAGCAACTCCCCTGCCATCTTATACATGTTGGGCAGCATCAGCAGCAGTCCCTGTGAGGCGGTAAAGGTGGAGGTGAGGGCGCCGGCCTGCAACGATCCGTGCATGGCCCCGGCAGCTCCCGCTTCCGATTGCATTTCCTGCACCAGGACTGGCTGCCCGAAGATGTTTTTCCTCCCGGCAGCTGCCCACTCATCCACATACTCCGCCATGGTGGAGGAGGGTGTGATCGGGTAGATTGCAGCCACCTCGCTGAACATGTAGGCGATGTGTGCAGCAGCCTGATTCCCGTCGCAGGTCAAATAATTTTTCTGTTTTGCCATAATGATATGTTTACTAAAAATGTTAAATTTTAGTTAATAATGTGCTAATTTATTGGGCTTCGGACTACGAAATTACGATAAAAAAGCGGAAACAACAAAAGATGCTCGCTTTTTGTTCACTCTCGTCACCCCATTCCTCAGGAGAAAATTTAAAATATATTAATTTTTAATCTTTACCGGCATGTGAATGTTATAATAACGTATCATTGCATCTCATGCCTCTTCAATTGTCAGGGCATACTGACCTTTTATCAACCACAGGGGATTCAGACCACATCATCATGTTTGATCCTTTGAAATAAATCGATGCTGAGGGGCAAACAATACAGATGATACTGATGCGACATTCACAATTGAAACAAATACAACAAAGACCATATGAAGATTGTAATCATTGCCAACAGGCTACCGGTAAAAATTGAACGTTCAGAAGAGGGATTCACCATTGAACGCAGTGAAGGAGGACTGGCTACCGGTCTCGGATCACTGGAGACCAAAGCTGAGAAGTATTGGGTTGGCTGGCCCGGCATCCACACCGACGATGAAACGGAGAGACAAGAGATCACCGAAAAGCTTCACGAGCTCAACTTCCATCCGGTTTTCCTGAGTGACGAACAGATCAGCAACTACTACGAGGGGTACAGCAACAGCACCATCTGGCCCCTCTGCCACTATTTCTTCTCTTATATTGAATACAAGGCGGAGTACTGGGCAGCATACCGCGAGGTGAACGCCCTCTTCAGCCGGGAGTCGCTCCCTTTCATCGAGAACGATGACATCGTGTGGGTACAGGACTACCAGCTGATGCTGCTGCCGAAGATGATACGCGACCGGAAACCGGCTACCAGCATCGGTTACTTCCACCACATACCCTTCCCCTCCTATGAGCTCTTCAGGGTACTCCCCGAACGGGAGGAGGTGCTGGAAGGATTGTTGGGAGCCGACTTGATCGGCTTTCACACGCACGACTACATGCGTCACTTCATCAGTGCCATCTACCGCGTGCTCAACCTGAACTGCAACCTCGACGAGATCACCCTCAAGGAGCGGATTGTACATGTGGATGCCTTCCCCATGGGAATCAACTATGAGCAGTACCACGAGGCACCCGCATTGCCTGCGGTACGCGAGAAATCGGCCATGCTCAGGGAAAAGCTGTCAGACAAGCAGGTGATCCTTTCGGTGGACCGCCTCGACTACAGCAAGGGGATCCTGCACCGGCTCGACGGGTACGCCCAGTTCCTGGAAAACAACCCTGAATACCACGAGCAGGTGTCACTGGCCATGATCGTGGTTCCCTCACGCGACAACGTGGAGATGTATGCTGAGCTGAAAGCGAAGATAGACCAGGCCATCGGCGAGATCAACGGCAGGTATGCCAGACTGGGCTGGAGCCCCATCTTCTACTTCTATCGCAGCTTCTCGTTCGAGGAGTTGATTGCCATGTATGACATCGCTGACATCGCACTGGTAACACCATTGCGTGACGGGATGAACCTGGTAGCCAAAGAGTACCTCGCCGCCAAGCGGGATCAACCGGGTGTACTCATCCTCAGCGAAATGGCTGGCGCATCCATCGAATTGCAGGATGCACTGATCATCAACCCCAACGACAAGGATGAGATCGAGAAGGCGATCCTGCAGGCGCTCACCATGCCGTTAGAGGAGAAAAGGGAACGAATGAGCCGGATGCAGAAACGGATCGCCTCCCGCACCGTGAAGCGCTGGGCAAACGATTTTGTGAAAGAGCTTCGAAGCATCAAGGAACAGAACAGGGAGATCCTGCAGAAGGTGGTGGGTAAGCGGCAGCTAACCCAAATAAAGAGCGCCTACGATGAGGCTTCTTCACGACTTATCCTACTCGACTATGATGGCACCCTCTCACCCTTCGTCAGGAAACCGGAAGATGCCATTCCCTCGGAACAGTTATTAGAACTGATCAGAAGAATGAGTGCTGACAAGCACAACAAGGTTGTGATCAACAGCGGTCGCAACCACCAGATCCTGGACAAGTGGTTCGCTGGGCTCCCTATCGACTTTGCCGCTGAACATGGTGTCTTTTACAAAGATGACGGAGTGTGGCACCGCAATATAATGGAGGAGATCGAGTGGGATGAAGAGATCCTCGACATCATTCATCACACAATCGATAAGACGCCCCGCTCGCACCTGGAGCAGAAGGATGCAGCCCTGGTATGGCATTACCGCAACGTGGATGTATGGCTGGCCGAGCTGCGTGCACAACAGTTGATCAATGCACTGATTGGCCCCTGTGCACGACTCAACCTGCAAATTGTGCCGGGCAACAAGATTGTAGAGATCAAACCACCCGATTACAACAAGGGAAGTGAAGTGATTCGTCGCCTGGAGAAGGACACTTACGACTTCGTGCTGGCGATTGGTGACGACACCACCGACGAGGATATGTTCCGCGCCCTGCCGACCGACGGTATCAGCATCAAGGTGGGCAGCTTCTCACCGGCGGCGAAGTATCGCATCCCCCTTCAATCCTCCGTGATACCGTTCCTCTCCAAACTGATACAACAATAAAGCAGCACAATCAAGATGGAAATTATCGATCAATTTATCTCACCGGAAAGCCCTCTCCGTTATCCTCTCATCGCGTTACTCTTCCTGACACTCTTTGGAATCCTGACACTGATCTACAGGCAGATCATTAAAATGTGGCGCAAACGGGTCCACAATAGCAAAAGCGTGCTGGACGACTTTATCGTGCGACTCTTCACCCTTCCGGGCATATGGCTTATCTTCGCCCTGCTGCTCAACCTTTTCAGCGGACTGCTCAGCGAAGAGGAGCAGGTCTACAACGTGCTGCGCAAGATAAGCCAGATCATGCTGATCCTCATCGTCGGCTGGATCCTGGTACAGGTGGTCAGGGCTCTCTTTCACCACTGGCAGAAGAAGTTCGACATCGAGAACCCCAACAACCTGGAAGCGCGCAAGCGCCTCACCCAGATGAACATGATTGAACGGATCATGGTGGTCACCATCGTCTTCCTCTTCATCGCCATTGCACTGATGACCATTGAGCAGGTGAGACAGCTCGGGATGAGCCTGCTGGCATCGGCCGGTGTGGCCGGTATCATCATCGGCTTCGCCGCCCAGCGCAGCTTCGGACAGATCTTCTCCGGCATCCAGATTGCCTTTACACAGCCCATCAGGTTGGATGACGTGGTGGTGATCGAGGGGGAGTGGGGTCGCGTGGAAGAGATACACATCACCTACGCTGTGGTGAGGATATGGGATGAGCGGAGGCTGATCGTACCAATCGATTACTTCCTCAACAACCCGATACAGAACTGGACGCGCAGCACTTCGCAGATACTGGGCAGCGCCATGCTCTATGTCTCATACGACTTGCCGGTGGAGCCGTTGCGCGAGGAGCTGGCCCGCATCGTGAAGGATGATCCCAACTGGGATGGCAGGGCACAGAACATACAGGTGACCGACAGCAGGGAATGGTTCAAGGAACTGCGGGTTCTGGTGAGCAGTGCCGACTCCTCACGCAACTGGGACCTGCGGGTGGCCGTGCGCGAGAAACTGATCGACTTTATCAACACCCACTACCCTGGCTCATTTGCAAAGATAACCGCCGGCACACCCTCATCTGCCGCTCCGGCAATCCGGCAGGCATCTGATCAGGGCCCATCCTAACACCCTGTTTAAGGGCGTATAAACTTGGAGAGCTCCTTCTCCTCGGAGAAGAGCACCGCGGTGTTGATCAGCGCCAGGTGCGAGTAGGCCTGCGGGAAGTTGCCCAACTGCCGCTTGGTACGGAAGTCGAGGTCCTCACTATAAAGCCCCACATGGTTCGAATAGGAGATCATCTTCTCGAAGATCTCCTTCGCCTCCTCCCGCTCGCCGATCATGAAGAGCGCCTCGACCAGCCAGAAGGTACAAATGGTGAAGGAGGAGGTGGGCACCCCAAAGTCATCCTCCGCCTTGTAGCGGTACATCAGTCCCTCATGGTAGAGGTTCTCCTTGATCGCCTTCACCGTCTTCACATAGCGCTCATCGTCCGGGGCGATAAAATCGTAAAACTGCATCAGCAACAGCGACGAATCGTAGTCCCTGTTGCCGTAAGCCTGCGTGAAGCATTGCAGCTCCTCGTTCCACCCATTCTCATGGACCTCCGCGCGAATCGATTCGGCTTCATCGCGCCACTTTCTGGCGTAGCTGTCCTTGTGCAGCAGCTCCGCGATCAGGGAAGCCCTGTCGAAAGCCACCCAGCTCATCACCTTGGAGAATACGAAATGCATCTCCCGGGTGCGGAACTCCCATATGCTGCGGTCCGGCTTGTGCCAGGCTGCCTTCACCGAGCGCACCATGTTCTTGATGATCTCCCAGATCTCCTCCACCTCGTCGAGTGTGCCGGGGAAGTAGAGGTAGTACTTGTAGATCACATCCATCAGGTAGCCGATGGAGTCGTTCTGTACCTGGTGGTAAGCAGCGTTGCCAATCCGCACCGGGCGTGAGTGCTCGTAACCGCTCAGGTGATCGAGTGTCTCTTCGGTGAGCGTTTGCTCGCCGCGGATGCCGTACATGATCTGTATCGGCTCATCGCGCGACGACTTGAGTATTTTCTTCACGAAGCCGATGAAGCGTTCCGCGGCGGTACGCTGTTTCATAAAGAGCAGCGTGTCGATCGACATGGAGGCATCGCGCAGCCAGCAGAAGCGGTAATCCCAGTTGCGGGTCTCACCGATGCTCTCCGGCAGGCTGGTGGTGGCTGCCGCCAGCATCGCCCCGGAGCTTTGGTAGGAGAGCAGCTTGAGCACCAGCAGGCTGCGCTTGATCATGTCGTTGTACTGATAATATTCTCGTGAACGATTTACGTAGTTGAGCCAGTAGACCTTTGTCCGCTCGTAGTCCAGCAGGATGCGGTTGATATCCACCGTCACCAGCTTCTGGTTGTAGGAGAGCAGGAAAAACTGGTGTCCCTCCAGTACAACCTCCTCGCGGTTGAGCACCTTCTCAAAGTCGAGGCTGGAGTAAAGGTAGACCTTGTCTTCAGAGTCCTCTTCCGAGTGTGTCTTGATGTATTGATCCCCTATCTCGTGCCGCACCTTCTCACGTGCGTAGTTGATCTGCGGGTCGTAGACCACGCGCACCGTCGGTTGTCCCTTGGTGACCCGTATATAGCGGTGTATCTCGGGCGGCATGTAATAGCGATTGGCCTCGGTCGTGTAACGCGGCATATAGTCGAAAACGATAAAGCCGTGATCAGGCGACTCGAAACGGGTCAGCAGGATATTGGTATGTCCGTTGTATCGTTGCGTGATCTGGTAATCCGCCGACACCTCAAAGTGAAAGCTGCCACCTTTCTCCCTGTCGAGCAGAGCTGCAAAGATGGAGGGTGAGTCGAAGTCGGGCAGGCAGAACCAGTCGATGCTCCCCGTTTTAGATACCAGTGCCGCTGTACGGCAGTTGCCGATGATTCCGTAGTCAAGATTTTGCATAGATAAGCTGTTTCACCCCTGCCGGCATTCGGGAAGAGCGGCAAAAGCCGGTTAATCATTGCCGGGCAGGAATGTTCATATTCTGTTTAGAGCAGAACAAAGATAGAAAAAGGAGTCAAATAATGAAAGGAATTATCTCCTCACCGTGATTTCTCCGCGCAACGACTGGTACATCAGCTCCTTCACCTCATTGGGCCGGCACCCTTTCCCAAAGAGAGCCATCAGCTTGGCCAACGCCGCCTCGGTGGTGATGTCGTAGCCGCCGATCACCCCGATCCTCTCGAGTCGTTGTCCATTCTCGTATCGGTGCATCTCCACCGATCCATAAAGGCACTGCGTGACGTTGACCACCACGATGCCACGCTCTACGGCATCACGGATCAACTCCATAAACCAGGGATTGATGGGTGAATTGCCGATACCATATGTCTCCAGCACCACACCTCTCAGTCCGGGCACGGTGAGATGTGCCCGCACCACTTCACGACTGATGCCGGGAAATAGTTTCAAGACCACCATGTAACGGTCCAGCTCATAATTAAAACATACCGGACGAGCTGCATCCGGCTGGAGAATGGCAGATATGTTGTAGCGTATATCCAGTCCCGCCTCCGCCAGATAGGGGTAGTTGGGGCTGTTGAAAGCACTGAAATGGTCGGCATTCACCTTGGTAGTCCTGTTGCCCCGCATCAACAGTTTCTGCATGTAGATGCAGAGCTCCGGCACCACCGGACGTCCGGTTTCATCCTTGTCGGCAGCGATCTCCAGTGCTGTGATCAGGTTCTCCTTGCCGTCGGTGCGCAACTTGCCGATGGGCAGTTGTGAGCCGGTGAGGATCACGGGCTTGTTCAGGTTCTCCAGCATGAAGCTGAGGGCCGAAGCCGTATAGGCCATGGTATCGGTGCCGTGCAGGATCACAAAACCGTCGTAACGGTCGTAGTGTGATTCGATCACCTGAACCATCTGCTGCCAGATGGTGATGGAGACGTCCGACGAGTCGATGGGTGGATCGAAGAGGTAGGTATCCACGTTGAAGTTGAGCCGCTTGATCTCCGGCATATTCGAACGCAGGTGACTGAAGTTGAAAGGCTCCAGCGCACCACTCTCGGGATTCTCCACCATTCCGATGGTTCCACCGGTATATATCAGCAATACGTTTGCGTTTATATCGATCATCACGGACAATTTTGCAGCAAATATAGCATTTTGCATCGACAGTGGTTTCTTTTTGACATACTTTTTCACAAACAGGAACGAGCCGGAGGAGTAATCCTGACCATCGGTTTCACAATGATCGAACCAAACGGATGACAGTTTGTTTAACGGGGTAGAAAATTACAAACAGATAAAACAGGTTTTTATGGCTACACATTCCATTCAGACAATTTGGCGAGAGAACAATATTTTTGATACCGAGATCGACGGGCACACCATATCCATCGACCTGGGAAAAGAACAGGGGGGTGATGATGCCGGTCCGCGGCCCAAGAAGCTGCTGCTGATCTCAGCGGCAGGGTGCTCGGGTCTCGACATCGTGGAGATCGCCCGCAAAATGCGCATCAACCTGAAGAAATTTGAAATCCGCATCGATGCAGAGCTGGCCGAAGAGCATCCCAAGCAATACACCTCACTGAAGGTGGTCTATGAATTTGAAGGGGAGAATCTGCCGAAGGCGAAGCTGGAGAGAGCCTGCAACCTCTCGTTCGAGAGCTACTGCGGGGTGATGGCGATGTACCGCAAAGCCATACCGCTGAGCTATGAGGTGGTAGTGAAGGAGGGATGAACAAATTGAACCGATTATGGAAATTTTTCTGTAAAAAATTAGTTATCTTTGCAGTCAGGTTATTCAAACGGAAAGAGATTTCTCACATCAACAACATAAACAGAGAACTATGCAAACAATGGACTCATTCAATTTTGCCGGTAAAAAGGCATTCGTTCGCGTGGATTTCAACGTACCACTCGACGAGAACTTCCACATCACTGACGACACCCGCATCCGGGCGGCCGTTCCCACGCTGAAAAAGATCCTCAGGGATGGCGGCAGCGTGATCATCGGTTCACACCTTGGCCGGCCGAAAGGGGCGACCGACAAGTTCTCCCTGCGCCACATCCTGCCCCATGTTTCGGAGCTGTTGGGTGTAGATGTACAGTTTGCCGACGACTGCATCGGTGCTGAGACCGAGGCCAAGGCGGCCGCACTGCGTCCGGGCGAGGCCCTGCTGCTGGAGAACCTCCGCTTTTATGCAGAGGAGGAGGGCAAACCCCGCGGGCTGGCTGAGGATGCCACCGAGGAGGAGACAGCTACCGCGAAGAAGGCAGTGAAGAAATCACAGAAGGAGTTCACCAAAAAGCTGGCCTCCTATGCCGATGTCTATGTCAACGATGCCTTCGGCACCGCACACCGTGCCCACGCCTCCACAGCCCTGATCGCCGATCATTTCGATGCAGATCACAAGCTGTTCGGCTACCTCCTGCAAAATGAGATCACCGCCGTAGAGAAGGTGATGAAGGAGACAGAACGTCCCTTCACCGCCATCATGGGTGGTTCTAAAGTATCCTCCAAGATCGAGATCATCCGCAACCTGCTCGACAAGGTAGACAACCTGATCCTGGCAGGAGGCATGACCTACACCTTCGCGAAGGCTTTCGACGGCAAGATTGGCGACTCCATCGTGGAGAACGACAAGCTGGACCTGGCCCGTGAGCTGGTGGAGATGGCAAAAGCAAAGGGTGTGAACCTGGTGCTGGCCGCCGACGCCAAGATCGCTGACAGCTTCAGCAACGATGCCAACACCGGCTTCGCGTCGGTGAAGGAGATCCCCGACGGCTGGGAAGGTCTCGACATCGGTCCGGACGCTGAGAAACTGTTCACCGAGGTGATCAAGAACTCAAAAACCATCCTCTGGAACGGACCGGTGGGTGTGTTCGAGTTCGATAACTTCGACAAGGGATCACGTGCCGTCTCCGACGCCATCGTGGAAGCAACCCAGAAAGGTGCCTTCTCACTCGTTGGCGGCGGCGACTCTGTTGCCTGCGTCAACAAGTTCGGCCATGCCGATCAGGTATCCTACGTATCCACCGGCGGGGGTGCCCTGCTGGAGATGATCGAGGGTAAGGTGCTTCCCGGCATCAAGGCGATCCGCGGATACTAAACAGCAAAAGGGACCGCCCCCTGCAGTCCCGCTAAATCAATAGACCGTACGAGCAACTTGTTCGTACGGTTTTTGTTTTGCACCCCTCCCTTTATGTTATCTCATCATTTTTTTGTAATTTTGGGCTCAATTTGACTCAATCATTCAACAATGAACATTTCGTACAACTGGCTCAGGGAATATCTGCAATTTGAGATGACGCCGCAACAGACGGCCGACATGCTCACCTCCATCGGACTGGAAACAGGCAGCGTGGAGGAGATCCAAACCATCCGTGGCGGTCTGGAGGGACTGGTGATTGGTGAGGTGCTCACCTGCACCGAGCATCCCAACTCCGACCATCTGCACCTCACCACCGTAAACACCGGCAACGGCGGGGAACCGCTGAAAATTGTCTGCGGCGCGCCCAACGTGGCTGCCGGACAGAAGGTGGTGGTGGCTACCGTGGGCACCAGGCTCTGGTTCGGTGAGGAGGAGATCACCATCAAGCGATCCAAGATTCGCGGCGAAGAATCCCTCGGGATGATCTGCGCCGAGGATGAGATCGGCATCGGCACCTCGCACGACGGCATCATCGTTCTTCCCTCCGATGCGGAGGTAGGGACCCCTGCCAAAGAGTACTACAATGTGAAGAGCGACTGGGTGCTGGAGGTGGACATCACCCCCAACCGGGTGGATGCGGCTTCCCACTATGGGGTGGCGCGCGACCTGGCAGCAGCACTCACACAGGCTGGCATCCCCTGCAAGCTGCAGAAACCCTCGGTCGACGCGTTTACCGTAGACAAGAGCGATGGCGGCATCGAGGTAATCGTAGAGGACCTGGAAGCCTGCCCCCGCTACTCCGGTCTCACCATTCGCGGCGTCACCGTTCAGGAGAGCCCCGACTGGCTGAAGAACCGGTTGCAGGTGATTGGCCTGCGCCCCATCAACAACATCGTGGACATCACCAATTATGTGTTGCATGAGACGGGACATCCCCTCCATGCCTTCGACGCGGCATACATCAGCGGCAACGAGGTGGTGGTGCGTACCCAACCCGAAAAGACAAAATTCATAACACTCGACGAACAGGAGCGGGAGCTGAGCGACCGTGACCTGATGATCTGCAACAGCGATGAGGGGATGTGCATTGCCGGTGTCTTCGGGGGACTCCATTCGGGCGTCACCATGGAGACCCGCGACATCTTCCTCGAGTCGGCCTACTTCAACCCCACCCGGGTACGGAAGACCGCACGGCGGCACGGCCTTAACACCGACTCCTCCTTCCGCTTCGAACGGGGTGCCGACCCCAACAACACGCTCTACGTGCTCAAACGGGCTGCACTGCTCGTGAAGGAGCTGGCAGGCGGCACCATCGAAGGCGAGATACGGGACATCTACCCCACACCGGTGGAAAAAGCCACCGTGAGCCTCGCCTACAAAAAAGTCAATTCCCTCATCGGGAAGGAGATCCCCGCGGAGACGGTGAAAAACATCCTCCGCAGCCTGGAGATCGATATCGAACGGGAGAACAGTGAAGAGCTGACCCTCCGCATCCCCACCTACCGTGTGGATGTGACCCGCGACGTGGATGTGATCGAGGATATCCTCCGCATCTACGGATACAACAACGTGGAGTTTAGTCACTCACTCAAGGGGAACCTCTCCTACCAGACCCCTACCGACCGTAAGCACAAGCTGCAGACGCTGATCTCCGAGCAGCTCACCGCCGCCGGCTTCAGCGAGATCCTCAACAACTCGCTCACGAAAAAGAGCTATTACGAACCGCTCACCTCCTACCCCGCCCCACACTGCGTATCACTGGTCAACCCGCTGAGCGGCGACCTGAGCGTGATGCGGCAGACACTGCTGTTCGGGGGACTGGAGAGCATCGCCTACAACCGCAACCGCAAAAACAACGATCTCCGCCTCTATGAGTTCGGTAACTGCTATCACTACGACGGGGAGAAACAACAACAGGAGCAAATCCTGGCGCCCTACTCCGAGGAGACGATGATTGGGCTCTGGCTCTGCGGCAAGCGCACCCGCAAGAACTGGGCCGCCGCGGAGGAGCAGACCAGCGTCTACGAGTTGAAAGCCCACCTGGAGAACATCCTCAGGAGGCTGGGCATCAACGGCAACGGCATCCGCTACGAGATGCTGCAGAACGACATCTATTCCACGGCCATGAGACTGAGCACCCGCAAGGAGCTGATCGGCAGCTTCGGCATCGTCAACCCGCAGCTGTGCAAGCAGTTCGACATCGACACCGAGGTCTTCTATGCAGAGATGAGCTGGGACAAGCTGATGCAGGAGAGTGATAAAAAGAGCGTGAGCTTCACCGAGATCTCCCGCTTCCCTGCCGTGAGCAGGGACCTGGCACTGCTGATCGACCAGGGTGTCTCCTTCACGCAGATCGAGCAGGTGGCCCGAACTACCGAGAAGAAGCTGCTGAAGCAGGTGGCCCTCTTCGATGTATACGAGGGGAAGAACCTGCCGGAGGGCAAGAAATCCTACGCGGTCAACTTCCTGCTGCAGGATGAAACAAAGACACTGAACGACAAACAGATCGACGGCGTGATGAACCGCATCCGGCAGAACCTGGAACAGGAGCTGGGGGCACAGCTCCGTTGATCTGTCGCTTCGTGGATGTGAAAATGTGCCGATAACAATCAATATAAACATACAACCAATCCGTTGCGCCTTGCACAAAGACCGGGGATCAGATTCAAAACAATATGGGAAGAGCATTTGAATACAGGAAAGCAACCAAGATGAAACGCTGGGGCAACATGGCCCGCGTCTTCACCAAACTGGGGAAACAGATCACCATCGCCGTACGCGAGGGGGGACCGGAACCAGACACCAACCCGCGCCTGCGCGTGCTGATGCAGCAGGCCAAGAAGGAGAACATGCCGAAGGATAACGTGGAACGGGCCATCAAGAAGGCTACCGACAAGGATGTCTCCGACTATAAGGAGATGGTCTACGAAGGATACGGACCTTTCGGCATCGCCATCGTGGTGGAGACCGCCACCGACAACCCCACCCGCACCGTGGCCAACGTGCGCAGCTACTTCAACAAGCATGGCGGCTCGCTCGGCACCTCGGGCAGCCTCGAGTTCCTCTTCGACCACAAGTGCGTCTTCAAGATTGCCGAGAAAGAGGGTGTCTCCATCGAGGATCTTGAGCTGGAGCTGATCGACTATGGCGTGGACGAGCTGGAGGTGGAGGAAGGAGAGATCCTGCTCTACGGCGAATTCAAATCCTATTCCGACATCCAGTCCTACCTCGAGGAGAACGGCTATGAGATCCACTCTGCCGAGTTCGAACGGATCCCGCACGACACCAAGGAGCTGGACGAGGAGCAGCGCACCCAGATCGAGAAGCTGCTCGACAAGTTCGAAGAGGACGAAGATGTGCAGAACGTGTTCCACAACATGGCGTAAACAGCACGAGCCGTTTCCTTAAAAGTGAAACGGGTCTAAATATTGAGAAAGCGAGGGGTGTTGCATCCCTCGCTTTTTTATCGCCCTTTTGGCGATTTTATCCTCACCCTCTCCGGTATAGGTTCTAATCTCGTTCTAATATGGTTCTAATATGGTTCTAATCTCGTTCTAATATATTCGAAGGAGTAAAGAGTCAGTTCAGACCCAGTTCACAGTTTTTTACGACCGATCACCCTCGCAGCATATCCAAATACCTTCGCTTTGGCTGAAACTACATTGAAAATAACATGCGCCACTTGCGTCGCTGATTTTCACCCCACAATCGGTAAAAAAAAAGGCTTCCCAATACTGAAGTATTGCAGAAGCCTGTTAAAGTCGTAGCGCATAGCGGAATCGAACCGCTATTCATTGCCTGAGAAACAATTTTCCTAACCGTTAGAAGAATGCGCCCTTTGGAATGATGGTGCAAAGTTATGGAAAAAAATAAAACAGTGTTTCTTTCCGGGATTATTTTTTTCTCTTTTTTACCGGTGAATACGATAGTAGGCATCCAGCGCCTCCCGCGCGGCCGTGAAAGAGCTCTTGCGGTCCTGCAGCACCTCACCTTCGAGACGTGTCAGCAGCTGCGCGATTGCAGGATCACGGTAGAAGCCATTGCGCAGCTGCTCGTTGATGCTCTCAAACATCCAGTACTTCGCCTGCTCCTTGCGCTTGCGGTCGAAGTATCCATTCTCCCTCACAAAGGTGATATAGCGGTGGATCATCTCCCACACCTCAGCAATCCCGATCTTATAATAGCCTGAATAGGTGAGCACCTCGGGCGACCAGCCTGATTCAGGCAGGGGATAGAGATGCAGGGCGTTGCGCAGCTGACGCCGTGCCATGTTCGCCTTGTCGATGTTGTCGCCGTCCGCCTTGTTGATCACGATGCCGTCGGCCATCTCCATGATGCCCCGCTTGATGCCCTGCAGCTCATCGCCGGTGCCGGCCAGCTGGATCAGCAGGAAGAAGTCGACCATCGAGTGGACCGCTGTCTCCGACTGCCCCACCCCCACTGTCTCCACGAAGAGGTAATCGAACCCCGCTGCTTCACAGAGCACGATGATCTCGCGGGTCTTGCGTGCCACGCCGCCCAGCGAGCCGGCCGAAGGTGAAGGGCGGATGAAAGCGTTCTCCGCCATGGAGAGCTTCTCCATCCGTGTCTTGTCCCCCAGGATGCTCCCCTTGGAGCGCTCGCTGGAGGGGTCGATGGCCAGCACCGCCAGCTTGTGCCCCTGCTCAAGCAGGTGCATGCCGAACGCATCGATGGAAGTGCTCTTTCCCGCTCCCGGCACTCCGGTGATCCCCACCCTGATGGAGTTGCCCGAATGGGGGAGGCACTGTTCGATGATGGCCTGAGCCGTCTCCTGGTGCTCCGGCAGCGAGCTCTCCACCAGGGTCACCGCCTGACTGAGGAGCACCCTGTCGCCCGAGAAAATTCCTTTCACATACTCCTCCACGGGTCGCAATGTTTGCCTGTTGCGTCTTTTCAGATAGGGGTTCACGCTGGGTGGTTGCAGGATGCCTTTGTTCACTTTCAGGCCGTTGTATTTTGGGTCGTTTTCGGGATGTTCCATTTTAGCTGTTCAAATTAAAAAAACCGAATGAAGCACCTGCAAAGATACTCCATCCGGCCAGTATTATCAATTCCTGTTGAATCTATTTCTTCGGGAGCACGTTCCCCTTGATCCGCAACACATAAACTGTATCGGGAACATTGGTGTAGACGGTGATGCTTTTGTTGAAGGTGCCGGGACGGGCTACCGTGGAATATTTGGCGGAGATAATCCCTTTCTTGCCAGGCAGGATCGGTTCTCGGGTAAAACCCGGAGTGGTGCAACCACAGGAGGCAGAAACACGTCTGATGATCAGCGGTGTTGTGCCGGTATTGGTAAATTCAAACTGGGTGGTGACCGCGCCCATCTCCTCCTTGATGGTTCCGAAGTTGTGTTCCGTTTTCTCAAACTCCATCCCCGGCTTCTCCTGTGAGAAGGCCATCAGGCTGCAGAGCATCACGGTAAAAATCAAAAGAGTTGCTCGTTTCATATCAGTTTCTGTTAATCGTTTTCGTTCGTTTCAATCATTCACTCGTCTGCAAATGTAACAATTTTGCCCGTGCAGCGTTTATTCTTTAACAATAATTCGCATACCGGCGGTATGTGAGATGAACTCCGGCGCATAGAGCGATTGCACGGTGGCGATGCCGTTGGAATAGCTGCCGGCACGGGTTACATAAACGGCATACTCGAACAGACGGGTGCCGCGCGGCAACTGATCGAAAAAGAAGGAGGTGGAAGCATCCTTCGTCACACGGTAATAGGGCACTCCGTTTTGCCAGGCCATGCCGGAGAGCTGTGTGACCGGCTCGAAGCTGGCGGCACGCATATCCTTGAGTTGTACGAACTCAAGGTCGCGGTCGTTGCGGAGAGTAAGCCGCACCACCACCTTGTCGCCCACCTGCAGGGGTCGTTCTTCCGTCAGCGGCACCAGCACCCTGCCGCTCTCATCGGTAAGCTCAAGAAAGAGCTCCTTTTCGATATCGAGCGAGCCATCGCTTTTCACCACCTTGTCCATCTCCTCGAAATATTGGCGGTAGAGGGCACCCCAGGCGGGACCGCTGCCGTTGTGCTCCACGGTGACACGTCCCATTGCGGGAGTGATCTCCGAGCGGCTCCAGCTCTCCTTGAAGTAACCCGTTCCAGCTGCCCTTTCGGTCGGTTCAACCACCATTTCACCCAGGGTGACGTTGGTCTCTCCCGTGGCTGCAAACCAGTCGCTGCCACTGCTCAGCAGCGTGTAGACAGCATCGGTGGTGGCATGCGTCGACTCCCACTGCTGTGTCTGCTTCTGTTTGAGCAGCCACCGTTTCATCCGGTCCATCTCACCGGTGGAGGCACCCCCCAACCGGAAGGCATCCATGATGAAGGTGTGCACCGAGATGGCCGATTGTGACATGAACACCTGTGCACGATTGTTGGCCCAGTACATCCCCAGCTCGTCGGATTGGGTGGCATGCTCACGGTAGGAGCGCAGGATCGCCTGCAACAGCTCCTTCTGCTGATTGCGATGCATCAGCACCGCGATAAGGGATCGCTCGTAGAGTCCATAAGAGGTCCAGTGCTGCTGCAGCAGAGAGCGGTAGAAGTCGCTCATCTCTTTCAGCTCCTTGTCCAGGGGATGGTCTCTGTATGCCGATCTCACGTAGAGATACTCCAGATCGGTGAGCGATATCATTTTTATTTTCTTCCAATCCTTGTTGGTACGTTTCAATGCTTCGAAGCGCCTCAAGGCCTCCGCATCGGCAAAGGCGACAGCCTGCGACTGCATGGAAAGCGTCTCATCGCCGGACTGCAAAGCTCCCATCTCCTGCAGGCGATTCAAGCCGTAAAGGATGTAATGGGTGATCCCGACAGAGGGACGGAATCCCTTGAACCAGCTCCAGCCACCTTCCCCGGTTTGCAGCTCCTGCAGACGCCGCAGCGAGCGACCGAGCTGGTCACGGCTCCGATTCAGGTCGAACAACAGCGAGAGCCGCTGCCGCTGTTCCGATTCATCGTGTGCCTCGAGCACCCAGGGAGTCTCCTCCAGCAGGAGGTTTTTCAGTTCTTCGTTTTTGGAGAGCTGCGACTGCAACGACGTACCGCTGCCCCCCTCTTTTTGCCAGGCATCTACCATGGCGGTCACCCGGGGGTAACTTTTACCGATGTAGGCACCCAGTGAAGTGCTGTAGTAGGCGGCAAACCAGGCCACCGCATTGTCGCTCGCGGGGTCGCTCATCACCGGCAGGGCCTGCACGGCGTACCAGGCGGGTGAGGAGGCAAACTCCAGCGTGAGCCGGTACTCCTCCGCCGTGGGGGAGCTGCTTTCCAGCAGTCGGTCCATGGTGAACTGCTTCGTTTCACTGCCGTTCAGGTCCATGCGCAGGCTTTCGGTCACCAGCATCCGGTTGGGCAACACCGCCAGTGCATGCTGCTCACCATCGCTGAAGAGCTCGCTTTCCGCCACGATGCGCACCCCGAGGAGATCGATCCCTGTGGGGAGAGCAAAGCTCCAGGCAACCTCGGTTGATGCGCCGGCAGCCAGGGTGAAGGGCATTACAGCATCGTCGATCCTGATTTCAGCGATCAATTCTTCGGTAAGGGGATTGAAGAGCTGCATCGTTACCTCACCCTTCAGCAGGCTGTCGGAGAGGTTGGAAATCTTGCTGCTGATGGTGGCATGATCGCCCTCCCTGAGGAAACGCGGCATGTTGGGTGTCACCATCAGCTCTTTTTGTGAGACGGTGAATGCTTCAGCCTCACCGCTTCTTATTTGCTTGTCGTGTGCCAGCAGGCGGAAACGCCAGCGGGTGTTGCTCTCCGGCACGGTGAAAGCGATCTGTGTCTCCCCCTTCTCGTTGGTGCGCAGCTGCGGATAGAAGAAGGCGGTCTCGCTGAAATTGCGCCGCACCTGCGGAACTGATTCCACCTCAGGTGCCGGGGGCGGGGGTGCTGCAGCACCGTCACCAACAGTCATCACCTCCTCCACGGCGCCGGCTGCCATATCGTTTTCAGTCGCCATCTGCTTTTTGGTAGTGCCATATCCTATCACCTTCTCATCCAAACTAAAGGCCATTGTTATTCCCCGGATTGAGATTTGATTGTGAAATGAAAAGCCCTGCCAGTTGAAACTGTCGAAACTGAACCCGGGCACCTCTTTCCTGGAAACAGGGATGTAGCCGCCGGCATAGACCGTGTTGAACGAGTTGTCGCTTGAGAAGCGTGCAGCCGATCGGTAGCGCAGCAAGGACGCCGTCGGAAAGTTCCATGACTGTGATGGGTAAATCTGGTCGAGTGAGAAGTCATACATCGAGGCGAGCAACTCTGCGGCGGCAGGGTTTCCCTTCTCATCAGTCACCGTGACCCGCCACTCCTCATTGGCACCGGGACGGATCCTGTCGCGGAAGATATCCAGCTTCACCTTCAGCTCTCTGTTCTCCTCTTTGCGAAGCAGGTCGGTGTGGTGGGTGGTAAACTGTTGTTCCTTCACATGGGTGAGCATCAGCGTGACACCTTCACCGTACTCCTCCTTATAAGGGAAGCTGAAACGTCTGTTCTCGTTATCCAATATGAGCCACTGGCGTTCCAGTAACGTCTCCTCATTCCATAGCTCGTAGAGTAGATGAACCTTGCCGGTCGCTCCAATCAGTATTTCGGCAGGCTTACCCGGTGCAAAGGTGTTGTTGCGGACGACAAACCAGTCGTTCGTCTTCAGGGGAGGCCGTTTGTCGGCAAACGAAAAAAGGAGCAGATCTTTCTCCGCCTCTACCGGATTGCCTCTGTCATCTTTTGAAAACAACTTCACCCTGTACTTGCCGGAGCGAAGACGGGCAAGTCGTTTTTTCAGCTCCGGCTGCGGGCCTGTCTCAAAGTCCCCCATGGCAACCCGCTTGCCGGTGGAATCATTCTCTTCAACGGCATAGACCTGATAGCTTCCCGTTGCCTTGACATCACTGCCGCCAAGGTTTTTCGCCGTGATGAGGATCGGGTCAGCGCCCTCTTTCTCCCACCGCTCCGGCATCTCCAGCTGCAACATCATCGAGACATCCCCCACGGAGAGAGCGTATGTGCCTACCTGTGTCTCACCGTTCAGGTCGGTGACGGTTGCCTCAACGACGAAGGTGAAGGCTGACCGCCTGCCCTGTTGCGTGTCACTCTTTTCGGGGGTGAAGGGGATCTCAAAGCCACCCTGATCATCGCTGGTCACCACCCCTTCCGCGAACTGTTCCGGTGCCCCGCCCCAGAAGCGCCACCAGCTCTGTTGCCGCGTGATGCGGTAGGCAACAGAAGCATTCTGTAGTGCGACACCCGAGTAGGCAACAGCCTTACCACTGAGGGTCACCTCCTCACCAAAGCGATAGCTTCCCTCCACGGGATCGAATGTCACTTCGAAGGTAGGACGCTTGTACTCCTCCACCCTGAAAGAAACAGTACCCGATTCGGTGCGGAGAGAGAAGAATCCGGGAAGAACTCCCTGCGGCAACACAAACGCACCGGTCGTTGAGCCAAACTCGTTGGTCACACCCTCCTGTGAAGCGATCTTCTCACCATTGGCATCGTGAAGCGAAACAATTGTCTTGCTGCCAGTGGCTAGTGACCTTTTCGAATCTGCCCGGCGGGTCATCACCGCCTTGTAATGAACCGTCTGTCCCGGACGGTAGAGCGACCGGTCGGTGAAGAGGTCGGTCTGCTCACGCGGTTCCTCATAGATTGCGGAGGTGAAATAGCGGTAGTTGTTCAGCCGTGTCAGCTGCGACCCGTTATCAGTCCCCCTGACGGCGTGATAGAAGAGGTTGTTTCCGTCATCCTCGATCCGGTAAACAGCCAACCCTTCCCTGTTGGTGGCAACCCTCGCTGCTTCCGTGAAGCGTGAGTTGCGCCAGTTGCCGGTTTGTTTGTAGAGCACAATCTCTGCATCGGCCAACGGTTTGCCGGTCACCCGTTCCACCACGAAGAAGTGATGGAGATTTTCACCTGCCACGCGGCTGAACACCGCCAGATCGGACAGGGTAAAAAAGTAGGAGGGTTGTTCACTGTCGTTCGTCTCAGGATGTGAGTCGAACGTGAGCATGTAGCTGCCCGGCTCCGTAAGTGTCACTTCCATTGCGGTCTCACCCTCGAGATAGGGAGGGATCTCAGGCAGATTCACCGGGATCTCCTTTACAAATGACCTCCTGTTTTGAAGGGTTTGCCGCACCCCTGACTGGTGCATCTGTAAATCGACAGGAGAGTCGATGCGATAGAGCCTGGCGTTGAGTGAACGCAGATTTTTGTAAGTGACCATTATCTTCTTCACCCCATCAGTGGGAAAAGTGTTGTTGCCGGAGAGAGAGAATTGAGGGGTTGTAAGGTTTCTCAACCTGTTTTCCAGCAGGGCGATTCTCTCATAGCCGGGATGATCTCCAATGGCCTGTTGCAGGAAGTGGTAGAGTTCTTTCGTTCTTTCATTGCGAAGGGAATCACGCTCCCCGGGTGTTCGATAAATCTCCTCCTGATGCACTGCTGCAATCCGATCGATGATCTCCACACTGAAGGGGTCACCCTGCCACTTACGTAGCAACGCTTCCAGCGTCGGGAGGGCATGCGAGCGGTATGTCTCGTGCATCAACCCTGAAAGCAATTCCAGATTATTCAACTCCTCGAGGAGCAGTGATTGGTGAAGTCCTCTCTCCATCAGGGAGGCCATCAGCTTGCGCCGGGTTTCATGGACCATCAGGTTGTACTCTCCCTCCCTGGGATTGATGGGGAGATGGATGTACGCATCTGCAGGTGCAAAGAGAGATGCAGGTGTAAGCTCCCTGCGCGCCAGTGTGCGACTCATATCCTCGTCGCTCTCCAGCTGCCCGTACTGCTCTATGGCCCTTAATGCAAGAAAGTCATACATCGTGGGATAAAACCGGCGGGAGTCCTTCCCCTCATCCACCACCGCGGAGTAGGTGGAGACTGAGGCCGCTTCGAGCTGTTTCCGGTCGGCCAGTGATGCCTCCATATGTTCCACCACCTTGTCGTAAAAGATGTTGCGGGTCCATTCCTTCATATCGGAAGGGATGTAGCCTCGCAGCTCCGTACGCTGCCTGTTCTGCCACTGATTGATCTGGTAATAATGCATGTAAAGCTCACCCAGCATAGAGTGCAACACGGCCTTCTCCACCACGTCACTGCTCTTCTCAAGCATCCCCTGCAACCGGTTGAAAACGAGGGTGTCGTTTTCAGCATCACGCGCCAGGTCGTATTTCCCAAGGTGAATCAACGCCTTGATCACCTGTGGACTGTTTTGTTCATCTACTGCCAGGTGAAGGATCGCGTTCACCTCCTCCGCGGCCGACTGTGGCAGTGACTTTTTCTCCAGGAAAGCCACCTTCTCCCATCGACGGGCATACTCGTTTTCGTGCATTGTTTTGTTTTGTTGCGCTGACATCCCGCAAACAGTGAGCAGGAGCATGATTAGCAGGGAAAAGGATCTCATATCATTCTACGGTTAGCGTAAATAAAGCCTAAGCAACAGGCCTACCTTCTTTATTGAAACAAGCAAACTGTTCTTTTGTTTTGATGCAATGCGACAGGAAAGGTTGCGCCGCAACCCTCTTTTTAACCCTCCTTAACGCAGGGTTCTCCGCCCTCCTGCGGCTTCATCACCACGCCGATCCGTTTTTTGCCGTTGATCTTGATGCAGATCGGATTGCCGAAACGGACATGCCGCACGAAAGCTGTTTCCTGCACCGCGGGGATGCTTTTGAGCCATGCCTCATCGAAGAAACCATCATTCTCCAGGAATGGGTTCACCGTGAAGTAACCCACCCCGAATGAGGTGAGGTTCTGGAAGAAGTGGGTGCCCTGGCTCGGCTCGATACGGTAGTTCTCCAGCCCCTTCTCCACGATCACCCTCGCTTGTGAAATGTGGGGCCATTTCACCGGGATGCCCAGCCAGGGGTCGGATGAACCCCAACGTCCTGGTCCTACCAGCACATAATTCCTGCCGGCCTCTGCGAAGGTGCGGTTGATCGCCTCGATCTCACGGGCGATGAGGGGGTTTTGGGAAGCGTTGAAGGCTTCACTCTTCACGTAGATCAGGTCCTGCACATCACTCGTGATGCCGTTACCCAGGGCGTTGCGCGAGTAGAGGATGGTCTCTTGAGGGTCAATCTTCTCCAGGTTCTCGTGCACCACCTCACGGCTGTCCACAATGGGACGAATCTGCAACACGTAGAAGGAGGCGAGCTGGTTGTCCCGGATGTCCACCGCGAACTCGATCTCCACCGGTCGCCCCATCTCCTTCTGTCCCGCCTTGAGCAGCTTCTCCAGGATCTCATTCAGCGGGAACATGTCATGCTGCAAGATGTTGGCGAAGGAGATGATTTTCCTCCCACCCTCATAATAGCCGTCACGGATGATTTGGTCCTGCGGATCGTAGGTGGAGGCCACATAGCGCAACGGCCCCTCCTTTTCTGCTTCTTTCAGACGTAACTTCAGCAGGTTGAAGCCATCGTCGATGGTAAAATCCTTCGACACCGAATTGAGGTCGAGTGCAAAGTATTGTGTCTGTGTATCGCGCAGCGCCAGGTCGAGGGAGCTGAGCTGCAGGATGCGTGCAGCGTGCAATGGTGAAAAGCGTAGTCCCATGTTGCCGTCCATGATGTATTTGCCCAGACCGAAGGCCATGTTGACGATGCCGTCATCGGTACGCTCATCGCCAATGGGGTAATAGTTGATGGATCGGGCCACACCCGAGATGGCAGGATAGAACTGACTGCCGTACTGTGATCCCACCACCTCCTGCAGCACGATCGCCATCTTCTCCTGGTCGATCAGGTTGTGCGTGGCGGCCATGTAGCTCTTGCTGTCACGGTAGAAGACCGATGCGTAAACCGCCTTGATGGCATTGCTGAGCAGCCGCACCATCTCATACTTATCATCCACGTAGGGAATCATATAGGTGGAGTAGATGCCGGCAAAGGGCTGATACTGGGAGTCCTCCAGCAAGCTCGAGGAGCGGATGGCAATGGGACTGTCGATGGCATCGAAGAAGACCAGAAAGTCGCTCACCAGCCGTTTGGGCAGCTTGGCTGCCAGGAAATGTTTCAGGATGTCTTCGTCATCGCGTTCCGAGAGAGCAACCGGATAGAGGTTGTTGGCCTCCATGAACTCGTCGAACAGGTCGGTGCAGAGCACCACCGTCTTGGGGGTGGTGACCGGGAAATTGGGGTTGTTGTTCAGCTCCAGGTGGGTCTTCACCATGTAGCCGATAAAGGCGAGACCTCTCCCCTTCCCTCCCAGCGATCCCTCGCCGATGCGGGCGAAGTTGGAGTACTGGTCGAACCGTTCCTTCTCAAAGACCGCCACCACACCGGTGTTCTTCATCCGACGGTACTGCACGATGGTGGCATGGATCAGCTCCCGGGCATCGTGCATGCTAGCATACTCCGAGACATCGATCTTCTTCAACATCTCAGCCACGGGAAACATGGCCCTGGAGTAGAAGAAGCGGGAGAAATGGTTTCGGGAGAGATGGTAATAGAGTGCATCGTCGGGGATGTTACGGATATTCATCTGCAGCTCTTTCAGATTGCGGATGCGGAAGATCTCCTCCCTCGTATGGGGATCAGTGATGATGAAATCGCCGAAGCCGAGATTCTCCTTGATGGAGCGGCGCAGATCCTGGGGGAAGGTCTTTGAGTTCTTGTCGATAAAGACATCACTTATTCCTTTAATCTGTTCTCTGTTATTCGATTCAGAGGAGGTGAAAATGATAGGGATATAGGTATCTTTGGTGCGGATCCACTCACCCAACCGTTTACCGGCCAACCGTTCCTTCTCACCCTTCACATGAAAGCTCATATCGCTGATCACCCCCAGCATGTTGTCGCCATACTTCTTGTAGTAGGAGACCGCCTCCTCGTAATTACGTGCCAGCAGGATCTTGGGACGACCGCGCATGCGGAGCATCCGCAGGTGGTCGTTGAGCGCCTCTTTCGAGAACTCCTTCGACTCAGAGAGCACAAATTTATAGAGCAGTGGCAATGCCGAGGAGTAGAACCGTACCGAGTCCTCCACCAGGAGGATGGTCTGCACCCCCACTGTTTTCACGTCATGATCCACATTCATGCGGTCCTCCACCACCTTGATGATGGCGAGCAGCAGGTCAGTGTCACCCAGCCAGCTGAAGACATAGTCGATGCCACTCAGGTCTTCCTTGCTGAGCGAGCGGGTGACTGCCTTCGAGAAAGGAGTGAGCAGCACCACGTGCATCCCCGGGTAGCGTTCCTTGATCTGTATCGCCAGGTCGAAGGCATCGCTGTTGTCCATGTTGGGCATGCAGATCACCAGTTCGTAGTGGTTTTGCTTCAACTCTGAGAGCGCTTCCCTGCCGCCGTTCACCTGTGTGAAGCGTGGCGGGTAGCGCAGGTTGAGGGATACATATTCGTTGAAGATCTGTTCATCGACCCTTCCATCATCTTCCAGCATGAACATGTCGTAGCGGGAGGCGACCATCAGGATGTTGTAGATCCGCTTGTTCATCAACTTCACGAAAGGGGTGTCTCGAAAGCGGAGCTGACTGATATCGTGTGCTTTAACGACCGATCTGGGTGTCTTCAGTTTCATAGGCTGCTGTTATGGATTACAACTGTTTCATTTCTTGTAAGCGGATACAAACTTAGGAATTTTTTTGTATATTTGTTAGCCATTCGGAGAGGAGAGGCAATAACCCACCCTATTCCGGTGGCAATTGTTTTACGAATAGAGATAAAAATGATGATCAAAAAAACGACCCTTTATATTTCAATATTCTCAGCAATCATGATTGGCGGAGCGTTGCTGCTGGCACTCACAGCAGGGAACGACCCGGAAAAAAGTGATGCGGAGCGACCGTTGGTGCTCTCCATGACCGCTTCGGTGGAGATACCTGAAAGCATGACTTTTGCAGGTGAACGGATCACCTTCGACCGGTACGACAAACGGGAGCGGCTGGACCGTGAGCTCAACAGCTTCACCTACTTCCACTCCACCACCCTTTTGTTGTTCAAACGTGCCAACAGGCTCTTCCCGGTGATTGAGCCAATCTTGAAGAAACAAGGGTTGCCTGACGACCTGAAGTATCTCGCGGTGATTGAGAGCAGCCTCGATCCGCGAGCGATCTCACCGGCTCGTGCGGCGGGGTTGTGGCAGTTTCTGCAGAGCACCGGCAAGCAATATGGCCTGGAGGTGACCAGTGATGTGGATGAGCGCTATCATGTGGAGAAGGCAACGGTGGCTGCCAGTCGTTACCTGCTCGATGCCTACCGCAAGTTTGGTTCCTGGAGTGCCGCCGCCATGGCCTACAACGGGGGGCAGGCTCGTATCAGCAAGGAATTGGCAGCACAGAGTGCCGACGAGGCACTCGATCTATGGCTGGTAGAAGAAACAACCCGCTATTACTACAGGATGCTGGCCATCAAGCTGGTGTTTGAACATCCGCAGCAGTATGGCTTCGTCATCAAACCGGAACATCTCTACAAACCGATGACATTCAAACAGGTAGAGGTCACCATATCGATCCCTGACCTGGCAGCTTTTGCCCGTGAACATAAGATTACCTATGCCCAGTTAAAAGATTTCAACTCTTGGCTGCGAAATACGAAGCTGACGGTTCCCGCGGGCAAACGATATACGCTGTTGATTCCCACGAAAGAGGGTCTTTATTACCGCAAGGGAGAAAAGAGAACAATACACCAGAATGGATGGGTGGTGAAGTAAACATTTAAGGCCAATCAACCGTTTAATTAAACTATGGCATCTGAAACTGAACAGATACGGGTGTATGGCGCCCGTGTGCACAATCTCAAGAACATCGACGTCACCATCCCGCGCAATGCACTCACCGTGATCACCGGACTGAGTGGCAGCGGTAAATCGTCACTCGCTTTCGACACGATCTTCGCGGAGGGACAACGTCGTTACATCGAGACCTTCTCTGCCTATGCCCGCGGTTTCCTGGGTAAGATGGAGCGGCCTGACGTGGACAAGATCACCGGACTGAGTCCTGTCATCTCCATCGAGCAAAAAACCACCAACAAGAACCCCCGCTCCACGGTGGGCACCACCACCGAGGTGTACGACTTCCTCCGACTGCTCTATGCCCGTGCGGGAGAGGCCTACTCCTACCTCACCGGGGAAAAGATGGTAAAGTATACCGACGAACAAATCCTGGAACTGATCCTTGAGAAGTATATCGGCAAAAAGATTTACATCCTGGCACCGGTGGTGCGCAACCGCAAGGGACATTACAAGGAGTTATTTGAACAGATCCGCAAGAAAGGGTACCTGCATGTGCGGGTGGATGGTGAGATTCGTGAGATCCTCCCCGGCATGCGGGTGGACCGCTACAAGAACCACAGCATCGAGATCCTGATCGACAAGCTGGTGGTCTCGAACAAGTTCGCCGACAAGCTCAAGGCAAGCGTGCGTACCGCCATGAAGCAAGGATCGGGGTTGATACTGATACAGGATGTGGAACAAGACGAAGTGCGTCATTACAGCCGCAGCCTGATGTGCCCCACCACAGGTTTGTCGTACAACGAACCGGCACCACACAACTTCTCATTCAACTCACCACAGGGTGCCTGCCCCCGTTGCAAGGGGATCGGCTACGTGGACCAAATCGACCTCGATAAAATCATCCCGAATCCAGAGCTCTCCATAGCTGGCGGTGGCATTGTCCCCTTGGGTAAAGAGAAGAGCAACCTGCTCTTCTGGCAAATTGCTGCCATTTGCGAAAAATATGAAGTGACACTGAAAACAGCGATCAAGGAGATCCCGCAGGAGGCGATTGAGGAGATCATGTTTGGTACCGATGAGCGGTTGAAGATCAAGAACGAGTCGCTGGGCAACTCCAACTACATGGTCACCTACGAGGGGGTGGCCCGATACATCGAGATGCAGCAGGAGGAGGATGCCTCAGCGACGGCACAAAAGTGGGCAGGTCAGTTCATCACCACCTCTGCTTGTCCCGAGTGCAACGGACAACGACTAAACAAGGAGGCTCTTAACTTCCGGATCAATGGTAAGAATATTGCCGAACTGGCAGCGATGGATATCCGCTCCCTTCATGAGTGGATTGTAGAATCTGATTCGGCGGTTACAGAAAAACAGCGCCTGATTGCCGAGGAGATCAAAAAAGAGATCCTCACCCGCCTGCAGTTTCTGCTCGATGTGGGACTTGGCTACCTCTCCCTTTCACGGGCTTCCGCCTCACTCTCGGGAGGTGAGAGCCAACGCATACGGCTGGCCACCCAGATTGGGTCCCAGCTCGTGAATGTGTTGTACATCCTCGACGAGCCCAGCATCGGGTTGCACCAGCGTGACAACCACCGTCTTATCGACTCACTGCGCAAGCTGCGTGATGCGGGCAACTCAGTAGTAGTGGTGGAACATGACAAGGATATGATGTTGGCTTCTGACTATATCGTCGACATGGGTCCCTTTGCGGGAGAGCATGGCGGAGATGTGGTATTTGAAGGTCATCCCGATGAGATGCTCAAGCAGAACACCCTCACCTCCAACTACCTCAACGGAAAGCTGGAGGTGGCCCTGCCGGAAAAAAGACGTACCGGCAACGGCAAGTGGTTGGTCATTGAGGGCGCTTCGGGCAACAACCTGAAAGAGGTGACTGCCTCCTTTCCCCTTGGTGTGCTGATCTGTGTGACCGGTGTCTCCGGCAGCGGCAAGTCGACGCTGATCAACGAGACAGTGCAACCAATCCTCAGTCAGAAGTTTTATCGTTCACTGAAAGACCCTTTGCCCTTCAGGGCGGTGAAAGGTATCGAACACCTGGACAAGGTGGTGAGTGTAGATCAATCGCCCATAGGTCGCACTCCTCGCTCCAACCCTGCCACCTACACCGGTGTCTTCTCCGACATCCGCAACCTCTTCGCCGGCATGCCGGAAGCGAAGATCAGGGCCTACAAACCGGGGCGCTTCTCTTTCAATGTGAAGGGAGGACGCTGCGAACATTGCAGCGGCAATGGCTACAAGACCATCGAAATGAACTTCCTGCCCGATGTGATGGTACCCTGCGAGGTGTGTCACGGGAAGCGCTACAACCGCGAGACTCTGGAAGTGCGATTTAAGGGTAAGTCGATCGCGGACGTGCTGGAGATGAGCATCAGCGAGGCGGTTGACTTTTTCGAAAACGTGCCTGCCATCCTACACAAGATACAGGTGCTGCAGGAGGTGGGACTGGGCTACATCAAGCTGGGACAATCATCCACTACCCTCTCGGGGGGTGAGAGCCAGCGGGTAAAGCTGGCCACCGAGCTGGCCCGCACAGACACAGGCAACACCCTTTATGTACTGGATGAGCCCACCACCGGCCTTCATTTCGAAGATATCCGCGTGCTGCTTGGGGTGCTCAACAAGCTGGTAGAGAAGGGAAACACCGTGATTGTCATTGAGCACAACCTCGACATCATCAAATGTGCCGACCACATCATCGATCTGGGACCAGAAGGGGGCGAAAAAGGGGGTTTGATCCTGGCATCAGGCACGCCGGAAGAGATTGCATGTAAAAGTGAGAGCTATACGGCACGTTACCTGCGCGATGAGTTAAAGCAGGTGCGATGAACGTTAAAATGAGCAAGACAATGAACATTCGAAACAACTTATTGTTTATTTTGCAGAGAGAGCATACAATTCAGAATAATTTTAAATTGAAAATATTATATGGCAAATATCACATTTAAAGGCAATCCCGTGCATACCATTGGCGACCTACCCCTGAAAGGCAATCAGGCTCCTGACTTCAAGCTGGTGAAAGGCGACCTCTCCGAGGTCGGCTTATCGGATTACAAGGGCAAATATGTTGTCCTGAACATCTTCCCGAGTCTTGACACCGGTGTCTGCGCCGCATCGGTACGCCGCTTCAACAAAGAGGCAGCAGCAATGGACAACACGGTTGTGCTGGGGATATCGGCCGACCTCCCGTTTGCAGCAGGGCGATTCTGCAGCACCGAAGGAATAGAAAATGTGGTGACCCTCTCCTGTTTCCGTGACGAAAAGTTCGGAAAAGATTATGGTCTACTGATGATTGACGGTCCGCTGAAAGGCCTTATGGCACGCGCCGTGGTTGTTGTCGACCCCGAAGGAAAGGTAATCCATACGGAACTGGTTCCTGAGATTGCACAGGAGCCGGATTATCAATCTGCAATCAACTCGATAGTGTAGTTTGTTTCATGAAGATTGTGTTAACAAGGGAAGTCTGCGAAGTGATTCGCGGACTTCCCGCTTTTTATGGCATGCCTGAAGAACAATCTCCTGTAACTGTTGTTAGAATGTAAATCCCAAAAAAGAAGATCATATGAAGAAAGTAATTGGAATTCTGTTAATTGTTGCAGCAATCGTACTGGGCTACCTGGGAATTACCGGGGTGAGCCAAAGCGAGAAGTCGGTCGATCTGATGGGCCTGGAGATCACCGCCCAGGACAACAATGCAAAACAAACGGCATATATTGAACTGGTATTGGGCGTTGTTGCACTGGTGGGTGGCGTCTATCTGTTGGGACAGGATAAAAAAAGATGAGATCCTGATCAGCGATCTCCCCAAGTCGTTAGATACACCCCCGAGGGTGTATCTTTTTTGCTTAATCGGGTTTTCACTCTTTCAACCTAACGTTCTTTTTTTTACATTTGTACATTCATTCACACATCATGCTTTCACCTGTGCCAAACATCACAGAAAAGAAGGGATAAACAGCAGAAACAGGTTGAAACGAAAAAACTATGGTTAAACGAAAGAGGAAGAAAACAACTGCATCGAGAAGAAAGGGTGTCAATCGCTTTGCATTTCTCAAGAATGAACGGGTTCATTTTCTCACGGGAGTAGTAATTGCATTCGTCGGCATCTTTCTCCTGCTGGCAATCATCTCCTTTTTCTTCACAGGAGCTGCCGATCAGAGCAAGGTACTGAACCGCTCCTTCTTTGAACTTGTTCGCTCCGGCAACTCAGAGGTAGACAATTGGACCGGTGCGGGAGGAGCATTCCTGGCAGAGATGCTTGTCAACGAATGGTTTGGCATCTTTTCCGTGATGATCCCCCTGTTTATGATTTACATTGGACTGCGCATCATGAAGGTATCCAGTTTCACCTTCTTCAAAGCGCTTTTCATCACTGCTTTCGGGCTGATCAGTGGCTCCATTGCCAGTGCATTCATATTTGGAAAGCTCTTTCCTGACAGCCATGTCAACTGGGGCGGTGCACACGGAACCCAGATTGAACAGCTGCTGGAAAACAGCATTGGCTGGCCGGGAGTCCTGCTGCTGATCATCCTCTTTATCGTCTCATTGATCGTGATTTTGCGCAAGAGCTCTATACAAACCATCCAGCAGAGTCTGATCAACAGCAAACCCTCAATGTTCCGGCGGGTGGAGGAAGAAGAGTTGCCCATTGAGGATGATTCAGATGATCCATACATTGAGCAACAACCGGGTCTGTTGAGCCGCCTTTTCAGTCGCATGAAAGCAATGTTTGCTGCTCATGCAGATGAAAAAAAGAACAGCAGTGCTGACGAGGGTTCCCCCGAGAGCGATGAGGATTCCACCGTGATACTCACCTTCAATGAGGAGAAGATTAAGCGTTCCCCATCAGATGTAGGTGAAACGATTGATGATGGCTTCCAGGTGATCGTTCCCAAGGACGACATTCCACAACCTGCTACAACAAGCGATGCTGAGCAGGAACCAGAACAGGATCAGGAACTGCATACCGGATTACAGGAAGATTATGATCCGCGCAAAGATCTCTCCACATTCCGATTTCCCACGATGAACCTGTTGAAGGTTTACAACACCTCCGACAGGGCTGTCGACATGAAAGAGCAGAACGACAACAAGGAGAAGATTATTCACACGCTTCGCAACTATGGTATCGAGATCACCTCCATCAAGGCAACCGTGGGTCCCACCATCACACTCTACGAGATTGTACCACAGGCAGGCGTGCGCATCTCCAAGATCCGTAACCTGGAAGATGACATCGCGCTGAGTCTCTCTGCCCTGGGCATCCGCATCATCGCACCCATGCCGGGCAAGGGAACCATCGGTATCGAAGTGCCTAACAAGGATCCCCAGATCGTTTCGATGCAGTCGGTAATCTCCTCACGCCGTTTCCAGGAGTGTGATTACGAGCTGCCGGTGGCACTGGGCAAGACCATCACCAACGAGGTGTTCATTTTCGACCTTACCAAGATGCCCCACCTGCTTGTAGCGGGTGCCACCGGACAGGGTAAGTCGGTAGGTCTGAACGCGATCATCACCTCACTGCTCTATAAGAAGCACCCCTCGGAGATGAAGATGGTGCTGATAGACCCAAAAATGGTGGAGTTCAACATTTACTCCACCATTGAGAAACATTACCTGGCCAAGCTCCCGGATGAGGAGAAAGCAATCATCACTGACGTGACCAAGGTGACACAGACTCTCAATTCGCTCACCAAGGAGATGGACGATCGCTATGAGCTGCTGATGAAGGCACATGTGCGCACCGTAAAGGAGTACAACGAGAAATATGTGAAGCGACGCCTCAACCCGGAGAAGGGACATCGCTACATGCCCTACATTGTGGTGGTGATTGATGAGTTTGGCGACCTGATCATGACCGCCGGCAAGGAGATAGAGATGCCCATCGCACGCATCGCGCAGAAGGCACGTGCCGTGGGAATGCACATGGTGATTGCCACCCAGCGACCCACCACCAACATCATCACCGGCACCATCAAGGCCAACTTCCCGGCCCGTATGGCATTCCGCGTAACTTCTCAGATCGACTCACGCACCATCCTCGACATGAGTGGTGCCAACCAGTTGATCGGTCGCGGTGACATGCTTTTCTCACAGGGGAGCAACCTGATTCGCATTCAGTGTGCTTTCGTAGACACCCCTGAAGTGGAGGAGATCACCCAGTACATTGGCAAACAGAACGGCTACGACAGGGCCTTTGCGCTGCCTGATGTGGCGACGGAGGCTGATGCAGCCCCCGGTGCTGTGGACCTGAACGACCGAGATCCGCTCTTCGATGAGGCTGCACGTCTGATCGTGGTGCACCAACAGGGCTCCACCTCGCTGATCCAGCGCAAGTTCTCGATTGGGTACAACCGTGCGGGGCGACTGATGGATCAACTGGAGGCTGCCGGTATCGTGGGGGCCACCCAGGGTAGTAAACCGAGGGATGTCTTCATCGCAGACGAATATTCACTGGAGAAACTGCTCTCCTCCCTGCACTGAGAGAAAACAACATCATCGGATCCGAATAACACTAAAAGGGAGTAACACTCAGTGTAATCAACCGTTGCTTTAAACCGGAGCACATCTTTGCTGTCTAAACGATAAACCAATTAAAAAGGATCATGATGAAGAAAAGAAATATACTCACCATCGCAGTTTTGCTCATCACCCTCATGGTGCATTCGCAGCAGCCTTCTGCCGAAGCAAAAGTATTGCTCGACAAGACCTACGCATCTTTTGAAGCATCAAAAGGCATCCGCCTCACCTTTCGTGCTGCCACCCTCGGCAACGACGGCAGCGAACAGGCGGCGATGGAGGGCACCGCTTTCATCAAAGGTAACAAATTCAGACTTGAAACCGACCAGATGGATGTCTGGTTCGATGGCTCCACACAGTGGGTATTGATGAAAGAGGTGAATGAAGTGAACATCAGCTCCCCTACACAGGATGAGATCACGGCTGTCAGCCCCCTGGCCCTGCTGGGCATCTACCGCAACGGTTACATCCGTACAGCTCCGGTCAGCAAAACCATCCATAACAAGCAGGTTCAATTGATCAGGATGGTACCAACCGTCGGAAACATGGAGTATAAAGAGGTGGAAGCTGCGATCGATCAAAAGAGCCACACATTGGTACAGGTGACGCTGACCATGCAAAACGGCAGCAAGCAACGAATCGACATCTCGGACTACAATGCCAACCACAACTTCGCAGACGGGGAGTTTCGCTTCGACAAAAACGGTCATCCCAACGTCGAGATAATCGACCTGAGATAAAGCATCAGGGGATGCAACTCCCTCCATATTTTCCATTTACCGCGGATAGATATTGCAAATATCGGTTCCCGGTGTAAGAGATAATTTGTACCTTTGAAACAATTATTCAACCAAACCCCTTCTCCCGATGCCTCCCTGACGGAGAAGGTTTTAAATTGTAACGAAACATATGAACGAGAAAGTAAGATGTCTGATCATTGGATCAGGACCGGCGGGCTACACCGCTGCCATCTATGCATCAAGGGCCAACCTGGAACCGGTGCTCTACGAGGGAATGGAACCAGGCGGACAGCTGACCACCACTACAGAGGTGGAGAACTTCCCCGGATATCCGGAAGGCATCACTGGTCCCGAGATGATGGAAGACTTAAAAAAACAGGCCAGCCGTTTTGGTAGCGACGTCAGGTCAGGCAGGGCTACCGCTGTTGACTTCTCAGTGCGCCCCTTTAAGGTCACCATCGACAATGAAAAGGTGATTGAAGCCGACACGGTGATCATCTCCACAGGTGCCACCGCAAAATACCTGGGGCTGGATGATGAGAAGAAATACGCCGGTCAGGGTGTCTCAGCATGTGCCACCTGCGACGGCTTCTTCTATCGCAAGAAAAAGGTTGCTGTTGTGGGCGGAGGTGATACTGCATGCGAAGAGGCCACCTACCTCTCAGGTCTGGCCGATAAGGTCTACATGATTGTACGCAAACCCTATCTCCGTGCTTCACAGATCATGCAGGAAAGGGTAATGAACAATCCAAAGATTGAGGTCCTTTTCGAGCACAATGCAGTAGGCCTCTTCGGCGAAAGAGGTGTGGAAGGTGTGCACCTGGTGAAACGAATGGGCGAAACAGATGAAGAGCGGTATGACATTGCCGTAGATGGATTCTTCCTGGCCATCGGACACAAACCCAACACCGAAATCTTCAAGGATTATGTGGAGCTCGACGAAGTGGGATACATCAACACCGAAGCACCCACTACGAAGACCAATGTGGAAGGTGTTTTTGCCTGTGGTGACGTAGCTGACCCAATTTACCGCCAGGCAGTGACTGCTGCCGGAACAGGCTGTCGTGCAGCCATGGATGCTGAACGTTATCTCACTGAAAAAAGTCTCTGAGCAAACGGAACATAACCATTCAAAATGATTTAACTCCCTGTACCACTACAGGGAGTTTTTTTAATCCGAAGTGCAAAATATCGTCAAAATGAAATAAACTCGTTTCGTTTTAACACTACCACGGTTCAAAACAGGCCTTTTTAAGTTTCATAAATGTTAAAGTGGATTTTTTTTGTAAATGAATTTAAATTGAAGTTGTATATTTGCGCAACATTTATGAAATAATGCGAATTCAATTAAGTAATTTTAATTTTTGGGGGAAATTTTTTATCAATGTCAATGAGCAATACAAAAGCAAGTCAAACCGAAAAGAGCCAACATGTGTTAATTCATTAATTTTCAAACAAAAAAGAATGAAACGTAGAAATTGTATTCCATCAAGAGGGCTGTTCACACTCCTGCTGAGCGTGATGACCCTGTCTCTGTTTGCACAGAATCTCACCGTGCGGGGTACGGTGACCGACAATCGACAAGAACAGGTGATCGGTGCGACCATCATCCTGGAGGGAGATGCGTCACGCGGTACGGTCACCGATATTGACGGCAACTATATATTGCCCAATATTCCATCTAACGCAACACTGCAGTTCAGCTATGTGGGCATGGTAACACAGAGTGTACCGGTGAACGGGCGCACCACTATCAACGTGGTGATGAACGAGGATTCCGAGATGTTGAGCGAGGTAGTGGTGACCGCCCTGGGCATCACCAAGCAAGCCCGTTCGGTTGGTTATGCCACCTCGAGTGTCTCCACCACAGAGATTGAACGGGTGAATGCCATCAACCCAATTACCGCCCTGCAGGGCAAGGTAGCGGGTCTGGACATCAACCTGACCGGTGCTTCGGGAGTCACCTCCAGTTCTTCCATCACCATCCGTGGTGCTAAATCGATCGACAAGAACAACTCCCCCATCTTCGTAGTCGACGGTATGATCATCCAGGAGCCGCTGCGTGGTGCATTGGACGGCACCGACTGGGGATCACAGCTGAAGAACCTCAACCCGGCCGATTACGAGAGTGTCACCGTGCTGAAGGGGGCTGCCGCCACCGCACTCTACGGATCACGTGGAGCCAACGGCGCCATTGTGATCAAGTCGAAAGGTGGTCGTTACGGCAAGCAGGGACTGGGTGTGGAAATCTCCCAGATTTTGGAAACCACTGACATCTACAAGTCTCCCATCGAACTGCAGAACGTCTATGGTGCTGGCGCACCCGGTAACGGATACGAAGGGGGCTTCCTTGCCGACGGTTCGTTGCAGCGCACAGCCGCGAGCTTTGGTCCGAAGATGGATGGATCGATGATTAACCAGTATCTGCCGCACGGTCAGGCCACACCCTTTGTGGCTCATCCCGACAACTGGAAATCGCTCTATCAGGCTGGACTGAACAGCACCACCAACGTTGCAATCAACGGTGGCGGTGAGAAATCCTCCTTCCGCCTCTCCTATTCATTTACCGACAACAACGGTGTATTCAAGCGGAACAAGTTCAGCCGTCATGCAATATCCTTCCGGGGGCTAACCGAATTAAACGATGTCTTCTCACTGGAGGCTGGTGTCAACTATGCCTTCTCACGCGCACAGAACGGTGCCAACCAGGGAGGATGGAACTGGGGCGGCAACCTTGGGATGATGACCACCTACTACACACCCCGTAACATGGATGTAGCTGCATACGAAGATCTCTATCGTGATCCGGAAACAAAAGCAGTGGAGACCGACAGCCCCTGGGGCACTCTGAGGGGATATCTCCACAACCGTGATATGAACCTGGACCAGCGGTCTGAGAACTCAATGCTGAGCAACCTGACACTCAGGGCCAAGATCGCCCCCAAGCTGACGGCCAGCATCCAGGGCAACTACAACTACTACGGTATCTCCACCATGTGGCAATCCTACGGACAGGGTGCCAACTACGGACCTACAGGCAGCGGCGGTTATGGCCGTGGCGGCAACAACTCAGGCTCCTACAACTTCCTCGGGATGTTGCAGAGCATGAACAATGAATTGCAGCTTGGTGATGAGACCATCACGATCGACGGCATCCTGGCCGCAGAATTGTATGGCAACACCGAGTCCCACTCCTGGAACAAGAGTACCAACGGTGGTCTGGTTTCACCTGCCGTGTTTGCCTTCTCCAACTCAGTGAACAGGATCACCCCGAACTTCGACTACACGCCACGCAACAACCAGGCGTTCGGTCTCTCGGCCATCCTCAACTTCGCCTGGAGGGACCAGCTCTTCCTCGAGCTCACCGGCCGTAACGACTGGCTCTCCACCCTCACCTACCCCTCGTACATGTCTACAGGGATGAACAACTACACCGTGTTTTACCCCTCGGCCAACGCCTCCTGGGTCTTCAGCGACACTTTTGAGGTGCCTGAATGGCTCTCCTACGGTAAGCTGCGCGCATCCCTCTCACGAGTGGGTATGGGCACTTCCGCTTATTACACCACCCGCGGTTTCGGTGTCTTCTCGCAGAGTGCACAATATGACCCCAACAGGGAGAGCGTACTGATTGCCAACCCCAACCTGGGAACGGCATGGAACAACGACCTGAAGCCTGAGGTACAACAGTCCATCGAATTAGGTACCGACCTGCGCTTCTTTGACGAGCGGTTCAACATCGACTTCGCTTACTACAAGACCAACACCCGCAACCAGATTCTTACGGTAGCTGCTGTTACCGAAGCCGGAGCCAGCAACCAGCTGATCAATGCCGGTAATATTCAGAACCAGGGTATTGAGCTATCTCTGGAAGCAACACCTCTACGTACGGCCGACTTACGCTGGACGGTGGGAAGCAACTTCTCACTCAACAGGGGCAAGATCATCGAACTGCACGAAAATGTGAAGGAGTGGCAGCTGATGGGTCAGTACGACGGTGGCCCCGAAATCTGGGCCTACGAAGGGGGTAAATTTGGTGTGCTCACAACCGCCTACAACAACCCCTACGGAGCTGCTATCGCACGTTTCAACAACGAGGCAGACCCCTCAGACCCCAGAAACGGTAAGCCACTGATCTCCTACTGGGGAGCTGCAGGCAGTCCCACCAGCGTACCGGTATATGGCTATACCACCAATTACGACAAGGGGGTACCCGACAGGGTGGAACTGGGCAAGGTGGAACCCGATTTCCTGCTTAGCTTCAACACCTCCTTCTCCTACAAAAGCTTCGACTTCTACGCACTGGTCGACGGCCGCGTGGGTGGTAACTTCTTCTCGAACACATACAAGTACGCCTCCTCCATGGGTACCCTTCAGTCATCGCTCTACGGACGAGACATGGAAAACGGTGGCTGGCAGCGTACCAACTACAAGGGTGAGGAGGTATACGATGTCTATCCGCTGGATGGAGTATTTGACGAAGGCGCTACCGCGCCGCTCGCAAGCGACCCCAACACACGGATTGATGTAAGTGGTCTCACCTATAAGGAGGGACTTGAAAAAGGTATCCGTCCGATGCCTGCAGGTGCTTTTTATTACTACAACCTGGGCTGGGGCATGCCGGGCGAACTGGGTATCCAGGACAACACCTGGTTCTCGCTGCGCGAAATCACTATCGGATACCGACTGCCGGAGAGCATCCTGAACAAGCTTGGTGCCAATTATTTCCGCATCGGTCTCACCGGCCGCAACCTGGGATACCTGGTAAACAAATTGACCGACGGACTCAACCCCGCTTCCATCTCGAACAACAACCCGTTGACCCCGATGGATATCGGTACCGTACCTTTTTCCCGTACTTATGCCATAAACTTTACCCTCAGATTCTAACATTTCATACATTATGAACAAGATAAAATATCTCATACTGGGAATTGCATCCCTCCTACTCTTCTCGGGATGCCTGGAGGATTATCAGGAGCTGAACACCAATCCGGAACTGCTGGGAACAGTTGATCCCAGAAACGCCTTCAGCGGAGCCACCGAAAACTGGAACAACTCACAGCGCCATCATCTCACCGGCAAATATAGCGGCGTGATGCAGCTGATGCAATACATCGTGGGCAGCGGCGGAGCCTCTGCCGGCATCTATGTCAACCCGAACGGCACCTCCCGCCCTTCTCCCTACACTCCCTACTACAGCGACTACTTCGGCCAGATTGGCCTGAGGCTGCGTTACCTTGTGAACACGGTCATTCCCCTGAATCCCGAAAAAGAACGGTATCAGGATGTGGCCGCCATTGCAACCATGCTGGAGACCTACCAGGCCTGGCTGATGTTTGACGTGAACGGAGCTGCCCCCTACACTGAAGGTCTCAAGCTGGCCAGCGAAGGGATCGCCACTCCGCGATATGACCTCTATCAGGAGGATATCAACGGCAATCCTCTCTACAAGGTGTTCGACGAAAAAGTAAAGGAGAGTGTGGCACAGTTGCAGGGCTCCGATGAAAGCCAGTACAACCTTGGCAGAAATGATTTCTTCTACGGAGGTGATGTGGCCAACTGGATCCGTTTCGGCAACACACTTCGTATCAAGATGGCCCAGCGACTGGAGAAAGCTGACAACTCCTTCTACAACAGCGTGATCACCGAAGTGCTGGCCCATGCCGGCGGCATCATCGTCTCGCACGAACAGTCAGCGGTTTACCATCACCCCAATGAACACAACAATAACACCGACGACATGCAGGGGTTAACCAACAACTATGTGGCCTCACGTGCATTGGTGAACTATCTGAAGGCATACGATGATCCTCGATTGCCCATCCTGGTGCGTAGAAACGGCTTCGGATACGGAAACAACAACGCCGAGAATGATGCGGTTTTTGCAACGCTGGAGAAGTACTACCCCGACTATGCCACCCAATTCGCACAATGGACGGACCGCTATACCGGCATGGCAGCCAACCCCGACAGCACCAACAGCCTATGGTCGACCAATGCCTATTTCACCATTCCCTATGTGGATGATGAGGGTGTGGATCAGACCATGACGGTACGCAACAACAGCCAGATCGAGAGTCGCTTTTACGTGAAAAACGGCGGCAAGGTAAGCAACACCCTGGGTGTGCGTGACAAAGAAGATCAGGCCCTTTATGATGTTTCACAAGATGAAATCACCCTCTTCACCCCACTAATCACCTACCCGGAAGTATGCTTCATGATGGCTGAGATTGCCCTGAAGAAAGGTAGCTCCGTGGGTGGCAAGAGCGACCTGAACTGGTATCGTGAAGGCATCCGTGCCTCAATGGAGCAGTACCAAAACTGGGCTGAGGCGATGGCTGTTCCCTCCGCGATGAACGAGAACAGTGACAACTACAACCCCATCACTACGGCGAAAATTGATGCCTACCTGGCTCAGCCGGAGTTCCAGAGCGTATCAATGGCAAAGATTGCCTCTCAGCAGTGGGTCAATCTCTTCATGCGTCCCGAGGAGGCGTGGGCTTCCTGGAAACGCACCGGGCTTCCGGCGTTCAAGGCGCAGCCGGAACCGGTTGATGGCATAGCTTATTTTGAAGAGATCAAGACCGGTGGCGACGGGTTGGTCATTCCCAGAAGAAATGTGCTGCCAACACCCAACACCGCAAACGTGGATAACTTCAACGCAGCGGTTGAAGCTCTCAAAACAGACCCCAACTACGGTACAGCTGTTGACAGAACCGAAGGGCGTATCTGGTGGGACAAACCCTGATATTGAAAGATTTCAACGAGAAGAAAAAAGAGAGGTCGACCAGCCTCTCTTTTTTTGTGTCAAAAAAGTTCATGTTGTTAAAAAAATTACAAGGATTTACAACCAAGATGGACCAAATGAACTTTAGAACAGTACAATATAGTTGAGGATGCCAATGTCATCACAACGTTATTTCATATTCTAATTAAAAATGAGTACATTTGCAACTTATTTTAAATTATGAGAACCATATCTGTATTATTATCTTTATTCATCCACGTTTAATCACATAAGATATCATGTTGTTAAAAGTTATCAGAGAGTAAAAATACTATTATGAAAATCAGTAAAATTATCAAACAAAAAAAGATGAAAGGTAGAAATTGTTTTACAAGCAGAGGGATATTCATGCTGTTGTTCGGCATGCTATCCGTTACCCTCTTTGCCCAGAATCTCACTGTCAGAGGTACAGTGACAGATGAAAGCGGGATGACCGTGATCGGAGCCACCATCATTGTGGAAGGAGATGCAAGCAGGGGAACTGTGACAGACATCGACGGGAACTACACACTTGAAGGCGTCCAACCAAACGGATCCCTGCGCATCAGCTATGTGGGTATGAAATCCCAGGTCATCCCGGTAAACGGAAGAGAAATAATCAACGTAGTACTCCTATCCGACACCGAACTGTTGGATGAGCTGGTAGTAGTGGGTTTCGGCACACAGCGAAAAGAGAACTTAACCGGAGCGGTATCTGCGGTCAGCGCAGATGATCTGACCGCACGCCCTGTGAACAATGTTGTGGAAGCATTGCAGGGTATTGTACCGGGTATGAATATCACCACCGGTGCAAACGGTGGTGCTTTAAATGCAACACAACGTTTTAACATTCGTGGGATAGGTACCATCGGAACAGGTTCGAGCGTATCTCCGCTGGTGTTGATCGACGGGATGGAGGGAGACATGAATACCCTCAATCCGAACGACATAGAGAACATCTCGGTATTGAAAGATGCAGCAGCCTCTTCCATATACGGTTCACGCGCTCCCGGAGGTGTTATTCTGATCACCACGAAGAAGGGTAAAAGTGGAAAACCAAGTATCAACTACAACAATAGCTTCCGCTTTCTATCGCCACTAAATATGCCGGAGATGGCTGACTCCTATAACTTTGCCCTGGCAGTGAACGACCAGCTGGGAAATGGTGGTCAGGCCCCCATGTACAGTGAAAACAAACTGCAGCAGATACTGGATTTTCAACAGGGCAAATCGACCCAGTTCATGTGGGAAAGAGGCGGACGATGGAACTCATTTGATGACCCCGAGAGACAGGACATCATGCCCGCAGGGAATACAGATTGGCTCAAAACACATTTCGGCAACAGTTTCACCCAGGAACATGCCTTGAGCATCAACGGTGGCAACGATGTGAGCCAATATTATTTCTCCGGCAATTATCTCGATCAGGGAGGATTGCTCAATTATGGTGATGACAGTAAAAAGAGATACACTGTAACGGCCAGATTGAACAGCCAACTGAGTGACTGGCTGGAGATGGGTTATACAGCTCGTTTTTCAAGATCTGACTATCAGGCACCCTCCTTCACCGGCGGTGATGACATCAGTTGGAACGTCTTTTACTTCGACCTGATTCGTTACTGGCCGGTTATTCCGGTGAAGGATCCCAACGGATACTATACCGCAGAGTCGAAAGTATACCAGATTCAGGACGGCGGCCACGAGAAGATACAGAACGATGTCTTCACGCAGCAGCTCTCCTTCCGCTTTGAACCCGTTGAAAAATGGATAACAAACGTGGAGTTAAACTACAAGACCGGAAATTACTTCAGACATCGTGATTGGCAGACAGCATACGCTTATGACGTAGACGAAATTCCCTACGCAATCGCCAATCAGACAACCGGTGTGAACGAATACGCCTACAAAAGTAACTTCTTCAATCCCAATATCTATTCGGAATACAGCAGGGAACTGGGAGAAGGACATAACATCAAGGGGATGGCCGGCTTTCAGGCGGAGCTTTACACCGATCGCAATCTTTCAGGATCACAGGACAACATAGCAGCGGGAATCCCCACTCTGAATACCACTACCACAAATGCCAGAACAGGTGGCGGTTACGGGCACTGGGCGACAGCAGGTTATTTCGGACGTGTCAATTATGATTACAAGGGTCGATATCTGCTGGAGGCAAACCTGCGGTATGACGGCACTTCACGGTTCCTGGAAGATCAACGATGGAACCTGTTCCCTTCCTTTTCTGCCGGCTGGAACGTAGCCAGGGAAGACTTCTTTGAAGATTACACCGACATCATCAGCAACCTCAAACCGAGGGTTTCCTGGGGGCAACTAGGAAACCAAAATACCGATAACTGGTATCCATTCTACAGGGTAATTGGCAGGGGTAATGCCAACGGAGGATGGCTGCTTGACGGCAAAAGGCCCAATACGGCATGGGAATCTTCACTTGTTTCAGCGTTGCTCACATGGGAGAAAACAGAGACATTGAATGTTGGGGTTGACCTTTCCATGTTTCGCAATAGGTTCAATGCCACCTTCGATTGGTTCCAACGTAAGTCAATTGACATGGTGGGACCAGCACCTGAGTTACCACATATTCTCGGCATTGCCACACCGCGTGTCAACAACCTGGATATGAAATCTAAAGGATGGGAATTGCAATTGATCTGGCGCGATATGATCGAAGAGTTCCGTTATGGAGCAAGCCTGAGCCTTTCGGACAATACCGTCACGATTGACAGATACCCGAACGAATCCAAATCGCTCTCTACTTATTACCCGGGAGCGATGATTGGTGACATCTGGGGATACGAAACGATTGGTATTGCACAGACAAATGAAGAGATGCAATCTCACCTGAGCTCGATGCAGAATGGTGCTCAGAGTGCCCTGGGTTCAAACTGGGGTGCGGGTGACATCATGTACAGAGATCTCAACGGCGACGGCAAAATTGACGGAGGAAGAAATACCGTTGAAGATTCGGGTGACCGCAGAATTATCGGGAACTCCAATCCGCGTTATAACTTTGGACTGAACATGGATGCAGCTTACAAGGGTTTTGACCTGAAGCTCTTCTTCCAGGGTACACTGAAAAGAGATTACATGCCAGGCAGTGGCACCACTCTCTTCTGGGGTGCGGTGGGTTATTGGCAGACCAACTTCTTTGAACCACATCTTGACTATTTCAGGCCGGCCGACACCAAAAGTCCGCTGGGGCCTAACCTTGATGCCTATTATCCCAGACCACTTGAAAACGGACGTAACCGTGTCAGTCAGACACGCTTCCTGCAAAATGCAGCCTATGCACGTCTTAAGAATGTCACACTGGGTTACACACTCCCTGAAAATATTACCGGTCGTTTCGCGGTGAATAACCTTCGTCTTTTCGTTTCAGGTGAGAACCTCTTCACCCTTACAGGCTTGAAGATCTACGACCCTGAAACAGCAGGTATTGGAGGTTGGGACGGAGCTACTTACCCTCTCTCTAAAAGCCTTTCAGTAGGCCTTAATGTAACGCTCTAATGCATTTCCAATTAATAAAATTAGATTTTATGAAGACTAAATATTTGTCACTAATCACTATTATAATCTTGTTGGGGAGTTGCGATTCCTTCCTCGACAGGGAACCGCTGGATCAGGTCACCCCTCAGATGTATTTCAGAACAGTAGATGACCTGGCTGCCTATACCATAAACAACTATACTTTTGAGACCGTGACATCCGGTTATGGCATCAATTTCTTTGGCATTGACAACCACACCGACAATCAGGCAGGAACGGGATACCCCATTTTCTGGCAGCCGGGTGAGAAGAAGGTTCCTTCCGGTGATGGAGGATGGAACTGGGGGAGTATTCGTTCCAACAACTACTTTCTCGAAAATGTGCTTCCTAAGTACGAGGCAGATGAGATCACCGGAAACAAGGATCATGTAAGACACTACATCGGTGAGATGTATCTCATCCGTGCATACAACTATTTCCAAAAATTGAAAAGTTTCGGTGATTTCCCAATTATAACGGAAGTGTTGCCTGACGATGAAGTGCAACTGATAGAAGCAAGCAAAAGAAAACCCAGAAACCAGGTTGCCCGTTTTATCCTGGAAGATTTGGATAAGGCAGCTGATTTTTTGATGGATACACCCCCGCATGGAAAAAACAGAGTATCCAAAAATGTTGCTCATCTGCTGCGTGCGCGTGTAGCGCTGTATGAAGGGACCTGGGAAAAATATCACAAAGGGACTGCATTTGTACCCGGAGGAACTGGATGGCCCGGCAATCAGACAGATGTACAGGGATTCAACATTGACAGTGAAATTGATTATTTCCTTGGAGAAGCGATGAAGTCTGCGAAGATCGTGGGTGACATCACCGTCAACAATTTGACAGAAAACAGTGATACTAGTGAAGGAATGGATGCATCCCTCAATATCCTCAATCCATATTACATGATGTTTGCCGATGAAGATATGGAAAAATATGATGAGGTACTGATGTGGAAAGACTTCAACAAGTCAATGGGTATAGTAAACAACCTTCAGATGGAGTTGGAACGTAACGGAGGCGGATCAGGCTGGACAAGAGGGATGGTAAATTCATTCCTGATGCGAAACGGTTTACCTATCTATGCAGAGGGGTCCGGATATGACCCATTATGGGAAACAGAAGGGGTCAATGAAACCCTTCAGGGAAGAGATTCCAGAATCGTGATCTTCACCAAAAAGCCCGGAGATGTTAATTTTTACCAGACCGACGGGACTCCCAACCTTACCAGTATCCGTCTCATATTTGGTGATGCAGGCAGTCAGGCTACAACCGGTTACATGATTAAGAAAGGAAAGCACTACTCACCCATCATGGCCAACGATCATGATTCAGGGACAAGTGGCGGCATTGTCTTCCGTGGAACCGAAGCGATGCTGATCTACATGGAAGCATCCTATCTGAAAAACAGCAGCATTGATGCCACAGCCGACAAATACTGGCGTGCAATTCGTCGTCGTGCAATGGTCAATGAAGACTACAACAAAACGATCAATGCAACGCTGATGAGTGAAGAGGCTAAATGGGATTTTGGGGCTTATTCACACGGACAATTGATTGATCCCGTACTCTATAATATTCGTCGTGAACGGCGAAATGAACTTGCCGCTGAAGCTTTCAGATGGGATGACCTGAAGCGGTGGCGTGCAATGGATCAGTTAAAAAATAATCCATACAAGGTTGAAGGCATGCAATTCTGGGGAAGCAGCTATGAGACAGAATTGGCCGATTTGACAATTGTTGATGCAGCTTCAGGGAACATGTCAGCACCCACGTTAAGCAATTACATTGTACCCTATGAAAAGATTACGGTCAACAACAATATTGCCGCACAAGGAGGTTGGCTATTCACACCGGCTCACTACCTGGAACCGATTGGCATGGATGTATTCAGGCTTACGGCCAGTGACAAATCCAACTTTGAATCATCGGTCGTTTACCAGAACCCGGGTTGGGGAATTCAGGCGCAAACAGGACCAACAGATGTAGAGTAAACTGTCATAACGAGCAATGCTTGCCGGGGGATAATTGAATGATTATTCCCCGGCTTTTTTATTCTAAGAAAGCAGATGGGCAGGTGGATGTAATTTACTTTTTATGGGAGATCACTCGCATCTCATGTAAAAAAATGTTACTTTTGTCCTACACTCACATAACAATACAACTCATGAAGAAAACGCTCATCTTGCTATACCTTCTCCTCCCCGCAATTTTGTTATATGCCCAGCTACCGGAAGGTACTTACCGTGAGGGCAATGACTCACTCTGCCTGAAAGATCAACATGCCATGTTTCACCTCAGTGGCTTTGCAGGACTATCTGTTGCACAGGTGGGAGAAGGGAAATATGAGCAGCTGGGAGATATATTGGTGGTTCACACCGGTGAGTATTCAGGTGAAAAATCCTCTTCCCGTACACTACCCGCATCACGGAAAGACAGCTGCATGGTGGAAGTTGTGGGTAGTAACAATTATCCCTTATACCCAATTCTGGTTGAGTCATACAGCAAATCGGGTAAACTGCTGGAAGGGAAGGTGACCTCTCAGGAAGGAAAACTGTTTCTCACGGAAACGGAAAAAATAGGTTCAATCGTTGTTTCGGCTTTGGGATACCATACCCATCGCATGCAATATGAACCGGAACTTGACTATCAGGTTCAGCTCGCAGAAAATGAGATCATTGAAAACAGGGAAGTGGTGTTTCGATGCAACATTATCGATGAGGAAACCATCTCACTGTTAATGTTGAGTGATGATTTCAAAGCAGGCAAAAATCGTGACCGCGAATTGCAGAAGTTACTCAAGAAAGCCCGACGCAACAACAAGATAGACAAACGGATGAAAAAGGTATACGTCCCTTACGAACGGAAGTTCTAGAAAGGGAGTACGTCAGGAGAGCAACTGCCGCACCTTTTCAGAGACTACCCGTCCCTCAGCGCTGCCCGCCAACCGTTTGGTAGCGACTGCCATCACCTTCCCCATCTCTTTTACAGAGGCAGCACCTGTCTCTGTGATAATCTCCTGGATGATTGCTGTCAGTTCCTCGTCGGTAAGTTGTGCCGGGAGGAACTGCTGGATTACCTTTATCTGTGCCAACTCAGGTTCGGCCAGATCGCTCCGATTTTGTGAAGCATAAATCTCGGCACTCTCTTTACGCTGTTTCACCATTTTTTGCATGATGGCCACTGTTGCTTCATCAGTGATCTCTTCGGGAGCACCCTTGGCGGTTCTTGCTTCCAACAACTCCTTCTTGATCCCGCGCAATGCTTCTAACCGCACTTTGTCTTTGGCCAACATTGCCTTTTTAATCTCTTCGCTTATTACATCCAAAAATGCCATATTCGTTTCTCCTCTTTCAATTACAACTCAATTCTATTTGTCAAATATTTCAGAACGTCAATCAAACAACGATCCTGATGCCTGAGGTGCATCGGTTTTAAAGATCCTCGGATTAAAATCCGGTTCGCGTTTGAAGACAGGAGTCTTCTCCAGTGCCTCCAGCACCTTGTCGTCGTCCAGTTCATCAATGCTGAGCACAAAAGGTTCCAGCCTGTAGTTGACGGTGGTGAGTGATTTGAGACCTTTCTTGCCGTAGTATTTCTCTATCAGTTCCTTGTCCTTACGCTCCTGCTCGATCCTGGCATCATGCTCAATCTGGCGCTGTATCTCCTCAGCCTTGGTACGTTCCTGATGTTGCTCTTCGATGCCGGGCACATCTGTGATGGAAAAGCCGGTGGCCAACAGTGTCACTTTCACCTCCTTATCAAGCTCCTCTTCTACTGCCGCACCCCATATTACCTCAATCTCCCTGCTGAACTTCGACATGAAGTCATGCAGCGCGTTCATCTCCTCCATCATAAGAGGGTTCTCCTCGCCGAAGGCGAGGTTCATCAGTATCTTCTTGGCACTGAACACATCGTTGTTGTTCAGCAACGGGGAGTGGAGTGCATTGCGGATGGCATCGTTGATACGATCCTCACCGCTGCCGAGGCCACTGCTCATGATCGCCACGCCACCGTCTTTCAGTGTGGTTTCCACATCGGCAAAGTCGAGGTTCACATGACCATGTATGGTGATGATTTCTGCTATGCTGCGGGCAGCTGTAGCCAGTGTGTCGTCGGCCTTGGCAAAAGCGTTGAGCATGGTCAGGTCGCTGTAGATATCGCGCAGCCGTTCGTTATTGATTACCAGCAAGGCATCAACGTTAGAAGCAATTTCCTCCACCCCTTTGAGGGCCTGCACAATTTTGCGTGGCCCCTCAAACATGAAAGGAATGGTAACGATCCCCACCGTGAGGATCCCCATCTCTTTTGCCACACGGGCAACGACAGGGGCTGCACCGGTACCGGTGCCACCTCCCATACCGGCAGTGATGAAGACCATTTTGGTACCATCATTGAGTAGATCCTCGATCAGCTGCACGCTCTCTTCGGCAGCCTTACGGGCCACCTCGGGCTTGTTTCCGGCACCCAGACCTCCGGTGGTGTGCTGTCCCAGTTGCACCTTCACCGGTACGGGTGATTCCTTCAGCGCCTGGTTGTCAGTATTGCATAATGCAAACGATACATCATGTATCCCACCCTCAAACATGTGGTTCACGGCGTTGCCACCGCCACCACCCACGCCAATCACCTTGATGATGGTATCGGTACGACTATCAATTAGAAATTCCAGTATCTCGTCATTCATCACACACAGTTGTTACTTGGTTATTCGTCATCTTCTGAGAAGATGTTGCCGAACATATCTTCCATTTTCGTGAAGAAACCACCCTCCGTCTTCTCCACTTTTTCTTTTTTCACCTTTTCCTTTTTAATCTTTTTCTCTTTCTCCGATTTGGAGCGCCACGGCCAAACAGAGGAGGAGGATTCTTCCTCCTCGGATGCAGCATCTGTCATCTCCACCTCATCTCTCTCACAGTTGTCAACCGCCGTGAGCAGCATTCCCAGCGCCAGCGTGAAGGAGGGATCACCAGTCAACTCCGGCGCGTTGTTTACGATGGCTTTACGTGCAGTTGCCTTGCGCACTGCCATCTTCAGTTTTTGCCCGAGGTAGAGGTCCAGGTTTTTGAGTAGAGAGGCGCCACCGGTGATGATTGCACCCGCCCCAAGCTGTCCCTCGTAACCGGAGAGGGATATCTGTTCGCGGATGTTGGCGATGAGCTCATCGAGCCGCATGACGATCACCTTGTTCAGTTCAGCCAGGTCGACATCTGGTTTGGAAGAGAAGGGTGAGGAGAAGAGTGGTCCCTCATGCGTCTCTATGGCTTTCCCAAACTTTATTTTGAGTTGTTCAGCATCGTTCTCGGTGAAGTTGAGCGCGCAAATATCTTTGGTGATGCTCCGTCCGCCAAAGGGAATCACCACCATCCGGCGCAGGATGCCCTCCTTGTAAACAGAAAGAGTGGTGGTACCGGCACCAAAATCAAGGAAAGCACATCCCAACTCTTTCTCTTCGTCGGTGAGGGCGATGGCGGCAGTTGCAGTAGGACCTACCACATATCCAGCAATCTCCAGTTCAGTTTTCGTAGAAATGCTCTTCTCAATATTGTTCATCAGGTTGGGACGTCCCACAATCAGCTCAAAACCGGCTTCAATCTGGCTGCCGGTCACCCCCACAGGACTTCTCTCCGGCTTATCGTCGATGTAATACTCCACATCAGCCACCTGGTAGTTTCGCTTCATGTCGGGCTGGTATTTCTCAGCAATATTGCGCAGTTGGGCAACCACCTCTTCGGTAACCATCCCGGCCGGCAGACGTCTCATCTCGTTGAACTCCATGGTGTGGAGCGACTGACCGGCCAGCGACACGTACACCCTGCCGATTTTACGATCGCTGCTGTTCTCCAGCATCCGCACCAGTTTGTGCACGTTAGCCCCTGCCTGTTCGATGTTGTAGATCACTCCCCTGCGGATGGAGTTGCCGGAGTCAATGCTTCCGCTGGCGATCACTGAGATGACGCCGCTGTCGTTCCTGCGCCCCATCACACCCTTTATTCTGGTGGTGCCCAAATCGATCACTGCAGTAAATCCTGATGAAGTCATATGATTGATGAACTTTTATTTATATCTTTTTTAACAAACACTCTCACAAACGCTTTTGTTTGCATCTTCACATCATTTAATGGAGGTTTCAGCGGTTAGTTACCGTTTGAAGAGCAACCAATTGTCAGCAGTGCCTGTTACTTCCTGGTGCAAACCACCTGGTTATCATACTTCAGGTTGATCTCACTGTATCGATTCCATCCCACTACGTTCAAACCCTCATCTACAAAACGGACAAATTTGGAGAGCTTGGCCGTGTAATCCTCAAGGCTCCCCATCACCACATGAAAATCACCCGCACGAGGAATCAGCACCACATCCCCATTGCTTCTCACATCGATCTGTTCGATCCATGCATCCCAATCGCCATTGCGACGCAGGAACATAGCAAAATCGTACAACTGATCGCTGGCAAACGCCTGAGAGACTGCCCCTGTTGCCAACGGCACATACACTGTAAAGGCTGATGAAACAGGCATGATACGTCGTTCCTGGTCCACGTAAAAACTTCCCTCTTTGTCGGAGATGACCCTCAGCACCGGCTCTCGTTGACGAATGAAAGCAACAATGCCACTGCCGGGTGTGGTATAAACCTCAGCCGACTCCACCAGTTGGTTTGTAAGAATGGTGTCACGGATTGCCAGGGTATTGATTTCACTGAAGGGTTTCCCTACCGGATAAAGCTTGTGACGCTTCACCAATCTTTCTACATCGCTCGCAAGCACAAACTGGGTCCTACTACTGTCTTCAATCACCACCTCAAAGGTTTCACACAGCTTGTTACGTGCAACCTTCCTGAAATAGGCGGCAGAGAAGACCAGGTAGCCAATAGTCACCAGTGCGACCAGTATGAGCAGGGTTTTTTTCAATTGTTGATTGGTTTGATTTGACATTGCAAAGATACATCAAGATGCGCAAAGGCCCTGCAAATTAATGTTCGTTAATCATTCATCAGATAGCGTTCACGCAACATCTTTTCTATTGCCGGCAGCAGCCGGTCGATGTCACCGGCACCAAAAGTCACAAGCACTTCCATCTCGAGGTTGCGCAGACAATCCAGCACCCCTTCTTTGCTGCACAACTGCTTCCGGGCAAGGGTGATCCTATCGAGGAGCATCCCGGAGGTAACCCCCTCAATCGGCTCCTCCCGTGCAGGATAGATGTCGAGCAGGATTACCTCGTCGGCGAGTGAAAGGCTCTCGGCAAACTGATCGGCAAAGTCACGTGTGCGGCTGTACAGATGGGGTTGAAAGAGAGCTGTCAACTTCCGTTCCGGGTAGAGCGCCTTGATCGATTCGATGGCTGCGGTCAGCTCCCTGGGGTGGTGGGCGTAATCGTCGATAAAGACGATCCTGTCGCTTTTGATATGGAAGTCGAACCGTCTTCGTGCACCTGCAAAGCTTGCCATTGCTTTCCTCATCTCATCAGCAGTCGCCCCGCATAGTTCAGCAGCTGCCATGGCAGCCACACTGTTCTCGATGTTGATCTTCACCGGCACCCCAAGGTTGATATCGTTGATCCTTTGTCCGGGCGAGACATAATCAAACCGGATCTCACCATCACCAATGCGAATATTATCGGCATGATAGTCACCTTCCGATTCTGAATAGCTCCTCACATTCACCCCTTGAACGGTTTTGGGTGTGAGTACTGTCCCTATCTTGAGGAGGAGTGTTCCCCCGGGGCGGATCAACGAGGTGAAATGTTCAAAGCTCTCTCGATAAGCCTCTGCCGTTCCGTAGATATCCAGGTGATCAGGATCGGCAGAGGTGATGATGGCAATATGGGGTCTGAGCCAGTGAAAGGAGCGGTCATATTCATCCGCCTCGGCAACGGTGATTTTGCTCTGTTCAGAAAGCAGCAGATTGGTGTTGTAGTTTTTCAGAATGCCTCCCAGAAAAGCATTGCAATCGACATGTGACTGACGCAGCAGGTGTGCAGTCATGCTCGAGACAGTAGTTTTTCCATGCGTTCCCGCCACACAGATCGCATCACTGGCACGGGTGATCTCACCCAGCAGTTCGGCTCTTTTCATCATCCTGAAACCATTCAACCTGAAGTAGGTGAGCTCACCATGACTCGCGGGAACGGCAGGGGTGTAAACCACCAGTGTCCGCTCCCTGTCGGTGAACGCGGCAGGGATCTCATCAATCTTATCATTGTAGTGCAGATAGGCCCCCTCACTTCGGAGCTGTTCCGTGAGGGCTGACTCGGTACGATCATATCCTCCTACCAACTTCCCCTGTGAGAGGAAATAGCGGGCCAGGTTGCTCATACCAATCCCGCCAATCCCAATAAAATAGATCTGATCGTAGTTGAACGACCTCTCTTCGTGGTTCTCCATCTTTTCTTTCATCATCAGTGACGCTTCACAAGTTTTTCAATCTCATCAACGATCCTATCGGCGGAGTTGTATTGAGCCAGCATTGCAATGTTGCGGCTCAACTCCTGCAGACGATGCTCGTCACGTACCAACGCAAGCGCTTCATCAATCAACCTCTCGGTGGCATCCCTGTCGGGAACCATCAGCGCAGCATCGTTTCTCACCAGTGATTCTGCATTGCGCGTCTGATGATCTTCCGCCACGTTGGGGGAAGGCACGAGGATCACAGCCTTTTGCAGGAGTGAGAACTCTGAGATGGAACCGGCACCGGCACGTGAGATCACCAGATCGGATACAGCATAGGCATAATCCATACGGGAGAGGAAATCGAACAGGTGGACATTGGTGGGTATGTTACCGTCACGCTGCAATTGCTGCATCTCTTTATAGTAATAGGTCCCACACTGCCAGATTACCTGCAGGTCATCGCTCTCTGCCAGTTTGCCGAATGCGGCCACGATGCTCTCGTTGAGGGTGCGGGCACCCAGGCTCCCACCTACCATCAGGATGGTTTTTCTTGCCGGATCCAGTCCGAAATAATTGTATCCCTCACTCCGTTTCTGATCTGTGATCGTCAGATCTTGCCGACAAGGATTGCCGGTGAGCACGATCTTCTCCTTCGGGAAGAAACGCTCCATGCCCTCATAAGCCACACAGATCACCTCCGCCCTCTTTGCCAGCACCTTGTTGGTGACACCGGCGTAGGAGTTCTGCTCCTGCAGGAGCGTTGGCACTCCTGCCGCGGCAGCCGCTTTCAGCAAGGGACCGCTGGCATAGCCTCCCACCCCTACTGCTACCTGTGGCCTGAAATCCTTCACGATCTTCTTCGCAAGGCGCATGCTTTTAAGGAGCTTCCAGGCAACAGGGATATTTTTCAGCAGGTTTTTCCTGTCGAAGCCGGCTACCGGCAGCCCTATAATGTTGTATCCTGCCGCGGGCACTCGTTTCATCTCCATCCTGCCGAGGGCTCCCACAAAGAGGATCTCAGCATCCGGCCAACGCTCCCTGATTGCGTTGGCAATAGATACGGCAGGGAAAATATGTCCACCGGTGCCGCCACCGCTGACGATGACTTTGGGTGCTTTCATATTTGCTTGATCTATTTTCTGCATCACATTCATGTTATCAATCTCTGTTGTCTTTCTGGGATTGAATCTACCGGGCATGATATACTTCAAAGGGAACCTCATCCGGTTGGGGTGACCGGTTCAGGATCTCCTGCGGCAACTCATCTTCACCTGCTGACTCCGTCTCTTCAATATCCTGATTGAGGTCACTCTCCGGTGTGTCCTCATTTTTCTTTTTACCGATACCGAAACGGTCGGCACTCAACATCAACCCGAAATAGGCACAGGTGATGAGCGTAGAGGTACCGCCGCGACTGATCAGCGGAAGCGGCTGACCGGTTACCGGTATCAGGTTGACCGCCACTGCCATGTTAATGAATGCCTGTATGGAGAGCATCATGGCGGAGCCCAAAACCAGGTATTTCGGAAAGAGCTTTTCCGTTTTACGGGCAATCATACCGGCACGGATCAGGATGATCACGTAGAGCATCAATACGAAGAGCCCTCCAATCAAACCCATCTCCTCGATGATGATCGCATAGATGAAATCGGAATAGGCTTGAGGGAGAAAATCACGCTCAGTGCTGTTACCGGGAAAAACGCCCAACAGTCCACCGTTTGAGATGGCGATCTTGGCATGGGCCACCTGATAATTATCGTCGGTGATGGTAAAATAGTCCTCTTCCGAGAGTTCTTTGGCCGAACCAAAATGCTCGATGCGGTTCTGCCAGGTACCGAGACGGCTCAGGGGACCGGAATTGGTCCAACTGTCAGGAATCACATTGAGTAAGAGCACAAAGAGTAGGACAAGCGCCACACCGGCGCCGGCAATTTTGATCAGGCGTATCAGTTTCACGTTGCCGATAAACATCAACAGAAAACAAACGCCAAAGAGCAGCACAGCAGTTGAGAGGTTGTCCATCGCGATGATGCCGGTTACCACCAGCATCAGACCGATCATCCACTTGAAGAGAAGCGCATCATTGCTCCCATTCTGTTTGCTAAGCAGGAAGGCGATGGTACCCATCAGTGAGATTTTCGCAATCTCGGAGGGTTGGATGGTGAACCCCATGAATGAAATCCAACGCTCGGCACCATTGACACTGGTTCCTATAAAAGGAGTGAGGATCAGCAGGATGATGGCTCCCAACAACACAAAAATGAGTGAGGAGAAAAAGCGATAGGGTATGTTGTGCACCAGCAGGATCACCCCCACCCCGGCAATCAGGAACATGGCATGCCGCAAGAGAGGCCCCCAGATGTTCTGCTGACGATAGACGATGGTGCTTGTGGCACTGAATATCTCCACCAGCGAAATCACACACAGGGCGATGAAAACCGACCAGATTACTTTGTCTCCCTTGAATATCTTTCTTCCGAAATCTCCCCAGGAGAACCCCTGTTCACTGAGATCCTCACCGGGGGAAAGAAATGGATTGTTACTCTTCTCCATATTTTTTAGCGTTTAGCTGTCAGCATTCATAAATTTCTGACACACTCCTTGAACTGGTCGCCCCGATCCTCATAGTTCCTGAAGAGGTCAAAGCTGGCACAGCAGGGTGAAAGTAATACGGTATCTCCTTTTTGTGCCAGCCGATAAGCAGTACGCACTGCATCTTCCATTGAGGCGGTATCGCAGATTGTTTCTACTTTCCCGTCAAAGAAGGCATGCAGCTTGCTGTTGTCGGCTCCCAGGAAGATCAAGGCCCTCACATTGCTGCGCACCAGCTCTTCGATCTCACGGTAGTCGTTTCCCTTATCGGTACCACCAAGAATCAATACCGTTTTTGTGCGCATGCTCTGAAGGGCATACCAGCAAGAGTTCACGTTGGTGGCTTTTGAGTCGTTGATATATTGCACACCGCGTACGGTTGCCACCTTTTCGAGACGATGCGGCACCCCCCGGAAGTCGGCAAGCGAGCTGCGAAGCTGCTCATCGGTGATATCCATCAGCTTGGCCACGATACCCGAGGCCAGAGAGTTGTAAACGTTGTGCATCCCCTCAAGGGCCAGTAATTCAAGCTCCATGTCAAATTGATAATCTTTTGTATTGATATACATTTTGCTGTTTGCCGTATAACCGACAGTGGCTGCTGTTTGCTTTTCCCCGAAAGGATAGCAAGTGGCTGCCGGTTTTAGTTTCTCTATCTCTCGTGTGATCACGGGATCGTCGATCCAGTAGATGAATGCATCCTCCATTTTTTGGTTGCGCATGATTCGCATTTTGGCATCTACATAATACTGCAAGTTATGGTCGTAGCGGTCCAGGTGATCAGGGGTGATGTTTAGCAGCACTGCGATATCGGCTTTGAAGTCATACACCCCCTCCAGCTGAAAGCTACTCAACTCCAGCACATAGCAATCATAATTCTCTTCTGCCACCTGGCGGGCGAAGCTCTTGCCGATGTTGCCTGCCAACCCCACATGAAGTCCGGCCTTTTTGAGGATATGCCAGATCAGGCTGGTGGTGGTGGTCTTACCGTTGCTGCCGGTGATGCAAATCATCTTGGCAGTGGTATACCTGCCTGCGAACTCAATCTCGGAGATCACCTTGATCCCCTTTTCAATCACTTTCTGCATCAACGGTGTAGTATCGGGGATGCCGGGGCTTTTGACAATCTCGTCGGCTTGCAGGATCCGCTCCTCGGTGTGACCGCCCTCCTCAAAGGGAATATGATGGCTGAGAAGCGTCTCACGATGATCCACCCTGAGACTGCCATTGTCGGAGAGAAATACCTCCAACCCCTTTTGTTGCGCCAGGATGGCAGTTCCCACCCCGCTTTCGCCACCACCCAGTATCACCAATCTATTCTTGCTCATCTCACACTCTCTTTACGTATAACAGGTTCTTTGCGTCATCTCATCTTCAGCGTGGCCAGTGCCAGCACAGCCAGTATCATTCCCACGAGCCAGAAACGGCTTACGATCTTGGGCTCTGCCAGTGGGGCAAAGGGCCTTTGAAAGAAGGCATCGATGCTGCCGTCACCCGGTTTCTGGTAATGGTGGTGCAGCGGTGTCATCTTGAAGATGCGTCGTCCGGCCCCATATTTCTTTTTGGTATACTTGAAGTAGGTGACCTGTGCAATCACGGAGAGTGCCTCCACGAAGAAGACACCACATAGGATTGGCAGCAGCAACTCTTTGTGAATCAACACGGCAAAGACGCCGATGATACCACCCAGGGTGAGACTGCCGGTATCGCCCATGAAAACCTGTGCCGGGTAGGCGTTGTACCATAGAAAGCCGACACATGCTCCCACGAAGGCAGAGGCGAACACCATCAGTTCATCACTGCCGGGGATGTGCATGATGTTGAGGTAGGAAGCAAAGTCGACACGGCCCGAAACATAGGCCAGGATTCCGAGAGCCACCCCGATGATGGCAGAGGAGCCAGAGGTGAGTCCGTCGAGGCCGTCGGTCAGGTTGGCACTGTTGGAGACGGCGGTGACGATCAGAATCACCATCAGGATGAAGACCACCCAGACTGCCTCGTCGGCATAATCGCCCATCCAGCTCACCAACCAGCGGTAGTCGAAGTTGTTGTTCTTCATGAAGGGAATGGTGGTACTGGTGGTTTTCACATCTTCGGTCTGGTAGGTAACCTCTTCAATGACGTTGTTGACCCGCACCTCCATATTTTCCCGTACCACCGCATCGGGACTGAAGTATAGCGTGAGACCCACAATCAGGCCCAGACCTACTTGTGCTACAATCTTGAACTTACCCTTCAAACCCTCCTTATCTTTCTTGAACACCTTGATGTAATCGTCTGCGAAGCCCAGCAGGCCTAGCCAGACTGTGCTGACAAGCATCAGGATGATGTAGATGTTCTCGAGCTTACCGAATAGCAGTGTGGATAACAGGATGGAGAGGATGATGATCACCCCGCCCATGGTGGGAGTGCCCCGTTTACTGTACTGACCCTCCAGGTCGAGGTTCCGTATGGTCTCGCCAACCTGTTTCTGCTGCAGCTTGTCGATGATTCTCTTGCCCACAAAGATGCCTATGAGCAGAGAGAAGATGACAGCCATGGCCGAACGGAACATCACATACTGGAACATGCCCGCCCCGGGGAAGTTAAGCGTGTCGAGATAGTCAAATAGATAGTAGAGCATAAGAATCTGATTATGTTGTTACGGATTGCGGTGGGAAGAGAAAATCTTCTCCACCTCCTCCCTGTCGTCGAAGTGATGTTTCACCCCCTTTATCTCCTGGTAGTCCTCATGTCCCTTACCGGCAATGAGCACCACATCACCCTCCTGCGCCAGGGCACAGGCGGTCTTGATCGCTTCACGCCGCTCCACGATGGTGAGCGCGGCCTGCCGCTGATCCTCGGTGAGTCCTTCAATCATGTCACGCAGGATATCTTCCGGTTCTTCGAACCGCGGGTTGTCGGAGGTGAGCAACACCTTGTCACTCCGTTCAGCAGCCTCACGTGCCATGATGGGTCGCTTGGTGCGATCGCGGTTGCCGCCGCACCCTACCACCGTGATGATCTGCCCCCTACTCCCCAGCACCTCGTGAATGGCATTCAACACATTGCTCAGCGCATCGGGGGTATGGGCATAGTCGACAATGGCGGTGAATCCCTTTGGGGAGGGGACTGTTTGAAAACGGCCTGCAACAGGTTGCAAGAGGGTGAGCTCACGCAAGACCTCCTCTTCAGGCAATCCCAACAGCAGCGCAGCACCATAAATAGCCAGCAGGTTGTACACGTTGAAGACCCCCACAAACTGCACCACCAGCTCCTTGCCGTTAATCTCGATATCGGTACCGTTAAAATGCTTCTCGAAAATGCGAGCCTTAAAATCGGCCATCCCTTTCACAGAGTAGCTTTTTTTGTCGGCACGACTGTTTTGCAGCATGACCGGGCCGTTTTTGTCGTCCAGGTTGGTGAGTGCAAAAGCATCCTCCGGCAGGTTGTCGAAGAAGAGCTTCTTCACGTTACGGTACTCCAACATATTCTTGTGATAATCAAGATGATCCTGCGTGAGATTGGTGAAGATACCGCCGGCAAAATGAAGGGCATCGACCCGTTTCTGATGGATGGCATGTGAGCTCACCTCCATGAAGGCAAACTCACATCCCGCATCCACCATGCGTCTTAGAAAGGCATTCAGGGTGAGCGGATCGGGGGTGGTGTGGGTGGTGGGATACTTTTCACCATCCACATAGTTGGCTACCGTTGAGATGAGTCCCGCGGCATACCCCCTGTTGCGGAAGAGCTGCCAGAGAAGGGTGGCGATGGTTGTCTTGCCGTTGGTGCCGGTCACTCCCACCAGCTTGAGCTGCCGTGAGGGATGACCATGCCAGGCAGCGGCAATGTGTGCCAATGCTACGGCACTGTTCTCCACCTGCACATAGGTCACTCGTGAAAAATACTCCTCGATCATCGGTTTGTCGTACACAACGACCAGGGCACCTTTTTCAATGGCTTTACCGATATAGGAATGACCATCGGTACAGATTCCCTCAACCGCAACGAAGAGTGCCCCCGGCTCCACCTGGCGTGAGTCGGAAGTGACGGTGGTGATCTCTGCCGCTTCGTTTCCGCGAAGGGAAAGGATTTTGCATGTTTCAATCAGTGAGGAGAGTCTCATATCTTCTGTTTATTTTAATGTGATTGCGATAGTCACCCCTTTTACCAGCCTGCTTCCGGGGGTGATGGATTGTGATACCACCCTGCCTGCACCACTGAGATACACCCTTAATCCTGCCTCTTCGAGAAGGTAGAGGGCATCACGGGCTCCCATGCCACGCACATCGGGTACCAGCGATCGGTTCAGTGGCAAGGGTTGTGGCAGATATGCGACACTGTCTTTCTTCACCTTCACCCACTCAGCCGATTCTTCCATTTCACCGGCCCGCAGTCCCAGGAGGGTAAGCAACTTGCGGTTTTGATCCCAGTTACCATGCTTCAGAGAGGGCTCCTTATGGAGCAACGAGTCCACGGGGCAATCATCCACAGTAAGCTGTACCTTTCGGATGTAGGTCTGTTCGGCAATGTTCTTGAAGACCATGCCCGCCATACCGCCACCTGAAGGAACACCCTTTGGTTTGCGTATCCCCACAAAGATGGTGTACATTGGTTCCTCGGCAGGGAAGTATCCGCAGAAGGAGACGTAGTAACCACCGTACCCGCCGCCGGATGCAATCTGTGCGGTGCCTGTCTTGCCGGCAACCTGGAAGTAGTCGGATGCAACAACCTTGGCTGTTCCCTCTTCAACCACACCTACCAGCATCTCATGAATTAGCTGCAGCGTGTTCGGTTTACATATCTTCGTGTTTACCACCTCTGCTTCTATCTTCTCAATCACCTTGCCATCTTTCACGAACTCCTTCGCGATAAATGGTTTGATCATTCTGCCGCCATTGGCAATGCCATTGTAGAACATCAGCATGTAGATGGGAGGCACCTGTGCCTCGTATCCGAATGACATCCAGGGGAGGGTGGTCTTCGACCAGTAGTTGCTCTTGTCGTCGGGGAAACGGATGGAGGAAGTACCTTCAATCCCCTTGAGAGGAACATCCCACTTCAACTGTTTCCGCAGGCCGATGCGATCGATCCCCTCCACAAACTTCTTCGGATTATCCTCATACCCTTTCAAAGCAATCTTGCTCATCACCACGTTCGAAGAAACGGCCAATCCCTCGGCAACAGTGAGATAACCACGATCCTGACCCCGTCGCCAATAATGGTCTCTTACCCATCGCCGGTTGTATTGGAACAACCCGTTGCCCACGTGAAATGAGTCAGTGGGGGTGATCACTCCATCGTCCAGTGCCACCATGGCGGTCACCGTTTTGAAGGTGGATCCCGGTTCATTCATGTAGGAAAATGCATTGGGGTTTCCTTCGGCATAGTTTCCGTTGCTCATGCGGTCGAGATTGGCAATCCCCTTGATTTCTCCCGTTTTCACCTCCATGATGATGGCGGTACCCGATTCGGCCTCAGTCTCTGTCAGCTTGTCCCTGAGGGCCCGCTCGGTGATATCCTGTATCTCGGCATCGAGGGTGGTGACGATGTCCCAGCCTGCTTCGGCAGGTTTCTCCACCACATCCATCCATTTGCCCTGTATCTTCTGGCGAAACTTCACCCCCTGAACACCACGCAAAAGCGAATCATATTTCAGTTCGAGACCGCTGGCTCCTCCTTTTTCAACATCCCTGAAGACGTTGCCCACGGTTCGTGTAGCCAGGTTGCCAAAGGGTTTCTTGCGCGCGTTCCGCTCTTCTGCAATCAGTCCGCTGCGGTTGGAGCGCTGATTCCAGAAGGGATAGGTACGCACCTCCTTGAGATCAACATAAGAGATGTCACCGCGCAGGATCTTCACGTAGCGCGACCGAATGGGCACCCGCTTGTCGATGCCCCTTTTCCGGTTCTCTTCTATCTGTCGCTGTTCCTCTTCGCGCATCTTCCAACCGTTGAGAATCACACTCTTGTATTGCGAGGCGGTGCGATCAGGAAATTTTTTCGCCAGTGCCAGGGAGAGCTCACCCACATACTTGTAAAGTGTATCTTTCTTCATCCCATCTGCCCAGAAATCCATGTATATGCTGTATAGCGGTTCGGTTGTAGCCAGTAGCCTGCCATCATGGGTATAGATGCTGCCTCTCTCCGGCAGGATCACCCGGTCGCGTATCACCGTCTCTTTCTCTCCCACCTCACGCCATCTCTTTCCTTCTGAGCTGAACGCAAGACGGCTTGCCGTGAAAAGTATCATCACGGCGAACAACAGCAGGAAGGAGACGATCAGGCCATAGCGTGCCAACGCCACTTTCTTTACTTTCTTGTTCTGTTCATTCTTCTCGTTCATTTTCATTATCGACTATTTTCCGAGATGATAGACCGGCTCATTGGTCACCTTCAAATCGAGTCCCGCCTCTTCCACACGACGCTCAATCTCTCCCTGACGGCTCGCTTCGGTAAGGGCGGAAGAGATGGTGAGTGATTCGTAGCGGGCATCTTTCAGCACACGTTCGAGACGTTCAATCTCAGACATCTTCTGCAACACCGTATAGCGATGGCTGATGAAGAGGAACATGATAAGCACGATAACCAGTATAAACCGCATGTTCCGGAGGAAGAAATTCTCAGTGAGAACACTTCCTCCAAAAACATGGACAAACGATTTGCGTATGTTATCGAACTTCACTTTCATTTTATATGGTTTAGGTCGTCAGCACCAATCTTCTTTGCAATCCTCAGCTTGGCACTTCTGGAGCGGGGATTAATCCGCTGTTCCTCTTCCGAGGGGACAATCACCTTGCGGTTCACCAGCTCAAAGGGAGTCTCTACGTTGCCGAAAAAATCTTTCACCAGCTTCCCCTCAAAATTACCGCTGCGGAAGAAATTCTTCACCATCCTGTCCTCAAGCGAGTGATAGGAGATCACGCTCATGCGACCACCGGGTTTCAACATCTCCAAGGAGCGTTGCAACATCTCGCCCAGGGCCTCCATCTCTCCGTTCACCTCTATGCGCAGCGCCTGAAATGCCTGGGCCAGCATCTTCTTCTCTTTGTCTCTGCCGGTGAAGGGTTGCAGGATGTCAAGCAACTGCCCTGTGGTAACAATCGGCGCAGATGCCCTGTATGACACAATTGCAGCTGCGATTGCTCTTGCATTCCTCAACTCCCCGTAGCGGTAGAAGAGATCGGCAAGTTTCTCGGAAGGGTAGTCGTTCAGGATATCAGCTGCACGTTTTCCCGCATCGCGGTTCATGCGCATATCCAGATCGCCCTCAAAGCGAAAAGAGAAACCCCGCTCCGAATCATCAAAATGGTGCGAGGAGACCCCGAGATCGGCCAGCACACCATCCACCTCATCAATACCGTAGTAACGAAGGAAATTTTTCAGAAAACGAAAATTACTCCTGACCAGCTGAAAGCGCGGGTCGTCAAGGGTGTTTCGTGCCGCATCCTCATCCTGGTCGAAGGCAATCAAACGACCATTGGGCCCCAAATGCTTCAATATCTCACGCGAATGCCCCCCACCTCCAAAAGTAACGTCAAGATAGACTCCCGAGGGTGCAATCTGCAATCCTTCGACGCTTTCGGCAAGCAGAGCCGGTATATGATATGCTTCACTCTCCTGCATGTTCGACTTCTACTCTATGATGTTAGCCATTCAAAAATCCAAAGTGTCCACAGGATGAGAAAACATCCTGCATTATCCGCGACACCCTTGTCAGGGTTTGTACTCCATCAGCTGCTGCAACCTCGATGCGAACTCTTCCGGCTCCACCAGGGGCTTCTCAAGCTTCTCTTTCGCCCAAAGTTCGATGGTCTCATCCACTCCGAGAAAACGAACGTCGGTATCGATAGATACCATTCGCAGGTAACGCTTCGGAATCAGCACCCGACCATTGGCATCCAGCTCCAGCTTTTCTGCATCCAGCACAAACTGCCGGAATAGTTGCTGCTGTTCGCGGTTCCATTTGTTGAGCCTGCTACGCAGTAGCTCCACCTCTTTCTCCCACACACTACCGGGATAGAGCACCAGGCAATCCTGAAAAATATCTTTCCGGAGCACCAGAAATTCCTCTCCCTCGCTCTGCAAACGCTTGCGAAAGATTGCCGGCACAAAGATCCTTCCCTTTGCATCGGCCCTGGCTTCCATATTTCCCAAAAACTGGATCAACACTGTGTAAATTTCAACTGCATAGCAGTTTGTTTGCGGTAAAAGTACAAAATTATCCACTTCTCCCCACATTTCCCCCCAATATTTTACAAAAAAGTTATCAACAACCTCAAAGCGCTACCTATCCATCTGTTTATCTTTACATTAACATTTTCCAAGTGCCAAATTCCGAGGAAACACAATTGGACAAGAGTGGCCACAGAAATCATTTTTTCTGACATGGTGATTCAATCTGTTTGGCGCAACCAAGTACATATTAAATGTAACACCACCCTCGTATCCCTGATATTTGCAGCCTATCTGCTTCTTTTTGGCAACTGTGTCTATATTCTAATCTTATTATACCCTTATACCCACTCCCATGATTTATGGAGTGGATATAAGGGTGCAATAAGGGTGCAATAAGGCTAGAGCTTTTCAGAACCCATGAAAGTCCTTGTTTCGTCCTGAAAAAGGTTTAAATAAAATGCACAAACAAAGCAAGGCTATGCAAACAAACCGCAACAATTCAAGGAGGAAAAGCTCTACCCAGTGGAGATCCTCTCCTCACAGCAATGGAAAAAAAGTTTTTTTAGCATGAGAGTTTACTGCTTAACCATATTTTTGTACATTTGCGACAAATTAGTAAGTAGCGAAATGCAATGAACCAACACAGTGCATTCAGGATTGATCTTGATAAGATTTTACGTGGCAAGGCCCCGAAACATTACAGGAAAATCCCCCGATTTTTGATCAGCTATCTCAAACGCATTGTCCACCAGGAGGATATCAACGGCATCCTGGAGCGAAACAGTGGCCTGGAGGGTGTTCCCTTTATGCATGCACTGGTAGAGAAAGAGTTCAACCTGACGTTGAAACTGAAAGGCGAAGAGAACATCCCTTCAGAAGGAAGATTTGTGTTTGCCTCCAACCACCCGTTGGGCGGCCTTGATGGTATTTGCCTCTCATCCGTGGTAGGAGATAAGTTCAACGGAAAAATCAAATATCTGGTCAATGATATCCTCTATTACATCGATCCGCTGAAACCTATTTTTGTCCCCATCAACAAGTACGGATCGCAAGCCAAAACATCGGCTAAAGCAATCAACGAAGCTTATGAATCTGACAACCAGGTAATCACATTCCCGGCGGGGCTCTGTTCCCGTAAAACAGGTGGTGAGATCATGGACCTGGAGTGGATGAAGAACTTCATCATCAAGGCGGTGGAGTTTCAACGGGATGTAATACCCGTTCACTTTGAGGGGAAGAATTCACGTTTCTTTTACAATCTGGCGAACCTGCGCAAGGCATCAGGCATCAAGTTCAATTTCGAGTTGGTCTATCTCCCCGATGAGATGTACAAGAACAGTAACCAAACGTTCACCATCACCTTTGGCAAACCCATACCCTGGCAAACGTTCGACAAAAGTAAAACAGCAGCCGAATGGGCACAGTTCGTTAAAGAGGAGGTCTATTCACTGAAGTGACCTCCGTTCATAAACATATAATTCAATATGGAAAAGATTATTGATCCGGTAAGCAAGGAACTGATTAAAAGCGAGCTGACCGTTCAGAAAAGGGTGAGAACGACCCACAAGGCGAACAACGAAATTTATGTCTTCACCGCCCACGACTCGCCCAACCTGATGCGTGAGGTGGGACGCCTGCGGGAGATCGCCTTCCGTCATTATGGTGGCGGCACAGGACTGGAAGCCGACATCGACAAGTATGACACGATGGAGGTCCCCTATCGCCAATTGATTGTCTGGGATCCGGAAAACGAGGAGATACTGGGTGGCTATCGCTTCATCTACGGTTCGGATGTGGAGTATGATGAAGAGGGCAAACCGATGCTGGCAACAGCTCACCTCTACAACTTCTCTCAGCAGTTTATCGATGAGTTCCTGCCCACCACGGTGGAGCTGGGTCGCTCTTTCGTATCGCTCGAATACCAGTCCACCCTTCTCGGCAGAAAAGGCATTTTCGCGCTCGACAACCTCTGGGATGGATTGGGAGCACTGACGGTGATTGACCCGGAAATTGAATATTTCTACGGCAAGGTAACCATGTACGGCACCTACAACAAGGATGCCCGCAACATGATCCTCTATTTCCTCAACAAACATTTCCCCGACAAGCTGAAGCTGGTAACCCCCATTGACCCACTGGTTACCGGAACCAACATCGAGAAGATGCAACAACTGTTTCACGGCAAGAGCTTCAAGGATGACTACAAGATACTGAACAAGGAGGTGCGGGCATTGGGTTACAACATCCCGCCGCTGATCAATGCTTACATGGGTCTCTCCCCCACGATGCGCTTCTTCGGTACCGCGATCAACGATGAATTCGGAGAGGTGGAGGAATCGGGGATCCTCATTCGCATCGACCAGATTCTGGAAGAGAAGAGGGCACGCCACATGGACACCTACATGAAGAGCAATCCCAGCAAACGTTTTCTGTTACGACTCAAACGGATGATCACTTCCAACAAAAGAAACAGGAAGATCGCTATCCCAAGTAAAAAGATTGAGAAAAAAGGAGGAAAACCAACAGAACATCCAATCAAAAAGTAAGCAGTAAGCAGATATTGACTGCTCTTTCATTAACACACATTCAGAAAATATTATCAATTTTTTACCGTGCTACAGAAGTAGGTAACTAATTGATAATATTTTTTTTATACCTGTAAAATGCAATCGATTGCATAGTCAATACAGGTTAATTATGCCTGTTTCGGTACCGTAACCCCTGAGAACCGATAACTTTGTATGGAGAGAACAGAAGATGTACGGATGAAAAATTAACCATTCATCTGTCAATTTTGTTATATATTTCGAGAATGAAGAGAGTATTAATCAGTTAATCTTATAACGTTAACAACATGTATCTAAAATTCAAAAAAAGTAGGAAAGCATTCCTGATGACTATCTTGTCGGGATTGCTGATGATTTTATCAGCCAATGCCCAAACCGGTACGCAGATAAATGTAAGTGGATCGGTTACGGACGTAAACGGTGAACCACTCATCGGGGTAAACATCCTGGTGGAGGGAACCTCTACGGGTACGGTGACCGACTACGACGGCAACTTCCAGTTGCGGGTACCCGCAGATGCAGTCCTGAACATCAGCTACATCGGCTATCGTCCGCAACAGATCGCCGTAAACAACAGTACAACCATTCAGATTGTACTTGTTGAAGACACCGAGCTGCTGGATGAACTGGTGGTAATCGGTTATGGTACTGTACGCAAGGATGATGCTACCGGATCGGTGGTGGCTGTCGATGCCACCAAACTGAACCGCGGTCTGGCCACCTCGCCTTCAGATCTGCTGGCCGGACAGGTTGCCGGTCTGAGCGTGGTCTCAGCCGGTGGTGCACCTGGATCCTCCTCGAGCATCCGCATTCGTGGCGGCTCCTCTATGTCGGCCAGCAACGACCCGCTGATCGTGATTGACGGCGTACCGGTGGACAACGCCACCGGCGTGAGCGGTATGGCCAACCCGTTGAGTACCATCAACTCGAACGACATCGAGACCTTCACCGTATTAAAGGATGCTTCCGCAACTGCCATCTACGGGTCGCGTGCTTCCAACGGTGTAATCATCATCACCACCAAGAAAGGTAAATCGGGAAAGTTACAAATGGCTTACAACGGCAATTTCTCCGTCAGCACCCGCACCGGCGCGGTGGATGTGATGGATGCACCCACCTTCCGCAACTACGTGGTCAACTCCTTCGGCGCTGACAGCCAACAGGCTGCAGCCCTTGGCAACAGTGAAACAAACTGGCAGGATCAGATCTTCCGTACCGCTGTCAGCACTGACCACAACATCAGCCTCTCCGGGAGTGCGGGCGAGAAACTGCCTTACCGCATTTCACTGGGTTACACCAACGAAAACGGTATCCTGAAAACATCCAACCTGGAAAGATACACCGGTAGCATAAACCTCTCCCCCAGCTTCCTCGACGGACAACTGAGGGTGCAGCTCAACGCTCGCGGGATGTACAACACCAACCGTTTCGCCGACCAGGGAGCCATCAACTCGGCCACCCAGTTTGATCCCACCATGCCGGTGTATGACACCACCGGATCACCTTACGGCAATGGCTACCATATGACGCTTAAAGCAGATGGTACCCCCATCGACATCGCACTGGCAAACCCACTCGCCATCCTGATGCAGAGACAAGACAACTCGAAGGTGATGCGCAGCATCGGTAACATGCAGGTGGACTACAACATGCCCTTCCTTGATGGACTGAGAGCCAATCTGAACGTTGGTTACGACATCTCCGACAGCAATGGTGATGTGATGGTGGAAGACAATTCACCCATGAGCTACACCTGGGGCAGCTACAAATCCGGTTGGGGTGAAAACAGCACCTACAGCCAGTACAAGTTAAACACCTTGTTGGACTTCTACCTCAACTACGTGAAGGAAGCAGGTGCACATCGCTTCGATGCGATGGGTGGATACTCATGGCAACGCTTTTACAATGAAACAGAGAACTTTTACCCCTACTCAGCTGCCATGGCTGCTGAAACGGGCAATGAATTCTACAGGGAAGGCAATGATTACTCCACCGAGAGTTACGTGATCTCTTTCTTCGGACGTCTGAACTACTCGCTGCTGGATCGCTACCTGCTCACCCTCACACTGCGTAACGACGGCTCGTCGCGTTTCAGTCCCGATAACAAGTGGGGTCTCTTCCCCTCTGCTGCCTTTGCATGGAAGATCATCAACGAACCCTTCATGGCTGACAGCGATGCAATGTCGGACCTCAAACTGCGACTGGGATACGGTGTGACAGGACAACAGAACCTGGGAAGCGGCGACTATCCCTGGATGGGCCGTTACAGCTACAGCCAGGCTGGTGCCAACTACTTCTTCGGAGACCAGATGATCCCGTTGATCCGCCCGCTGGCTTACGATGAGAACCTGAAGTGGGAGGAGACCACCACCTACAATGCCGGTCTCGACTATGGCTTCCTGAACAATCGTATCACCGGTGCCTTCGATGTGTACTACCGCAAGACCACCGACCTGCTTAACACCGTCGGGATTGCTGCCGGTACCAACTTCAGCAACCAGCTTCTCACCAACGTAGGCGAACTGGAGAACAAGGGTATCGAGTTCACCATCACCGGTCGTCCCATTGTCAGCAAGGACTGGAACTGGAACCTGAGCTACAACGTAACCCTCAACCAGAACAGGATCACCAAGCTGACCATCAACGACGACCCCAGCTACGTGGGTGTTCGTTTTGGCGGCATAGACGGAGGTACTGGTAACAACATTGCCATTCACGCCGTGAACTATCCGGCAGGCTCCTTCTATGTGTACGAACAGGTATACGACGAAGCAGGCAAACCGCTGGAGGGTGTCTTCGTAGATCAAAACGCAGACGGCTCCATCAACGAACAGGATATGATCCCCTGGAAGAATGCATCTCCCGATCTCTACATGGGCTTGTCCTCACAACTCTCTTACAAGAACTGGGACTTCAACTTCTCAGTACGTGGCAACATCGGCAACTACGCCTACAACAACATCCAGTCGAACCGTGAGTCGAAAAATACCACCTTCGACCCCTCGGGATGGCTCAAGAACAGGGTTAACAGTGCCACCTACACCAACTTCGATGCAGTGCACTATCAATCCAGCTACTACATTCAGGATGCTTCGTTCATGAAGGTAGACAATGTCTCCCTGGGGTACAACTTCACACACCTGCTGAACCACCAGCAGACGGGAAGGATCCACTTCACCGTTCAGAATCCATTGGTAGTGACCAATTACAGCGGTCTCGACCCTGAGTTCACCAACAACGGTATCGACAACAACATTTATCCACACCCCCGCGTCTTTATCCTGGGACTCAATCTTAATTTTTAACATCAGACAATTATGAAGACAGTAACATATAAAATACTAACATTCATCGCGATCATCCTGATGACCGGGGGGCTGGCCTCCTGTGTCGATGATCTGAATACCATTCCGCTGGATGAGGAGGAACTGGTCTCGGAAGTGGTCTTCGGCAGTGAGTTGGGGTCCTACCAGGAACTGCTGGCCAAGATATACGCCGGTTTGGCCGTCAGCGGCAACAGCGGCGGCGACGGCGACCCCGATGTGGCAGGTGTGGATGGCGGCAGCCAGGCATCCTTCCTCAGAGGACTCTGGAACCTTCAACAGCTACCCACCGACGAAGCACTTTGTGCATGGAACGACGTGGGTATCCCCGACCTGAACTACATCACCTGGACCTCCAGCAACGTGTTCATCAAGGGCTTCTACTATCGTCTCTACTACCAGATCAACCTTGCCAATGCCCTTCTCAGGGAGACATCTGAAGAGAAACTCTCCTCCCGTGGTGTGAGCCAGGCAGATCAGGATAAGATCAAGGCCTTCCGTGCGGAAGCACGCTTCCACAGGGCACTCGCCTACTACTACCTGCTCGACATGTTCCGCAATGTGCCCTTCGTAAACGAAGAGAGCCCGGTGGGCAGCACACTGCCCCCCCAGATCATGGCAGCCGACCTGTTCGACTACATTGAAAAGGAACTTACTGAATGCGAGTCCGATATGCTGGATCCGTTCGTCGGTTACAATGCAACCAACTATGGCAGGGCACACAAAGCCGCCAACTGGGCGCTCCTTTCCCGTCTCTACCTCAATGCAGAAACATATATCGGTGTGAAAAAATATACCGAGAGCATCACCAACAGCAAAAAGGTGATGGCTGTGAACTACCAGCTTGATCCTGTCTATGTAAACATCTTCAAGGCTGACAACCACAACTCACCTGAGATGATCTTTCCTGTACGTTATGATGGTTCAGACACACAAACATGGGGCGGGATGACCTTCCTGCTGAGTGCGATGGAACCCTCCGACCTGCAGGCCGAAGTGAATGCAGTGGGTGCCTGGCAGGGCAACCGTGCCACCAAGGCGATCCTCCATACCTTCGAACGGGAGTACCAACACGAAATGGACAGCCGTTTCTCGATGATACGCATCGACTTCACTGAGAATGTGGAGATCATAGACCCCTCGCTCTTCACCAACAACGGCATCCCCGTGGTGAAGTACTCCAACCGCAACAGCGACGGCACACTGCCCCCGAGCAACATCGCCTATACCGACTTCCCGCTCTTCCGCCTGGGTGAGATCTACCTCAACTATGCCGAGGCGGTACTCAGGGGGGGCACCGGTGGTGATGCAGCCACAGCGTTGCAACTCATGAACAACCTGCGCCAGCGTGGTTACAACGGCAGCAGCACTGCGACCCTTACCGCAGGTGAACTGACACTCGATTACATCCTGGACGAAAGGGGACGTGAGTTCTTTTATGAGGGACAGCGCCGTACCGACCTGATACGTTTTGGCAAACTCACCGGATCATCTTATCTATGGCCCTGGAAAGGCAACGTGCCAGAAGGACGTTCGGTAGACGATTACTTCAATGTCTACCCTATTCCGGCAGACGACCTGGGAGCCAACGAGAACCTGGTGCAAAACAGCGGATACGAATCTAGTAACGCCAATTAAATATCACACAGACAATGAAAAATATCATTCATATATTAGCAATACTGGCCGGTATCACACTGTTCTGGTCCTGCCAGGAAGATGAGAAAGTGGTTCTTCAGCAACCGGAGAGCTTTGTGCTCAACACGCCGAAATATGCTTCTGCCATCTATGACCTGAAGAATACCGAATCGATTGAGTTCACAACCTCTCAACCCGATTACGGCTTCACCGCTGCCGCCATCTATAGCGTGCAGGTAGCGTTGACCTCCGACTTTACAAATCCGGTGACGCTACCCGGCAGCTACACCACTGCAAAGTTTGCCATCAACGCAGCCGACCTTGCACTGGCACTTGTCGGGATGCATGGAGTGACCCTCGAAGAGGATTATCCCACCGATCCCCATCCCCTTTATGTGCGGCTGATCTCTAAGCTCAACGCAAAGAATGCTGGGGAGGTCTTCTCCAATGTGATCACCCTCCCACAGGTGAAGGGTTACTTTGCCCTCGACCCGATGGTGATGCCGGAAGAGATGTTTATCATCGGCAACGTGGCCGGCAACTGGAGCTGGGATGGTGCTACCGCGATGGTTCCCGTTTGGGGCTCTCCCGGCAAGTTCTGGGCGATGCAGTACCTGGGACAGACCGGTGACGGCGGCAATGCAGAGATCAAGTTCAATTTTGCCAAGGCATGGGATGGCAACGAGTTCGGCTACGGACAGGCAACAGTAAATGCCAATGGCACTGCTGATCCGGGAGCATCTGACTCCGGTGGCAACATCGGTATTGGCAATCCGGGATGGTACATCGTGGTGGTGACCACCGCCATCAATGGCCGTGACTATGAATTTGCCGTGGACTTCTATCCGCCGCATCTACACCTGCAGGGAAATGTTGCTTCCGGCAACTGGGGCACCACCGATGAAGCATATCGCTTTACGGTTCCGGCCCTCTCGCTGGGTGCCGATGCAGCCTTTGTTTCACCACCCTTCACCAACACTGGTGAGATACGTGCCAGCATCCAGCTGCCCGGTCACGAGTGGTGGCACACCGAATTTATCGTCTTAGACGGTGTATTCGCACCCCGCGGTGCAGGTGATGACCAGGAGCGTGTAACCGGCAATGCAGGTCAGAAGCTTCACATTAACTTCACCACCAATACAGGTAAGGTTGAATAAACAGGCAGAACCGGAAAACCTCTTTCAACAGAGGGAGGTTTTCCATAAAAATATTACACAAGATGAATAAAATAAAATACCTTTTTGCCACACTGCTTGCAATCACACTGTTGAATGCATGTGAGGATGTGTACGAACATGTGGCAGCCCCACCACAGGCCTATGAACAGGAAACGGAACAGAGTGTAAGCGGCTTCAATTTTGCCCTGGGTGCTGGTGTATCTGCGCCGATTGTCTTCACTGAAGAGATGCTGGCAGATGAGACGCCACTGGAAGCCATCAAGACAACTGCTACGCCCCAGCTTGCTGAGGGTGTGACAATGACCTTCATTCTGGAGGCATCCGATACAGAAGATTTCGCCCAGGTGGTGGAACTCACCTCTGTAAGTGACCAGAACAGTGCCTATGTTACGGCGGCCACGCTCAACGAAGCAGCCAAAAGCCTATACGGGAAAGCACCCGAAGCGAGAGACCTCTACCTGCGTGCAGCCTCTTTCATCAATGAGGGCAGCAGCACGGTAAGGGTTCCGGGCAATGTGGTACTGGGACCGGTGACCATTACCCCCGTGGGACCGGTGATCGAGACCGAGTATTATCTGATTGGCGACATCAACGGATGGAACATCGAGAATCTGGACGCATTCAAATTCAACCACAGCGGCAATGATGTCTACGAAGATCCCATCTTCACCATCCTGGTGAACAATGTGACAGGTTATTTCAAGATTGTACCCAAGTCGAGCAAAGATGCCGCCTCCTGGGATGGCGTACTCGGCAATCCTGTTGACGGTAACACTGCGCTGGAAGGGGATATCATCCTGGATGGAGCACAGGCGATGCGCGTCACTGAACCGGGATGGGTGAAAATCACCCTCAACATGATGGAATACACCTACACCATCGAGATCATCGGTGAGATGAACCTGACACTCTATGTGCCCGGTGGTCACCAGGGATGGGATCCGGCAAACGCCCCCACCCTCTACAGCAGCAACTTCGACTTTAAATATAGCGGTTATGTTTACTTTGCCGATGGCAACACCGAGTTCAAGTTCACTTCACAACCAAACTGGGACGGACCCAACTACGGTGATGGGGGCAATGGCACCCTCTCAGACGATGGCGGTGCCGGTAACCTGGTGGTGAGCGAAGCCGGTATGTACAAGATTGATGTAGACCTCACCGCGAACAGTTACACACTGACCAAAACGGAATGGGGACTTATTGGTGACGCTACTGATGGTAGTTGGGACAACTCCACACCGATGAGCTACGATCCTGTAACCGGTCTCTGGAGCGTGACCACAACCCTGAAAGATGGCACCTTCAAGTTCAGGGCCAACAACGCGTGGGACATCAACCTGGGAGGTGATCTGAACAACCTCAGTTATGGTGGTGACAATATCCAAGCCACTGCCGGCACCTACACCATTACACTCGATCTCTCCGATCCGGAAGCTTTTAAGGCGACTGTGGTGAGTGCTGTATAATATGCTAAAAAGCGCGGTCAGCCAACCGCGCTTTTTTTATCTTTTTCAAATCATCAGACACAATGAAAAGCTTTTACACCCTGATTCTCTCATCACTACTACTGCTCTCCTGCAGCCGTACCACCGAAGAGGTTAAAACCGATTCCACTTTCGCAAAAGGAGCCGATATCAGTTGGCTTCCACAAATGGAGGCGAGTGGTTACATCTTCCGCAACGACAAAGGAGAAGCGGAGGATTGTTTTAAGATCTTGAAAGATCACGGCATCAACGCCATCCGCCTACGCACCTGGGTCAACCCTTCAGACGATCCGCACAGCGGCCACTGCAGCACCGAAGAGACGGTTGAGATGGCCAAGCGTGCAAAGGAATGGGGCATGCGGGTGATGATCAACTTCCACTACAGCGACAGCTGGGCCGATCCGGGAAAACAACACAAGCCAAAAGCCTGGGAGGGGATGACGTTCGATGAACTGAAAAATACCCTTTATGATTACACGCAGGGTGTGATGAACGCCCTGAAGGAAGCGGGTGTGAGCCCGGAATGGGTGCAAATTGGCAACGAGATTCCCTCCGGTATGATCCACCCTGAAGGTCATACCGACAACTGGCCACAGCTGGTGCAGCTGATCAACCGGGGCTACGACGCCGTCAAGGAGGTGAGTCCCACCAGCAAGGTGATCCTGCACGTGGACCAGGGCAACAACAACGATCGTTTCCGCTGGTGGTTCGACAATGCCACCCAACTGGGTGCAAAGTATGATGTGATTGGCATGTCATTCTATCCCTACTGGTTGGAAAGTAAGCCCGATTACAGCGAGGTGATCGATGACCTTGGAAACAACCTGCAGGACATGACCTCCCGCTACGGCAAGGAGGTGATGGTAGTGGAAGTAGGGGGTGTTGACGTGCTGCCTGACAACACCTATGAGATGCTGCGCGCGGTGATCAACAAAGTGAAACAAGTCCCTTCTGAAAAGGGCCTCGGCGTCTTTTACTGGGAACCGCAGGGTGCTCGTACCTGGAGCCATTATGCACTGAGTGCCTGGGGTGATGACGGACGTCCCACCAAAGCGATGGATGCTTTCATCAATTGAACGCCTGTCCTTTCCGGTCGCGATACAAAAAACCGAAAGGAGCACTCAACTGTTATATCTAAAAGAACAAACATAAATATGAAACGAGCATGATAATTATTATCGCCCCGGTAAATGATTAAAGCGAGTTCCATATGATACCTTTGAAAATAAAAGTTTTAATCATATGAAAAAACATATCCTTCTTATTGTACTATTCTCTGTGTCGATCTTCATGGTACGCGGTGAGACACCCCGCGTGGAACCCTCCTTCTGGTGGAGCGGCATGGCGGAAACCGATCTGCAACTGATGGTGAGCGGTGACAACATCGCCGACTACGTTCCTGAAGTCACTTCAAAACATGTCACCATCAGGGAAGTGGTGACGTTGCAGAACCGTAATTACCTGCTGATTTACCTCGATCTCACCGAAGCTGTTCCGGAGACCTTCGACCTGGTCTTCACCAACGGCAAGAAAAAGATCAACGTACCCTATGAGCTGAAGGAACGCAACCCGGAACGGTTGTCGATCGAGAGCTTTGGCCCGTCGGATGTGCTCTACCTGATCATGCCCGACCGCTTTGCCAACGGCGATCCCACGAACGACCAGATACCGATGCGCACCGAATATAAGGTGGATCGCAACAATCCCAACGCCCGCCATGGCGGCGATCTCAAGGGGATCTCCGACCGCCTGGGATACCTCTACGACCTGGGAGTCACCGCCATCTGGCTCAACCCGGTGCTGGAGAATGACATGGAGGGTGGCTCCTACCACGGTTACGCCACCACCGACTACTACCGGGTGGATCCCCGCTTCGGTAGCAACGAGGAATACCGTCAGCTGATCAGCAACGCCCATGAGAAAGGGATGAAGGTGGTGATGGACATGATCTTCAACCATTGCGGCAGCGACCACCCCTGGCTGACAGAGGTGCCCTCACCCGACTGGTTCAACAACCTGGAGGAGTATGTGCAAACCTCTCATATGAAAGAGATGTACTTCGACCCCTATGCATCGGAGTATGACAAGAGCAAGATGGTGGATGGTTGGTTCGTACCCACCATGCCCGACCTGAACCAACGTAACCGCCATGTGGCGAAGTACCTTATCCAGAACAGCATCTGGTGGATCGAGTACTCCGGTGTGGATGGCATCCGACAGGATACCTATCCCTATGCCGACTATGAGATGATGGTCGACTGGCTCATGGCGGTGGAAAAGGAGTACCCCGACTACAACATCGTGGCGGAGGCATGGCTCAATAACCCCATTGGCACCGCTTTCTGGCAGGGCAACAGTCCCCTCAACCCCAACAACACCCATCTCAAATCGGTGATGGACTTCCGCTTCATGGGGCTATCGCACAGTGCTTTCTTCGAAGAGACCACCGAGTGGAACGGGGGACTGCACGGCATCTACGACCACATGACCTACGACTTTATCTATCCCGATATCTACAACGTGTTGCGCTTCCTCGACAACCACGACACCGACCGTTTCCTGAAGGAGTACCCGCAGGAGCTCTCCGGTTGGAAACAGGCGGTCACCTTCCTGCTCACCATGCCCGGCACACCGCAAATCTACTACGGCACGGAACTGTTGATGCATGGCAACAAAAGCAGGCATGATGGTTATGTCCGGCTTGATGTGCCCGGTGGTTGGCCCGGTGATGAAGTGGATCACTTCACCCGTACGGGACGCGATGCAATTCAGAACGAGGCGTTCGACTACCTCAGCAAGTTGCTCCACTGGCGGCAGGACAATGAGGTGATCGCCCGTGGTGGCATGAAACATTACGTGCTGCAGAAGGGGGTCTACCTCTACGAGCGCTTCCTGGGTGATGACAAAGTACTCGTTTTCATGAACGGAACATCGGGCGAAGTGACAGTAAACCTTGACCGTTATGCAGAGTCTATACAAGGGATGAGCAGTGCCAGGGATTTTCTTTCGGGCAAAACCATCACCCTGGGTGAGACGCTGACGCTTTCTCCCAAGGAGGTACTGTTGCTGCAATAAGCAACGATGATTGCATAATACATAACAAACCATTTTCAAATGAAATATCCAGCTAAAAGCTTTTTCTATCTGTTGTTGCTCCTCTTCGCCCTCTCCTGCGGTGAGGATCCGGTGGTGACGCCGGAACCCCAACCGGAACCGGAGCCGGAACAACCGGGTCCCGAGGAACCTGCTCCATTATCTGACTGGTTCTCCTGGGAACCTGCTGCCGCCGATGCCGACAAGGAGTTGACCATACGATTCAAAGCTCCCAACAAAGAATCGGGATTATTCAACTACACCGGTGAGGTCTATGCCCATATTGGTGTGGTGAGTGAGGGCACCTGGAAGTATGTGCCGGCAGAATGGAAAGAGAACATTGCGAAATGCAGGATGCAGAAGATAGAGGGCGAGGCAAATGCATGGGAGCTCAAGCTCACCCCCACCATCCGCGAATGGTTTGGCTCCGGCGAGACACCGGTCAACAAGATCGGTATTGTGGTCAGAAGTGCCGATAGCGAAAAGAAAGGCAACAAGGATGGCAATGATTTCTTTATTGAAAACATCACCGACAGCAAGTACAAGCCATTTCAGCCGGGAGCGGTGAAGAGTGGCACCATGACCGCCGGGCTGCAACATGGCATCAACATCGTTGACAACAGCACCGTGACACTGATGCTCTATGACAAGGACAAGTATGGCGCACGGAAGGATTTCGCCCATGTGGTGGGCGACTTCAACAACTGGACGCTGAGCAACGACGAGCAGTCGCAGATGTTCCGCGACGATGCTGCCGGCTGCTGGTGGATTACCCTCACGGGGCTTGACCCCGCGAAAGAGTATGCCTTCCAGTATTACCTGGGCAACACGGGGCAGGATGCCATCCGCGTGGCCGACCCCTATGCCCGTAAGGTACTGGATCCAAACAACGACACATATATCTCTGCCTCCACCTATCCGGAGAACATGACTTACCCGGAGGGAGCCATAGGGATCGTTTCTGTTTTCAGGATTCAACAAGAAACATTTAACTGGCAGGTACCCCAATTCGAGAGACCGTCACGAGACAACCTGGTGATCTATGAGATGCTGCTGCGTGATTTCACGGAAAGTAGTGATATCAATGGAGCGATGGCGAAGCTGGATTACCTGCAGTCGCTCGGCGTGAATGCCATTGAGCTGATGCCGGTGCAGGAGTTCGACGGCAACGACAGCTGGGGCTACAACCCCGCCTTCTTCTTTGCCATGGACAAGGCTTACGGCACCGACAGGATGTACAAGGAGTTTATCGATGAGTGTCACAGCAGAGGTATCGCAGTGATCCTCGACGTGGTCTACAACCACGCCACAGGCGCCAACCCTTTTGCCAGGATGTGGTGGGATGCGAATCATAAGAATCCTGGAACGGGTCAAATAGAACCTACTACTGCGCCTAATAATCCCTATTTTAACGCAGATGCACCGCACCCCTACAGCGTCTTCCATGACTTCAACCATGAGTCTGACCTGGTGCGTACCTTCGTGAAGCGCAACCTGCAGTTCCTGCTGGAGGAGTACAACATCGACGGCTTCCGGTTCGACCTCACCAAGGGATTTACCCAACGTTCTTCAACCGAGTCAACCGCAAGCAATTATGATGCTTCCCGCATTGCGATCCTAAAAGATTACAACCAAGCCATCAAGGCGGTCGATCCGGAGGCCTGGGTGATCCTGGAGCATTTTGCCGACGACAGGGAGGAGACCGAGCTCTCTAACGATGGCATGATGGTGTGGCGCAATCGCAATCACGTCTACTCACAGGCTGCAATGGGCTGGAAGAGTGAATCAGATTTCAGGGGAGTCTATAACCACACATCGGCGCGCCCCGTAAACAGCCTGGTAAGCTACATGGAGAGCCACGACGAAGAACGGGCCGCCTACAAACAGGCACAGTACGGCAACGGGATCCTGAAGACAAGCCTCGATGCACAGATGTCACAACTGGGCGTCAATGCCGCCTTCTTCTTCACCGTACCGGGACCGAAAATGGTGTGGCAGTTCGGAGAGATGGGATATGATGTATCGATTGATGAAAATGGCCGTACCGGTCGCAAACCGTTGAGGTGGGAATACCTGACGGTGACTGAGCGAAAGGAGCTGCATGACACCTATGCAACACTTATCGGGCTAAGGCGCGATCATCCCGAGCTGTTTAACTCCACCGCTACGCTCAATTGGCAGGTGACTGACACCTTCTGGGAGCAGGGCCGTTTCCTTACCCTTTCCTCGTTTGGAAACAGCAAGCAAATCGTTGTTGTGGGCAACTTCACCAATGAATCGATCAATGCGGCGACAACCTTTCCGCAACTGGGAGACTGGTACAATTATCTCAACCCGACGGAGGTGACCACAGTTCACTCAAAACCCATGACGATCTCCGTGCCGGCCAACAGTTTCCGGATCTTCAGTAATTTTCCGGAATAGAGTTTCGACTGTTTCTATTGAACGTTTGAAAAGAGGGAGTAACCGACTCGGTCACTCCCTCTTTTTTTCGGATAAAAAGCGGATAGAATAAACATATTCCATCATTCCGGTGTTTAGAGTGGTAATCACAGTAACGACAACATCAAAATGAAATCTATCGCAATTATTTACGGTTCCAGCACCGAGAACACCAAAAGAGCCGCTGAGAAGATCGCGGAAGTGATGGCAGCATACAGCCCCACCCTGGTCGATATCTACGACGGGGACGAACAACCCTTCCTCACACACGATGTGCTGATCATGGGGGTCTCCACCTGGGGAGTACAGGATTTGCAAGACGACTGGAACGACTTTTACCCGAAGCTGGAGAAGCTGGACCTCTCCGGTAAGACCGTGGCCATTTTTGGCATGGGCGATGCCTCCATCTACCCAAGTTCATTCGTGGATGCCATCGGCATCCTCTATGAGATCGTGAAAGAAAAAGGAGCAACTGTCGTGGGACAGGTATCCCCCGAAGGGTATGACTTCGAATATTCACGTGCGTTGGTGGACGACATGTTCGTGGGGCTTCCGCTCGACGATGACACCGAACCTGAGCTAACTGATGAACGAATTGCAGCCTGGGTGGAACAACTGAATCCCTATCTGCAATAAACTGCATAAAAAAATCCCGGTCAATAGTTGCCCGGGATTTTTTTATACCTGATTGCGATGTTATAGGCTACAGGATCACTTGTAGTAAATCCTGTACTCCCACGGTTGCAACTGCATTGTTGCTGCAGCCGTTGTTTCCTCACCACTGGGAAAGAGTCGGTATCCCTCACCCGGCAGGGGCTCTTCGAAGGTTACCTCAACCGTTTCGTCGCTTAGGTTGAGCAATGCGACCACCTCGCTGCCTTCGTTCGTGCGACGGAAAGACCATACCGATTTCGGACGATCATTTCCGATCTCGCTCATCACACCACTGCGGCCGGGCGCCTGCAACGCCTTCTGTTCCTTCTTGAAACGATTCAATGCGGTGTAGAAAGAGGAGAAGTCCTGCGGATCACTCCAGTCGATCTCATCTTTCTCGAAAAATGCCAGTCTGTGGTCGAAACCTGCTTCCTGTCCGCTGTATATCAGCGGCATGCCGGGCAGCAGATAGGTGAGCACCGCAAAGCTGCGTGCCGCCTCACCCATTCGTTCAAACTCGGTACCGTTCCAGGAGTTCTCGTCGTGGTTGGAGGTGAAGAACATCGGAATGGCATCCGGAGCAAAACGATCGGTCATACGGTTAAACGATGCCCGCAATGAGTCCACATCCTCCACACCCTGAGCCACCGCATTCATTCGGTGGTGGAAATCCCATGCATAGTATGCGTCGAACAGCGATTCATTCAACTCAGGCTTCTCCGCCTCGGCAAGCATAAAGATATCGGGCTTCAAGGCGATTAGTGAATCTTTTGCCGCCACCCAGAAGTCGGTCGGCAGTTCACCTGCCACATCGCAGCGGAAGCCGTCGATACCGGTTTCACGCACCCAGAAGCGCATCGACTCGATCATCGCCTCACGCATCTCCGGCTTGCTGTAATCGAGCTGGGCAATATCGGTCCAGTCATACATCACGTTCAGCTCACCCAGGCTGTCGCGCACGTACCAGTCGGGATGAGCCTCCACCCACACGGCATCGCGAGAGGTATGGTTGGCCACCCAATCGAGAATCACCTTCATACCCAGTGCGTGTGCCTGATCGACCACCGCCCGGAAATCATCCAACGTGCCAAACTCACTGTTCACCGCTGTGTAATCGCTGATGGAGTAGTAGCTCCCCAGGGTACCTTTTCGATCTTTTTCACCGATCGGCTGAATGGGCATAAACCAGAGGATATCGACTCCCAGTTCATCGAGACGGGGCAGCTCATCTGCAAAAGCGGGGAATGTCCCTTCGGGAGTAAACTGTCGCGTGTTGACCTCATAGAGTACCGCGTCATAAGCCCATTCGGGGCGTTCAGGTTCAGCTGTGGCAAAAGGTTCAGCTTGTTTGGTCTTGTTTCCGCATGCCATCAGAAGGGTGATGAGCAGGGTGTAAAGTAGAAATCTTTTCATTTTTTATGATAGGTCAGTTATTTTTCTGCAATTTGTAGACATCATCCTTGTCCTGTACCATGAAAACGCTCAGGGCACCCACTATCAGGGAACAGCCTGCGAGCACCAGCGTGAGGATCACCCGTCCCTCAAAGAGTTCACTGGTGATGTATCCCAGGATGCTGGCAGCGAGGATCTGCGGGATGACAATGAAGAAGTTGAAGATGCCCATGTAGGTACCCATCTTATCTGCCGGCAGTGAGCCGGTGAGGATGGCGTAGGGCATAGAGAGGATGCTCCCCCAGGCAAAGCCTACCCCCACCATGGGGAGCAGCAACAGCTGAGGGTCTCTGATAAAGAAGAGCGAGATGAAGGCTACCCCTCCCATGCTCAGAGCGATGGCATGAGTGGCTTTACGGCCAATCTGCTTAGCCAACGCCGGGAGCAGGAAAGCGCTAATGGCCGACACTCCGTTGTAGACGGCGAAGAGCACTCCTACCCAGTTGGCTCCCTGGTTGTAGAGCTCGCTGCTGGAATCGGTAGTACCATAGACGTGCTGCGTGATAGCCGGTGTGGTATAGATCCACATGGCATAAAAAGCGAGCCAGGAGAAAAACTGAACCACCGCCAGCTGCCCCATGGTCTTGGGCATATGCAATAGATCATTCATGATCCCCACCATGCCGTTTGGCCTTGATGAACTTTTGGTGATCAACCCTGAGAGCAGCAGGATGATGCCGAAGACCAGCAACAACCCACCCACGATGTAGAGCTGCTCGTTTTGCTCCCCCAGGGAGGAGAAATAGATCAGCGCACTGGCGGCTACACCTACAAGGGTCCAGATTAGACCTTTGTGCAGAAACTGACCAGAGGTGACCGGTGCTTTCGGGACACTCTTCACACCGCTCAGTTTCTCCTTCTCCTCCTCAAAGGCAGCCAGCTCTTCCGGCGAATACTCCTTCGAAGTGAGCACCGTATAGAGCACCGAGAGGAAGAGCACCACCCCGCCGATATAGAAGGAGAGCTTCACCGACTGGGGAATCATCCCCTCTTCTGCCGTGTTGGGCACGCCGAACCAGTTGGACAGGATGTAGGGGAGCGCCGAAGCTACCACTGCACCGGTACCGATGAAGAAGCTCTGCATGGCAAAACCCATCGTACGCTGTTCGGAAGGAAGATTGTCACCCACGAAAGCACGGAATGGTTCCATCGAAATGTTGATTGATCCATCCATGATCCAGAGCATCCCTGCAGCAATCCAAAGGGCCGGGGAGTTGGGCATGATGAAGAGTGCCAGGGTGGTCAGGAGGGCCCCCACCATGAAGTAAGGGCGTCGCCGTCCGAAACGGTTCCAGGTGTTGTCGCTCAAATGTCCGATGATGGGCTGAATGATCAGGCCGGTGATGGGTGCAGCAATCCAGAGAATGGGAATATCCTCTACGCGGGCTCCCAGTGTCTCAAAAATGCGGCTTACGTTGGCATTCTGGAGGGCGAAGCCAAACTGAATGCCCAGGAATCCGAAACTCATGTTCCAGATCTCCCAAAAGGAAAGGTGTCTCTTTTTCATGTGGATGATGCTATTTGATCTCTGCTGATTTAGATAAACGAAAAGGTTGAAATGATTCAAACGTTTATGGAATAGGCAAATATAAAGAGTAATCCCGGTCGGGGCGACTCTCTCTGCAGTAAACCGTTGCTATTTCTATGCAAACGTATGCATGTGTGGTATTAGCGTGTGGAGCCTCTTATCACCAGGTCGGTTTTAATCAGTCGGCTCACAACACCCTGCTTTGTTTCACTGCCTTCGATGCGGTTGATCAGAAGCCTGGCAGCCGTACGACCCATCTCAAAACCGTGCTGGTCAACGCTTGTAAGCGTAGGATCGGTCACCTCGGCGAGGTAGCTGTTGGTGAAACCGCATACCGAGATATCATCCGGGATACGATAACCGGCAGCTTTGATGATCTGAATACAGGAAGATGCGACCTCATCATTGATACAAAAGAAGGCATCCGGCACCGATTGCTGTTGCAACATCTCAGGCACCACCTTGCGCGCCAACTCGACCGTGTCGCAGATCCTGCTCATCCCGCTCTCCACCGGAAACTTATGTTTTCGCAAAGCATCCTCATATCCCATTCTACGGTTGTTCGCGATGGGTAGCGTGCTTGTTGCCCCCAAAAAGGCAATCTGTCGGCATCCGGACTGAATCAGATGTTCCACCGCATGATAGGCACCAGCATAGTCATCGACCACCACCTTGTCGGTGTTGATGCCGGTGCAGATGCGATCAAAAAAGACCAGGTGCACCCCATCGTCGATGATTTCACGGAAATGATCAAACTGAGCCGTTGTCTTCGATTGTGATGCCAGGATTCCGCATACTCGTGCATCGAGTAGTGTCTCCACGCTTCGCACCTCACGATCAAAGTCCTCATTTGATTGACAGAAAAGAACATTGTAACCGTCATTCTCCGCTTCCATCTGGATACCCGACAGCACCGTGGAGAAAAAATAATGCACAATCTCCGGCACAATCACTCCGATGGTATTGTTCCTGTTGGTGCGCAACTGCATGGCAAGTGTATTGGGCTTATACTTGTGTTCCAAAGCATAAGCCTGCACCAGTTCACGTGTCTCATGACTGATGGCGGGATGATCTTTCATCGCCCGTGAAACGGTGGATGGCGACAAGTTGAGTGCTTTTGCGATATCCTTTAAGGTGATCTGCCCCATTGATGTATTCCCCTTCTTTTGTTGATGGCAAGTGAACATCTGCTGCCACTGCTTCTAAAAGGAAACCCCATCGGAAGCAGAATGGCAGGGTGCCACAGTTCCCAAATATAGATAAAAAAATGTGAATGCACTTCTTGCTCCTGCAAAAAAGAGCTCTTTTTACGTGAGTTCGGGATAAGAAAAGCATAAAAAAAGTTGTGATATAGGGAGATTATTTGTATATTTATAGCTGATAATCAAACAAATAACAAACATCAGCCCTATGATCACAACAGACAAAGTTATTGAAATATTTTGTATTGCCGACGATTTTTGTGCAGAATATGAGAATGAAATTCAGAATCATCAACTTCAAGCCGGGGGTACAACTAAAAGGAGAAACAGGAAAACGCAAATGTCCCAGAGCGAGATTATTGCCGTGATGGTCTGTTTCCACTGCGGAACCTTCCATAATTTCAAGAATTATTACCTGTTTTATATTTGCAAACACATGAAGAGCTATTTTCCAAATGCCGTTTCCTACAACCGTTTTGTCGAGTTGCAACCCAGGGTGATTGTACCTTTCATGCTCTTGCTCAAACTCTTTGGATTTGGTGAATGCACAGGCATTACATATGTGGATAGCACTCCCATTAAAGTATGTCATAACAAGCGTATACACTCGAATAAAGTATTCAGGGATCTGGCACAAAGAGGGAAAAGTACGATGGGCTGGTTTTTTGGATTCAAGCTTCATCTGGTCTGTAACGAAAAGGGTGAATTGCTGAATTTCTCTCTCACAAAAGGCAATGTCGACGATAGAAACCCTGACGTAATCAATGTTCTTACCAAAGATCTTTTCGGTAAACTATATGCAGACAAGGGTTACATCAGCACAAAGCTCTTCGAGATGCTGTTTGACCAGGGTGTTCATTTAGTGACCGGTATACGCTCAAATATGAAAAATTCCCTGATGTCATTCCGCGACAAGATTCTCTTACGCAAAAGATCTGTAATTGAGTCCATCAATGATGAACTGAAGAATATCTGCCAGATAGAACATTCAAGGCATCGTTCCACACATAATTTCATCATGAACATAATTGCTGCATTGGTGGCATATTGTTTCTTTCCCAAAAAGCCTTCAATCAAATTTGAAGTGGAAAAGTCAAGTCAATTAACCATTTGGGGATAATATGTTATCCCGAACTCACGTCTTTTTGTAAAGAAATAGTGTCGATTCTCCCAATTTGTTTATATTTGTTTGTAAAAATCAATTTATATGAAGGAAAATAAACCATTGCCCCTTTCGGTGCAATCTGAGATTGGCCACTTGGAAGCAGTATTGATGCACTATCCGGGTGCAGAGGTGGAAAATATGACCCCCCGTAACGCACAGAGAGCGCTATACAGCGACATCCTGAACCTCTCAATTGCCCGCAGGGAATACAACCAGCTGCTGGGGGTGTTGCAGAAACATTCTTCTGTATACAAGGTAACTGAACTGCTCACAAAGCTGTTGACATCGGAAGAGCATAAAAAAAGACTGATTGGACAGATCTGTGCAGCAGAAGAGGTACCCGACTATTTTGATTATCTGACCAATTTACCACCGGTAACACTTGCCACCATTTTAATCGAGGGGCTTCCCCTAAAGGTCAGTACGCTTACCGATTTTCTCAGGGAAGAGTACTATGCCCTCAAACCGCTCTACAACTTCTATTTCACCCGCGATGCTTCTGCGGTGATTGGCAACAGTGCCCTCATTTGCAAGATGGCCAACAGTGTACGCATGCGGGAAGCAATGATCATGAATGCCATCTTCGGCAGCGGCCTCTTTTTCGAGGGTAAGAAACTCAATAGCTATGAAATTTCACATCACAACCCGGAGGTGAAAATTGAGGGGGGTGACCTGCTGGTGTTGAGAGAGGACATACTTCTGATTGGCAACGGTTCCAGAACAACCACCCAGGGCATTGACATGCTGGTGAAGGAATTCTGCCGGAACGGATCGGGGAAAAAACATGTGATCGTGCAACAGCTGCCTGAATCACCCGAATCATTTATTCATCTCGACATGGTCTTTACCATGCTTGACAGGGATAAGGCGATGGTCTACAAACCACTGATCCTGGATAGCTCCCGTTACCAAACCGTTCACATCCAGATCGACAACGGAAAGGTTGCCAAGATCAGCGCTGCAGGAGGCATCCTGAGTCTGCTCAGGAAGTTGGGATTGGAGCTGGAGCCGGTGGTATGTGGCGGCAAGGCTGACGATTGGGATCAGGAGCGGGAGCAGTGGCACAGTGGTGCCAACTTCCTGGCAATTGCACCTGGCAAAGTGCTCTCCTATGCACGCAATGTTCACACCTTGGAGGAGCTCAACAAGCATGGTTTTCAAGTGGTGAGCGCAGCGGAGGTGATTGATGGCCGTTACGATGTCACTTCTCCCGGCCGTTGTGTGATCACCCTTGAAGGATCTGAACTGCCGCGCGGTGGTGGCGGTCCCCGTTGTATGACCATGCCGCTGCGTCGTTCAACCGTGAGTTGGTAAGCCAATACTTCAACCAGTGAGATGGGGAATCAGTAACTTTAGAAAAAACCGGTTGTTTCAGATCAGAGAATATCCCTGATCTCAGCGAGACTTCGTACAGTGTGCGTGGGTTGAAAATCAACCGCAGGTTCACCTGTCGGATTAAACCATATCTGGTCTATACGGCTGTTACGTGCCCCCACAATATCAGCTTCCCAGCTGTCGCCAATCATCAGCGTCTGGTTGCGCCGTGAGTTTGTGTTTTTGAGCGCATAGGTGAACATATCGGGGTGAGGCTTGTTGATCCCTGCATCTTCCGAAAGGATGATCTTATCGAAGAAAGGTTTCAATCCTGAGTTTTCAATCTTCTTGTACTGCACCTCCCTGAATCCGTTGGAGAGGATATGCATTCGGTACCTGGGTAGCAGGTATTCCAACAGCTCCATGGTCCCATCGATCAAACGTGTTTTGCGGGTGGTGCGATCCAGAAAATCATCACTGAGCCGTTTTGCATATTCAGGGTCGGTGATACCAAACGGTCTTACGGGAGCCAGAAAACGTTCTACAATAAGTTCCTCTTTGCGGATCTCACCCTGACGGTACTTCGCCCACAGCCGATGATTGCCCGGCATGTATACGTTGTAATACTCCTCGAAGGTTGGATAAAATTCCGCGTAATTATAATCATGGTATATCTCTTCGAGGCACTCTTTACCGTTTTGATGGATATCCCAAAGGGTGTCGTCCAGATCAATGAATAAATTTTTGTACTGCATTTTTTTAAACAGTCACGGAGTGATTTACATTCACTCCGTGACAATCTTTTATGTGATAATAATTATACAGTGCTACGTCGCAAATCAGTTAACCTCTATGATCAAAAACTTTGTGAGGCTCCAGAAGCGCTGAGTGTCGGTAATCACAAAAGTGAGGTTGCCGTCATCACCCTTCACGAATTCATAGGTTCCTTCAGGATGGGTTGACCATAGTTTACCTTTGGGAGCATAGAGCGGGATCTGCGTGACTTCACGGATGTCGATCTTCAGGAAATACTCCTTGTTGAAGGTGTCCTCCAAAACACGTGTCTGCTGCAGAAAGCCTCCGGAGAGAATCTTTTGTTCCTTGAGTTCTCCCGCAGTCCCAAAGACGTAATAGGCAGTATGCAGCGTCTTCTCCTGCTCACGGATGGTGGCTGATTGTTGTTCGGCCTCCTGGGCGAGTGCCGTCACATCTTCTGCAAGCAAAGCAATCTGTTCATCTTTTCGTGCCAACTCTTCCTGCAGTTGAGTCAAGCGGTTGCTACTCTCCAGCATCTCAGCGTTGAGCCGGCTGATGGTATTCTTCAGAGATACAATCTCTCTGCTTCCCGCGCTCTGCTTCCTGTTGAGTTGCTCCAGCTGTTCCTTGTTGCGCTGCAGGATCTCATTGATCATCTGAAAATTATCCTGAACACGCTGTTTGGTATCCTGTGTCATCTCTCCTCCCTGAGCCGATTGGGTGGCTATGTATTTCTCCGCTTCCCTGATCTTGGCAAAGTTGGCTTCAACCTCGCTGATCACTGCCATCATCTCGGAAGCTTCCGACTCGGCACCTGTCGAGCGCATCAGAAGTGAATCACGTTGTGCCTGGAGCTCTTTATACTCCTTCGATTCCTTCACGTTCGTACACGAGACCACGATGAGTCCCATGACCAGAAACATAATCCAGTTCTTTTTCATAACATTGTCTTTTTACCTTATCAATAAACAATCACTCGTTGCTAATTGTTTGTTCACATCCTCTACTTACCTGCAACCACGATCACGAACTCACCTCTCGGCTCATTCGCTGTGAAATGGCTGAATAGGCTTTCCAGGCTACCTCTCACCGTTTCGGCGTAAAGCTTAGAGATCTCTCTCGAGACCGATGCCTGCCGCTCTGCTCCCAGATGCTCGGCCAACTGGCCCAGTGTCTTCACCACCCTGTAGGGCGACTCATAGAAGATCATGGTACGCGTCTCATCGGCCAGCTGCTTCAATCGGGTCTGACGTCCTTTTTTGGGGGGAAGGAACCCTTCAAAACAGAAACGGTCGCTCGGCAAGCCGGACTCTACAAGTGCCGGCACAAAAGCAGTTGCCCCCGGCAGACATTCAACCTCTACACCAGCCTCTACGCATGCCCTGACCAACAGAAAGCCTGGATCGGAGATTGAGGGTGTGCCGGCATCCGAGATCAGTGCAATCTGTTCCCCGCCCTGTAGTCGCTCCACAAGGTTTGACACTGTTCGATGCTCGTTGAACTTGTGGTGTGATTGCATCCGCGTTTCAATCCCATAATGCTTCAACAAGAAACTGCTGGTACGTGTGTCCTCTGCCAGGATCAGGTCACATGTCTTGAGCAGATTGACAGCCCTGAAGGTGATGTCTTCCAGGTTACCAACAGGTGTGGGTATGAGGTAGAGTTTGCCCATCTTGTAATAGACTGAATTAAGCAAATCCTTTTTTGATGACCCTCAGGAAATCTAGCACCACCGGTGCATCGAAATCCCATTCCATCGTTGCTTTCAGGTACTCTTCCGCCTTTTCATAAGTCTCGAAAGCGTTGAGACGTATCATGACCCCGTTCATCTCCTCACGATTGTTGTGAAACAACTCCCGCTGAAACTGGAAACGGTCATTCAGGCTTATTCCCCGTTTCAGGTCCAGCACTGAGGGGGGTGTTTTAATCACATCGTTCAGGGAGGGAATCCCTGGCGACTCATCGCTGGTTGCCTGCTGCTGTTTGAATCTTGAATCTTCGGTCTCAAGAGGTTCGTTCAAACGGGGATTCCTGTAACCCGGAAGTTGCACTCTCTCAGACGACCTCACCTCATCAATCTCCTCAATTTGGGTGGACTCTTCCATCAAGGGATTTGTCTCATCTGCAGAAATCTCCTCAACAACGGAAACAGTCTCCTCTGTTACGGGGTGCTCCTCACTCTCCGGCTCTGCCCTTTCAGAAAGAAGTACCAACAGTTTTTGCATCTGTTGCTTCATCTCATCAATCTGCAATGACTGAAGCCGATGCAACAAGCGGGTTATCTGCTCCAACTGATTGAACGATTCGTTGAAAAATGAAAAGGAGAGTGTGTCTTCCTTTTCGGAAACTTCAACCTTCTCACTCAATTGCCGCACAGCATGGAGCAGCTGATCCATATAATCTTTTTTCTTATCCGTCATGCTAAAATCTATTTCCTTTGGTGCGTTCACGGCTGTTATGCACATCACCGCATCTTAGCTGCCACTTGTTCAATGCAAATGTAGTTATATTTTGGGAAGCTCCACAAAATCGTCGGGCAAATTCACCAGATAGAGCTTTTGGGAGCTACGGGTCACAGAGGTATAGAGCCAGCGATAGAAGTTGTCACCCATGTAGGACTGTTGAATATATCCCAGATCGAGGAACACATTCTTCCATTCTCCCCCCTGTGCTTTGTGACAGGTGATCGCATATCCGTATTTCACCTGCAGTGCATTGAAATAGGGATTCTCCTTCACCTTTCGGTATTTCTTCCGCTTCTGGGTGATCTCGGCGTAGTCTTCCAACACTCCCGTGAAGAGAAGATCATGTTGTTCTCTTGTGAGGCCGGGGACCTCGGTGTGCAACACATCAAGCAGAACCTTGGATTCAAACTCAATCTCAAAGTCACGATGAAAGAGCAGCACATTGCAAAACCGAAAGCCATACATCTCCTCTTCGCCTCTCACCCTCATCACTTCTACAAATTCACCATTGGCCAGGAAGTCGAGATGCTCATAGCCAGCCGCCCAGAAATAGTTGTTTTTGGTAATCATCAGGATATCACCGGCCGACAGCTCCTCCTCGCGGAAGAGCACCCTGTTGCGGATGCCGTTGTTGTAGGCGTTCACCCTTTTGTTGGAACGAGATATCACGACTGTCTCCTCAACTCCGTCGCGCCGGTAGGCATCGCCAATCTCATCAATCAGCTCAACACCTGTGATACGTTGCACATCGGCAAAACCTTCAACTCTAAGACGCGGGTACTGATCTGTCTCATTCAGCAACAGAGCATTGCGCAACATGGTAGCATTGTAGAGAATTCCCGAACTTTCTGCCTGCCGTACGATCTCTGTAAGGGTGGCACCCATCACCTGGAGGGAATAGGAACGGAGTACCTCCCTGTCAAGTGCCGGGCTATTGGCCTGCTTCACAGGTGGCAGCTGCGCATTATCGCCAATCAGCAACATCCGGCACCCCTCGGCCCCATAAACATATTCAATCAGGTCATCAAGGAGTCGTCCAGTACCAAACAGAGAGTGATCTGCCGATTCGTTGTAAATCATCGAAGCTTCATCGACAATGAAAAGAGTATGGGTATGTAGGTTCTCACTCAGCGAAAAATGAGCTGTTCCCTCTCCAAATTTCTCCTGCCGGTAAATCTTTTTGTGAATGGTATATGCCGGGTGAGAGGCATAAGTAGAGAAAACCTTGGCAGCACGACCTGTAGGTGCCAGTAAGAGGGTCTTCTGACCAAAGGCTGCCAATGTCTTCACCAGGCTGCCGATCAGCGATGATTTACCCGTTCCGGCATAACCTGTAAGCAAAAAAACCTGATCGTTCATTCCTGAAAAAAGAAAATCGGAAATATGCTCCAAGGCCGCCATTTGGTCATCAGTAAAAGAAAATGGGAAATTGTCGCTGATTTTCTCAAGAAAGAAACGATTGATCATTTTTTTTGGTTATTTTTCCCGTAAAAGTAGCACAATTCTTTTTCTTTTTCTAAATTTGTACTCTAAAATCAGGAAATCAAACCAAAAACAGTATAAATATTAAAAAAGAAAAATCCATGAAAGTTGTAATGAGAGTGCTTCTAGCATTAGCCATTGTTCTTTTAGCTTACATCTCCTGGCAAAGCATCAAGGGAACGGAAGATTTCAATGCAGAGGTTGAAAGGCGTGACAATGCCGTTATCCAGCGTCTGGTTGATATCCGCACCGCCCAGGTTGCGCTGCGTGGTCAGACCGGCTCCTATACTGCCAGCTTCGACACATTGACTCAGTTCGTGAAGGATGGCAGGATTGCCACCTTGATAAAAGAGGGAGACCTTACCGAAGCGCAGCTGGAAGAGGGGATGACAGAAGAAAAGGCCATGCAGATAATCCGTACCGGTAATGAAGCAGCCATCAAAGCAGCCGGACTGTGGGATGATGCAAAAAATGCACCGCAACTGGTTAGAGACTCCATCTTCTCACCTGCAGTGGAGGTACTCTACCCCAACCGTACCAGGTTTAGTATTGACTCACTGCGTTACGTACCCTTCAGCAATGGGGCTGAATTTGAGATGGGTGTGGATTCACTGATCACTGCTTCGGGATATCCTATTCAGGTATTTGAAGCAAAAACGCACTACCGCACCTACCTGGGTGATCTCGACAGGAAACTGCTTGACCAGAAAATTCAGGAAGTATTAGACCGTCCGGGCAATAAGTATCCCGGCATGCAGGTGGGATCACTTGAAGTAGCCAACAACAACGCTGGCAACTGGGAATAATCGTTATTCCACGGCCAACAATCGTTATGTTTCTACCGGAAAATATTGATCTGGCTCATTCGGAAGAATATAATTTATCCATTCGGCTCGCGCCGGATGGATTTTCTTTTGTAATCCATAGCAGCAATGATCCTTCGGTGTTTCACCATCAGGGAACACCGCTGGGGAACAGACTTTCTCCCCACGATCACATCAAGAAGGTGATCTTCGATCTGGGATTCTTCAGTCAGCCTTTTAAGAGGACATCGGTTACGCTGGTCACTCCCCGCTACACCATGGTGCCGGAAGCTTTCTACGACAGGAAAAAGGTTGAAGAGCTATTCATGTTCAACATCTACCCGGAGGAGAATGAGTCTGTACTGACAGACAATTTCCGGGAAGGATCCTGCCATATACTCTATGGGATGGATGAAGAACTCCACTCATTTCTTTCTCGTAACCTGTGGAATCCCCACTTCGTACACCACAGCAGACCTTTGATGCAGCACTTCAAAATGCGGGCAGCTACCCTGGAGAAAAAGTGTTGCTTTGTTGATTTTCATGACCGGAGTATGACCATCATCGCTTATTCAGGGGAGACATTGCTCTCTGCCAACAGCTACCCGGCAATCAACAGCCATGACACCACTTTTTTTATTGCCAGCGTCTGGGAGAAACTGAATCTCAATCAGTCGGCCGACATCCTTTTCCTGTCGGGTGACTTCGCATCGCAGAAGCCTACAGTGGAGATATTGAACAAATTGATCCGCAATGTAGAGCAGTTGGAGGTCAACCCTCCCGTCGTTGCAGATCAGGAATTGCTGCTTCGTTTACCCACCGATTTATTGGTTACCCTATGCGAATAATCAGCGGCAAATACAAGTCACGTCGCATTCAGGTCCCCCCAAACCTGAAAGCACGTCCCACCACCGATTTTGCGAAAGAGGGCCTCTTCAACGTGCTCAACAACTACCTGGCGTGGGAAGATCTCACCGCATTGGATCTCTTCTCCGGTACGGGCAGCATCGCTTTCGAACTGATCTCCCGAGGGGCATCCTATGTGGTGAGCTTGGAAATGAACCAGTTGCACTACAATTTCATTTGTAAAACTCAGGAGCTGTTGGGTGCAAATGAGTTGTTTCCGCTGAAGTCTGATGTGTTCAGATATCTGCAACATGCCTCACAGCAGTTCGACCTGATCTTTGCCGATCCGCCATACGACCTGCCCAAACTGGAGACCATCCCCGAGACCATTATTCACAAAGAGCTGGTGAAAGAGGGGGGATTCTTCATCATGGAGCATTCCGGCAAGTTTGATTTCTCTCACCTCCCCCACTTCAGTGAGTGTCGCCGTTACGGCAACGTCCATTTTTCCATTTTTGCCTTTTAGTTTGTATCTTTGACCGGTAATTTTTAAAAACTACCGCATCAATGAACAGACAAACAACTAACAGTGCGAAGTCGTTTCGCTTCCGGCGATTTACACGTAAGTCCTTTTGTGTCTTCAACAGCCTGCACAAGGTGGTCACCATCGGCGTGTTGACAGGCAGCACACTGACAAGTGCGCATGCAGCGCTGGCAAACCCGACTGAAGTGACCCGACTGGAGATGCCGGCCGATACCATTGCCCCCACCGAACTGGAGGAAGTGGTGGTCACCGCCTCCAAGGCTGCACTGCCCCTCAACCTGACAGCCAGACAGGTCACCGTAATCTCTTCAGGTGACATTGAACGGGCCCCCGTCCGCAGTATTGAAGATCTTTTACAATTTGCAGCAGGAACTGATATCCTGCAACGCGGACCGCACGGCGTACAGGCGGACATCTCTCTTCGCGGCGGATCATCCGATCAGACAGCCATCCTCCTTAACGGTGTGAATCTCACCAACCCCCAGACAGGTCATTACAGCTTCGACCTCCCCATCAACCTCTCCGACATCGAACGCATTGAGATCGTGCAGGGTCCCTCCTCCCTGATCTATGGTGCCGGTGCTTTCTCCGGGGGAATCAACATCATCACAAAAAAAGACAATGCCAGCAACGCTTTTGCGAAGCTGGAAGGGGGTATGCACAGCCTCTTTGGCGCAGAGGCAAGAGCTGCCTACAGGAAAAACAGTCAATTGCACACCCTTTCTGCCGGCTACAAACAGAGCGATGGCTATATCCCCAACAGCGACTATCAAATTTCCAACCTATTGTTACAGAGTCGTTTTGAACTGAATGACGCGCACCTCCATTTTCAGGCAGGTTTGAACGACAAAGCCTATGGTGCAAATACCTTCTACAGTGCTGCCTACCCCAACCAGTTCGATGATACAAGGGCTCTTTTCCTCTCTCTCAAAGGAGAAACAACCGGAAAAGTGAAAATGACACCCCATATTTTCTGGAGTCGCCACTACGACGAGTTTCAGCTGATACGTGACGGCACTCCCGATCGCCCCGACTGGTACAAAGACCACAACTACCACCGCAGTGATCTCTTCGGAATGAACCTCCAGATGCAATATGCATCGCTGTGGGGGATTACCAGCATCGGCGGTGAGTTCCGTAACGAGGGCATCCTGAGCAGTGTACTGGGCAAACCGATGGAAGAGACCATCGGGAAATTCAGCAAAGCAGACAACCGCAGCAGCATCAGCTATTTCCTGGAACACAATTTCATCTTCCGGCGTTTCACCTTCTCCATGGGCGGCTTGCTGCACCACCATACAGCAGTAGCCGATCAATTTAATTTCTATCCCGCACTCAACGGCTCGCTGCGGGCCACCAACCAGCTTACCCTCTATGCTTCCTGGAACAGAGCCAGTCGCATGCCCACCTTTACCGATCTCTATTATACCACCAGAACGCATATCGGCAACAGCAACCTGAAAGCTGAAGAGTCGGAGGCAATGGAAGCGGGACTCCGTTACACCCACCCGCTGGTGAATGCCAACCTTACAGCGTTCTACATGAAAGGGAGCAACATGATCGACTGGGTTAAATCATCACCCGAGGCACTGTGGGAGTCAACGAACCACACCCGTATCCACAAAAAGGGTTTTGAAGCGAACCTGCAATTCGATCTGCGGGAGTGGCTGGGAGCGAATCAACCATTTACTGCTTTCAAGGCAGGTTACCTCTATCTCCAACAGGAGCGGATAGCTGACAATCTGATTTCCAACTACACGCTGAATCACCTCCGTCACAAATTCACTGCCGGGCTGCATCACCGGCTGACAGGCAACCTAACCCTCTCCTGGCATTTTCGTTGGCAGGAACGGGCTGGCAGCTATATACAATATATCGATGGGCAACCGGGTGAGCTGGTGGAATACGTGCCATTTTCAATCATCGACCTGAAAGCGCTATACCAGACTGGGAGCATCGATCTTTTCATGCATGCCAACAACCTTTTCAACACTTCCCATGTCGATATAGGCAACATCCCCCAACCCGGCTTCTGGCTTTCGGGGGGTGTCACCCTGCGAATAAATTGAGAGGCTCCCGGCCGATATTTGCGAACCCGGAGATTATGTGTTATATTTGATCACATCAAGAAAACCGAACCAATTCAGACAATATGTTCCAGAAAATAGTGGCCATTGAGCCAACAGGTCTTATCCCCTCAGCAGTGGAAAAACTGAGCAGCTTTGCCCGGGAAGTAGTTCTATATGACGACATCCCGGAGAACGACCAAGAGATCCTCAACCGCATCGGTGATGCCGATGCGGTGTTGATCAGTTATACCTCACGGCTCGAAAAGCAGGTGCTGGAGAAATGCGACAACCTGAAATACATCGGCATGTGCTGCTCCCTCTATAACCCTGAGAGCGCCAATGTGGACATCCATTATGCCAACAGCCGCGGCATCACCGTGACCGGTATTCGCGATTATGGTGATGAGGGGGTGGTGGAGTATGTGATCAGTGAACTGGTGCGCTGTCTCCACGGGTTCGACCAGGAACCCTGGGACGGTATGCCTCGCGAGATCACCGGGCTGAAGGCCGGCATCGTGGGACTCGGCAAGTCGGGCGGCATGATCGCCGATGCACTCCGCTTTTTCGGGGCTGAGATCAGCTATTTTGCCCGCAGCGAGAAGAAAGAAGCCCGGGCAAAGGGATACCGCTACCTGCCATTGGATCAATTGCTCAGTGAGAGCGAAGTAGTCTGTTGCTGCCTGAACAGGAACACGGTATTGCTGCATGCGGCACAATTCAAGAAATTAGGAAACAGGAAGATACTCTTCAACACGGGACTCTCACCCGCATGGGATGAAGCACCCTTCGAAGAGTGGCTGGAAGGCGACAACCTCTGCTTCTGCGACTCCGTGGGGGCACTGGGCAGTGATCATCTGCTCAACCACCCTCACGTGCGCTGCATGGAGGGTTCCACCGGACGCACCCGTCAGGCGTTCGACCGGCTCAGTGAGAAGGTGTTGCAAAACCTGACCGATTACAGCGGCTTCAAAACACAATAGAAGAAACAATATTCTGCAGGGTGGCCACTACCGACCAGGCAGCGATCTCAGAGGTAGCGCTGAAGACATCCACCACGGCATGCACCTGTTCATTCTCAATCTCAACCCGCTGCCTGTCGCCGGTGAAGGCGGGTGTCGACTTCATCGTCACCTGCAGTTGCTCCGGTCCTACCGTGGCCAGCGAGGCAGCCACTGCCACGTTAAGCCCCGTGGGAAAGGTGTTGATGGCCTCCCTGGCCGTGCCGGAGAAGATCACTTTCTCCTGTTGCTCCATGTCGGGTGTGTAGTGGGGCGATCGCCGCAGGGCAGCAACACCCTTGCCATTAAAGAACCGAGCACTGGCGTTTCCCATCAATGATGCCGTACGGAGCACATCGAAGCCTCCGGTGGCCCCGGAAGCGATATAGACCCGCTGACCATTTGCTGTGGCCATTTCCCTCACTTTTTCATAAAAGTCTGTGTCGGCAAATGCGCCGATCGATAAGGTGATGATTGAAGTACCATTCTCCAGCGTAGGCAGCGCCAACTCCTTCATGGCTGCCGGGGAGGCTGCTTCCACCAGGTAATCAGGCTTCAAAGCGAGCAGCTCCTCCATCGTGTGGCATGCTTCGCACGCTCTGCCCGCTGCATCCATTCGTGCTGCCAGACACTCCGCCTTGGCTGCTGTTCTTGAATAAACACCAATGAGTTGATACTCCGGCAACAATCCGTCTAGCAACGCTTTGGCAACTACCTCGGCCAGATAGCCGCATCCCACAATCACAAGTTTTTTCATGGTGCAAAGATAGAGAGATTAAATAATTATCTTCAAACTTATTTGGGTATAACCCCCAAATCTATTTCAGGACGTGACATGTTTTTGTAAGCTATTCTTTTATTCTAACCTAATTGCATCTTTATATCCACTCCGATAATTCTTGGAGTGGATATAAGGGTGCTATAAGGATAGAATAAGGATAGAGACACCGAATCCCCCGTGAAGTGCTTGTCTCGTCCTGAAATACAACGAGGCAAACTGCAAATAAAAATCAGGAGAATACAAGGTCATCTTTCTAAAAAAAACGCTGATTTCTGATAAAATCGGATTATTTTTGCATTTTGGTACAGGGCCGTTTCTATTTCTGGCTTGATGCTGATGCACGCTATTCATCCGCGCGTTGCAGAAGTAGCAATGCCGTTTTTTTTAACACACCTGATTGATTTTTTCTTGTAACAGTTTTCAAAAAACAGATCGTTTCAACAATGAACAAAAATGAAATAAACAATAAGAGCGTGACCAACTATGCGAAAGGACAACTCATTGCGCTGGTAAGCTTACGCACATTGATTGGTTGGTATTTCCTCTATGAGGGGGTGGCCAAGATCTTTACCCCCAAGTGGACCGCCTATGGCTACCTGATGGACTCACAGGGTCTCTTTGCTCCGCTCTTCAGGATGATCGCGGAAAATCCCGATCTGATGGCGATAGCCGATTTCATCAATATCTGGGGATTGACATTGATTGGCCTGTTGCTGATCATTGGTCTTTTCGAGAAGATTGGCTACCTGGGGAGCGCAATCTTTTTAGTGCTCTTTTACCTGTCGCACCCACCATTGCTGCATGTGGAGTACTTGTTACCAACCGAAGGTTCCTACCTGTGGGTGGACAAGAACCTGGTAATGCTGGGCGCTGTGGCTGTGCTATATTTTTTCCCAACATCGATGAGAATTGGTGTTGATAGAATCATTTTTAAAAGCAAATCGAGATGAGCGAAAAAGATATTACCCCTCACGAAAAGAACAACGATCAGGGGAACCTGAATAAGAAACCGGTTTCACACGGCAGAAGAGATGCCCTCAAGGCACTGGCAACAGTGCCTGTACTGGGTGCGATGGCTTATGGTGTCTATCGGAAAAGAAAACAGGAGATGCGCAACATCACCTCTGCCGACATGTTCCACTTCAACTCCGAAATCTCACCCCTCACGCCACTCTCTCCCGACGGAAAAACCATCCGTCTTGGCATCATCGGTTCGGGTATCCGGGGCAAGCAACTGATGATTGCCCTCGGGTTCGCCACACCTCAATATGTGGAAGATCTGATACAGGCAAACAAGCAGAACAGCGCCGACAACCGTTACCGGGATTTCAGGGAGCAGGAGGATTTGAAGATCGTGATTACTGCTGTCTGTGACATATTCGATGTACATGCCGGGGAAGCCGTCGCTGCCGGAGCAAACATCAACCGTGAGGGTCTCAAGAGTCAATATGGTTCAACACCAAAAAGATACGTCAACTACCGTGATCTGCTCGCTGCAGAAGATGTGGATGCCGTGGTGATTGCCTCTCCCGACCACTGGCACGGACAGATGGCTCTCGATGCCGCCCGCGCCGGCAAGCATGTCTACCTGGAGAAACCGATGACCTGGACCGTCCCGGAGACCTATGCACTGCGGAGTGCAGTGAAGGAGAGCGGTATCATCTTCCAGCTGGGCCACCAGAACCGGCAGGTGGAAGCCTACACAAGAGCCCGTGAGATCGTAACCAAAGGATTACTGGGCACAGTATCATTGATCGAGACCGGCACCAACCGCAACGACCCCAACGGGGCATGGGTCTATCCCATCCACCCTGATGCAAATCCGCAGACCATCGACTGGCAGCAGTTTGAAGGCGATCCGGACAGGGTGAAGGAGTACATGGATTACATGACCTCGGCCGGACTGGCGCAATATGTAGGACCCGACCCTCGCGACAAGTTCAGCCTGGAACGTTTCTTCCGCTGGCGTTGCTGGTGGGATTACAGCACCGGCCTGAGCGGCGACCTGCTCACACATGAGTATGACGCCATGAACCAGATCATGGATCTTGGCATCCCCAGCTCTGCCAGTTCGTCGGGAGGGGTCTATTTCTTCCGTGACGGACGTACAGTACCCGACGTCCTGCAGACCTCCTTTGAGTTCGCCGACAAGGGGCTCACCATGCTCTACTCCGCCACGCTGGCCAGCCAGTTCAACAGAAGCCGCAAGATCATGGGCCACGATGCCACCATGGAGGTGGGCAACACGCTCACGGTCACCATCGACCCACGATCAGAACAATACCGGGAAAAAATTGACAACGGTACCATCAAACCGGGGGAACCGTTCTACCATTACGTGCCGGGCAAGAGCATCGATGCTGTCACCTCAGCCACCGAGCTCTATTTCGCTGAGAGGGGGCTGCTCTACTCTTATGTGGACGGAAAACGGTACAACACCACCTATCTCCACCTGCGGGAGTGGCTGGAGTGCATCCGCAGCGGAAAACAGCCCTCCTGCAACATTGACCGGGGGTTCGAGGAGGCGATCACGGCTCATATGGGCACCCGTGCCTACCTGGAGGGGCGCACTATGTACTGGGATGCGGAAAAAGAGGAGATCACCAGGGGGTAGTTGATTGAAGGATGCGGTGATGTGAACAATCTACAGATTAACTGATTCTTCCCCAGTCGTACCGATTGCCGGCAAGGCGGCTCAACTGCTGCTTCAGCACCCTGTGATGGGGTTGCTCCAGATGTGGATCCTCATCGATGAGTTGCTCAGCGATCTCGCGGGCTCTGTAGAGAATGGCATTGTCGCGCACCAGATCGGCAATGTGGAGGTTGAAAGGAACACCGCTCTGCTGCGTACCCTCCAGGTCGCCCGGACCGCGCAGCTTCAGGTCCGCCTCAGCAATCACAAAGCCGTCATTGCTCTCGGTCATGATCTCCATCCGCTTGCGGGTGTCGGCCGAAAGCTCGTAGGGCGTGATCAGTACACAGTAGGACTGGTCGGCACCTCGCCCCACCCTACCCCGCAGCTGGTGCAGCTGCGAGAGGCCGAAACGCTGGGCGCTTTCTATCACCATCACGCTGGCGTTGGGGACATTCACCCCCACCTCAATGACAGTGGTGGAGACCATGATTTGTGCTTCATTCTGCACAAAACGACGCATCACCTCCTCCTTCTCCACCGCCTTCATCCGGCCATGCATCTTGCAGACACTGAACTCCGGAAATGCCTCCCGCACATGCAGGTACCCCTCCTCAAGGTTCTTCAGATCAAGCTTCTCGCTCTCCTCAATCAACGGATAGACGATGTAAACCTGCCGCCCCTGTACTATCTGCTCACGAATGAACTGGTAGAGCGCACCCCGTTTCTTGTCGTAGCGATGAAGTGTCTGCACCGGCTTGCGACCGGGAGGCAGCTCATCGATCACCGACACATCCAGGTCGCCGTAGACGGTCATGGCGAGTGTTCGCGGGATGGGGGTGGCAGTCATCACCAGCACGTGGGGCGGCTGTAGGTTCTTTTCCCAAAGTTTGGCTCGCTGCACCACGCCGAAGCGATGCTGTTCATCGATCACCACGAACCCCAGGTTGTGGAACTGCACCACATCCTCTATGAGTGCATGGGTGCCAATCAGGATGTCAATCTCACCGGTAAGGAGAGCACTGTGCAGCGACTCTCGCTCCTTTTTCCGCGTGGAACCGGTGAGTAAAGCCACACGCACCTTCATCCCCTTCAGCATCTGTGTAAATGTCTCGTAATGTTGCGATGCCAGGATCTCGGTGGGAGCCATCAGTGCCGACTGAAAGCCATTGTCGCGGGCTATCAACATACACATGAGTGCCACCAAAGTCTTGCCGCTACCCACATCCCCCTGCAGGAGGCGGTTCATCTGCCTGCCGGTAGCGGTATCACGTCTGATCTCTTTGATCACTCTTTTCTGAGCATTGGTAAGCTCAAAGGGGAGGTGCTCCCTGAAAAAGGTATTGAGGTAGTCACCCACCATCCCGAAGATGAACCCTTTCAACTTCTCCTTTCGCTCTGAGGCGTACCGTACGATGCTGAGCTGGATATAGAACAGCTCCTCGAACTTCAACCGATACTCGGCATCACGCAGCAGTGCGGGTGTTTTCGGGAAATGTATGTTCTCCAGCGCATCGTGGAAGGGCATCAACCCTGCCGCTTTTACCACATCGGGAGAGAGCGACTCTGGCAATCGCTCGTTAATGAGAGAGAAGGCAGCGGTGATGATCTTCTGCATGGTGCGGGAGTTGAGAAAATGGTTCTTCATCTTCTCAGTGGTGTTGTACATCGCCATCAACCCCTCAGGACGATCCGACTCGTTCATAAAGGGATCGATGTCAGGGTGTGCGATGTTCCACTTCCCGTTGAAGAGCGCAGGCTTCCCGAAGACGATATACTCCTGGTTAAGCTTGTACTTGCTCTCCACAAAACGTATCCCCTGAAACCAGACCAGGTCCACGAAACCGGTGCCATCAGTGAAATGGGCCACCAGCCGCCGGCGGCGTCCCTCACCGAAGGACTCGAAGGCGGTGATCTTCCCTTTCAACTGTATGTAAGCCTGTGCACTGTCGATCTCATGCACATAGTAGATCCGCGTACGGTCGATGTAACGATAGGGATACCAGCGCAAGAGGTCTCCCAGGGTAAAAGCATCGATCTCCTTGTTGAGGATCTCCGCTCTTTTGGGGCCCACGCCCGGGACAAATTTGATGTCTGTTTGCAGAATATTCATCAGGGGTTGCCCGGCTAAATGCCGGTTGGATGCAAATGTATAAAAAAATGGGGAACAGTTCAACCATTCCCCATCGTTTCGATTTCACTGATCACTCACCAAGAGTGGTGAGCGTATTGCAGCTTCTCTACCAGGCAAAGAGCGGGTATTGCAGCATGGTGCTGTTCACCCTGTCGCGCACGACAGCGATCTTGGATTCATCTGCCAGTACCATGTCGATCATCTCCACGATCTCCTGCATCAACGCTTCCTTACCGCCACGGGTGGTGATAGCCGGTGTCCCGAACCTCAGTCCCGAGGTCTGGAAGGGTGAGCGGCTGTCGAACGGCACCATGTTCTTGTTGGTGGTGATATCCGCCTCCACCAGCAACTTCTCCGCCACCTTGCCGGTCAGGTCGGGGAACTTGCTGCGCAGGTCCACCAGGATGCAATGGTTGTCGGTACCTCCCGACACCACGTTATACCCTTTGTCGATGAACGCCTGCGACATCACTGCCGCGTTCTTCTTCACCTGGGTCTGGTAAGTTTTGTATTCGGGCTGCAATGCCTCGTGGAAAGAGACCGCCTTGGCGGCGATCACATGCTCCAACGGACCTCCCTGCATGCCGGGGAAGACAGCTGAGTCGAGCAGTGCCGACATCATCTTCACCTCTCCCTTGGGAGTGGTGACACCCCATGGGTTCTCAAAGTCCTTCCCTAGCAGTATCACACCGCCGCGCGGTCCACGCAGTGTCTTGTGTGTGGTGGAGGTAACGATGTGGGCATGTTTCAGCGGGTTCTCCAGCAACCCCGCGGCAATCAGTCCCGCCGGGTGTGCCATGTCCACCATGAAGATGGCACCAATCTCGTCTGCCACCTTGCGGATGCGGGCGTAATCCCACTCACGTGTGTAAGCCGAAGCACCTGCGATGATCATCTTTGGCCGTTCACTGCGTGCCAGTTCTTCCAGCTCATCGTAGTCGACCCGCTGATCCTCTTCCCGCACATTGTAAGCAAGGGGGTGGAACATCAGTCCGGAGAAATTGACAGGTGAACCGTGGGAAAGATGTCCTCCGTGTGAAAGATTAAGTCCAAGGAACTTATCACCCGCTTTCATGCAGGCCAGGAAGACAGCTGCATTGGCCTGTGCACCGGAATGTGGCTGCACGTTTGCCCACTCGGCACCAAACAGTTCTTTCAACCGGTCGATGGCAAGCTGTTCGCTCAGGTCCACCACCTCACAACCGCCATAATAGCGTCTCCCGGGATACCCCTCCGCATATTTGTTGGTGAGTACCGACCCCATGGCCTGCATCACCTGTTCGCTCACAAAGTTCTCCGAAGCAATCAGCTCGATCCCTTTCAATTGTCTCTCTTTTTCTCTTTCTATGATGTCAAAGAGTTGCCTGTCTTGTTGCATGCTGTTATAATTTGTAAGTAAAGATGGCGCAAAGGTAAATAACATTTTTATTTTGACGCGGCAGGAATTACATTTTTTTATCAGCGACGGTTCATACCAAACAATCCGCGCCGCTTTTTCGGTTCGGGCATAGCCGACGCTCCCACCATCAATTGCAAAGCGTTGCCGCCGTTTCGGGTAGCGTTCACCGCATTGTAAATCACCCCCCAATCGGGCAGTCCTCCCAGATTACGGTCGTCAATAAAGAGATCGGCACCCAGCTTACGGGAGGCATTTTCACGCTCCTCACCGGGGTAATTGGCATTCGCCGCATAAAAATAAAGGCCTCGCTCCGCACAATAATCGATGGCATCCTGCAGCAGCTCACCCTCACGGACGGTCCAGAGAATCAGCTTGTGGTTGTCCTTCTGTAACTGCAGAAGTGTATCTATTGCAAACGGGATCGGTCTCCCTATCTCAGGATAGGCATGCTCGACGATGGTGCCGTCGAAATCTACTGCTATAACCATTGTAAATCTTTTTTTCTTGTTGTTTCTAACGGGGTTACAAAGATAGCAAAAAACTACCGTACTATTGTCAATTGAGGAATGCGAAAAAAATGGGCAACAGCCAGCTGATATTCCAAACATTTACTACATTTGTAAAGAGAAAACCATAAATACGTCAATACTATGAACCAAAACAACTATCCGGCTGAGCCTTTTCGTATCAAATCGGTAGAACCTGTCAGAATGATCTCCCGTGAAGAGCGGGTAAAAGTGATCAAAACAGCAGGTTACAACACCTTCCTAATTCCAAGCGATGATGTCTATATCGACCTGCTCACCGACAGTGGTACAAATGCCATGAGCGACCGCCAATGGGCCGGCATGATGATGGGTGATGAAGCTTATGCCGGGAGCCGCAACTTTATTCACCTGGAAGAGACCGTACGGGAACTGTTCGGTTTCAGCCATCTGGTTCCAACCCATCAGGGAAGAGGAGCGGAGAACCTGCTCTCCCAGATTGCCATCCGGCCGGGACAATATGTGCCGGGTAACATGTACTTCACCACCACCCGCTATCACCAGGAGCGAAACGGGGGCATCTTCGCCGACGTGATCTGTGATGAGGCTCACGATGCCACGCTCTCTCTGCCCTTTAAGGGAAACATCGACCTGAAAAAACTACAGCAGCTGATTGACAAGAAAGGAGCGGAGAACATCGCCTACGTATGTCTGGCGGTGACGGTCAACCTGGCCGGTGGACAGCCGGTAAGCATGCGCAACATCAGGGAGGTGCGGGAGCTGACCGCACGACATGGCATTAAGGTTTTCTTCGATGCCACCCGCTGCGTGGAGAATGCCTATTTCATCCGTGAACAGGAGGAGGGGTATGCCCACAAGCCCATTGCCGATATCGTACGTGAGATGTTCAGCTATGGCGACGGCTGTACCATGAGCGGCAAGAAGGATTGCCTGGTCAACATCGGCGGGTTCCTCTGCCTTAACGACGAGGAGCTTTTCTCCCAGGCGAAGGAGCTGGTGGTGGTCTACGAGGGGATGCCCTCCTATGGCGGGATGGCCGGCAGAGACATGGAGGCGATGGCAATCGGCTTGCGGGAGTCGATGCAGTTTGAATATATCGAGCACCGGGTGAAGCAGGTGGGCTACCTGGGCGACCGCCTTCTGGAGGCAGGGATACCCGTGGTAGAGCCAATCGGCGGCCATGCCGTTTTCCTTGACGCACGTCGTTTCTGTCCCCATCTCACACAGGATCAGTTCCCGGCACAGAGCCTCGCGGCAAATCTATACCTTGAATCGGGTGTCAGGAGCATGGAGCGGGGCATCGTCTCAGCGGGCAGGAACAAGATTACCGGTGATCACCATCACCCGAAGTTGGAGACGGTGCGGCTCACCATCCCACGAAGGGTTTACACATATCGTCACATGGACCTCGTAGCCGATGCGGTTATTTCTCTCTACGGGCGTCGGGAGCAGATTAAAGGGCTGCGGTTTGTCTATGAACCCAAGCAGCTCCGTTTCTTCACCGCACGCTTCGAGGAGATAGAGTGACTTACACCTCTCTTTGTTGATAGGCTCCGCTGGCAATGTCATCGAGCCACTGCTGGTGATTGAGATACCACTCTACCGTCTTCTCTATGCCTTCCTCAAAGCGGAGCGAAGGCTCCCACCCCAACTCCTTCCTGATCTTGGTGGCGTCGATGGCATAGCGAAGATCATGACCCGCACGGTCCGTGACATAGGTGATAAGATGATCGGAAGCACCGGCCGGACGTCCCAGCTGCCTGTCTACCGTTTTGATCAGCAGTCTTATCAGGTCGATGTTGCGCCATTCGTTCCAGCCGCCGATGTTGTAGGTCTCTCCCACCCTTCCACGGTGAAAGATCAGATCAATAGCAGCTGCATGATCTTCCACGTAGAGCCAGTCGCGAACGTTCTCACCCTTGCCGTAGACCGGCAGCGATTTGTTTTCCCGTATATTCCGGATGAAGAGGGGTATCAGTTTCTCAGGGAATTGATTGGGGCCGTAGTTGTTGGAGCAGTTGGAGATTACCACCGGCAACCTGTAGGTGTCGTGGTAAGCACGCACGAAATGGTCGGACGACGCTTTTGAAGCGGAATAGGGGCTATGTGGCTCATAGCGGCTTTCCTCGGTAAAGAATCCTTCCCCCAGGGGCAAGGCACCATAGACCTCATCGGTAGAGACATGATAAAAGAGTCTATCGTGATGTTGGTCTCCCCACTGTTCACGTGCCGCCTGCAACAGGTTAAGCGTACCCATCACATTGGTGCGTGCAAAGGAGAAGGGATCGGTGATTGAGCGGTCCACATGGCTTTCCGCAGCGAGGTGAATCACCCCTTCCACCTCATGTTGCGAAAAGAGTTTCCTCATCTGCTCAAAATCACAGATATCAGCCTGCAAAAAGAGGTAGTTGGGTTTGTCAGCCACATCTTCCAGGTTTGAGAGGTTACCGGCATAGGTGAGCAGGTCGAGGTTGATGATCCGGGTACCCGGATAATGGTTTACGAAACGGCGAACCAAATGTGAACCGATAAAACCGGCTCCTCCCGTGATTAAAATAGTCTTCATAGCAGTGGGTTGTTTTTGTCTTTCTCAGAGAGGATGATGTCCTCCCGCGGCAGCATCCAATCGATGGCAAGCTTCGGATCATCCCACCTGATGGCACCTTCGTAGGGAGGTGCATAATAATTGTCACATTTATAATGAAAAATCACCTCTTCGCTCAGCACAGCGAAGCCATGAGCAAAACCACGCGGGATGAAGAGCTGTCGCTTGTTCTCTCCCGACAGCTCCGTGGATACATACTGACCAAAGGTGGGTGACCCTTCACGGATGTCAACAGCAACATCCAGTACACGGCCGGTGATCACCCTCACAAGCTTGGCCTGCTCATACGGGGCCCGCTGAAAGTGAAGCCCTCTCACCACACCATACTTTGATTTGCTCTCATTATCCTGCACAAAGCTTGTCTGACAGACCTTCTCCTCAAATTCTCTTTGTGAGTATGACTCAAAGAAGTAACCCCGCTCATCGCCAAATACCCTGGGTTCGATGATCAGTACTCCTTCAATATTTGTTTTATGTATTTTCATTGTCTGCAATCTACAATCTGCTATCAGCCGTCAGCAAAGTGCTTTCAGCTTGTTCAACATTAATCCGGAATCTATCTTTTGGCAAGTGATTACCCAATAAAAAAAATCACAACCTGGTGTCGATCAACTGGAGCAGGTATTGACCATACTGGTTTTTCTTCATTGGTTCGGCAATGCGTTCCAGATTTTCGTCAGTGATCCACCCATTGTTCCAGGCAATCTCTTCGAGGCAGGCGATCTTCAACCCCTGACGTTTCTCCAGCACCTCAATAAAGGTGGAAGCCTCCGCCAGCGAATCGTGCGTTCCGGTATCCAGCCAGGCAAAGCCCCTGCCGAAGCGCTGCAAGAGCAACTCTCCCTTTTCCAGGTAAGCCTGGTTTACAGAGGTGATCTCCAGCTCCCCCCGGGCAGATGGTCTCACAGCAGCAGCAATCTCCACCACACTGTTGGGGTAAAAATAGAGCCCTGTCACAGCCCAGTTTGATTTGGGTGACAGAGGCTTCTCTTCGATACCCAGCACCTCACCGCGGTCGTTGAAATGTGCCACGCCATAACGTTCAGGAGACTGCACGTAATATCCGAACACGGTAGCCTTATTGTTCTCCTCGGCATCGAGGGCAGCCTTGCGTAACATGGAGGGAAAGCCCTGTCCATAGAAGATATTGTCTCCCAGCACGAGGCATACTGCATCCTTTCCGATGAACGAGCGGCCAATCAGGAAGGCTTGTGCCAATCCGTCGGGAGAGGGTTGTTCCGCGTAGGAGAATTGGAGACCACAATCAGATCCGTCACCCAGCAAGCGCTGGAATGAGGGCAGGTCGGCCGGTGTGGAGATGATCAGTATCTCGCGGATACCGGCCAGCATCAGTGCCGAGATGGGATAGTAAATCATCGGTTTGTCGAAGACGGGTAAGAGTTGCTTGGAAACACCCTTGGTGATCGGATAGAGCCGCGTACCAGATCCTCCTGCCAATACAATGCCTTTCATAATCAATTCCTTGTTACAATTCGTGCTGTAAAGGTAATCAAAAGAACGTGTAATTTGTTATCCATGACCCGGCAAATCGGGACGTAAACGACGAGTGCGTTCCACCGACTGCTCCAGACGCCATTCCTGAATCTTTCGCTCATGTCCTGAGAGCAACACATCTGGCACCCTCCACCCCTTATACTCGGCAGGGCGTGTATACACCGGCGGTGCCAGCAGCCCATCTTGAAAAGAGTCGGAGAGAGCCGATTGCTCATCGCCAATCACGCCGGGGATGAGACGCACCACTGCATCGGCAATCATGGCGGCAGCCAGTTCTCCGCCTGTAAGTACGAAATCACCTATTGATATCTCACGTGTGATCAGATGCTCCCTCACCCGGTAATCGATCCCCTTGTAGTGACCGCAAAGGATGATGATATTTTGTTTCAGCGACAGCTCGTTAGCTATCGACTGGGTGAATTGCTCACCATCGGGAGTGGTGAAGATCACCTCATCGTAGTCCCGTTCTGATTTCAGGTGGGAGATGGCCCGGTCAATCGGTTCTATCTGCAACACCATTCCAGCCTCCCCGCCAAAAGGGTAGTCGTCTACCCGGCGGTGTTTGTCTAGCGTATAATCACGCAGGTTGTGCAGCTCAAACTGAGCCAATCCTTTTTCCTGCGACCTCTTCAGGATACTGGTATGTAGAGCTCCCTGAATCATCTCAGGCAGCACGGTGATAATGTCAATTCTCATTTGTCCAATGATAAAAGGCTGTTCTCTTCTCCGAAAGAACAGCCTTCAAATATAGCATTTTTCTTTCAATAACACATCACTCTCCTGAAACTGTTCCTGAAGCAGCCTGCTGGGTATTACTTTCCCCCTCCATCACATCATCGTTCACGATGCCGCGCTGTACACGTCTCATGGAAGATTTCAGTTCACCGAAGCGGTAGGTTACACTCAGCCTCAGGTTGCGCATCGGCTGGTAATTGAGGCTCTCCTGACGGAAACCGGGGCCGGTAGTGGTACTGGTCATTTTCTGCGACTTGGAGAGGAAATTCTGAACATTCAGTGAAAGGTCGAGCTTGTTGTTGAACATGCTCTTCATCACGCTGAATGAGTAGAAATAGTAGGGAGACTGATCGGTCTGAAGCTGCACCTGGTTCAGGAATATACCACTGTTGGCTCCCAGCCTCAGATCCTTGGGTAATGTCCATGAGAAACCGCCATAAGCGCGTCCTGAGAGGCCACTGTTACGCAGCTGATCGTTCTCAGTACTCTGGATATCGGTATAACTGACTCCCCCGTTCAGGTAGGTGCGAATTACAGGTGTGGGGGTCCAGCTAACGTAGAGGTTGGTACCCACCATCTGGTTGCGGCCGATATTGGCGTAGGTATTGTGTGTCACCCCATCGCGCCTGAAACTCTCATTACTGCTGTTGGGATCACCCGGGGGGATGAAGCTGTAGCGTGTCACGGCATTGCGTGTGAAAGCATAGCTGACAGTCGCGTTGAAGTTGATCTTTTGCGAAAAAGAGCCATAATTGATGTTGAAATTATGTTGTTGCTCGCCATCCAGCTCCGGATTTCCGTAACTGATGTTGTTGGGATCCATATCGTCGATGTAGGGATTTAGATACCAGATGCCGGGACGGGAGATGCGCATGTTGTAACCACCGCGGAGTGTCTGTGTCATCCCCAATTGGTAGGAGAAGGTCAACGAGGGCACCAGGTCGAAGAAAGAAGTGTGTATGATGGTATCCAGGTCGTTGTTCATGTAATGAATCTCCTGATTGGTATTTTCACCACGCAGACCTACCTTCAACCCCATTTTACCCTGCCGGTAGGCATAACCGGCATATCCCGAGGTGATGCGCTGCAGGTGATCGAGGTCGTTTAGCCTGCCTGGATCAGGCATCCAGTCACCACTCCCCAAATAATAAGAATGATCTCCCCGGCTGCTGTTGTCTCTGAATATATACTTTAATCCTGCTTCAATATTGTGTTTGCCGTTAAGCGGGTTCACGTAATCCAACTGACCGGTATACTCACTCCCACCGGCATTGTTCTCGCTTCTCTGTTTATACCCATTTGGATAATAGAAGTCACCCTTCACGTCGTTGTACGCACTTTCATATTCACTGTCGTTGGGGTCATGCTCCAAGCGGTAAGAGAGCGTAAGCAACTCTCCCTTTCTCTTGAAGTTTCTCTGGTAATCGGCAGCAAGGTTCAATCCCCCAAACTGAGAGATGCTGTTGCTCCGTGACTGATAGCTGTAGTTACGACTACCTTGGGAAACAGCATCCTGCACGGAAAGGGAGTTGAATTTACCTCCGAAACGGGAGAGAGAGAGATTGAACAGGTTTGCTGTATCGGGTTCATAGCTGAGTGCAGTGGTAAAGAACAGTCCACCCCCATCACTCTCACTACTTCCTTTTTGGGTCAGGTTATTCTGCGGGTTGAACTCCTCACGGTAAAATTCCGACTCTGAAACAGGTTGAGCATGTTGAAAATAGGAGGCATTACCGGTGAAACCCACCTTACCATACTTGGTAGCCAGGTATGCATTGCCGCCATAGCCACCAAAGGTATTGCCGTTGGCACCAACGGAGCCGGTATAGCCATCATCCACCCGTTTGTCGGTGATGATATTGATGATTCCTCCCACTCCTTCGGCATCATACTTCGCCCCGGGATCTGTGATCACCTCCACATCCTTGATACTGCTGGCAGGCATACTCTTCAACACCTGTGCAGGATTGGATGAGATCATGTTGGAAGGTTTACCGTTGAGGTAGATCTTGAAGTTGGAAGAACCTTTCAGCTGAATGTTCTCCTCCCCGTCGATGGTGACAAGGGGCACTTTACGTAACAGGTCCAACACATTGGAAGTAGAGGCTTCAGGGTCATCCTTGGCACTATAGGTGAGCTTATCGATATCAACCTTCACCAGCGGTGCCTGGGCTGTCACGCTCAGCTCATCCAGCAGCCTGCTGCTCTCACTCATTGCAATCACTCCCATGTCGAAGGGATCCTGTGATGCGGCAACCTCCGCCTTCTTCACGGCTTCAGCCATGCCTACAAAATGAAAAGTGAAGATATAACTTCCTGGGCTCAATGTTGTTGTAAAAGTTCCTGTCTCATCGGTAGCCATCTTACGAATTACGTTGGTGGGCATATCTTCCCTGGCAACAGAGATGGTGGCATAGGGTAGAGCTGCATTGTCTGCTTCCGCCACCAGCTTTCCTTTAACAGTAACGGAATCAGCATATGAGAAGGCTGCTAATAGATGAAGCAGGATAAGAATAATTGTTTGTTTCATTAAAAATTGATTTTTACGTATCGCAACAAAGGGTTAAAAGTACATATTAAATCGTAAATAGGACAACCATTAAAGATGAGTGTTACGAATAATTAGTAAAGAGCATCACATTTTTCACTATTTTTGCAAAAACTCCGAAACCAATGACAATCATCCCTGTATTTTTCTCTGTCCTGAGCGGCATCGCAGTAGGTTACCTGTTGCGCCAAAAGAAGGTTGTAAAAAAAACCGGGATGTTGCTCAACCTGGTGATCATGTTGCTACTGCTCTTTCTGGGCATTGCGGTGGGCAGTAACCGGGAGGTGGTAACAAGGTTTGCTTCCATCGGCCTGGAGGCGCTGCTGCTGACCCTGGGCGGTACGCTGGGAAGCCTCATCGCTGCAGGTTGGTTATACAAAAAAGCGTTTCACAGTCGTAATGAGGTATCACTTCAATCGAAAAAAAACACCCGAGCAAAGAGATGAAACAGACGATACTCTATCTGCTTCTTTTTACTGTCGGTGTGATAGCAGCAATCACAGGAGTGCTACCGGAAGCCTTGCTGGATGATCGCATCTCAAAAGGGATCCTCTACCTGTTGCTTTTCCTTGCAGGAATACTGATCGGTTCCGGCAGGAACATGTTCAGGGTGTTGGGACGTTATGGAATCAAGATCATGCTGTTGCCGCTGGGCACCACCCTCGGCACCTTCGCCGGGGTATCACTCATCAGCCTGATACTGCCTGATCGGAGCCTTACAGACTGCCTGAGCGTGGGAGCAGGATTCGCCTACTATTCTCTCTCCAGCATCCTGATTACTGAATTCAGAGGTGCAGAGCTGGGGACGGTAGCGCTCCTGGCGAACATAATGCGTGAGTTCAGCGTTCTTGTTTTTGCTCCCTGGATGGTACGATATTTCGGACCGTTGGCACCCATCTCAGCGGGAGGTGCCACCACCATGGACACCACCCTGCCCTTTATTACCCGCTACTCCGGTGAACCATACGTCGTGGTAGCGCTCTTTCACGGCATGGTGATCGATTTCACTGTTCCGCTCTGGGTATCGCTATTCCTGAGTCTGTAACCCATATGACGAAATGCTTATGCGTGCACTGATCAACGCTTTCATCATTCACCTCACCCTCAACCTCTTGGTTTTCCTGAAGGGATGGCATGTCTTTGAAGGAAAAAAAGCAGCACGGATTATTTTATCGATTCTGTTTGCTGCGGAGCTGCTGTTCTACGTCACAGGCTTTTTCCTCTACCGCCATCTACCTGAGCCGTTGGTACAACTGATACGGGTGACAGGCACCAGCTGGATGCTCTTCCTGCTATACAGCGGAGGGCTCTGGCTGATCATCGACCTGGTCACACTGATCTTCCTCCACCAATTGCACCGTCCCCTCACCTCCATGCGCAACTGGCCTCCCAGAAGAAAGAGACTGCTCTTCCTCCTACCGGTACTAGCGGTGGCACTCATCTTGGCACATGGCCGATACCGCTTCATGCACCCCGTGGTGCAACAGGTTCCTGTCACAGTCCACAAGAAAGCGGGGAATCATGACTCGCTGCGCATCGTCGTAGCTGGGGACATGCACCTTGGCTGGATGATTGACCGCAACCACACCCGTCGATTCGTGGATCTGATCATGGCACAACAAGCCGATATGATCCTTTTCGTGGGTGACATCTTCGACTCACAGATCGAGCCGATACTACAGCAGGGGATGGATCAGGAACTCCGGCGGCTTACTGCTCCCCTAGGCGTTTTCACCTGTACCGGCAACCACGAGTACCGTTACGACAGTGAAGAAAAGATCTCATTGTTGAATGATGTGGGAATCTCTGTGCTGCGCGACAGTGCGGTGTTGATCGACAGCGCTTTCTACCTGGTAGGGCGCGAGGATAAAGTGATCGCCCATCGCAAGCAGACCGCGGAATTACTGGCCAATTCGGGGTTAGACCACACAAAGCCGGTGATCCTGCTCAATCACACACCGGATAACCTGGACGAGGAGGCCGATGCAGGCATTGACATTGCACTGTACGGACACACACACCATGGCCAGGCTTTTCCGGGCAATCTCATTACAGAATGGATCTTCGAAGTGGCACACGGCTACAAGAAAAAAGGTGACACACATATCTATGTCACCTCAGGTCTTGGGTTGGTCGGCCCCCAGTATCGTGTGGGTACTCAATCGGAGATTGCCCTCCTTAGAGTACGTTTCGAATGATTTACTTAAAGGTAATCGATTGCTTTCTCAAGATGCACCGAATGTGACCCCTTCAGCAGGATATAATGGTTGCTGATAGGCTCACTGCGTAGCATAGCTATCAACTCATCCACATCCCTGTAACAATGGAATCCGTCGGCAGCAGTTGTCCATTGAGCGAATGAATCGCCCACCAGATAAACCCTGTCGAAAGCCAGTTCCCTCAGGTAGTGAATCAGCTTTTGATGTTCCTCATCGCTCACCTCACCCAACTCTTTCATCTCTCCCAGAATTACCACCCGTGGCAAAGGTGAAGGAATGGAAGCAAAAAAACCAACCGATGCTTTCATGCTCGTTGGATTGGCATTATAGGCGTCGATGATCAGGTCGTTGCGATCGTTACGCCTGAACTGTGAACGATGGTTACTTGGTTCATATGCCTCGAGCGCGCTGCTGATGTTCTCCGCATTGATACCAAAGAATTTGCATACAGCAACGGCAGCAATTGCGTTGTCAAAGTTATACTCACCTACCAAACGGGTACGGACACGGAAGGAGCGATCGAAAAAACGCCAGTCGAACTCCATGAAGGGTGTGGCCTCGGCCAGTGTGCCGGAGGCAAAAAGTGACGGATCATCCCTGCCGTAGAGGATGCGATCCATCCCTTCCGAGAGATCATACAGAATCGCACTTTCCCTGTTCACGAACACTTTCCCCTCATGTGCACGAAGGTAATCGTAAAGTTCACCCTTGGTGGCTACCAGCTTTTCGAACGAACCAAAGCCCTCCAGGTGAGCTTGCCCCACGTTGGTGATGAGTCCATAGTCGGGTTCGGCAATTTCGCACAATTCACGAATATCACCCGGATGGTTGGCGCCCATCTCCACTACTGCAATCTCATGTGAGCGGTTCATGGAGAGCAGGGTTAGCGGCACTCCGATATGGTTGTTGAAGTTGCCCTGGGTATAGGCCACTTTAAACTTGCGAGCAAGACCAACGGCAATAAGCTCCTTTGTGGTGGTCTTCCCGTTGGTACCGGTAATACCTACTACAGGTATCTTCAATTTGCGTCGGTGGTAAGTAGCCAACTGCTGGAGTGTAGCCAGCACATCATCGACCAGTATGATCCGATCATTGGGAGTCATACCATCATTCCACTCATCAACAATTGCATAGGCACATCCTGACTCCAGTGCCTTCTCAGCAAAAAGATTCCCATTGAACCGCTCACCTTTCAGGGCAAAAAAGATGGAGTTCTTCTCACACATCCGCGAGTCGGTGGTCACCAACGGATAGCGCAGGAAGAGCGAATAAAGTTCAGTAATCTGCATATCTCTTAAGGCTGATTGACGCTAAGTTAAAAGCCCAGTTTTTGGGCGATGGAAGCAGGCAGTGCATCCTTGTGCAACACAATGCTCAACGTCTTGTAGCTGACAAAGGGGTAGGATGCATACCAGAAACCATCGTAGGGGCCTGTTTCTCCCCATGAATTCTTCACCATGAAGAACCTGTTGCCATTCTGGTCTTCTGCAATTCCATAAATCTGCATGCCATGATCATCTGTGGTCGCATAATTATCGAACGACGCCTGACGCATCTCCTGGGTGATCTCTTTTTCTGCCAGTATTTCTTTTCCGATGCGGGTCCTGATTTCAGCATCTCTCTCCCGACTACTGAGGCCGAGCCACTTGGCTTGGTCGCTGCCGGCATTCTCAGGTGCCTCCCCATCGGGAACAATTGCAATACCCTCGCGGGAGAAACCTGCTTCACTCACATCAGAAGCCCATGCAATCGTGTAACCCTTCATCACCGCCTGCTCCATCACCTTCATCAGTTCATCAACAGGCAGGTTGTAAGAGAGCGCCCAGCGCCAATTATCAGGCACCTCAACGGCAAACGGCTTGTAAAAAGGATGATGGGTGAATGAGGTGAGCGAAATGTAATCCTCCTGTTTCAACCCCAGTTCAGCGGCAAAGCTGTGAGGCGTATATTCTTTTCCATTGTATTGAAACATTTCAGGAACCTCACCCAGGTAGCTGTCCAGAATACCGGTGATACCCTTGTTCCAAACGGGTGACAGGGTGCGGGCACCGATGACACCATCCATGTAACTTTTAAGAATCTTGTCCAGTTCTCCGTGGTTGTGGGTCTCCGATCCGTAATGAAGACCGTGGTATGCCTCATCAGGCATCACTCCATACGCATCGAGCGTTTCAATCACATCGGCAAAGGAGCCGCCGGGGGCGAAGTTAAGGTTGCCGTGGAGACGGGCATGCTTCAACGCTTTATCTTCATAGTTGCGCCTCACGATGTACATCTCGGAAAGGTCGTATGTTCCTTTTCCCATACGAAGCAGCTCTGACTCCAGAAAAGCCACGCCCGAGAAGCTCCAGCAGGTTCCCGTGCTCGATTGGTTTTTCACCGAGGTAACAGGATTCTCTCTGACTACCTTAAACTGGTATGCACTTTGTGCCATCATCATTCCTGCACTCAGCAACAGGGATAGGAATAAAAACATCTTTTTCATGAAAACTTTTTTATTTTAAGTTGGGTTTAGCCATAACAGACTCTAAGGTTGAATCTAACTCCTCACAAAGTTAATCAAAATAGGGTAAAAACATCCACTTTTTCCTCCATTCTTCCTCTTTACAGCGGAAAAATGATGTACCTTTACCCTCTCAATAAATCATTGTTTATGGATGATCTGACTCCAAAGAAGAAAAAAAGCCGTAAGGGTTGGTCCCTCTTTCTCGGCATACTGATCCTTGCCCTCGGGATATTTGTATATGTCCGATACTACTACGTGTTTGGTACGGGCGTAAAATCGGGCGAACTGAATTACCTGGTATACAAAGGGGTGGTATTTAAAACCTATGAAGGAAAACTGATTCAATCGGGATTCCGTGCCGACATGCCGGGGGGGCTCCAGTCCAATCAGTTCGACTTTTCGGTAGAAGACAAGGAGATTGCCCAACGGTTGATGGTAGCCAGCGGTAAGATAGTTCAACTGCACTACCGCGAATACTTCGCCCCTATTCCCTGGCGTGGGTACACCAAGTTCATCGTCGATAGCATCATCACCATCGAGGAGAAACCACTCGATCCGATGACTGAAAAAGATCTGACTCCTTACATTCTGGAATCGATGTAACCAGCTGTTCATGGCTCAGAAAAAGTATTACGTGGTGTGGCAAGGGGTGAGGCCCGGGGTATACGACTCATGGGAGGCCTGCAAAGCAGAGGTAACAGGGTATGACCATGCCCTCTACAAATCTTTCCCATCGCGTGCCGAGGCTGAACAAGCCTTCAACGACAACCCCTGGAAGCACCTTGCAGCAAAGAAAAAAGGGCCGCGGGAAGTATCCACCTCTCATCCCTCAATTATCCGTCAGAGCCTGGCAGTAGATGCTGCCTGCAGTGGTAACCCGGGACTGATGGAGTATCGTGGGGTATGGGTTGAAGATGGCACTGAGCTCTTCCGTGTGGGACCAATCGAAGAGGGCACCAACAACATCGGTGAGTTTCTGGCGATTGTACATGCGCTGGCGCTGTTGCATAAGAACGATAAACCTACACCGGTCTACACCGACAGTGCGAATGCCCTCAAATGGGTCGCCAAGAAAAAATGCAACACCAAGCTGAAACAAACCGAGCGCAACAGGATTTTATTTGAATGGATCGCCCGCGCGGAGAAGTGGCTGCGGGAAAACCAATTCAGCAACCCACTTCTGAAATGGGAAACGAAACAATGGGGAGAGATACCGGCTGACTTTGGACGCAAATAGCTTAAGCATTGGTAATCTTCATTTCTTTTTTGTCTCATTTATCCTAATTTACAACCAAAAAACAGTTATCTTTGCCCCGTAATTGCTTTCAGAGGAATGCTTTTATCTATGAACGAAGGAGAACGGTTCAGACTTGCGAAAAGGGAACGGATCTGCGGTGAAAAAAGGATTGAATCCCTCTTCGCCAATGGCAGTTCTTTCATGGCCTATCCATTCAGGGTAGTATGGCTGAAAAGGGATGCAGTATCCGCAACAATGGTTTCGGTATTGATCAGCATCCCGAAGAAGCGACTGAAACGGGCAGTAGACCGCAACAGGATGAAGAGAGTGGCAAGAGAAGCCTACCGGCTGCACAAAAATCAACTCATCAATCAGTTGACGGCAGACAATCTACATCTGGATGTGGCATTTATTTATGTCAGGGATGAACCGAGCGACTTTGTCACAACTGAAAAAGGAATCGTGAAGGCCTTCAGAGAACTGGCAAGAATCAATCAAACAGCAGCAACGTGAAACAATTGAAAGCTCTTTTGACGTGGATCCTGTTGCTCCCCGTCTATTTCTACCGGGCTGTCATCTCACCGCTCACGCCGCCCAGCTGTCGCTACACGCCTACCTGTTCACAGTACACGATAGAAGCATTGAAGAAACATGGCCCCTTTCGGGGTTTTTACCTGTCCGCACGGCGCATACTGAGCTGTAATCCCTGGGGAGGTTCGGGTTATGACCCGGTACCTGAACCGAGACACAGGAAAAAGAAGACGAAAGCAGAGGAACAATAACGTATGGAATTTTACGACGTACACACACACCAGATTTTCCTCGAGGAGAACGATGATCCCTATCACTCGTGTATCTTCGATGTTTACCCCCTTGAGTTTGAAGTAGCCAAAGAATCTTACAACCGCCATGCCTTCTCCTGCGGAATTCACCCGTGGTACTCTGAAGACAGCGACACACAGATGGCCTATCTGAATGAGATAGCACCCAATCCGCGCATCATCGCCATCGGCGAGACCGGTTTGGACCGTCTCAAAGGCCCCTCTTTTGAGATTCAGATACCGGTTTTCAAGAAACACATTGCGTTGTCGGAGAAGCTGGGAAAACCTGTGATCATTCACTGTGTGAAAGCCTGGGAAGAGCTGATCAGGGTGAGGCGCGAGACAAAACCCAGACAACCATGGATCATTCATGGCTATCGCGGCAAGCCGGAGCTTACCGAGCAGTTACTCCGGGAGGGATTTCTCTTCTCGGTGGGCGACCAGATCAACGTGGATTCAATGCAGCTGATACCGCTCGATGCCATCTTTTGCGAAACCGACGAAGATGAAATGTCGATACGTGAGGTTTACCAGCAGGCAGCTCGTTCACTCAACATGGAAACGGAGGCATTTGCCTCACGCATCGCGGAGAATGTAAGAAGAATATTCCCCACACTCGATCCGCCAAAGCCTTTTTATCCGGATCAAGAGGAAGAATTGGATTAAACAGATCTCAGAACTAACAACAACATAAAAAAACCGATGGCTATTCCGGATCGAATGCCATCGGTTTTTTATATCAAACAGCGCTAATCAGCTATGGTGCTTGTGATTCTCTTTTAGAAATGCATCCAGCGCCGCGGCCATGGAGGGATAATCGGGCTGAGGCGCCAAACAGTCGAGACGCAGCCCCACCTCTTCCACCGTTTTGGCAGTGCTGTGCCCAAAGCAGCCGATGGCCATTGTCCCCTGTTTGAAGTCGGGGAAGTTGGAGAGCAACGAATGAATCCCCAGAGGGCTGAAAAAGATGATCATGTCATAATCGAGTTTTTCATCTTCCTCGAACTCATTGCTTACCGTGCGGTACATCACACTTTTGGTGTAGTTTATCTTTTTCTCATTGAGGAAGTTGCACACTTCATCGTTGTGCTCTTCCGGCACAGGGAAAAGAAACTTTTCCTTGGCATGTTTGGCAAAAGCATTGTTGAGGCCGTCAATTTTGCCAGTCTGACTGAAAAAGATTTTTCGTTTCCGGTAAACGATGTATTTTTGAAGATAGAGTGCCACCGTTTCCGACACACAGAAATACTTCATAGTTTCGGGAATGGTAATTTTCATCTCCTCACAAATTGAGAAAAACTTATCAACAGCGGTACGGGCCGTAAAGATGACGGCTGTGAAATCGAGGATGTTGATCCGTTGTTGACGAAACTCCTTCAGCGAGACTCGTTCAACCTTGATGAAAGGGTAAAAGTGAATCTCCAGGTGATGCTTCTCAGCGAGGTCGTAATAGGGTGACCTCTCACTGTTGGGCTTGGGTTGTGAAATCAGTAATTTTTTAACTTTCCGGGCGTTCATATTATAATAATTCCAGCAATATTTACCATTGAAAGCGCTCCTTTATAGAATAGAAACCAAGGCGCAATTTCAGTGCCGCAAAGATACACAAAAAAATAGAACCCACCGATTTTATTTTTAACAAAAATATTTAATAACCCGATGATTATGATCATTCGGGAGACCAGAAAGATGGTGGCAAAGACGATCAACAACACCTCCTTGTATTCAGGCAGAAACACAAAACAGACTGCCGGCAGGAAAAGGACAACGCCAATAAGCTCCAGCATACGGGTGTACTGAGTGACCCATCTTTTCATGTCGGCCGAGAGGAAGAATGTCCCGATTAACCTGTATGAAAGCACCTTCAAAGCTGCAAGAATTGAGATAATGGCCATGATTGATGCGAGTACCAACAGTTGATCGGCAAGTACCAGCGAAGAGAGGCCATGATTCCACAAGGCATGAAAAATCACGACAGTACTGATCGCCATGGTCTGAAAGATCAAAAACAGTTCTCCCCATGCCTCCGTAATGGTTACCTGCTCCTTTCTAAGGAGGGTTGCCAATTTCCCCGGCATAAACACATTCCTGAAATTGTCCTGAAATGAGCTCCCCTCCATGTTGTAGAAAAAGGCAAACAGGAGGAAACAGAGCAGAAAGATCAGAAAGAAAAGCGTTTGGAGTGGCGAGTAGAATGGCAGTGAATCACCGCTCATGAAGGGGACAAGGAGTTGTTGCGGAGCATCGGCAACCGAGTCAGGCACAAAAAAAAGGCGACTGCTGTCGGTAGGCAGATATTCATACTGACCCAAAGCGGTCTCCATGGGTAACGACACCAATGAATCCTCCTCGGCTCTCAGGATGTGAAAGGGAATGGAGGGAACGCTATCGGGTGTGATTGTCAGTTGTCTCATCGGCAAAGCAAGTCTCACCACAAATTTACAACTCTTTTCGGGTATTTTTACCAAAAGCGGGATTCCACTCCGGATAATTCTGCAACAGCGCGATCACCTCCTCCGGAGTATCGGCCACCAGCCACATCCTGCGGGAATCATCCCGCATGAAACGTTCCGAAATCATCTTTTCGAAAAAAGTGAGCAACGGATCATAGTAATGATCGGTGTTGAGCAAGATGACCGGATGCCGGGTCAAACCAAGTTGCTTCCAGGTCAGGATCTCAGCCAGCTCTTCCAGCGTCCCCATCCCACCGGGTAACGCCACCACCGCATCGGCTGTGTGAGCCATCAGGGCTTTGCGTTCGTGAATGGTCTCCGTCACGATCAGCTCGGTGAGCTCATCATGTCCCCACCCTGCATCAGACATGAAGCGGGGAATGATTCCCTTTACCCTGCCCCCGTGCTGCAGCACAGCATCATTCAACGCTCCCATCAATCCCTCTCTGCCGGCACCGTTCACACAGGTGATCCCGTTCTTTGCCAGCAGCTCACCCAGGCGGCTTGCCGCCCGGGTGTATACCGGCCCTATCAGGCTGCTGGAGGCACAATAGACCAGAACGTTATATTCCGAATTCTTTTCTGATCGCATCCAGACAATCCAGTTTTTCCCATGTAAACAGCTCCACCTCCATTGTTTTTACATCAGGCATGTAACGCGATTTGAATTCCTTCTTCACCACCTGGGGTGTACGTCCCATATGGCCGTAGGAAGCCGTTTCGAAGTAGATGGGATTGCGCAGCTTGAGACGCTCTTCAATGGCACGGGGTTTCAAGTCGAACATTGTCCTGATCTTCTTTGCAATCTCCCCGTCCGACAACTTCACCTTGCTCTTCCCGAAGGTATCAACGAAGATACTGATGGGTTCATCTACACCGATGGCATAGGAGAGCTGAATCAACATCTCATCTGCAACACCCGCTGCCACCATGTTCTTGGCCACATAGCGCGCGGCATAGGCTGCAGAGCGGTCCACCTTCGAAGGATCTTTGCCGGAGAAGGCACCTCCGCCGTGCGGAGCTTTGCCGCCATAGGTGTCAACGATGATTTTTCTACCGGTCAGACCGGTGTCGCCATGAGGTCCGCCAATCACGAACTTTCCGGTGGGGTTGACATGATAGGTGATCTCTCCCTCAAACAGCTGCTGTATATCTTTACGCCCCTTGTATTGCGCTTTCACTCGCGGGATCAGAATGGTCTTCACATCCGACCGTATGCGCGACTGCATCTCCCTGTCGGCCTCCAGTTGAGCCTCCCGGCTGTTGCCACGAGGCAACTCGAACTCGTCGTGTTGTGTGGAGATCACGATGGTGTCAATACGCAAAGGGGTGCCCTCCTCACTGTACTCCACCGTTACCTGCGACTTGGCATCGGGACGAAGGTAAGGCATCAGTTCCGGCTGGTTCTTGCGGATGTTGGCCAGCTCCTGCATCAGTGCATGACTCAGGTCGATGGGCAGCGGCATGTAACTCTCGGTCTCGTTGGTGGCATAGCCGAACATCATCCCCTGATCGCCGGCACCCTGCACCTCGGCATCCACGCCCCGGTTGATGTCGTCCGACTGCTCGTGAATGCTCGAGAAAACACCGCACGACTCTGCCTCAAAACGGTATTCACTTTTGGTGTAACCAATCGTGGCAATCACCTGACGCGCCACCTCGGCCACATCAACATAGGTCTGCGACTTCACCTCACCGGCAAGCACCACCTGCCCGGTGGTCACCAGGGTCTCACAGGCAACTTTTGAACTGGGATCATGAGCCAGAAATTCATCCAGCAATGCATCGGAGATCTGGTCGGCCACCTTGTCAGGATGTCCTTCCGACACCGACTCGGAAGTAAATAAATAATTCATGTCGTCTGAAATTTAGCAGCGGGATCACACTCTGTTTTGCCGTTCGGTGCATCACCCAACGAAACAAAAGGGAACAGTATCACCCGTTCAATGATTAAAATGTCAAAAACAATTGAGATGGAGAGCCGGACCGCGTCAACGATAAGAAAGAGAAATGCAGGATTCATTTTTAGCATTTTTTTCTGTGGTTGCAAGCAGCTCAAATCTGTCCACATCATATCTTAGGGTACAAAGGTAATAAAATTATGGATTGGTGTAGCTGTAATTTGGTTAAATATTACACCTCACCCTGCAACTACCAATGGCTGACACATCATTCAGACCCGGTGAAAGAGCAAACAAAAAAGAGATCTGAATCGTTATAAATGAGAAAGATCAATCATTCAAAATTCACCCCCATGGAACTGCGTTCACCCGAATCATTCTGGCTCCTGAAAAACGGAATCCCCTATTGCTATCCCTCCCTGCAGGAAAACATTGATTGCGACATCGCCGTAATTGGCAGCGGCATTACCGGCGCACTGATCAGCCATACCCTTCACCGTGCCGGATATAAGACAGTGGTGATCGACAAGCGGGATGTGGCCAACGGAAGCACGGCAGCTACCACATCAATGTTGCAGTACGAGATCGACGTTCCGATGCACAAGTTGGCAGAGTTAATAGGCGAAGAGGGCGCGGTGACCTGTTACAGGGAAGGCATAAACGCCATTGAAATATTGGAAGCGCTGCTCCGGAAAGAGGGAATCGATGCCGGTTTTGAGCGAAAAAAATCGTTGCAGGTGGCACACTCCGGGAAGGCGGTAGCCGATCTGGAAAAGGAGTACCTCTACAGAGAAGCGCATGGCTTCAGGGTTGATTGGCTCAGCCCGGAAGAGATCAGCGTGCGATACAACATGGAGTCTCAACCCGGCATCTTATCCGAAGAGGGAGCATCGATCGATGCGTTTCGTGCAGCACATGAACTGATCAGCCGCAATCATGCCGGAGGAATGCAGGTGTTCGACCATACAGCGGTGAAAGAATTTCAATACGAACCGGATCACGTGAAGATCATCACCGAAGAGGGATTTTTCATTCGCAGCAAGCGGATTGTATTCTGTACCGGCTTCGAGACGCTGCGAATGTTCCGAAAGAAATATGCAGATGTGATCAGCACCTTTGCCTGCGTCAGCGAGCAATCTTTCAACCTCTACCCGCAATTGAAAGATCTGTTGATTTGGGATACTGCCGACCCCTACATCTACATTCGCACAACCGACGATGGTCGCCTGTTGGTGGGGGGTGAAGACATACCCTTCAAATACAACCCGGTGAGTGAGAAGATGAAAGGCAAAAAAAGGGACAAGCTGATCAAAAAGCTGGAGAAGCTCTTCCCCTCTCTCACCTTCCTGGAGGACTACACCTGGGCAGGTGCTTTCGGGGTGACAAAGGATGGGCTGCCCTTCATCGGGGAACATCCCGATTTCCCAAACGCCATCTTTGTGCTGGGGCTTGGGGGCAACGGCATTACCTTCTCGGTGCAAGGGATGGAGCTGGTGCTTAAAATCCTTGCAGGCGAGGATCACCCATTGCTGCACTATTACCGTTTCGACCGATAAAGGGATCCCTACAGGATTCCCTGCTCCCTGAGATATCCTTCCATATCCAGATCGGGCGTGAGATGTACCGCCTGAAATCCCAACTCTCGCGCTGTTACGATGTTGGCTGCATTGTCGTCGATGAAGAGTGACTCTTCAGCTTTCAGTTGATAGCGGTCAAGCAGGATGCGATACAATGCCGGATCAGGCTTCACGATTTTCTCTTCACCCGAAACCACGATCCCGTCGAGTTTTGAAAAAAAGTCGTAGCGCTGCATCGCCAGCGGCAGCGTCTCTGCCGACCAGTTGGTGAGGCCGTAAACACGATATTTTGCTTTTAACGGTTCCACGAGCTGCACATTCGCCTCAATGGTGCCACCCAGCATCTCCTCCCAACGGCCGTAATAGTAGCCAATTTCTTCCTCATATTCAGGATGTCGCTCCTGTCGCTCGCGCGTAGCCACCTCTATTGATCGGCCGGCATCCTGCCTGAGGTTCCAGTCGTAGGGGCAGATATGGGTCAGGAAATAGTTCATCTCCGCTTCTGTTTCAAACAGCTCGCTATAAAGGTAGACGGGGTTCCAGTCGATCAGCACCCCGCCAAAATCAAACACAATATTTCGGATTGTCTTCATCCCGCTTTTCGTTTGTCATCAAGAATTGTGGGGCACAAGGTACGGATATTTTCTGATTGCCACAACCGGTGACAGCTCCAAATCATGCCTCTGGATGAAACACTTTTTCAGGACGAGACAGAGATTAAATAGGGTTCTCAGAGCCTCTAGCCTTATTGCACCCTTATAGCACCCTTATATCCACTCCAAAAATTATCGGAGGGGATATAAAGATGCAATTAGGTTAGAATAAAAGAATAGCTTCCCATAATATTGGAAAAGGTTCACTTTTTTGGTGTAACGCTCTTTCAGGATGACACCCATTCAACAAAAAAGAGATATTACAGAGGTTGTGGAGAGAGTTATATGGATGGGACGTTTTGTTAAAAAATAATGAAATCAGCATGTTGCGCAGTTAATTTGCCTATTTTTGTACTCCTCTTAGAGTAGTTGCATGTCAGTAGAAGTAGATACAAAGCGCATATCAATCCAACTCATCACGCTCCTCCTGGTTGCTGTTGTTGCTGCATCGTGTGGTGCTGGGCGGCAGTCGGTTTCCCAAAAGAGAATCACGAAGAACAGCCTGCAGGAGCAGTTGATCGGCTACAGTAGGAAATACCTGGGGAAACCCTACCGATATGCCGGCAGAGGACCTCATTCTTTCGATTGCTCCGGCTTCACCTCATTCGTTTTCAAAGAGTTCGGTTTCAACCTTGCTTCGAGCTCAGCCGCGCAGGATCAGCAATTTCCCGCGATTGAGGAGAAAAGTAGCCTCAAAAAAGGAGATCTGGTATTTTTCGAGGGGAGAGCCCGCAACGGAATGGTGGGGCACGTGGGAATCGTCACAGAAGTCAGCAGCCACGGTTCGTTTCGTTTCATCCACGCCTCAACCAGCTATGGCGTCATCGTCTCATCATCCACCGAGCCCTACTATGCCGCACGTTACCTGCGGGGTGGAAGGGTGCTAAAGGAAAATATGCCAGTGAGTGCTGAGGAGAACAAAAAAACAACGCCAACAAATCACAAGAAACGTCCTACGCCGCTTACAGCAGGCAACAATGGTTATGCAGTCAACGGTGGAGCAACATTGAACAATCCGGTGAACAAGCGTGACTCGTTACTCCTCAGTGAACATGATCCGCTGAAAAACATGCCGGCAAGGGATAGCAGGAATGCGAACGACCAGGATGACCCCAACAAGGATGAGCGAGTTCAATCGGATATTCAGGCCGTATTGCGGGAAGATAAAAGCACCTTGCCGGAACCCATCGTCACCGATGTTGAAGGAAGCAGGAGGGTGAGACATACCGTGAAGCCGGGTGATACACTCTATGCCATCAGCCGCGAGTATGGCTGCACCGTTGATCAAATCAGGCAGGCCAACCCGCAACTGGGGGATCTTCTGAAAGCGGGTGAGGAACTGCTAATCCCTGTCACTCATCAAACGAAGTGAGACAAGAGGTGGAACATTCGCTTCTTTTGATTACTTTTGCACCTCAAACAGATAAAACAAAAACAATTATGATAACGGCAGACCAACTGAAAGATGTGTTGGAGCGCGAGCATGCGCTGAGGGGGTATCTTTGACGTCGATGCAAAGATCATCCAATTAGAAGAAGAGGAACTGCGGACCCAGTCGCCCGATTTCTGGAACGATGCCAAAGCGGCAGAGAAACAGATGAAGGTGGTGCGTGAACTGAAGTTCTGGATCAATGCCTACCAGGAGGTGAAGGCTGTGGCTGATGAGTTACAGCTCGCTTTCGACTTTGTGAAGGAGGGCATCGTCTCGGAAGAGGAGGTAGATGCACAGTATGCTGAAGCAATCCGCCTGACCGAAGAGCTGGAGCTGAAGAACATGCTTCGCCGTGAGGAGGACAAACTTGGAGCGGTACTGAAGATTAACGCCGGTGCCGGCGGCACCGAGAGCCAGGACTGGGCATCGATGCTCTTCCGCATGTACCAGCGCTGGTGCGAAAGCAAGAATTACAAGACCACCGTCACCAACTGGCAGGATGGCGATGATGCCGGTATCAAGACTGCCACCCTCCAGGTGGAAGGAGATCTGGCCTACGGATTCCTGAAAAGCGAGAACGGGGTGCATCGCCTGGTGAGGGTATCACCCTACAATGCACAGGGAAAAAGGATGACCTCCTTTGCATCTGTATTCGTGGTACCCCTGGTGGACGATACCATCGAGATAGAGGTGAATGCGGCCAACCTGAGCTGGGACACCTTCCGCTCCTCCGGTGCGGGAGGCCAGAACGTGAACAAGGTGGAGACCGGTGTTCGCCTCCATTACTTCCACAAGGATCCCGATACCGGTGAAGAACAGGAGATCGTAATCGAGAACACCGAGAGCCGCTCGCAAATGGGTAACCGCGAAAATGCCTTGCGACTCCTCAAGTCGCAGCTCTATGAGATGGAGCTGGAGAAGCGACGCGCCGCACAGGCTGTCATCGAGGCAGGGAAGAAGAAGATTGAATGGGGTTCTCAGATTCGCAGCTACGTGTTCGACGACCGCCGCGTGAAAGATCACCGCACCAACTACCAGACATCCGACGTGAATGGTGTGATGGACGGCGACCTTGACGACTTCATCAAGGCCTACCTGATGGAATACGGCGGCGACTAGAGTGGCGGAAAATCATCGTCGTTGACAGATAACCCGAAGAGCGCATAGTCATACTTCACCGGATCTTCACGGTCAAACCGGCGAAGCGACTCCATGAGCTGGAGTGCCGTTTTCCAGTCGGTTTGTTTCCGACCGATCAACCCTAGCGCGCGTGCTGTACGATCTACATGCAGATCGAGCGGACAGATCAGTTCCCGCTGGGGGATCCTCTTCCATATGCCGAAATCAACACCTCTCTCATCGCTGCGCACCATCCAGCGCAGATACATGTTCAACCGCTTACAGGTTGCATTGCGGGCAGGCGATGCCACATGCTTTCTGGTACGTTGTGGCATATCAGGATCATTCACGAATGTTTCTTGAAATCGGACCAGTGAATCTTCCACGGAATGAAAAAAGCCTTCATCAGAAAGAAAAGCATCTTCGAGCGACGCATGCTTTTGGTACTGCCTTTTTAGAAAACTGATGAAGTAAAGCAAGTCGGTGTCATTAAAAGTGCGGTGTTTGAAACCCAACAGACCCCTCAGATCCTCTTCGCCATGCTCCATGACAAACCGGTAGGGTTCATCTCCCATCCGGTGCATCAGCTCATTGCACTTTGAAAGGATGGTCTTTCGCTGTCCCCAGGCAAGGAGCGCAGCAAAAAGACCACTTATCTCCCGGTCCTTGTCTGTGGCATAACGGTGGGGAATGGCGATGGGGTCATTCACGATGAAAGACTTCCGGTTGTATTGATCGGCTTTCTCATCCAGGAAACTTTTCAGTTCTTGCATCTCTCAACAATATATATTTGGTACAAAAGTACCTCAATTTCTTAAAAAGAGTTACATTTGTAATGTTGTTTAATCAAAAGCAATGGTCATTATCTGAAACCAAATCATCACATGGATCGTCCCCTCACCAATATGCGCCTCATGCTGAAATATGTGCTTTCCCTTGTGGCCTGTCTCTCGTCTTTTGCAGCATTGGGACAAATCAGTCACGGAGGGAAACCACTCTCAATTGAAATCTTACCGGGAATACGTACCATCACGGCTGCAGAGGATCTATACGTAGAGATGCCTCCTCTCAGCAACGAGGCGGAATTGTGGCGATCGTCACAGGAGGAGTCTTCACTGAGGAGTCTCCATTTTGCCCATAAGTTTCACAAGTTTATCCGTCCCGACAACGCAGGCATCACCTTTCACTGGGAGCACATGAAGGTGTGGCGGGTAGGCATCCGCTCCAAGGGGGCCTATTCCCTCAACATCCTTTTCACACAGTTCAGACTTCCCCCCGGCGCCGCTGTTTTTGTTTACAACGCAGATCAGACAGAAATCCTGGGTTCCTTCACGGAAGAGAACAACAGCGAGCTGGAAATGCTTCCGGTTCAGCCTATCGGTGGAGATGAACTGATCGTGGAATACCAGGAACCGGTGGATGCACTCTTCCCGGGTGAAATTGAAATTGGGGAGGTGAATCATGACTTCCGTGGCATCTTCCGTGCGGCAGAGCCGCGTGATCCTGCTCAGGATTGTCATCCCAACATTGTCTGTTACCCGGAAGACATCCTTCCCGGGAGCGGTGTGGTGGGACTCATTATCAATGGAATCACCTACTGTACCGGCTCACTGGTGAACAACACCTCGGAGGATGGAACCCCTTATCTGCTGACAGCAACGCACTGCCTCAACAACGATTATGACGCTCGATTTCTTGCCAACAGGAAATATGACATGATAGCAGGAACGATTGTTGCATTCTTCAACTACCAGTCGCCCCTCTGCTCTACCGATATACGGGGGCCCCTGCAAATGACGTTGGCCTCTGCCGACTCGCTGTTGATCAGCGAACGACACGACATCTCGCTGCTGCGCTTCAAGGATATCCCCCCTGCAACATACCAACCCTATTACCTGGGATGGGATGCGACGGCAACACCCTTAGCTCCTTTTCACGGCATCCACCACCCGAATGGAGGCATCAAGAAGGTGGCAGTGGATGAGGGTTCCCTGTCTGTCACCTCATTTCCCGGTTCAAAATACAACATGAAACCTTATGCTCACTGGGAGATGAAAGGATGGGAAACGGGAGCCACTGAGGGTGGTTCTTCGGGATCACCCCTCCTCGACCGGGAGAAGCGAATTGTGGGCACCTTAACCGGTGGTGTTTCGATGTGCTCCTCACCGCGGGGACCGGATCAATATGCCTCGCTCAACAAGTTCTGGAACGTTTCCGATTCACTGGACAATCCCCTACCCATCAACCATTACCTGGATCCCGGCGGCACACAGGCCATCAATGTTCGGGGATATGAGCCATATGCCAGCAACCCCTACAGCAGGAGCATGAACTTCGGCACCGATGAGAAACCTGTTGAAACACTCCACCAATCGATCCCCATGTTCGCGACCAACAATACTTTTGGTTATGCTGAATTTGCAGAAGAGTTTTACACCGATGGTCCGGTGCTGTTGGAGGGCGTATTCATCTCTTCACCAGCAAACAGCAACATGCTGAAAAATGACATCAGAATCAGGGTTTATACTGGCAACGAGAAGCCTGAGTTGTTAAGACACGAACAATCCTACCAATACAGTTATCTCTATTATGGCAACAATCGTTTTTCAGCTACCGGTCGCAACATGCGACACAGCGTGGAGAACTACATTGCCTTCGATCATCCGGTAACGGTTACAGGCTCCTTCTACATCTCCTATTACGATGCCAACGGCACAACGAATGGATTCACCGTCTTCAATGCTGAACCACGTGCAATTGGATCAGGAAAGATCTCCACAGCCTGGATATTGAACGGCAATGGCTGGGAGCGCTCTTCCGAGAACATTGAGAATCCGGTCAACACCTCTCTTTTGATTGTCCCCTATCTGATTGGGAAGAAAAACGTTACGGTAGATCCTGAAACGGAGGATTTAGAGATAAAAGCGTACTATGCCGGTGAAGTTGGACGAATCTTTGTGGAATCGAATTTCGAATTGTTGGAATGGGAACTCTTTTATGTTTCCGGACAGAAGATACTGCAAGGAAGGGCTGAAAAAAGTATGAACAGGGCATCATTCCCGGCAGCTTAGCTCCCCAAAGGGGTTTACATCGTCCGTGTCAAAACCACTGATGGAACGCAAACTGCCAGGAAGATATTGGTGATGTAAGTTGTGGTTACTGCTTGTTGTCTCCCTCTTCAAGTGAGCCATCAGCCGGCACGACCTGTGATTGCACAGAATCTGCAACTCCTGCAACTGCCTCCGACTCGGGGTTGTTCTCTTCTTGTTCAACTTTTTCCATCTGCTCTTTCAGATAATCGGAGATGATATTGCTGCCCTCTCTTACATCCTCTGAACGTTTGTACTCGTTGTCAACCGGTTCTTCTTTGACTTTGGGAATCACTTTCTGATGCACGATGAGCCGATCACCAATATCGATTCGTGTGTTCCGCAAACCATTCCAGGTCTGAAGTTGTGAAACACGAACACCGTTGGATTGAGCAATCTTACCCAGTGTATCACCCTTTCTGACGCGATAGTATTGGTTGACAGTCTCGACATCTTCACCCCCACTCTGTTGAGCCGTAAGCTCACCGGCATTGTTGGATGGTGGAACAACAGCCTTTCTACCCACTACCAATAGCTTGCCAATTCCGATCCTGTTTGACTTCAGCCCATTCCAGGATTTCAATTGTGAGAGTGTGAGCCCGTTTCTGCGGGCAATGGTAGAGAGGTTGTCCCCTTTCCTGACACGATAGTAAACATTCTCCCCATTCCCGGAGGTTAGGGTGCCATTGTTTAAAAAGTGATCGGTATTTGAACGGTGGGTATTGTAAATACTTTTGTTGTAGGCAAGGATCTCGTTGTGTCGATCTACAAATGCATACATTTTTTCCGATGGGAGCACCAATGCGTAGGGTTTAAAATTACCGGGGATCACATCTTTTCTGAACTGCGGATTGAGGCCTCTCAGCTCTTCAACCGGAATCTCCAAAACGGCTGCTACCTGATCAAGATGCAAACGTTCGTTCACATGTACCGTATCAAGTGCTGTGAGAGAGGTTTGCATATGTGCCGGACAGATGTTGTGGTCGGCATAATGGTGCATGATATAATTGGCTGCGATGAAAGCAGGTACGTAGCCTCTTGTTTCGCGCGGCAGTCTGTAATAGATCTGCCAGTAGTCGCGCTTACCACCGCTACGGGCAATGGCTTTGTTCACGTTCCCCGGGCCACAGTTGTATGCGGCAATCACAAGGTTCCAGTCGTGATAGATTGCATACAGATCTTTCAGATAGCGCACCGCAGCCTCTGTCGCTTTGTGAGGATCCCTCCGCTCATCCACGAGGCTGTTCACCTCCAGGCCATAGCCTTTTCCGGTGCGCAGCATGAACTGCCAAAGGCCGGTAGCTCCCGCCCGTGAGACGGCAACCGGATTGAGTGCCGACTCGATCACAGGAAGATACTTCAGCTCCAGGGGAAGACCTTCCCTGTCGAGCGCCTGTTCAAACAGTGGGAAGTAATAGTCGCCAAGCGCAAGCATATAGCTCACCTGTTCCCTTCGGCGGGAAGCATACATCTCGATGTAACGTTTCACCACACTGTTGAATGAGAGCTCCATCAACGTTGGCATGCTGTGAAGCCGAGAGATGTAGACCGAATCGGGAAAAAGCACATTTGCTCCGCGCATGCACTCCTCATCACTCTCGTTGAGATCAATCTGCCAGTCACGCAGCAACTCACTTAGTTGACCGGTCATGCTTTCGGGAAATACGATGGCATTGTCGGTAATGCTATCATTCTCTGCCGGCCTTGGTTCCTGGGCCCTTGCGAAAGAAATCAGCCATATAGAGCAAAGTGCGAGCAGGACATTTTTATTCATACGAATCATATTTTACATCTGTTGTACCCGGTGAACCTTTAAGATTAAAGTGTGCTGCGAAGCAACCTCCAACCGAGTATCATTAAAAATTAAAACTGAGCTGCAATCCATAAGAGGAGGCAGCCGAAATACCGGTTTGTGGTTCTCTGAGAACAGCCGGAGCCAGTTGCATGGAGAGATCAGTGCTCATGTCAAAATCGAACAGCTGGGCATCCACATAGGCATCGACCATCGCAAGCATATACAATGCCACTGTGCCAATGATGCTCAGATCGCGGTAATATCTGTAATAATCTTTTCTCTTCTGCAATACATCAGTGAACCATTTCTGGTCAATCGTTTCCGGATCTCTGCCGTATGGGAGCAGGTCATGCCAGCGATTGGTTTCGGGATTGCTGTCCATGATATCTTGGTAAGCCCCCAGATAATCACGATACAACCCGTTGTTCCAGGTGATGGCGTAGGTGAAGCCCACAAATCCGCCGTAGAGGATGGGTAACTTCCAGTATTTCCTGTTGTACACTTGTCCCATACCGGGAAAGATAGCAGAATAGAGAACTGCCTTTCGTGGAGTGGGACGAAAACTCTCGGAAGAAGCAAAAAAAGAGTCTGATGGTGTGGCGACGAGAAGGGAATCAACCGCATCACGAAATGTGACGGTGTCAACTGTTTGGGTTAAGACTGAATCAGGAGGCAACAGTTCATCCTCAGGAGACATTGCAGGGGCAGTGATTTCCTGTGCCTGCAGCAATGTTGATCCAAAGGCAAAGATCAAACCGAGTAGAAATGCAGCTTGCTTCATCCTGCGCTCATTTATTCATTTTGTCGAACATCACGATCAGCCGTTCCAGCTCCTCAGGTGTGTGAAACGGGATGGTGATTTTTCCTTTCCCGCTCTTGTTGCAGGTAAACTGGACATCGGTACGGAAATAGGTGGAGAGGTGCTGCTTCAATGCATCAAACTCACCATCCTGCATCTGCCGGGAGAGACGATCTCCTGAACTTCTCTTTCTGCTTGACTTCGGTTTGACGCTGTCAGCATCACTCTTCTCCCGTACCATCATCTCTACCTTGCGTACAGAAAGGCCCTCTTCGATAATGTTGTTGTAAATGGCCAACTGTGTCACCGGATCATCAATGGTGACCAGTGCACGGGCATGCCCCATTTCTATTTTCTTGTCCTTGACACCCATCTGCACTTCGGCAGGGAGTTTCAACAAACGCAGATAGTTAGTCACCGTGGCTCTTTTCTTGCCCACCCGTTCGCTTAATTGCTCCTGCGTGAGGGAGAGGGTTTTGATGAGGGTCTGGTATGCCAGGGCTATCTCTATTGAGTTAAGGTCTTCCCGTTGTATGTTCTCGATGAGCGCCATCTCCATGGTCTCATCTTCATCGGCAATCTTAATATACGCGGGAATGGAATGGAGACCCGCCATCTGCGAAGCACGGTAGCGCCGCTCACCGGCAATGATTTGATAACTCTCTTCATCCAGTTTGCGTAGCGTGACAGGCTGGATCACACCAATGGAGCGGATAGAAGCAGCCAGCTCATTCAAACCCTCCTCGCTGAATGCCCTCCGCGGCTGATCGGGGTTGGGAATGATCTTGTCAAGTTCCACCTCACTGATGGAAGATGAACCACTGGCCTCACTCTCATTGAAGGTGATCAGCGCGTCCAAACCTCTTCCTAATGCATTTTTTTTCGCCATCGTTCATCGGGTTAGGGTGCAAAGTTAGGATTTTTTTTCGATAAGCTCTTGTGCCAGCTGCATGTGGTTGATGGCTCCACGGGAACCGGCATCATACATCAATGCCGGTTTGGCATGGCTTTGTGACTCGCTGAGAGTGATATTTCGCTGAATAACAGTGTTAAAAACCAACTCCTTGAAATGGTGTTTCACCTCCTCGTAGATCTGGTTGTGGAGGCGCAGGCGGGAGTCGTACATGGTGAGTACAAAACCCTCAATTTCCAATCGCCTGTTCAACTTCGACTTGATAATCTTGATGGTATTGAGCAACTTGCTTAACCCCTCCAGTGCAAAATATTCGCATTGAACCGGAATCATCACTGCGTCGGCTGCCGTGAGCGCATTTACCGTAATGATCCCCAGTGATGGAGAGCAGTCGATCAAAATGAAATCATAGGCATCGTTGAGCGGCAGCAACAGGTCGCGTAGTCTGCGTTCTCTGTTTTCCATCTGCACCATCTCCAGCTCTGCCCCAACTAGGTTGATGTGCGAGGAGATGATGTCAATATGTTCAAACGGAGTATGGTGTACCGCCTCGCGTGGTGCGCACTTACCAATCAGTCCTTCATAGATTGTGTTTTTGACCTTCTTGATATCAATACCCAATCCGGAGGAGGCGTTCGCCTGCGGATCGGCATCCACAACAAGTACTTTTTTTTCCAGTGCGGCAAGAGATGCCGCCAGGTTAATCGTGGTGGTTGTTTTCCCCACCCCTCCTTTTTGATTTGCCAGTGCGATGATCCTACCCATATATCCTCATTTACAGCCACCTATCTTTTCTCATCACAGAAAAGAGAAAGAATACCGAATCAATGAAACACGGCACTTCCCCAAGGGCTTTTTGAAGGGGCAAAATAAGCAATAATTCAAATAATACTGTGTTAATTAATGAAAAGGTTCGCTATTTTGTTGATAAATCAGAAAAGTGGCTGTCATTCTCCCACTACTCCCACAAAAAATCAGTGTCCTTACCGTGCCGACCCAGCAAGTTATCCTTTTCAAAGAAAAACTGCTCTTCACCAAATGCAGGCACCAATTCATCAAACCAGGTGGCTTTCTTGTCATATTTCGCAAAAAATGGAATATCTACCAGATTTGGATTGCGACACTGAATGAAACGCAGAACAAAGACCTTTTCACCTTGCACCTCGGTTACGCCCAATATTTGAATCTTACCGGGGTTGGCACTCATGCTCGGACCCCGCACCGTTCGTGCCACACCGCTCACGTTGCGATAAGCCTTGCGGAAGATCTTCCAGGCCTTCTCCAGTGGCACATCAAAGAATGCCTTTGATCCTGTATCACGCGCCACAAACATATAGTAGGGAATCAATCCGAGGTTGACCTGATCTCTCCACATCGTGGCCCACAACTGAGAATCATCGTTTATATGACGCAGCAGGGGCGACTGTGTCCTGATTTGAGCACCTGTGTTGCGGATTCGATCAATTGCCTGCTTTACAGCATCGGTTGAGAGCTCCACGGGATGATTGAAATGGGCCTGAAACGCGAGGTGCTTACCCGCCTTGGTCACCTTCTCGAAGAGTCGCATCAAATCGTCGGCATCCTTGTCGGTAAGAAATCGATAGGGCCAATAGCCAAGTGTTTTAGATCCGATTCGGATGGTACGGATATGCTCATATTCCTTTGTCAACAAAGGCTCTATATAAGCAGCCATGATATTTGTTTTGGCAGTAAGGGGATCACCGCCGGTAAAGAGTACATCTGACACCTTGGTATGCTTCTTCAGATAACGGTGCAACAGATCGGCCTCCTTCATGGCAAATTTCAACTCGTTCATGCCGGAGAACTGTGGCCAACGAAAGCAAAAGGTGCAATAGGCATGACAGGTCTGCCCCTGGCTGGGAAAGAATAGTACCGTTTCACGATACTTATGCTGCATGCCATGCAACTTGATACCATCAATTGAGGGTACGTTGTGCTCTTGTCCCGCAGGATTGGGGTTCAGTTTGAGACGGATTTCATGTACCCGCTTCTTCAACCCGGCCTCATCATTGTTGTCGAGCAGTTTCTTCACTTGTTCGTAATGAGACTTGGAGAGCATCTCCTTGCGGGGGAAGGTAAGCGTGAAGATAGGATCGTTGGGTACGTTATCCCAGTTAATCAGCTCCTCTACCACATAATTGTTCGACTTGAAAGGCAACACCTGACCCACTACCCTGATGGCCTCACGTTCCTCTTCAGTGAGCCTCTGCAACTGAGGCAGGTCGTTGTAGTTGCGAAGAATAAAATTCCTGTATTTCCGGGTTTCCATATTGAATCGTTCTTATGTTAGTTGATGAACCACAGGAGATGAAAGTAAATCCAGCCAGAAAAGTATGGGCAAAGAATAGAGATGCAGTTCAGAAAAACAAAAATAGTAAAAACCTATCAAAAAGACAAATTATCATGATTGCCAATTATGAATTTAGCATAAAAATAAACAGATTGATTGAATTCATCTCTGAACAAAAGATTTTTTTCAGAAATCAGTTCTATTTACAAATATAATGATTACTTTTGCCTCCCAATGAGTATGGTATATTCACATAGACACTCCCGCAAAGCTAACGACCTGGTCCGACGATGCTTTTAACAAATGCAGGCAATCCTATGCCTGTAGTTCTCTCGCTTTATACGTCGGTCTTTCGGCGTCAATCAACAACCATTTAATTTTTTTTTGTTTTAGGATGAATGTAGAAATTCATATAGCCAACAGCAGCTACATAGGGTACGCGCAGGAGATCTGCGACCTCATATACGAATCGGCACAAGCCCGGGGCACTGGTATTGCCCGGCGCAGTGCCGAATATGTGGCTGAAAAAATTGATGCCGGAAAAGCAGTGATTGCCCTTGACGGAGAACGCCTTGTGGGATTTGCCTATATTGAGACTTTCAGCCACCAGCGATTCGTGGCTAACTCGGGATTGGTGGTCCATCCCGACTATCGGAACCAGGGGCTGGCAAAAAAGATCAAAAGAAGGATCTTCGATTTATCGCGCAAGCTGTACCCCAACGCCAAGATCTTCAGTATCACCACCGGTCTTGCGGTGATGAAGATGAATACCGAATTGGGATTTAAGCCGGTCACCTTTTCCGAGCTGACCGACGATGCAGAATTCTGGAAGGGTTGTCAGGGATGTCGCAACTATGACATCCTACAGCGCAACAGCCACAAGATGTGCCTTTGCACTGGTTTGCTCTTTGACCCCAAGGCAAAACCCGTGCAGGAGGCGAGTCCCTTTGCCAAAAAAGTGGTCAAACCGGTTATAAAGACGAGGAAAACAAATAAAATGTTTAAGAAATGAAGGAAAAAGTAGTATTGGCATTCAGCGGCGGTCTCGACACGTCGTTTTGTGTACCCTGGCTGATGAATGAGAAAGGGCTGGATGTGCACACCGTGATTGTAAACACCGGCGGGTTCTCTGCCGAAGAGGCGAAACAGATTGAAGAGCGTGCCCTCACGCTGGGTGCTGCCTCACATACCTGCATCGACGCCGTGGATGATTACTATGCCCGCGGAATCAAATACCTGATATTCGGCAATGTGTTAAAAAATAACACCTACCCCCTCTCGGTTAGTTCTGAACGATTCTTTCAGGCAATGGCAGTGCTGGATCACGTAAAGAAGGTAGGTGCAGAATACGTGGCACATGGCAGCACCGGCGCCGGCAACGACCAGGTGCGCTTCGATCTGGTATTCGAAGTACTGGCACCCGAGGTGATGATTCTGGCTCCCATCCGGGAGCTGGCGCTGTCGCGCCAGCAGGAGATTGATTACCTCAAGGAGAAAGGATTTGATTTCTCCTGGGAGAAATCGAAATACTCCATCAACCAGGGTATCTGGGGCACTAGCGTGGGAGGCGTGGAGACATTGAAATCTTCCGGCGTGCTGCCTGAAGAGGCTTACCCTTCACAGGTGACAGCCGGTGGGGCGGAACGCATCACCATCGGATTTGCAAAAGGGGAACCGGTGTCGTTCAACGGTGAAAAGATGAACCCTGTTGCACTGATACACCATTTACATAAGGTAGCATCTAAATATGGCATCGGTCGCGATGTGCATGTGGGTGACACCATCATCGGCACAAAAGGAAGGGTGGCTTTTGAAGCACCGGCTCCGCTGATCATCGTGAAGGCACACCACCTGCTTGAGAAGCATGTGCTCACAAAGCAGCAGCTCTATTGGAAGGATCAGCTTTCCAACTGGTATGGACAGCTGATGCACGAGGCACAATACCTTGAGCCGGTGATGCGCAACATCGAAACCTTCCTCACCGATACTCAGCAATTTGTGACCGGCGAGGTGCAGATAGAGTTGCGGCCCTACCACTTTGCGGTGTTGGGTTGCACCAGCGACCATGACCTGATGAGTTCCCGTTTTGGTGAGTATGGCGAATCGAACAAATCATTCTCCGGACAGGATGTGGTGGGCTTCACCAGGGTGACCGCCAATCCGCTGAAAATTTACTATACCATCCACGATCATGATCAGAGTTAGCATAGCAGGCGGAACGGGATACACGGCAGGAGAGCTGTTGCGTATCCTGCTGCGTCACCCACAGGTAGAAATAGAATCAGTGATCAGCACCACCTCTGTAGGGATACCGGTAGCCGAGGTGCACCGGGACCTGCTGGGGGAAACCGATCTGATTTTCACTGAAACATTCAACCATCCCGATGTGATCTTCCTTTGCCTTGGCCACGGTCTCTCGCGTAATTTCCTTGAAAAAAACCAACTTCCGCAGGGTTGTAAGGTCATCGACCTGGGCAATGACTTCCGCAATGAACCTGTTTTTGAAGGGAAGGAGTTCATTTTCGGGCTGTGCGAACTAAACAGGGAAAAGATCCGCAATACAGACCAAGTGGCCAACCCGGGATGTTTTGCCACCTCCATCATGCTGGCACTACTGCCCCTGGCTGCTGAGAACCTGCTGAAAGAGGAGATCCACGTGCATGCCATCACCGGCTCTACCGGTGCCGGCAAGAAACCGGGGGAAACCACCCATTTCAGCTATCGCGACAACAACCTGTCGGTTTACAAGCCTTTCACGCACCAGCACCTGGAAGAGATCGGCAATACATTGATGGCAGCCGGGAGCAGCAATCTGCCACAGATCAATTTTGTGCCGATGCGTGGCGATTTCACCCGCGGCATCTTTGCCAGCGTCTACACCAAATGGATGGGCACGATGTCGGGAAAGGAGATGATTGAACGATACAAGGCATACTATGCTTCTTCACCCTTCGTCTTTGTTTCTGATAAGAGCATCAGCCTGAAAGAGGTGGTGAACAGCAACAAAGGACTGCTGCACATAGATTTTCACAACGGATACATCCACATCACCTCCATCATCGACAACCTGGTGAAAGGAGCCTCCGGACAGGCGGTGCAGAACATGAACCTGATGTTCGGGCTGGATGAAACAATTGGGCTGAAACTGAAAGGAACAGCATTTTAAAGACATTCAGACAGATGGGTGTGAAGCTATGAGAATGTGAGGACTGGGCAACTTTCAATCGAGGCTTCAGAGAATCAACGAATCAACAAATCAGCATATGAGACTTTTCGATGTGTACAGCTTATGGGATATTGAACCGGTAAAGGGGAACGGATGCCGGGTTTGGGATAAAAACGGTACGGAGTACCTTGATCTCTATGGTGGTCATGCAGTGATCTCAATAGGACACTCACACCCCCGACAGGTAGAGGCGTTGCAAAAACAGGTCGCTAAGCTTGGGTTCTACTCCAATTCGGTACAGAACTCACTGCAGCTGGAACTGGCTGAGAAACTGGGTGAACTGAGCGGCTACCCGGACTACTCCCTCTTTCTCTGTAACTCAGGAGCCGAAGCAAACGAGAATGCATTGAAGCTGGCCTCATTCCACACCGGAAGGAGTCGGGTGATCGCATTCAGTGAAGCATTCCACGGCCGCACCTCCGGTGCTGTGGCGGTGACAGACAACCCGGCAATACAAGCCCCCTTTAACAAGGGACACCAGGTGACCTTCCTGCCATTGAACAACCCGGAAGTTGTGGGACAAGAGTTGCAAAAAGGAGATGTGGCAGCGGTACTGATTGAGGGAATACAAGGTGTTGCGGGCATTTATACTCCCGACAATACTTTTCTGAAGGCTTTGCGCGAACTTTGCAGCCTTTATGCAACTCCGTTGATTCTCGATGAGATTCAATCGGGATATGGTCGTACCGGTGATTTCTTCGCCCACCAGGCTGCCGGCATCCGGCCAGACATCATTACCACAGCCAAAGGGATGGGCAATGGCTTCCCTATCGGAGGAGTGTTGATATCACCTCATTTCGAAGCCAAAAAAGGAATGCTGGGGACCACCTTCGGCGGCAATCACCTGGCCTGTGTAGCCGCAATCGCGGTGCTTGACGTGATGAAGGAGGAGTCTTTGATGGCAAATGCCCGGAAAACAGGTGATCACCTTATGAAGGAAATCTCCAGGCTGGAAGGGATTACAGAGATTCGCGGCCGGGGACTGATGATCGGAATATCATTTCAACCTCATCTTTCTGGGATCAGGAACGAGCTGCTCTTCCGCCACCATATCTTTACCGGAGGTGCAAAGAACAATGTGATGCGGTTGCTGCCCCCACTGTCCATCACAAAGGCAGAAGCGAATCAATTTCTGGCAGCGCTGCGGGAATCAATCGAGGCTACAGTGAAATCAATCTGATGAATCGAAACAATAAAAAGAGGTATATGAAACATTTTACTTCCGTACAGGATATCGGAGACCTGCAACAGGCGCTGGAAAAAGCAAGATTTGTAAAGGAGAACCCATTTGCCGATCAGGCACTGGGACGCAACAAAACCCTGATGCTGATTTTCTTCAATTCAAGCCTTCGCACACGACTGAGTACCCAGAAAGCAGGTATGAATCTGGGCATGAACGTGATGGTGCTCGACATCAACCAGGGTGCCTGGAAGCTGGAAACAGAAAGAGGCGTGGTGATGGATGGCGATAAGCCGGAGCACATCCTGGAAGCAATACCGGTGATGGGTTCCTATTGCGATGTCATCGGTGTCCGCTCATTCGCCCAGTTCGAGAACAAGGAAGACGACTACAACGAAGTGATTCTGAATCAATTCATTCGTTACTCCGGTAAACCTGTGTTCAGCATGGAGGCGGCGACACGCCATCCGCTGCAAAGCTTTGCCGACCTGATCACCATCGAGGAGCACAAAAGGAATGAGCGCCCCAAGGTGGTACTCACCTGGGCACCTCATCCACGCGCACTGCCACAGGCGGTACCCAACTCATTTGCCGAATGGATGAATGCTGCAGACTATGAGTTTGTGATTACTCACCCGAAGGGATATGAACTGGATCCTCAATTTGTGGGTAATGCAACGGTAGAGTATGACAAAGTGAAAGCCTACCGGAATGCAGATTTCATCTACGCGAAGAACTGGGCCGCATACAGTGATCCGAACTACGGCAAGGTGCTCTCCACCGACCGCTCCTGGACGGTTGATGGATCCAAGATGGCTTTGACAAACGATGCCTGGTTCATGCACTGTCTCCCTGTTCGACGCAACATGATTGTCACCGACGAGGTGATTGAGAGTCAACACTCCATCGTAATCCCGGAGGCAGCCAACAGGGTGGTATCGGCACAAACCGTACTCAAGGAAATCCTTCTGTCCATCTAAAATTTGTAACTGAGTAAGCTTGCAGTTTCAAAATAGTCAAAAGCTGACAGCTGAATGCTGATTGTAAAAAAAACATGAAAGAGAAAATTTCCATCGTAAAAATCGGCGGCAACATCGTTGACAACCCTGAGGCATTGCAGGCTTTCCTGGCAGACTTCAGAGAACTGGAAGGCAGGAAGGTACTGGTACACGGGGGGGGGGTGCTGGCCTCGAAGATGGCCCGACAGCTGGGCATCGAGACAAAGATGGTGGAAGGCAGGCGAATTACAGATGAAAATACGATAAGGCTAGTGACCATGGTGTATGCCGGTTGGATCAACAAGAGCATCGTCGCCCTGCTGCAACAAATCGGCTGCAATGCCCTCGGCCTCTCAGGTGCTGATGCCAACGTGATCCCTTCTGTACGCCGCTCACCTGAACCAATCGATTTCGGGTTCGTAGGTGATCCCGACCCGGCGAAGATCAACGCACCCTTTATTGCCCAGCTCGTGGACAATGGCATCGTCCCTGTTTTCTGTGCCATCACGCACGACGGCCAGGGCTCACTGCTGAACACCAATGCCGACACCATCGCTTACTCGGTAGCCACTGCCCTCTCGGCTCATTTTGAAACGACCCTCTTTTACTGTTTTGAAAAAGAGGGGGTATTAAGGGATCTCAATGATACGGAGAGCCTGATCCCAACAATGAGACAGGAAGAGTGTGACACACTGAAAAAAGAGGGCATCATTGCAGACGGCATGATCCCGAAGCTGGACAACTCTTTCAGGGCAATCAGTCAGGGAGTATCGAAGGTGATAATCCTGCATGCAAAAAATCTGCTGACAGGAAAAGGCACCCTTTTAACAGGATCATGATCAAAGAAAAAAACTATTCCATTGTTCAAACTCATTCTATCTGACCCGAACCATCCTATGAACAGTACGCCACATATAGCCAATGAGCTCCTGCGAAAGCTGATATCAATCAGCTCTTTCTCCGGAAAGGAAGATGAACGGGCCGATTTGCTGACAAGGTTTTTTACTGAACGGGGCATCACGGTTGAACGGCATGGGAACAACCTGGTCATGCGAAACCAGTCTACCGACCGCTATAGGCCAACCCTGATGCTCAACTCACACATCGACACGGTACAACCTGCATCAGGCTACAGCTTCGACCCCTTCAACCCGCCTCTCTCCGACACCCATATCTACGGATTGGGCAGCAACGATGCGGGTGTCAGCGTGGTGGCGATGATCATGACCTTCCTTCACTTTTATGGGGAATCACTTCCCATTAACCTTGTGTTGGCCCTCACGGCAGAGGAGGAAAACTCGGGACCCGCCGGAATGAGCCATCTATGGCAACAACTCAGACAAGAGGTAGATATGGCAATCATCGGCGAACCCACAGGAATGAGGGCCGCGATCGCGGAAAGAGGGCTTCTGGTGATTGACGGCGAAGCAAAGGGTGTGAGCGGACACGCCGCCCGTGATGAGGGAACAAATGCACTCTACATCGCAATGGAAGATATCACCACCCTTCGTTCGGCCGGATTTGACCGGATCTCCCCCACGATGGGAGCGGTAAAGCTCACGGTGACACAGATCCAGGCAGGGACACAGCACAACGTGGTACCCGATTGTTGTCGTTTTGTGGTGGACATACGCCCCACGGAGCAGTACAGCAACAGCGAGTTAATGGAAATGTTGCAGCCTTTGGTGAAGAGCAAGCTCACAGCGCGCTCATTGACCAACCGAAGCTCTGCCACTCCCGCCGATCACCTTCTGCTAAAGTGTGTGGAAGCGATGGGCATTGAGAGCTACACCTCTCCAACCACCTCCGACTGGATGCGGATCACCTGTCCGGCCGTGAAGATGGGTCCGGGTGAGTCGGCACGCTCCCACCAGGCCGATGAATATGTACTGACGGCCGAACTGGAACAGGGTATCGACAGATACATTGCATTTATCACAAAACTGGCAAATTTAAGCGACAACTGATTTGCCACAAGTGGTAACAGCTTAAAAGTTAAAGCATACAGCATACAGAAAAAATACAACTATGGCAAAAATATGGGACAAAGGCTTTGATGCCAACAAACAGGTGGAAGCCTTCACAGTAGGCAACGACAGAGAACTGGATCAGAGGCTCGCAAAACATGATATCAAGGGATCAATGGCTCATATCCGCATGCTTGCTGCCATCGGGCTGCTGGATGCTGATGAGGAAATCGTACTGCGCAAGGAGCTGGAAGCAATTCTCAGCGAGGTGGAGCAAGGCAACTTCCAGCTGGATGATGATGCCGAGGATATCCACTCACAGGTGGAAGCAATGCTCACCACACGACTCGGCGAAATGGGAAAAAAAATTCATTCCGGACGTTCCCGCAACGACCAGGTGTTGCTTGATATCAAGCTATACCTGAAGGAAGAGATCCGGCAGATCAAAGAGGAGATGCTGCAGCTGTTCGACCTGTTGCAGTCGCTCAGCGAGAGACACAGGGAGGTATTGCTGCCGGGATACACACACCTTCAAATCGCCATGCCCTCCTCCTTCGGCCTCTGGTTCGGCGCCTATGCCGAGACGCTGGTAGATGACATGCACACGCTGGCAGCAGCCTGGCGAGTCGCCGACCAAAATCCGCTCGGTTCAGCTGCAGGTTATGGCAGCTCCTTCCCAATCGACAGAGAGATGACCACCCGGGAGCTGGGTTTCTCCACCATGGCATACAATGTGATTGCCGCTCAGATGGGAAGGGGCAAGAGCGAGCGCATCCTGGCCCAGGCGATGGCCAACATCGCCTCCACCCTTAACCGGCTGGCATCTGACAACTGTCTCTTTCTCTCCGGTAATTTCGGTTTCATCTCCTACCCAGCCGAATTGACCACCGGATCCAGCATCATGCCACACAAGAAAAACCCCGATGTATGGGAGTTGATCAGGGGGCACAGCAATCGTCTGCAGAGCCTCCCCAATGAGATCACCCTGATGACCACCAACCTACAGCACGGATATCACCGTGACTATCAGTTGCTCAAGGAGATACTCTTCCCTGCGATTGAAACCTTACACCGCCTCTTACAGATGACCCGGTTCATGTTGGAGCATATTGAAGTAAACAGGGAAATCCTTGATGACAGCAAATATGACTATCTCTTCACGGTGGAGGAGGTCAACCAGCGCGTCCTGGCGGGTATCCCTTTCAGGGAAGCCTACAAAGAGGTTGGCCGTGAAGTTGAAGAGGGCACCTTCCTTGCACGGAAAGAGGTGCACCACACCCATGCCGGCAGCATCGGCAATCTATGCACAGGGGAGATCAAACGAAAGATGACAATGGCTTCGGAAAATATCAGGTAAGCAACGACCGTTACCCTACGAGTCCCTGTTTCTGATGGTTTGCAACGCATATTTGCCTGCAAACCATTTTTTTTGCAACTATGTTGTGTATTAAGAGAACACTTTTCACGTCCTTATTTCCACCCGATATCCTTATTTTTTTGTACTTTTGTACTGCAATTAATCAATTTTGATAAGATCATGACCGCATCATCTGACCAAACCGTCAGATGGCCCTGATGACCTGCTGACAGTAGGGGAAGAATCAACCCTACTGTCGATTGAAAAAACCAAACCAAAAATACGATACAGAATGAACTTACTTGAAAGCATGATTCAAAGGGCAAAGGCGAATAAACAACGCATTGTACTGCCCGAGGGCACTGAATTGCGCACCCTACAGGCAGCAGACAGGTTGCTGCGTGACGATGTGGTTGAAATCATCCTGCTGGGAGATCCTCAGGAGATAATGGACAAGGCCGGTGAAGCCAAGCTGGAGAACCTGGATAGAGCCTTGATCGTGAATCCAAAATCACACCCTCAGAAAGATGTCTATATTGATCTGTTGCTCGAGCTTCGCAGCAAAAAAGGGATGACCCCTCAACAGGCAGCCCAATACGTTGAAGATCCACTCTACCTGGCATGCCTGATGATCAAAAATGGCGATGCCAGTGGTGAGATTGCAGGTGCACAGAATACCACGGGTGACGTGCTGCGTCCCGCGCTCCAGATCATCAAGACATCACCTGGCGTGAAAGTGGTGTCAGGTGCCTTTATCATGTTCACAAAGACACCTCAGTATGGCGAAAACGGTACACTCATTTTTGCCGATTGTGCCGTGATGCCCAATCCTACTGCAGAAGAGCTGGCATCGATTGCCCTGGCATCGGCACAAACAGCCAAGAACCTGGTGGGTGTGGAACCAAGGGTTGCCATGCTTAGCTTCTCAACAAAGGGTAGTGCCGAACATGAGATGATAGACAAGGTGCGGGAAGCAACCCGCATAGCCCGGGAGTTGAACCCATCCCTGCAAATCGACGGTGAGTTGCAGGCCGATGCAGCATTGGTACCGGCTGTAGGCGCAAGCAAAGCTCCCGGCAGTGCCATCGCCGGCCACGCCAACGTACTGGTCTTCCCCACCCTCGAAGCAGGCAACATCGGATACAAGCTGGTGCAGCGTCTGGGCAATGCCGAGGCGATAGGTCCTGTATTACAAGGAATGGCAGCTCCCGTGAACGACCTGTCGAGGGGTTGCTCAGTCGACGACATCTATAACATGGTGGTCATCACGGCTAACCAGGCTATTGGTTTAAAACAAAGCAGCTAAGCAAAGCAGTTATGAGTGAAATGATTATTGAACCTATTGAAAAGTATGGGCTCACCATCTCAGCAGAGAACCGGCACAAGCCGTTGTTCTCGAAAATTGGAGTAGTAGGTGCCGGGAAAGAGGGCAGAAACATCATCAACATGGCTTCAACAGCCGGCATGGAGGTGGTGTTCCTGGACGAGTCGCCGGAACGGATCGACTTCGTGATGGGGGAGCTGGAGAAGGTGATGAATCATAAAATCACCGGATGGGGTCTCACCCAGTCGGAGAAGAAGGTGATCATGAACCGTATTACCCCCACCCTCGAGTACGAAGATTTTGCAGGGTGTGACCTGGTGATCGAATGTACCCGCTACACCGAAAGCGGCAGGCGGAGCACCCCACTGCGTAAAAACATCTTCAAGAAGCTGGAGGAGATCCTGGATGAAGATGCCATCATCGCCACCAACGGCTCCACCATCATCATCAGTGAGCTGGCTTCCGAACTGGAACACAAGGAACGATGCGTGAGCCTCTACTTTCCGGTATCGCATCCCGATGCCCGCATCCTGGAAATCGTGAGCGGCATGTACACCTCCGATGAGGTGTACGGCAAGATGGAGATCTTTGCCAGACTGATCAACTACAAACCTCACCGCATCAACGAGAGCAATGGGAACGTTAGTCTCCGGATGGTAGCCACCATGCTCAACGAGGCATGCCAGATACTACTCGAACGGGTTACCTCGCTTGAGGATATCGAAGAGACCTTCACCATCATCTACGGACAACGATACGGCATTTTCCGCCTTGCCGACATCATCGGCATTGAAAGGCTGGTGACACTGATGGAGGCGATGTTCAACGATTTCGGGGAGAAACACTACAAGCCCAATCCGCTGTTGTGGAAGTTGTATCGTTCCAACCAGCTGGGGGTACGCACCGGCAAGGGTTTCTATGTTTACGATGAAAACGGAGAGCCGCTTTCACCCAATAAATCTCTCTACAACTAAAAGCAAAAAAAGAAATGAAGATATTGGTTTTAAACTGCGGCAGCTCATCGATCAAGTACAAGCTTTTCGAGATGGAAAGCAAGGAGGTAGTTGCCCAGGGAGGCATTGAAAAGATCGGCATGAAGGGATCCTTTCTCAAGATAACCCTGCCCGACGGACAAAAGGTGATGCTCGAGGGTGAGATCCTGGAACATCGCGCCGGCATTGAGTATATCCTCGGCGTACTGCTCAGCGAGAAGTATGGCTGCATCAAATCGCTCGATGAAATTGAGGCGGTGGGCCACCGTGTGGTACACGGCGGCGAGCGTTTCAACAAAAGTGTACTCATCGACGAAGAGGTCATTCAGATGCTCAATGAGTGTATCGAGCTGGCACCCCTGCACAACCCACCCAACCTGAAGGGTATCTATGCCATTCAGGAACTGATGCCGGAGACCCCGCAAGTGGGAGTCTTCGACACAGCGTTTCACCAGACCATGCCAGATTACGCCTATATGTACGGCATTCCCTACATGCTTTACGAGAAGTATGGCATACGACGCTACGGCTTCCATGGCACTAGCCACCGCTACGTTTCGAAAAGAGCCTGCGATTTCCTTGATCTGCCCTATGAGGAACAACGCATCATCACCGCCCACATCGGCAATGGTGGTTCGGTGACAGCCATCAAAAACGGGCACTCAATCGACACCAGCATGGGGATGACCCCGGTTGAGGGGTTGATCATGGGAACCCGCTGCGGTGATCTTGACCCGGGGGTGATCTCATACATCATGGAGAAGGAACACATGGGCACCAAGGGAATTTCCACCCTGCTCAACAAGTTCTCAGGAGTCCTCGGCATCTCCGGCATCTCATCCGATATGCGGGAGATCGAAGCGGGCATCGGGGAAGATAACAAACGAGCCATACTGGCAATGAAGACCTACAACTACCGTATCAAGAAGTATGTGGGATCATATGCCGCGGCACTGGGCGGCGTGGACATCCTCGTCTTCACGGGCGGTGTGGGTGAGAACCAGGCAATCACCCGTAAAGAGGTATGCCAGGACATGGCCTTCATGGGCATCGAACTGGATGAGGAGCTGAACGCCAGTGTACGTGCCACTGAGGTGGTGATCAGCAAGCCCTCCTCGAAGGTAAAAGTGGTGATCATCCCAACAGATGAGGAGCTGACCATCGCCCGTGATACCGCGGAGATATTGAAGAATTCTTAATCCTCTGCGGTTGCGCACTAAAAAAGAGGCTGCCTCAAGATAGAGGCAGTCTCTCTTTTTATGTACAATACGCCTCATCCAGAATAGCATGACGCCAAAAAGTGAACCAATTCCAATATATTTGGAAGCTATTCTGATATACTAACCTTATTGCTTCCTTATATCCACTCCCATAATTATTGAGGTGGTTATAAGGGTGCAATAAGGATGCAATAAGGCTAGAGGCTCTGAGAACCATGTCTCGTCTAAACAAAAAGGCCATCTCATACGATGAGACAGCCTCTTTTTTATGTCGCTTCTAAATGATTACTCTGCAACCACTTCGAAAGGAATTTCTACCGATACCTCCTTGTGCAGTTTGACGACTGCATTGTAAGTACCAACCTCTTTCACCTGATCCTTGATTTGGATCAACCTGCGGTCCACTTCAAAGCCTTTCTCCTTCAGCGCTTCAGCAATCTGGATGTTGGTTACGGAACCAAAAATGGTGCCGGTAGAGCTGGTTTTTGCACCGATGGTGAGTGATACACCTTCCATCTTGCCGGCCAAAGCCTCAGCATCCGTCTTGATCTGTGCCAGCTTGTGGGCACGCTGTTTCTGATTCTCTGCCAGCACTTTCTTTGCTGATTCACTTGCGATCACCGCTTTTCCCTGGGGAATCAGATAGTTGCGGGCATAGCCTTTTTTCACGTTGACTACATCATCCTTGAAGCCCAAACTGATGATATCTTCTTTCAATATTACTTCCATATCTATTCCTCCTTCTTATTTCATTAAATCGGTTACGTACGGAAGCAGAGCGATGTGACGTGCTCTTTTAACAGCTTGCGCAATACGACGTTGAAACTTAAGTGATGTGCCGGTAATTCTTCTCGGCAGAATCTTACCCTGTTCGTTGAGGAACTTCTTCAGGAATTCGGGATCCTTGTAATCGATGTACTTGATGCCGTTCTTTTTAAAGCGGCAATATTTTTTCTTCTTCACATCCACCGACAGGGGAGTCAAATATCTGATTTCTGATTGCTTTGCCATTTCTTAGTCCTCCTTTTCGTTTGATTCTACTTCAGCTTTGGCGCCACGGGTTTTCTCCGCTCCATGCGCTTCCTGCTTCTTGCCACCTTTGTTGTTCCTTCTCTTCAAAGCATACTCGTGTGCAAACTTATCCTGCTTCACGGTGAGGAAGCGAATCACACGCTCGTCACGACGGAAGTTGATTTCCAGCTTGTCAATCACTGTCGGTTCAGCATTGAATTCCAGGAAGGTGTAAAAACCGGTGGTTTTCTTGTCAATGTGATAGGCCAGCTTGCGCAGCCCCCAGTCTTCTTCGTTTACAATCTCAGCTCCTTGATCTGTCAGGAGGTTTTTGAATTTTTCAACCGCTTCCTTCATCTGAGCATCAGACAAAACGGGAGTCAAAATGAAAACGGTTTCGTAATTGTTCATACCTAGTTAATAATTAATTCGTTAAATAAAAGCACAATATTTTCGGTCGGCAAAGTTACAATAAAATATCTAATTATCAAACAACTGATGATGATTCCTTTCTATCTTCGGTCGATTTTTTCTTTCACCTTGGTTCGTTCAACTTTTTATCATTAGATTTGTTTACTGAAATATCCAATCAACGCGAAGAAATGAACAAAACAGACAACCAGGCACTGGTGATCTTCGGTGCCTCGGGCGACCTCACATACAGGAAACTGATCCCGGCCGTTTTCGATCTATTCATGAACAAATCCCTACCGGAGGGATATGTAGTGCTGGGCGTAAGCCGTTCACCCTTCACCGACAGTCAATTCCGTAAAAAGATGAAGGAGGGGATTCATCAGTTTGCCCATTACAAGGATGCACCATCGGAACAGGTGGATGCCTTCCTATCCAAACTTTTTTACCTCAGCATCGATACCGGTAAAGGGGAAGAGTACAGCGAGGTGAAAGTGAAACTGGACAAGCTGAACAAACAATTCAACCTTGGACAGAACTATATCTTTTACCTCTCCACCCCACCCTCACTATACACAACCATACCAAAATATCTGTATGGCCAGGGCCTCACCTTGCAACAGAAAGGGTTTCGCAGAATCATCATCGAGAAACCGTTCGGACATGACCTGGAATCGGCAATCAACCTGAATGATGAGCTGCTTGAATTTTTCGAGGAAGATCAGATCTACCGCATCGACCATTACCTGGGGAAGGAGACAGTACAAAACCTGATGGTGACACGTTTTGCGAATGGCATCTATGAACCGCTGTGGAACCGTAACTTCATCCAGCACGTGGAGATCACCGCTGCCGAGAGCCTCGGCGTGGAAGACCGGGGTGGTTACTACGACCAGTCGGGAGCGCTGCGTGACATGATCCAGAACCACCTGTTGCAGATCCTGTCGCTGGTAGCCATGGAACCTCCGGTGAAGATCACACCGGAAGATATCCGTTATGAGAAGCTGAAGGTCTTTCGCTCATTACGTTCCTTCAGTGAAAAGGATCTGAGGAAGAATGTGATCAGGGGACAATATACGGAAGCAACCGTTCGTGGCAAGCACTACAAGGGGTACCGCGAGGAAAAGAATGTGGGAGAGAACTCCCGCACCGAGACCTATGCCGCAATGAAGATCTTCATCGACAACTGGCGCTGGCAGGGTGTGCCCTTCTATGTGCGCACCGGGAAGAGGCTCCCCACAAGTGTCACGGAGGTGGTGATCCATTTCAGGTCCTCACCCCAGAAACTATTCAAATCTTCCGACAATGCACCCCACTCTGACAATCAACTTATCCTGCGCATACAGCCGGATGAAGGGATCCTGCTGAAGACAGGGATGAAGGTGCCCGGCAGGGGGTTTGAGGTAAAATCGGTCAACATGGATTTTCACTATTCAGAACTGAACGACCACTACATCCCCAGTGCCTATGAACGGTTGATCCTGGACTGCATGACCGGAGACAACACCCTCTACATGAGCAGTGAAGCAGCAAAGGAGACCTGGCGGTTTGTTCAGCCCGTGCTCGACTACTGGGAGCATGACAACGATGCCCCCTTGCACGGATACCCCGCCGGATCGTGGGGACCTGATGTGGCGGATGAACTGATCAAGGGTAAAGAGAACACCTGGCGCTATCCCTGCAAGAATCTGGCAGAAGATGGTGTTTATTGCGAGTTATGAATATGAACATACAGATATTTCAATCGACGGATGCGCTGTGCCGCGCTTTCACGCAGTGGCTGAAAGAGTTGCTAATAGAAAAGGGAACCATCACGATTGCCCTTTCGGGAGGCTCCACACCCAAATCACTGTTCGACTACTGGGCAGCATTGCCCGGGGGAGAGATCGACTGGAAAAGAGTAAAGTTTTTCTGGGGAGATGAGCGTTGTGTGCCGCCGACCCACGAGGAGAGCAACTACCGGATGACCAAAATACATCTTTTCGATCGGATCGCTGTTCCCGAAGAGAATATATTTCGCATGCACGGCGAAAATGACCCGTCAGAGGAGGCTGTCCGTTACGGCAGATTGCTACAGCAAGAACTTGAATCAGAGAACAGTACCCCCACGTTTGACATCGTGATGCTCGGCATGGGAGATGATGGGCACACCGCCTCAATCTTCCCCCATCAGATGGAGTTATGGGATAGTGAAACCAACTGTGTGGCAGCCACCCATCCTGTGAGCGGTCAACAAAGGGTGAGCCTTACCGGCAGGGTGATCAACGCTGCACGCAACGTTGCTTTCCTGGTCACCGGAAGCAACAAGGCAGACAAAGTGCAGGAGATTGTCTCCAAACCGGAAGTGGCAGAAAAAAAATATCCGGCTGCACGGGTGCAACCGGAATCGGGTAATTTATACTGGTTTATCGACCGGCAGGCAGCGCTGAAACTGACAAGCGGCGACTGATCATCTGTTTATCTTACAGTCCGGATCTTGTAGTCGCAAGCCACCTTACCCTTCTCCATGTTGGCCAACTTATTTTTGACCATCCGTTTGCGGAGGGGAGTGATGTGATCGGTGAAGAGGATGCCATCCAGATGGTCGTACTCGTGCTGAATCACGCGGGCCATGAAACCGGTATAGTGCTCTTCACGCGGCTGCAGATCTTCATCGAGATAAGCAATGGTCACTTCTCCCTCGCGGGGCACCTTTTCATGGATGCCCGGGATGCTGAGACACCCCTCTTCCACCAGCTCCAGTTCACCGCTTCTCTCGGTGATGTGTGCGTTGATGAACACCTTCTTGAAATCAGCAAACTCCGGATGCTCCTCGCTGGCCATGGGAGAGAGATCCACCACGAAGATGCGCTCTGAGAGACCCACCTGAGGGCCGGCCAGCCCCACCCCGTCGGCATGGTACATCGTCTCATACATATTGTCGATCAACTTGTTCAGATTGGGGTAGTTCTCAGCATCGATATCCTGTGCCACCTTGCGTAACACCGGTTGTCCGTAAATATAAATAGGTAAAATCATAATCTCATTCTTTTGCTTTCCATATATCCCTGCAGGATGATGGTGGCGCTGATCTCATCCACCAGCGCCTTGTTCTGACGGCCTTTCTTCTTCACCCCCCCATCGATCATTGTCTGCTGTGCCATCTTCGAGGAGAAGCGCTCATCGAAGTATTCAATTGGAATATCAGGGTAAAGCTTCCGCAGCCTGTTGACAAACGGCTCGATCCGTTTCATGTTCTCCGACGGCTCGTTGTTCATTTGCCGCGGCAAACCCACCACGATGCAGGATACCTCCTCCTTTTGCAAATAATCGGCCAGGAAGTCAAAAAGTCGTGTTGTTTCCACCGTCGTGAGTCCGTTGGCAATGATCTGCAGCGAATCGCTCACGGCGATGCCGGTGCGTTTCTTTCCGTAGTCGATGGAGAGCAATCTGGCCATTTGGTTTACTGATTGGGAGCATCAAAAACACGGCGACGCAACTCGAAATCACGTCCCAGATATTTCTCACGTACCACAGGGTTGGCAGCCAGCTCTTCGGCAGTCCCCTGGAAGAGCACCTTTCCCTCAAAGAGCAGGTAAGCACGGTCGGTGATGCTCAGTGTCTCATCCACGTTGTGGTCGGTGATCAGGATCCCGATGTTGCGATACTTGAGTTGTGCAACGATCGACTGGATATCCTGCACGGCGATGGGGTCGATGCCGGCAAAGGGCTCATCGAGCATGATGAACTTCGGGTCGATGGCAAGACAACGGGCAATCTCGGCACGACGCCGTTCACCTCCCGAGAGGCGGTCTCCGCTGTTCTTGCGTACTTTCTCCAGTCCGAACTCGTCGATCAGGCTCTCCAGTTTGTTCTTCTGCTCACGGGGAGTCATCTCGGTGAACTCCAGCACCGACTTGATGTTATCCTCAACCGTCATCTTGCGGAAGATTGAAGCCTCCTGTGCCAGGTAGCCAATCCCGTGTTGTGCACGCTTGTATACCGGAAAGTTGGTAATATTTTGTTTACCTATGAATATCTCTCCCTCATTGGGGACTACCAGCCCCACCGTCATGTAAAAGGTAGTGGTTTTACCCGCCCCGTTGGGACCGAGCAAACCGACAATCTCTCCCTGCTTCACGTTGATGGAGACATGGTTCACAACGGTACGTTTCCCATACCGCTTCACCAGGTTCTCAGTGCGCAACATCAACGTGTCACTCTCCGATACGCGTTCATCCATTGTTCAAATATTTCTGCAAAGATACAAAAAAGTTGTGAGTTAATCGCCTTTCACCTCAGTCGGTAAGTGTGATTTCAGCTGCTTCCATCATCCCGCTTATGGGTGGATGAAGCTTGGCTACGGTGACCGTAAGAGATGTAATCTGAGGATAGTGCTGCCTGATTTCTCTGCGTATGCGCCCGGCAAGATGCTCTATCAATCGCGATGGAGTTTCCATCTCTCTTTTCACAAGATCATACAGTTCTCCATAATTGAGGGTATCACCCAGTTCATCAGATCCACACGCGGGCGACAGATCGGCTTCAAGCTGCAAGGTCACCCTGTAATCGCCCCCCACAATCTTCTCATGCGGCATCACACCATGATAGGCATAAAATTGCATGTTGCGAAGGGTCATCGTTGTCTTCATAACGTTTGTTTTATGAGTCATTATTGTAAGAAACGGATGATGAGTAAAGTAGTTCACCCTACTCCAACTGTTTCTCGTTATACCGGTCAAATATAAGAACAAATTGGTATATTTGTTGTTTAAAAACAAAAAGATACCCTATGAAGACGAACGAGATCCCTGAAAGATTGGCCGCCATGCGCCAGTTCATGGAGGAGAAAAAACTGGATGCATTTATCATCCCCAGTACCGATGCCCACCTGAGTGAATATCCCCCGCAACACTGGGAATCAAGAAAATGGATCAGTGGGTTCACCGGATCAGCCGGCACTGCCGTGGTGACCAGGGAGAAGGCAGGTGTCTGGACCGATTCGCGCTACTTCCTGCAGGCAGCCGAAGAGTTACAGGATACAGGATTTGACCTTTTCAAAATGGGACAGGCGGAGACACCCGAAATGACCGACTGGATCATTGCACAGACCGGCAAGGGTGGCAGGGTAGGCATCGACGGACTGGTTTATGCAGCATCCGATGCGTTGGCACTAAAGAAACGACTGGAAGCAAAAGAGATAGCGCTCGAAACATCATTTGATCCCTTCACGGAGATCCGTGCAGATCGCCCTGCGATACCAACCAACAAGGCATTCACACTGCCGGTGGAAATTGCCGGGGAATCGGTACCCGATAAGATCAACCGGATCAACGAGGAGCTGAAAAAAAAGGATGCCGACGGGATCCTGATCGTTACCCTCGACGCAGTTGCCTGGACTTTCAACCTGCGCGGCAAAGATGTGGAGTACAACCCGGTAGCCGTGGCCTATGCCTACGTCTCGGAGAAAGAGAGCGTGCTCTTCATCGATCCGGAGAAGCTGACCGACGAGGTCGCGAACGCCTATCTGGAACAGGGCATCCGCATCACCGGCTACAACGAGGTGTTCGAGTATGTTGCCCGCCTGCTTGAGAAGAGCTCCGTGTGCATCACCGGCAACAAGATCAACTACAAGCTGCTGCAGGCGATACCCGTACACTGCCGCATCGTGGACATCCCCTCACCGGTGGACCTGATGAAGAGCGTGAAGAATGAAACCGAACTGAAGGGTTTCCGCAATGCCATGGTGAAAGATGGCGTGGCGCTCGTGAAATTCTACATGTGGCTTGAGAAAGCTGTTCCCGCCGGTGAAGTAACCGAGGTGAAGGTGGAAGATAAGTTACGAGAACTACGCACAGAACAGGATCTCTACGTGGGGGAAAGCTTCGCGACCATCTGCGGCTATGCCGGCAATGGTGCCATCATCCATTACCACGCATCGCCGGAGAGCAGCCTGCAGGTTGAGCCGAAAGGACTCCTGCTGATCGACTCGGGGGCACAGTTCCGTGACGGCACCACCGACATCACCCGTACGGTGGCAGTAGGCAAGCTTACCAAACAGATGAAGAAAGATTACACCAACGTCCTGAAGGGGCATATCGCGCTGGCAACAGCCATCTTCCCCGAAGGAACACGTGGTTCACAACTCGACATCCTGGCTCGCAAGGCTTTGTGGGAGAACAATCTCACCTACTGGCACGGCACCGGTCACGGTATCGGTCATTTCCTCAACGTGCACGAGGGACCGCAGAGCATCCGACTGGAGGAGAACCCCACGGTGTTGAAACCGGGAATGGTCACCTCGAACGAACCGGGTCTCTACCGTGCCGGCAAGTACGGCATCCGCATCGAGAACCTGATCGTCACACAGGAGCATGCCCGCACCGATGAGTTTGGCACCTTCCTCGATTTTGAAACCATCACCCTCTGTCCCATCGACACCCGTCCCATCGCCAGGAGGATGCTGACAAAGAAGGAGCGGAAGTGGCTCAACCGTTATCATCAGATGGTCTACAAACAGCTCAGCGAACATCTCACAAATGAAGAGAAAGCCTGGCTGAAAAAGAGAACCAAAGCAATTTGACAGAAAGATATAGCTTCAATCTTATGGCTCTTATCAAATCAGTACGGGGCTTCACCCCCCAATTCGGTGAAAACTGCTACCTTGCAGACAATGCCACCATCATCGGCGACGTGGTGATCGGCGACGACTGCAGCATCTGGTTCAACGCGGTACTGCGGGGCGATGTCAACTCCATCCGCATCGGCGACCGGGTCAACATCCAGGATGGGACCGTCATCCACACCCTCTACCAGAAATCGGTATCAGTCATCGGAAACGACGTCTCCATCGGCCACAACGTGGTGATCCACGGTGCCGAGATCAAGGAGGGCGCCCTGATCGGCATGGGCGCCGTGGTACTTGATCATGCCGTGGTGGGCGAAGGAGCCATTATCGCCGCCGGCTCAGTGGTGCTGACCGGCACAAAAGTGGAACCGGGCAGCATCTATGCCGGTGTACCGGCCAAATTCGTCAAGAAGGTGGATCCAGAACAATCGAAAGGGATGAACCAGAAGATCGCCAACAACTACCTGATGTATGCCGGCTGGTTCCGGGAAAACGAAGAGGAATAAATGGAAAATCCGACTCCTCTCAAAAAATCAAGAGGGCTGCCACCGAAGTGAGCAGCCCTCTCTGTTTATGCGCTCCCTTTCCTTCCGGAGGGCACCATCTTGTATAGCTGGTCGTTGGGACGAATCTTCTCGTTGGTCATCATGGAGAAGTGATCCCCTTTCACCGCTTCGGGAACAGACTGCAAATCGACTCTTATATCATCGGCTGTAAGAAACAATGCACCGGTGGTGGGACCGGTGATCAGCAGCTCATCACCCTGCTTCACCGACTGGGTTTCCACCAGGAACTCAGTCACCCCAAGGTTGCCGAAGTGCTTGATCGCTTTTCCCACGTACACCTTACGCTTGGTGGCACCGGAGCCATACCGGTGTGTCCATTCACCCAGCCGCTGACCCAGGTAATAGCCGTCCCAGAAACCCCGGTTGAAGACAGTGGCAAGGCGTTCGTTCCAGTCGTTAATCTTCTCTTCCGTGAAGTTGTTGTCGCAATAAGCCTCAACAGCCTCCCTGTAGCAGGTTGTAACAGTGCGTACATATTCAGGCCCGCGCGCCCTGCCCTCGAGCTTGAAGACCCTTACACCGGCATCCATCATCTTGTTCATGAAATGGATGGTCTTCAAATCCTTGGGCGACATGATGTACTCGTTGTCGATCTCCAGTTCGATCTCACTATCCCTGTCCTTCACGACATAACCCCTGCGACAGATCTGGTTGCAGGCTCCCCGGTTGGCAGAGAGGTTCTTCTCGTGCAGGCTGAGGTAACATTTGCCTGAGACCGCCATGCAGAGTGCTCCGTGGGCAAACATCTCGATGCGGATCAGTTCTCCTGAAGGTCCCTTAATTTGTTGCTCAAGGATGTCACGATGGATGACAGCCACCTGATCGAGGTTGAGCTCTCTGGCCAGCACCACCACATCGGCAAACTGTGCATAAAACTTCAACGACTCGCTGTTGGTGATGTTCAGCTGGGTGGAGAGATGTACCTCTACCCCAATGCTGCGCGCATAAGTCATCACCGCCACATCGGCAGCGATGATGGCGGAGAGCTGCGCCTCCCTGGCGGCATCTACGATCCTGCGCATCAACGCCAGGTCGTTGTCGTAGATGATGGTGTTGACCGTGAGATAACTCTTCATATTGTGTTCACGACAGATCTTCGCAATCTCATGCAAGTCGTCTATGGTGAAGTTATTCGAGGATCGGGCACGCATGTTGAGGCCTTCGATGCCAAAGTAAATGGAGTCGGCACCACCCTGAATGGCTGCCCTCAGTGACTCATAGGATCCGGCAGGGGCCATGATCTCAAATTCCGTTCTTTTGTTCATAGGAATCCATACATATTTCTGTACAAAGGTACAAAAAAGGTAGTAACCTTCTGCACCCCCTGACTGTCAGCACAGATGATTGAAGAGAACAAAAAAAGACAGATGGGACGAGTACGATTGGTTAAACAGAAGTTGCAGACTATTCTTAAAAAATTTATCTTTGTGCAAAGAAGAAACACCATAAATTAAAATAACAAATAATCTGCCACCCAAATGAAAAAAAAACTAGCGTTACTCCTTGCCATTTCTCTTGGCTCCGGTATACTGTTTGCGCAGAAGCAGACAGATCGCTATGCAGAAATCATCGATGCAAAGCTGTTACATCTTAACCGTGAGGAGCCACGATCAACATTTTATTCCTTCAGCGATTTACAACAAGCCCTTAAATCATCATACTCCTCAAAGGGAAGTGATGTTGTGATGTTGAACGGCGTCTGGAAATTCCATTTTACGGAACTCTTTCACGAACGTCCTGTGGAGGGATTTTATCACCCTGAATACGACGACAGTACATGGAAAGACATTCGTGTCCCGGGCAACTGGGAAGTGCAGGGCTTTGGTGTGCCTATCTACGTGAATTCAACCTACGAATTCACCTCACCCGGACACCCTCCTTATTGGGACAAGCCCAATCCGCCAATGGTTCCGGAAGCTTTCAACCCCACCGGGACCTATCGGAAAGAGTTTACACTCCCCGACAACTGGCAAAAAAAGGAGATCATCCTGGCAGCTGATGCAACCAAGGGGGCTGCCTACTATTACCTGAATGGTGAGTTCATTGGAATGAACAAAGAGGGTAAGCTCCCGGCACGCTTCAATGTGACCGATCAGGCCAAAGCAGGGAAAAATGTACTGGCGGTTCAGATTCACCGCTGGAGCAGCGGCTCCTACCTGGAGTGTCAGGACTTCTGGCGTCTCTCCGGCTTTGACCGTGATGTCTACATCTATGCTCGTCCAAAACTGCACATCGAGGATATCTACGCACTACCGGGATTGGATGAGAACTACCGCGACGGAGTTTTTAACCTTGATGTGAAGATAGCCTCCCCAAAGGGTCAAACAGATCCATTCTCCGTAGCCTATACCCTTAGGGATGAGAATGGAAATAAGGTAGCAGCCGGAACTCGCAATGGGAAGAGTGAAGGATTTAGCACCTTGCAGTTTGAGGAGTTGATTCCGGATGTGAAAAAATGGAATGCGGAAACACCCCATCTCTATACGCTGGCCATCGAACTGAAGGACGAGAAAGGTGCCACCATCGAATCGACAGCGCTAAAAGTTGGTTTTCGTACGGCTGAGATCAAAAACCGCCAGTTTCTGGTGAACGGACAACCGGTTTTGCTGAAAGGGGTAAACCTGCATGAGCACAATGAGCATACCGGTCATTACGTTACCGAGGAAGTGATGCGAAAAGATTTTGAATTGTTTCGCAAATACAATGTCAACGCTGTACGCACAAGTCACTACCCGCAACCAGAGCTCTTCTACAGGCTTGCCGACGAATATGGGATTTATGTGATCAATGAAGCCAACATTGAAAGCCACGGAATGGGATATAACCTGCGCAAGGGCGGCACCCTGGCAAACAACCCTCTTTTCCTGGAGGATCACTTAAGCCGTACCATCGGCATGGTTGAGCGGGACAAGAATCACCCCAGTGTGGTTACCTGGTCCCTGGGCAATGAGGCAGGCAATGGTTACAATTTCTATCAGACATACCTCTGGATCAAGGGAAGGGACACATCACGCCCCGTACAGTATGAAAGAGCAGTAATGGAATGGAACAGTGATATTTTTGCACCCATGTATGCCGACCCGGATCAAATAGAGCGGTTTGCCACTGATCCTGCATCCGATCGTCCGCTGATCCTCTGCGAGTATGCGCACGCCATGGGAAACAGCCTGGGCAACTTCACTGAATATTGGGATATTATCCGGAAATACCCACTACTGCAAGGAGGTTTTATCTGGGACTGGGTAGATCAGGGACTTGTGAAAAACGACGAGAAGGGAAATCAGTACTGGGCCTACGGTGGTGACTTCGGTCCTGTGGGCACACCCAGCGCCGGTGACTTCTGCATCAACGGTATCGTCTTTCCGGACCGCAGTGTAAAACCACACACAGAAGAGATGCGGAAAGTATATCAAAACGTTTGGTTCAGGAATTTCAGTTCCGATGAGGGGTCGGTAGAGGTATACAACGAATATTTCTTCACCAACTTGAACCACTACCGCATTGCCTACAGCATCAAAGCCAACGGCAAAGAGCTGACCAAGGGAGTTATGAAAGTAAATGCAGCGCCACAGGAGACTACAAAAGTACAGGTTCCTGATTGGCCCCGTTTTGCAAACCGGAAAGAACAGCTTATCATTACCTTTTCTGTGATTCAGCAGAAGGAGGAAAGGCTGATCCCTGCCGGCTGGGTGGTGGCTCGTGATCAGTTCATCGTCAACGACTATCCTACCCTGGCAATCGACAACCTGAAAGCGGCCTCAGTAGAAGAGACTGACAACTCGGTCATCGTCAGTGGCCGTCGCTACAAGGCGGTGTTCGACAAAGAAAGCGGCCTGCTCACCTCCTACAAGGTGAACGGAGTGGAGTATATCGAAGAGGGTGAAGGACCGCGTCCCTTCTTCTGGCGGGCTCCCATTGACAACGACTATGGAGCACGCTTGCCACAAAGGCTTTCAGTATGGAAAGAGGCCAGTTACCTGCAACCAAAAGCAGAAAATCTGACGATTCACGTGGGTGAAACAACCACGCTCAGCTACAGCTACAATTATCCCGAAGCAGGTGCTTCCAACGAGGTAATCTATACCCTCTACGACAACGGCACAATGCACATCGCCAACCGGTTCGATGCCACCACTTCAGAGACAGACTTAATTCCCCGCATTGGCATGCGGATGCAACTGAGCGGAGAGCTGGTACAGGCAGACTATTACGGTAGAGGCCCCTGGGAGAACTATTCCGACAGAAAAAGCTCCACCTTCCTCGATCGTTACAGTTCACCCGTTAGTGAGATGGTTACCCGCTACGTGTTACCTCAGGAAAACGGCCATCATACCGATGCCCACTGGCTGGCACTCACCCGGAAGTCGGGCAACGGTCTGCTCTTCGTGGCAGACGACCAGTTCGAGTTCAACGTATCAAACTACCTCCTGGAAACGATTACCAACGGAGAAACCCTCAACAACGATGCAGCTGCGGGGACAGCCCCTCTCAACAAGCACATCAACGACTACCAACCTTCCGATCGGGTGGATCTTTTCATCGATCACCGTATGCAAGGTGTGGGAGGCAACAACAGCTGGGGAAAACTTCCCCTGGAAGAATACCTCATTCGTCCAAAAACAGCAATAGCAAGCTATGGGTTTACCCTGATTCCGATCAAAAACAGAAATGAGATCGAGCGTTATTTCCGTTAAACGGAATCCATAAGATTGTACAAATAAAGCGGGTCTGTTCAGTTAAGAACAGACCCGCCTATTTTTCCCGGTCAGTTGTCCGGAGAGGGGATATCTACCCTTCAGCTGTCAGCTGACCGATCATCTCTTCTACATCATGATAGACAGAGGTCATCACATCCTGCACTACTCCACCAGCCTGCGATGCAAGCACTGAAGGATTAAGGCGTGACAGGAAGGTTTCTCCGTCTGTTTTCTGATATACAGAAATACGGCAGGGAAGCATGCTTGAGTAGATACGAAGAGAATCATCAGAAAGCAACCTGAAGGCATAGTCAGGACTACAAAGTTCGACCACCTTCACAGGAAGAATATCTTTTCCGTTTTTCTTCATGATTCCTTGTAAATCGTGCTGATGGAGTACTTTCCATCCTCCTTCCAAGATGATATCGTTGAGCTTGCTCACCGTTTCATCAAAACTGTATTTGCTTTTGCTTTCAAGTAACATCTGATTCATCATTCTCATTATTTACGATTTTTTCAACAATACTTCATCAATGGCCTGCTTGAATGCATCCTTGGGAAGGGCTCCCTGAGCCATCTGGGGTGCTTCACCCATCGGGCAGAAGAGCAGTGAAGGAATGCTGCGGATTCCAAACTCAGCAGCCAGCTGCTGCTCTGCTTCCGTGTCTACCTTGTAGATGTAGATCTCACCTTCATATTCGGCGGCCAACTCTTCCAGGATGGGAGCAACCATCTTGCAGGGACCACACCAGTCGGCGTAGAAATCGATGATACAGGGTTTGTCACCCAGGTACTCCCATTTTTCAGGGTTGGCTTCGTAGTTTGCCACTTTGGTAAGAAAGTCTGCTCTTGTCAGTTTAATTGTTTTTGTCATACTTTTTTCAGAATTTATAATTGTGTTTGTTGTTTCTTTTGTTGCGTTCTCTGTCGAATCGCTTTTATTGGTACTGTTGACACAGGATGCTGCTACAAAGATCAGGGCAATAGTCATCAGGGTTTTGGTCAGATTCTTCATTCTTCTGTTTGTTATTCGTTAGGGGTTACTTTCTCTTGATTCTTTTTGCTACTGCCATCTTTTGAAAAAATATCAAACAGCAGATATCCAACCAGTGCACCGTAAATCATCATCCTATAGGGATTGGAGGTGATGGGACAGGTACCTGAAACGCATCCTACATAATAGTAGTAGAGATATCCTCCAAGCACCCCCACGGCAAAACCGGTGATCCTTAACCAATGTTTCAGTAAAAAACTTTTACTCTTTTCTTTTAAACTCATAAATCATTCATTTATTAAATGATATCACACTTTACCATTTGCATTATGATCATCGCCACAATTGACCAGACATCGGAGCACATTGGAGAAGCGCCTGTCTTTCAATGAATAATAGTTGTTCTTACCACTTTTACGACACTGTAGGATCCCTTTTGCCCGCATATCGGTCAGATGATGTGAAAGCAACGATTGCTCGCAATCCATCCCCTCCATCAACTCCGAAACGGTTTTCTCTTCCGCACGGGTCAGCTGCATCACCACACAGAGTCGTATTTCGTTTGCGACAGCCTTTAACATATAGGCTGCCTCCTCAAAATAGGTGCGATCTAAATCTATTTCCATTGTTTCCTGTTGTTTCATCACTTTTTTCATAATACCAATATATGAACATATATACATATATCAATGTTCAAAAGTAGTACATATTTTTTAATTGACAAAATTTTTCAGAGAATTTTAAAGTACCAGGTAAGTTTTCCCTCAATGATGCGATGGGCAGAACGGGAGAAGTAGGCATTATCACTGCGTCTGTTGGTAAAGAGATCGGCCAGTCCGAAGTAGTAGCGGCCCTCCAAATTGAGATCACCAATGTCAGTTTTCAGTTCCAACCCGAGACCGCCAATCAGTCCGTAGTCCACCCTTTTCATCGCATCAAAGGAGCCATATTGGACACCAATGGGTGCATCTGGATCAGCTTCACGACGCAGTGCAAGATCATCTGCCAGGGCACTGCTCATCTGATGTTGCTCTCCCAACAGATAGCTGATCTTGGGACCTGCATTGATGATGAAGCGCGTTTTATTTCCAAAGTAGATGTGTGTCAAGAAAGGCATTTCCAGGTAACTGAGGGTTCTTTGATAGGAGAATTCCGAATCAGGCTTAAATGCTTCAGTCCATCCCTTTTGCACATAGTTGAGTTCGGCAATCAGGCCGAGATGTTTTTCGGAAATGTATTTCAATGAGATTCCCCCCAGGATGCCCATATGCTCCGTCTGTTCTACGGTAGGCATAAAATCGATGTTACTGAAAACCACACCTCCTCCTGCGCCAAGATAAAGCTCATTACGGGCTGACTCTTTTTGTGCAAAAAGAGTAGTGACAGTCAAAAACAGGGTAAACAATAAAACAAGCTGCCTCATCTCTTCAGTTCTGTTTTTGAAATGCTTCCGTTTTGATCATAGTGCACCATATAAAGAGCACCATTGATCAAGCCACCCCAATTGTTAAGTCGTTCAAAATAATATGGAAACTGGATTGTTGCCACTCTCACATCGTTGATCTTTTGCTCAAAATTCAAGCCGTTTCGTTGCAGCGCTGTCAGGAAATAGAGGGCGGTGTCGTAACCCCACATGCCGTAACTGGGAAAAGTCTCCATCGGCTCGCGTCCATACCATCTCCTGAACTCATCCTTAAATCTTTTCGCCTGGTATGACTGCTGATCGACAAAGAAAGGAGTGTAGACGGTTGCACCAAACTGAGTCAACTCATCTTTCAGATCTCCATAGGTTTGCCAGTCAGGGTGTCCAAAGAGATGGGTTACAATTCCCGGATTGGCCTCATGTATCTTCTTCAATTCTGAGGTAATATGCCGCAAAGATGCAGCATCACTGCTGATCGGCAGGATCAGGTTCTCCTGTCCCTGACGCAGCAAGGGTGCACTTGTGGAAGCCAAAGACGCAACGTCATTAACTGATTGGTAGGGTATGTTCTGCTGTCTGAGCGATGACTGTAACAACGTGACAAATTCCTTCTGGGGATTGTTTCCCCCTTCAACAAATATGATATTGGCATTCCTGAACTTATGAGTGAAATAGTTTATTGTCTTTGTATAGACAAGACTGTTCATGGGATTCACCTGGAGCATAAAGCCATTGTTGAGCACCTCGTCATTGCCTTGTGAGAACGGCACCACATATTTGATATTCTTCGATCGTGAGAAATCAGACAACACTTTAATCTGGGCATCATTCACACCTCCGATAATCAGGTTGAGAGACTGCATCTCAAGGGTTCCAAGCAGGCTCTCGAGCTTCCCCGTGTCGTTCCCTTTACCGATTTCAAACACGTATAGTTCGAGGTCTGCACCACGCTCTTTCAGCTCGTTCACAGCCAGCAGAAATCCTTCGTAGTACTCCTGAAGACGAAGATGTCCCCTGCTGGTTTGATCCAGGAAGGGCAGCAACAATCCGACCTTCATTACATCGACCCGTTGTGACGGACTTTGCTTTGTCAGCAACCTGTTTGCCTGATTTTCTTCACCGGGATCAAGATTTTCAACCTTACTCCTGGCCACAGCAACGATCAACTCCATGTTGGGTTTCAATCCTCCCGAAAGCATCGGGTTCATCTGCTCAAGTGTGGAGACCTCAACGCCATATTTTCTTGCAATGCCATAAAGCGTCTCTCCCCGCTTCACGGTATGGATGATGTTGGCAGTTTGTTTCTCAAACGGTTTCACAACTTCGTAAGATTCAAAGAAGGGAATCCGGATGGTCTTGCCGATTTGGAAGCTCTCAACCGATAACCCTACATTTGCACGAACCACATCCTCCGGTTTCAGCCGGTAAGTTTTGGCAACCGAATAGAGCGTCTCTTTCGGCAGGATGGTGTGATAACGATAATTCTCCTCTTTCTCCTTGCTGATGACACGTCGCTGGGGGATGGTGAGGACGGCCCCAATTGCAATCCCGTCGGCAGCACCTGGATTGAGCCGGATGATATGGTCGACTGTTGTATGATACATGTTGGAGATGCTGTAGACAGTCTCCCCTTTTACCACGGTATGCTTGAAGCTGTTGTTCTGATCCGTCGGATCATTACGGGAAACATCCTGTGGTGCAGCATCGGAATGAACTCTCTCCGACACTTGGGTGACAGGAATCAAGAGCTCCTGACCATTTTGGAGTCCGTTGTTCGACCCGGGATTGTAGCGCAGTAAGTCAGCTACGGAGATGGAAAAAATGCGTGATACCGCATAGAGTCCTTCACCAGGTTGAACCTTATATTTGTAATATGATTGACCGTCAACCGTAACTATCTCATATGGAAGCTGCTGGGCTTGCATTGAATGTATGCCTGCGACAAGGCAGATCATGATGACTAAAAACCTGCTTAGTTGAATGAGCTTACCCATTTTTTCTTGTTTAAGTAAATATATAAAGAGTGGTTGTTGCTGCAACCGACAGACAAAAATAGGGAAAAAAATCGGGATATGATTTTTTCCGCCAAGGTGTGACCGATTGTTTCACAGGTTTTAAACATTTTACGCTTCCCTACGGTTCAGGATGCCTCAATTTATTCAACGATCACATGCAAGTTGATTCGTCTGGCAGTTAGGCCTGAAAGCGGATTGCCATTTCCATTAAAAGGGGAGCGGATCTTTCTTCTGTGCATTGAACCCAGATGACGGGAAAGGTTCATTAACAGCATTTTCATCACTTGCCACCTGTTTATTCATGCGTGATGGACGCTCCACATAATTTCGGCCAACGGCATAGTCATCCAGGTTCTGGAATCGTGCATACTCGTTGTCAAAGCGCATGCTCGCAATGCCGGTGGGACCGTTACGATGCTTGGCAACGATAATCTCGGCGATACCCACCAATGAGTTACCCCGTTCATCTTCCGTGATGCGGTAGTACTCCGGACGGTGAATGAAACAGACGATGTCGGCATCCTGCTCAATGGCACCCGACTCACGCAGGTCGGCCAGCTGGGGTCGTTTTCCCTCATTTCCCTGCCGCGACTCAACCCCACGGTTCAACTGAGAGAGCGCAATGATGGGGATGTTCAACTCCTTCGCAAGTCCCTTCAGCGAGCGGGATATCATGCTCACCTCCTGTTCGCGGCTACCGAAGCTCATCCCACTGGCATTCATCAGCTGCAGGTAGTCAATAATCAGTGTCCGGACACCATGCTCACGCACCAACCGGCGTGCCTTCGTACGCAGTTCAAAAACAGAGAGGCTGGGTGTATCGTCAATGTAGACCGGTGCATTGTAGAGAAACTTGTGGTTCTTGTCGAGCCGCTCCCACTCATCGTCCGACAGCCTTCCGCTTTTGATGCTCTCACCCTTTATCTGACACACATTGACGATCAAACGATTGACCAGCTGCACGTTCGACATTTCAAGGGAGAAGATGCCAACAGGTTGTTTGAAATCGAGTGCCATGTTCTTGGCCATTGAGAGCACAAAGGCGGTCTTACCCATTGCCGGACGGGCCGCGATGATTACCAGGTCGGAGTTCTGCCACCCGGAGGTGAGTTTGTCCAGCTCCTTGAAGCCGGTTGGAAGACCGCTCATCCCATCCTTGCGGTTCGCCGCCAACTGGATGTTCTGCATCGCCTCCTTGATCACCGGGTTGATCTGGATCACATCCTTCTTCACGTTGCGCTGTGAGATTTCGAAGAGTCTCCCTTCAGTCTCCTGCATCAGGTCATCCACATCGACCGTTTCGTCGAAAGCCTGTTGTGACACCTCTGATGAGAAGGAGATCAGCTCACGGGCAAGGCACTTCTGGGCGATGATACGGGAATGGTATTCAATGTGGGCGGCCGATGCCACCTTCTCGCTCAGCTCCGCCACATAGACGGCACCACCGGCTGTTTCCAGCTCGCCGCGACGCTTCAGTTCCTCCACCACGGTGAGCACGTCAACCGGCTTCTGCTGCATGGCAAGGCCCTGTATAGCGTCGAATATGAGTTGATGAGACGGATCATAAAAACTCTCCGGCTTGAGGATCTCACTGATCACAGAATAGGCATCTTTTTCCAACATCAGCGCTCCCAGTACCGCTTCCTCCAGTTCTCTTGCCTGCGGTGGCAGTTTCCCCATATCGGGAGCAACGACTGCTTTTTCAACTACTTTAACCGATGGTTTACGTTTTTGCTTTTCCATTGAATTGACCTGATATAGCATTTAAGATTGTAAAGGTACAGAGATATTCATTGTGGACAGAATTTTTATCCCGCTTATATCGCCAAAAGTTATAAACAAAAAACTGTTGATAACTCCTGAACAACCTCGATGAGTTATTGTTAAACAAGAACCGTTCTTATATAAATCTAATCAGACAATGAAAAGTAACGGGAGTATCCCCCAACTATATAAAAGATTGAATACCATGGATTAAGGGTCGAGCCTCAACGGGTCGACATCCTGGATGCCATTCACTCCCTTGGGAATCACCAATAACCTAAAACCTATATAAAATCATTTGTATGAACGCAGAAGAATTAAAGAAACAGAAAGACAAGGAGAACAGGAAGAAGATGACTACCGTGGCAGGCGCTCCGGTAGGTAACAACCAGGACTCAATGACTGCCGGCCCACGTGGACCCATGATGTTGCAGGATGTATGGTTCCTGGAGAAACTGGCACACTTCGACCGCGAGGTGATTCCCGAAAGACGCATGCATGCCAAAGGCTCGGGCGCCTTCGGCACCTTCACCGTGACTCACGACATTACCCAGTACACCCGTGCGAAGATCTTCTCCGAGATCGGCAAGCAGACCGAGATGTTCGTCCGCTTCTCCACAGTAGCCGGTGAGCGGGGTGCCGCAGATGCTGAGAGGGACATCCGTGGCTTCGCGATGAAGTACTACACAGAAGAGGGCAACTGGGACCTTGTGGGCAACAACACCCCGGTCTTCTTCTTCCGTGACCCGCTCAAGTTCCCCGACCTGAACCACGCGGTGAAACGTGATCCGCACACCAACCTGCGCAGTCCCAACAACAACTGGGACTTCTGGAGCAATCTGCCCGAAGCGTTGCATCAGGTGACCATCACCATGAGCGATCGCGGCATCCCGCGTAGCTATCGCCACATGCACGGTTTCGGCAGCCACACCTACAGCTTCATCAACAGCGACAATGTGCGTCACTGGGTGAAGTTTCACTTTGTGACCCAGCAGGGAATCGAGAACCTGAGCGATGCAGAGGCGGAAATGTTGGTAGGGAAAGATCGGGAGAGCCACCAGCGCGACCTCTTCGAGGCCATCGGCAATGGAGATTTCCCCAAATGGAAGATGTTCATTCAGGTGATGACCGAGGAGCAGGCTGAGCAGATGCCCTACAACCCGTTAGACCTGACCAAGGTTTGGTACAAGGGCGACTTTCCGTTGATCCCGGTAGGGGAGTTTGAACTAAACCGCAATCCGGACAACTACTTCCAGGATGTGGAACAGGCAGCATTCAACCCTGCCAACGTGGTGCCGGGTATCGGCTTCTCACCCGACAAAATGTTGCAGGGTCGTCTCTTCTCCTACGGCGATGCGCAGCGTTACCGCCTGGGGGTAAACCACCACCAGATCCCGGTAAACCAGCCCAAGGGGGTAAAGGAAGGCTACAACTCCTACCACCGCGACGGTCAGATGCGGGTCGACGGCAATCTGGGTGCCGCCCTCCATTATGAACCCAACAGCTATAGCATCTGGCAGGAACAGCCTGAGCATGACGAGCCTGTTCAGAAGGTGAACGGCGACATCAAACGGTGGAACTTCCGCGAGGATGATGACAATTACTACGAACAGCCAGGCAAGCTCTTCCGCCTGATGACTGCGGAAGAACAACAAAGACTGTTTGAAAACACCGCCCGGAACATGGGTTGCTCTGATGAGATCATCAAGATCCGCCATATCGGCAACTGCTACAAGGCCGACCCCGCCTATGGGCGTGGTGTGGCTGATGCACTGGGCATCTCCTACGAGAAAGCGGGGATTATCTGATTCGTAGTAGGATTCGCAGTAGAAATAGTATTAGAGGCCGTCTCATGATATCACATGAGATGGCCTCTTTATTGTGAAGTCGCCTCACACGACTTTAAATTACACTTTAATTGGGACGTATCTGATTCTTAACTGCCTCGGATATGTTAGACGTATATTAGAACGAGATTAGAACGAGATTAGAACGAAATACGTCTCATCTCTTCAGGTTGTATGGGTGAAATGAACATTTTCATACCTCTTGGGGTTATTTCACAATCTGCAACCAATCCTTTTCACTGATTTCACTACCTTTGCAGATTAAACGACAAGATGATAGAACAATGAATATGAAAAAACTGACGACACTGCTGTCGCTGGCTCTGCTCTTTACTACGCTCACCTTTGCTCAGGATGAGATGCGCTGGAGCTTCTCCCTCGAGGATCGCGGCAACGGAGAAATAGAGCTGGTGGCTGATGTAAAAATCAAACAGGGGTGGTATCTCTATGACACCAAGATACCGGAAGGAGGCCCTACCCCCACGCAGATCAGCTTCGACAACATTACCGGTGCGGAACCCGTAGGTGAGTTCCATGCTTCCGGCAAAGAGGCGAAGGTGAAGTTCGATGCCATCTTCGGCATGCAGATTGGGATCTTCCAGGAAAGTGCTCGCTTCGTACAACGGTTACGGGTAACTGACACAAACAGCTTCGCGATCGCAGGCGATGTGCGGGCACAGGCTTGTGACGACCAGAGCTGCACCCCGCCCCTGCCCAACGACTTTGCCTTCAGCGCTGCCGTTCTGCCGGCAACGGTAACAGTCTCATCCTCAACAACAACGCCTGCAGGCGAATCGGGAAACACAGCACCTCTCACTGCACTGCAGCCGTTGGAAGCTGCCGTCAATGAAACCGCTGCAGCAGCGACCACTGTATCGGTTTCAGATCTCGACAGCGACCTGCTCTGGACACCGGTGGTAGAGGAGCTGCAACAGTTTGGCATGAAGGGCAGTACTGCCGGCATGTCACTCTTCTGGATCCTGCTCTCCGGCTTTGCGGGCGGGCTGATCGCGCTGGTGACACCCTGTGTCTGGCCGATGATTCCCATGACGGTCAGCTTCTTCCTGAAACGGAACAAGACAGATAAGAAAAAGGCAGTGGGTGAGGCACTGGTCTACGGTGTCGCCATCATCGTGATCTATGTGGTACTGGGATTGATCATCACCGCCATCTTTGGCGCCAGCGCACTGAACAACCTGGCCACCAGTGCTCTGTTCAACCTGATCTTCTTCGCCCTGTTGGTCTTCTTCGCCATCGCCTTCTTCGGTGGCTTCGAACTGGTGCTCCCCTCAAAATGGACCAACAAGATGGACCAGAAGGCAGACACCACAACGGGTGTCCTCAGCATCTTCTTCATGGCCTTCACCCTGGTGCTGGTCTCCTTCTCCTGCACCGGCCCCATCATCGGCACCCTGCTGGTGGAGGCTGCCACCGCCGGCAGCATCATCGCACCGGCCATCGGCATGCTGGGCTTCGCACTTGCCCTGGCCATCCCCTTTGTCCTCTTCGCCATCTTCCCCTCCTGGCTCTCCACCATGCCCAAGTCGGGCGGATGGCTCAACTCGGTGAAGGTGGTGCTGGGATTCCTGGAACTGGCACTCGCTTTGAAGTTCCTCTCGGTAGCCGACCTGGCCTACGGGTGGGGCATCCTCGACCGTGAGGTGTTCCTGGTATTGTGGATCGTTATCTTTGTACTGCTGGGAATCTACCTGCTTGGAAAAATCAAGTTCCCCGGCGACAGCGATGTACCGCACCTCACCATCCCGCGCCTCTTCCTCTCCATCATCTCACTCGCCTTCGCGGTCTATATGATCCCGGGACTGTGGGGAGCACCCCTCAAGGCTATCAGTGCCTTCTCACCTCCCCTCTACACGCAAGATTTCAATCTTTACGAGGGTGAGGTGCATGCGCAGACACTCGACTATGAAACAGGTGTGGCGATGGCCAAGCAACAGAACAAACCATTGCTGATCGACTTCTCAGGCTATGGGTGCGTCAACTGCCGCAAGATGGAGGCCTCGGTATGGACCGACCCGCGGGTGAAAGATCTGCTGGACAACGAGTACATCCTGGTCACCCTGATGGTGGACGACAAAACACGGCTGCCGGAGATCATCGAGGTGGAGGAGAACGGACGCACCACGCGACTGAAAACCGTGGGCGACAAGTGGAGCTACCTGCAGCGCCACAAGTTTGGAGCCAACGCCCAACCCTATTACATCGCGCTCGATCACGAGGGCAAACCGCTCAGCCCCTCCTACGCCTATGACGAGAACGTGGAGCGATACCTAGACTTCCTGGAGACGGGACTGACCAATTTCAAGAAATAACAACCTTAATGCAGAGACGACCGGTGTCGTCTCTGCCCTTTTTCGACATGCATACGAGAGAAGAAAAAATGGAAGCGTTCGGGCGGTTGCTCGACGTGATGGACGAACTGCGGGAGAAGTGTCCCTGGGACCGCGAACAGACCAACGAAAGCCTGCGGGCCAACACCATCGAAGAGACCTACGAGCTGGCCGAGGCAATCATCGCCAACGACAACCCTGAAATCAAAAAAGAGCTGGGCGACCTGCTGCTGCACGTGGTCTTCTATTCGAAGATCGGCGAAGAGAAAGAGGCGTTCGACATCGGGGATGTCTGCCTTGCCATCTGTGACAAGCTCATCTTCCGCCATCCCCATGTCTTCGGCGACCAACAGGCCGGCTCCGCCGGTATGGTGGAGAAGAGCTGGGAGCAGATCAAGCTGAAGGAAAAAGGTGGAAACAAGACGGTACTCGAAGGCGTTCCCTCCGCCCTGCCTGCTTTGGTGAAAGCCTATCGCATCCAGGACAAGGCGCGCAATGCCGGTTTCGACTGGAATGAACGCCAGGATGTATGGGAGAAAGTAAAGGAGGAGTTGGGAGAGCTGGAAGCTGAAATTGAAGGTTTGGATGCCGACCGGATGGAAGCTGAGTTTGGCGACATGCTCTTCAGCATCATCAACGCTGCACGACTCTACAAGGTAAATCCCGACAACGCGCTGGAACGCACCAACCGCAAGTTTATCTACCGTTTCATCTACATGGAGCAGAAGCTCCGTGAACAGGGACGCCAATTGAAAGAGGTAACGCTGGAAGAGATGGAAGCCTTCTGGCAGGAAGCAAAAAAAACGGAAAAAGCATGAAGAACCTGCTCTGTCCGCAATGCAAGATACGCCGCTTCTACCTGCTCAACGCAGCAGGAGAAAGACTGGTGGTAACAATCACGAAAGAAAAAGAGATCCAGCCGATTCATGAAAATGAATCACTCGAAGGGTTTGACACCTCGTTGCTCTACTGCCTCGGATGCTCCTGGAGAGGTACGGTCAACAATCTGGTCTGACCTATTTCCCGAGCCGCCATTGCGCCAGGATTGACTTTCGTTTCGGGAAGATACCGTTTTGACGCGTACGCACATCTTCCACCACGTAGAAGATATTCTTATCAAACTCACTGAGCGTGCGCTCCATCTTTTTCATCTCCTTGCGATCGATCACCGTTTCAATGATGTCGACTGCATCGGTCGATCCTTCACCATGTGTCAGAGTGGCCCCGAAATTAAGTTTATTCAGTATCTTCACCAGGTGAGCACCATTCTTCTGGGTATAGATGCGGCAGAGTACGATCCCATAGGCGATGCGTTGCTCGAGCAGTATCCCTACGTAATTACCGGCGGCATAACCGGCGGCATAGGAGAGATATGCCAGCATATCATTGGCGCGTGAGAGAATCTGAGAGATGATCACCACCCAGATAAATACCTCCACGAAGCCTATCAAAGGTGCCTTGTATTTTTCACCTTTCGAGACGAAAATGATGCGCAGTGTGCCGAGCGACACATCCACCACGCGGCCGAAAAAGATGATCACGGGCAACAACCAGGGGTAAACGTCTAAGAAATCGAACATTGTAATATTTTTTTAGCTGTATGCGATAAGCTATCAGCTGTCAGCTGTTAGCTTGAAAAGAACGTCTGAAAATTGTTTGATATCCTCTTCTGTGGTGTCCCACGAACAGACCAGCCGCATCTCGTTGCGGCTCTCATCCCAGTCGTAGAAGAAATAACGCTCGCGCAGACGGTCGGTGATGCTTTTTGGAAGGATGAAGAAGATCGCGTTCGACTCCACCTTCTGCGTGATCTCAATCCCTTTCACCCTGCTCATCTCGCGGTACAGCATCTGCGCCGCAACATTCGAACGGTGTGCGTTCTCCAGCCAGAGGTTCTCACGCAAGTAGGGGATGAACTGCGCGGCGATGTATCGCATCTTGGAATATAGCTGGGTGGTCTGCTTCCGGTAATAACGGATATGCTGTGCCAACTCCTCCCGCAGGGGCACAAGCACCTCACCGAACATCAGCCCATTCTTGGTGCCTCCCAGGGTAAAAATATCCACTCCACAATCTATAGTCATCTCCCTCAGCGACAGACCCAGCATTGCACAGGCATTGGCTATGCGGGTACCATCCACGAAGAGCAGCATCTCATGGGCGTGTGCGAGCTCTGCCAGCGCACTGATCTCATCAGGGGTGTAGGCGGTCCCCAGCTCTGTGGTCTGTGAGATGGCAATCACCCTTGGTTGCGAGTGATGCTCGAAGCCGAACCCGTGGAGGTGGGGACGAACCAGTTCAGGCGTGAGCTTGCCGTCAGGTGTATCGATCTCCTTGAGCGATGCCCCTGTCAGCTTCACCGGTGCCCCGCACTCATCCACCGCGATATGGGCGGTGGCAGCACAGAGGATGGAATGAAACGGCAGCGTGCAGGCTTGTAGCGCCACCACATTGGCACCCGTGCCGTTGAGCATGAAAAAAGGCTCAATGAAATTCTCTCCCAGCAACTCCCGCACCACGGCGGCAGCCTCAGCTGTCCAGGGATCATCACCATAGGCGATGGCATGATCGCTGTTTGCCGATGCAAGGGCTTCGATGATACGGGGATGTACACCCGAGTTGTTGTCACTTCCGAAACTTCGCATAATTTTTTCGTTTTGGGGATGCAAAGATACTAACTTAGACCAGATTTGCCAGCAGGAACTTGCGTATCATCTCAGAATCGCTTCCTTTTCGCCGTGCATAATCGGCCACCTGCTCTTCCGATATCTCACCGATGGCGAAGTACTTCGACTGCGGGTGGGCAAAGAAGAGGCCGCTCACGGCCGCATTGGGATACATCACACCGTTCTCGGTGAGGGAGATACCGATCTCCTCACTCCCCAGCAGGTCATGCAGCAGGAAGTTGACCGTCTGGTCCGGGATGGAGGGGTAGCCCACCGCGGGGCGGATACCAGCATACTTCACGGCGAACATCTCCGCCACCGTGAGTGATTCGCCCGACGCATAGCCCCAGTACTCACGCCGCACCTTTGCATGGAGCCACTCGGTGGCCGCTTCCGCCAGCCGGTCGAGCAGCGACTTCACCAACAGGGAAGCGTAGGCATCACCCTCCTCATCATACTGATGCAGCAGAGCATCGGCACCGGCACCCCCAGTGACTGCGAAGGCACCAATCCAATCGGTGATGCCACTCTCCTGTGGTGCAATGAAATCGCTCAGGCAGAAGTAGGTCTGCTGCTCGTTCTCCTTCTGCTGCCGCAGGAAGGGGAAAGGCTTTCCGTCGATCAGGATGGTATCGTCGCCGCTCGATGCCTCGTAGAGGCCCAGCACCGCACGAATGTAATCGGCATCCTCGTCACAGAAACGCTGCAGGATATCGTAGGCATCATCGTAGAGGCGTGCAGCCTCCATCGCTTTCTCCTTCTCCTCCTCACGGTAAGTGGCTACCCACTCGGCACGACAACGCTCGCAACGGTCGATGCGTGTCACTGTGTGGAACTTGGCCGAGAGGTTCCAGGCATGGAAGAAGAACTTCCAGTCGATGTAAGGAATGATCTCCTCCATCGGGATCTTATGCAACACAGTGCGTCCCGGCTTACGGGGTACCGGTGGCTGCCACTTCTCCCATTCGATACGGAAGGGGTTCTGCCTGGCCTCATCGAGGGTGACCAGCTTCACCTGCTTCTGTGCACGGTGCTCCCGCAGCAGTGCATAATCTTCGCTGATCTTCCGGATGTAGGCATCCCGGTTCTCACTGTTCAGCAGGTTGGCGACCGCCGAGGGGCTCTGGGAGGCATCCTTCACATATACCACAGGGCCGTTGCCATATTTGGGTTCGATCTTCAGTGCCGTATGCAGACGCGAGGTGGTGGCGCCACCAATGAGCAGCGGCAGGGTGAAACCCTCTTTCTCCATCTCGGCAGCCACGACAGCCATCTCCTCGAGCGAGGGGGTGATCAGACCGCTGAGTCCCACCATGTCCGGTTGTTCCCTTTTCACTGTTTCAATGATCTGCTCGGGGGGAACCATCACCCCCAGGTCGATGATCTCGTAGTTATTGCAAGCGAGGATGATGGAGACGATGTTCTTGCCGATGTCGTGCACGTCCCCTTTCACCGTGGCAAGCACAATCTTGCCTGCCTTCTGAGAGCCTCCTCCGGAGCTTTTCTCTGCTTCGATCACCGGCTGCAGGATTGCTACCGCTTTCTTCATGGTGCGGGCTGCCTTCACCACCTGGGGCAGGAACATCTTACCCGACTCGAAGAGGTCGCCCACGCGGTTCATCCCATCCATCAACGGCTTGTCGATGATATCCACCGCCCGGGGATAGGCCTCCAATGCCTCCGCCAGATCCTCCTCCATATAGTCGCCAATTCCTTTCACAAGGGCATGACTCAGTCGTTCTTCCAGGGTCAGCTGACGCCACTCCTCCGACTTGGCGGCAGCGCCGTTATCTGATTTGTCGCCTTTGATCTTCTCGGCATACTCCATGAGCCGCTCGGTGGCATCCTCCCTTCGGTTGAGCACAGCATCCTCCATCAGCTCCCGCACATCGGCCGGGATATCCTCATAGATCACCGACTGGCCGGGGTTCACAATTCCCATGTCCAGCCCGGCTGCGATGGCATGATAGAGAAAAACGGAATGCATCATCTCACGCACCGACTCGTTGCCGCGGAAGGAGAAGGAGAGGTTGCTCACCCCGCCGCTCACCTTGGCGTGGGGCAGGTGCTCCTTGATCCAGCGAACGGTGCGGATATAATCCACGCCGTAGTTGCGATGTTCCTCGATACCGGTGGCGATGGCCAGCACGTTGGGGTCGAAGATGATATCCCTGGGATCAAAACCATTGTCGGTAAGCAGCTTGTAGGCACGACTGCAGATCTCAGTGCGCCGCTCGAAGGTGTCGGCTTGTCCTTTCTCGTCGAAGGCCATCACCACCACCGCGGCACCATAGCGCTGCGCTAGCAGAGCCTCGTGCAGGAATTCATTCTCGCCGTTCTTCAGGGAAATGGAGTTGACGATTGACTTGCCCTGCACGCATTTGAGTCCCGCCTCCAGCACCTCCCACTTGGAGGAGTCAATCATGATTGGTACCCGCGACACGTCGGGGTCGGAAGCTAACAGATTGAGGAAACGGGTCATCTCTTCTGCTCCCTCGAGCAGTCCCTCATCCATGTTGATATCGAGTGCCTGGGCTCCATCCTCCACTTGGCGGCGGGCGATGTCGAGCGCCTCCTCATATTTCTTCTCCTGTATCAGTCGCAGGAAACGACGAGAGCCGGCCACATTGCAGCGTTCACCGATGTTCATGAAGTTGATGAGTGGCGAGACCTCCAGCATCTCCAACCCCGAGAGTTGCAGATAAGCAGGTGGCTCTGCCTTCCGGTGGGGAGGGGCACTCTCCGCCATCGCTACATAGCGGGCGATGTGATCGGGGGTGGTGCCGCAGCAGCCACCGATGATGTTGACCAGTCCCTCTTCCATAAACTCCCTGATCTGCAGCGCCATCTTCTCAGGCGTCTCGTCATACTCACCCAACTGATTGGGCAACCCCGCATTGGGATAGGCACTGATGAAAAAGGGGGCTATGCGCCCCAGCTCCTTCACGTAAGGTTTCAGATCGGCTGCACCGAAAGAGCAGTTCAGTCCGATGGAGAGAGGTTTTGCATGACTCACGGAGGCCACGAATGCCTCGAGGGTCTGTCCCGAGAGGGTTCTGCCCGCGCGGTCGGTGATGGTCACCGACAACATGAGGGGTGTGTCGATACCGGTCTCCGCGGCCACTTCCCGGGCAGCATAGATGGCCGCCTTGGCGTTGAGGGTATCGAAGATGGTCTCGATCAGCAGCAGATCCACCCCACCCTTCACCAAGGCGGTGATCTGCTCGTGGTAAGCTTTCCTAAAGTCATCGAAAGTGGCCGCACGGTACATAGGGTCCTCCACGCGGGGACTCATCGACGCGGTCTTGTTGGTGGGACCGATGGACCCGGCCACGAAGCGTGGCTTGTGGGGCGTTTTGAGGGTATACTCGTCGGCCGCCTCCCGTGCCAGTCGTGCGGCGGCGAGGTTGATCTCTGCCGCCAGGTGGCTCATGCCGTAATCCTGCATCGAGATGGCGGTGGCGTTAAAAGTGTTGGTCTCGATGATGTCGGCACCGGCATCGAGATACTGGCGGTGGATGGCACCAATCACATCAGGTCGAGTGATGGAGAGCAGGTCATTGTTGCCCTTGAGCAACTTATGCGAATCGGCGAATCGCTCTCCACGGAAATCGGCCTCCGCAAGGCCATAGCGTTGTATCATCGTGCCCATTGCACCGTCCAAAATCAGGATGCGATCGGCCAGCATTTGTTCAATCTTGTTCATGGGAATAACATCTAAAACAGTTCTCTACTTTATTGATAACCTCAAAAATAACCAATCGTTCCGACATATCGGCAAAAAGGAGGCTAAAATGTGATCCAGCGATTTCTCAGGGTGAGCCAGAATCGTCTCAGCCAGACCACGGCGAAGGCAATCGTGAAACGTACGGCCAGGATCCACCAGAGAGAGACACCCAACGCCACGAAGAGCAGGTTATCTTCCAGGACGGAATGTGAAACCGCCAGGTGATGGTTCAGCAGGCTCGCTTCCGAACGGGTTACCTTGCCCTCCTTCATCTGGTCAATCATCAGTGCTCCTCCGTAGGCCAGTCCCACGATGTAGCCGATCAACCAGAGGAATGCGGTACTCCCGGGCAGTCCGAAGAGGGTGAGCAGCGGTTCAATCGCCCGGCTGAGCTTAGGGATTAGCCGATAGGCTTCCAGCACGCTGTAGAGCAGGTTCAGGAGGAAGACGATAACCAGGATGAGCAAGGCTATATGGAGTGAGCTCTTCAGCCAGAGAATCAGCAGTGTTCCCAATGAGGTGGCTGTGACTACGTTTCCCTGTGCGAAAAGAGGCATTCCCATCTCTGCGGGGAGAATCAGGTTGAGCAGCACCCCCACGACGATGCTCATAGCGATGCGCAACAGTGTCATCGCCCAGAAGGAGGTTCCTGTCTTGGCTTGTATGGCGCTCTCCACAGGTAGGTTGTGGGAGATCTGGCACATCAGCGCCAGGATGGTCAGCTCACGCAGGGTAATTGGCAGAGAGGTAATGATTGCCAGGGGAGCGTAAAGCGGAAGGAAGATGCTGGTGATGAAGACGATGGCGGTGCTACCTGGGAGACCCATGTTGACAAAAAGCGGATCGAGGAAGCCGGCCAGCCATGCCAGTGCCCCGAAATAATCGAGCAAGCGCACCAGCAGCGATATAGGCAGGATGATGCGCAACAGCCAGAGGGTGGTGCGACCCGACTTGCCGGCGGCCTGCAGCATCAACTTTTTCCAGGATTGCTTTTGCATGGGTTACTGTTTGAACATGCGGTCCATCGCCCGTTTATCCTCTTTCTCCTTCAGCGACTGTCGTTTGTCGTACTGTTTTTTTCCTTTTGCCACGGCGATCACCAACTTGGCAAGCCCCTTGTCGTTGATGAAGAGCCGCACAGGGATGATGGTGAAGCCGGTCTCCCGTGTAAGTCGCAGCAGCTTCTGCAGCTCTTTCCTGTTGAGCAGCAGTTTGCGGTCGCGCCGGGCACTGTGGTTGTTGTAGGTGCCGTAAAAATATTCGGCGATGTGCATGTTCCTCACCCAGCATTGTCCTTTCTCAAGCAAGCAGTAGCTGTCCACCAAGCTGGCCTTGCCCAACCGGATCGATTTAATCTCGGTACCGGTAAGCACCATCCCTGCGGTGAAGGTCTCCACCAGTTCATAATCGAAGGTGGCCCTTTTGTTCTTTATGTTGATGGAAGAGTGGTTCATTATTGGATGAAAAATGAAAAGAGTGCGTGAATAAATGCTGGCACCAGGATCACCAGTGCAGATGCAGTAATGATAAAAGCACCTCTTTTATGTGCAGGCACCTTTAGAAAATAGATGGCCCCCATATGCACCAGATGAATGGTGTAAAGAGCCAGTAGCCAGAGGATGAAAAAATCGGACATAAATGGAATAAGACAATACAACAGGTACATCACTACTGAAGCGTAACCGGTGAACTGCTGAAATAGGAAAAGGTTCTGCTTCAGTGCAAATCGCTCAGCTATCTCATTGAGGATATAAGAGATGATCACATAGGCACCGAAGACAGCAACCATAGAGATGATGCTTTTCTTCAATGCATTCTCCAGGTCACCGTCGCGCGTGAACCATAGTCCCCCCACAAAAGCTGCCAGTGCTATGAGGCCGAAAATTGGATAGAGAAAACGATTGAGAAAATCGGTTCGATTTCTTTTTTCTCTCTCCAGCTCCTTCCATGCCATCGGTGATGCAACAAGCAACTGTGCTACAATTGCAAAAAGTTCTCTCCACATTCCTTTCCGATTTTGGTGTGCAAAGGTAACCAATTCCTGATAATAATGAGAATGTGAGCGAGATAAAAAAATGGCAGCCCCTTTCAAGAAGGACTGCCATTCACACTACCGGCACAGCGGTTATGCGTTGTCACCAATCGTCAACAGATAGATCCTGGGAATTTCCACAGGTTCTTCCATCCCTTTTTTGTAATATTGAATGCGGATCTTCAAATCTCTGTTACTTTGAGACATTCCCTCATGGAGAGCCCTCAACGGTGCCATGCTGAAAGCAATGATATCGGTTTTGGAGGTTAGTGAGGCCCCAGTCTCAGGTTCACCTGCAATCACCAGACGCACCTCCAGCAACACCTCGTTCTCAGCCAGCTCCGGATCATCCACATTGTGAATCTGCACCTCTGCAGTCTCTCCTTTTCTGGATTCATAGGCATACTCGAACAGCCAGTGATCTCCCAAAAACAGGTTGTTGTTCACATAATAAGGTTCACTCACTGCCAGGAACTTATCGGGTTCCTCCACTTCAGGAGGGGTAGAAAGCAACATTGCTTTACGCGTCACATCTTGCGGTTCGCCAGAAATAACGACATTGTCTATGTTTGTATCTGCAATGGGGGTAGTGCCATACGACTCATCCCAACTGTATGAGAGAAACTTAAATGTTCCGGGTTGCATCAGCAACATCTCGTTTGCAATGATCAGACGACCCGTAAGGCTTTTCCCGTATGTTTTTCCCGAAGTCATATCCATATCGATATAGACAACCGAACTTTCGGAATAGTTGCGGCTGCCCTCATCCAGGCAGGAGCTTAAAAACAATGTGAGTGTCAACACACTCATCAGTAAGTAAATCTTCTTCATATTCATTTGTTGTTGTTATTCTTGAAATTAAAATTCATATCTGAATCCGATGTTCAGATCCATCACGATCTTACGGTCGGAATAAATTGTTTTGTATTGGTTGCCGGCATCAAAATAGTAGGCACCTCCAGCTTTTCCATAGACTCTCAGATTCTGAATCAACGGATAGGAGATTCCCACACCGGCATTGACCGAGAGTTGCGGATTGCGCTGTGAGATTTTTGTCACCTCCTCTTCCTGCGCAGTACTGTTAAAATCGGCAGATTCCCCTACACCCAACTTGCGGTATTCACCATAAATATCCTTCTCGAGCATACCACCCAGTGATGCATATATATTGAAATTGTTGAAGGTGAAAAGCGTATAGTTAAGGTTGAGCGGAATACCGAGGTAGTGAATCTTTTGTGTTTCCTCTACCCGAAAATTGGCATTGGCGTTTCTGACCCGGGAGGAGAGATAACTGTAAGTGAGCCCCGACTCAACCGAGAGCTTGTCGGATATCTGCTTGGAGAGGGTAAGTCCGAAGGAGAGTGGTTGGTCGTGTTCCATCTCGGAGAAATTATCGGATGCCAGTGTGCCGGCCAGCATCTGCTTGCCTCCCTCTGCATAATGATTGTCAGTGGGTATGGAGGCACTGCGAAGCGTCATCGGAGTGTTAACGCTCTGCTTGAAGGAGGAGAGACCTCCTTTGCCGCTCAAACCCACTATCAAAGGCTCATCACCGGAGCTATAACCGGCGTATTCCGCAAATAGCTGATCATCATTCCCCGACACAGTGATCAACTCTTCACCCTTTGTGTCAATCTGTCCGGCTCTTTCAACTGCTGATCGCCTAAGAAGTGAACGCAAGGATGTCCAATTTCCCGTCAGCTGCCGATTGGCACCAATACCTTCCTGTTCCATCCATCGGGTCAACATTGCTGCAGAACTGTTCCTTCCCACCAGCAACTCATCTCTTTGACTGCGACCAGCGAAGGTTAATCTTGCTGAAGCTCTTGTTGGAGAGACAAATGTCTGCTGTACCTCCGCAACAGTTGATTCTGCTGTTGCCGGTTGCTCAGGAGCATAACGGCTCTCGGGCTGTGGACTGTTGCTTTCGGTGACCATCGTCTCAGGCACGGTCATCGGATCACGGAGAAAGAAGATTGAACCCACCAGCAGGAGCAGCAATGCAGCAGCCGTACCGGCATACCACCGGCGGCGGATCACACTCCGATATGCGCCTGCCTGATTCAGTGAGTGTTCGATGTGCTCCCACCCATCTGCAGCCAGGGGCGGTTGGTATCCATCGAACTTCGCCTGAAAGGCTCTTCTTATATCATTATCTCTGTTCATTGTATCTTCTGTTGCATTTGTTCAGGATGGCCATTATTTTTTTCTGTAACAGACTCTTCGCTCGAAAAAACTGTGACCGTGAGGCCGCTTCGTTGATGCCCAGCATCGCTGCTATCTCCCGGTGCGACATCTCCTCGAAGATGAAGAGATTGAAAACGGTCCTGTATCCGGGAGGAAGATCACGAATCATTCCCATCACCTCCTCACGGGGAATATCCCCTATGTCGAGCAGATCATCTTCATCGATCATCACTTCTTCTTCTTTTTTAAGCGAACCATACGCTTCCATAAAGCGGTTTTTCTGCTTCTCTTTCCTGTAATTCTCCAGTGCCAGATTGACAAATATCCGCCTGAGCCAGCCTTCAAAAGAACCATTACCCCTGAACGAGCCGATTTGTGTGAAAGCGCGGATGAATCCGTCGTGCAACAGGTCGCGTGCTGTCTCCTCTTCCTTGCTGTAACGCAGACAGACTGTCATCATCACGGGGGCATACCGTTCGTATAACACCTTCTGGGCATTACGGTCCTGTTTCTTACACGCTATTATCAGTTGCGAATCATCCATTCTAATCGCACGTTCAAATGATAGACGGGATTGAAAACAAAAAGCTGCGTGGGCAGGGTTCCTATTTTGGGTTTTTATTGATTTTTAAGAAATAAAATTTTCCCTCCACCTTGCTGCTGAATCAATACCAACCATCAAAAATAGTACCCTCTAAAATAGAATCCAAGTGAAATTGATTAAGAATATCAAATTAATTTTTGTGAAGTATCTCTTTTTTCCCTAATTTTGAGCTATGAATCAATAAAATTACACTTTATGAAGGATTTTCTAAAAATCATGCTGGCATCAGCATTGGGATTTGTCATCGCAAACATCATCCTCTCCCTGATTGCCATGATCTTTTTCTTCGGAATGATGGGCTCGCTTGCCGGTTCCTTCACCTCTGAAAAATATGTACTGGAAGAGAATTCCATGCTCAACCTGCAGCTCAACGGTCCAATCAACGAGCGAGTGGCTGAAATGGATCCCTTCACGGAGCTGTTGGCTCCCGAAGGCACCACTGCAATGGGATTGAATGACATTGTGAGTGCCATCCGCAAGGCGAAAAGCAACGACATGATCAAGGGCATCTACATCGATTCACGATCGATGTCTGCCTCCATGGCTACACTGGAAGAAATACGCGACGAACTGATGAGCTTCAAGGAGAGCGGTAAGTTTGTCGTGGCTTATGCTGACACCTACACTCAAAACGGATATTACCTGGCATCCATGGCCGACAAGGTGGCCATCAACCCACAGGGAAACCTCGACCTGCACGGACTGGCTTCCGTCCCGATGTTCTTCAAGGATGCCCTCGACAAGCTGGGCATCGAGATGCAGATCTTCAAGGTAGGCACCTACAAATCGGCTGTCGAACCCTTCACTCAGAACGAGATGAGCGATGCCAACCGGGAGCAGGTCTCCTCCTACCTGAACGATGCCTGGAGCTTCCTCCGCGCCGACATCGCCGAGGCACGCTCCATGACGGCGGATGAAGTGGACGCTCTTGCCAATCAGATGCCTTTGGTGCAACCCACAGAGTTCCTGCTGGAGGCCAACCTGGTTGACACCCTCCTCTACGAGACGGAGATGAAAGAATACCTGCGCACACTGCTCAGTCTGGAAGAGGGCAAGGAGATCCCCTCCGCCACTGTCTCCAACATGAAATCGGTCACCACCAAGACGGTGAAGAAGACCGACAACACCATCGGCATTCTTTATGCCCAGGGCAATATTGTCTCCGGTACAGGAGCGGCCAACATCCAGGACAAGTACATGGTCGATCAGATCGAGAAGCTGCGCAAGGATGAAGACATCAAGGCGGTCGTTTTCCGCATCAACTCGGGTGGCGGCAGCGCCTACGCCTCAGAACAGATATGGAAGGCAATCAGCGACCTGAAAAAAGAGAAACCAGTGGTGGTCTCAATGGGTGATGTGGCTGCATCGGGCGGTTATTACATCGCCTGCAATGCCAACAGCATTGTGGCGCAACCCACCACCCTCACCGGCTCCATCGGCATCTTCGGCATGATCCCCAACATTGAGGGAACTGCAGAAAAGGTGGGCATCTCTACCGACGTGGTGAAAACAAATGAGTTTGGCGATTTCGGCAACATCACCCGTCCTTTCAATGAACAGGAGAAACAGCTGATGCAGAATATGATTGAAAGAGGTTACGACCTTTTCCTCACCCGCTGCGCCGAGGGACGCAACATGCCCAAGGACAGCCTGGCACGCTATGCCGAAGGACGGGTGTGGACCGGCAACCAGGCAAAGGAGATCGGGCTGGTGGATGAACTGGGTGGCATTGAACGGGCCATCGAGATCGCCGCCGAGATGGCCAACCTGGGCAAGAGCTACGTGGTGTTCGAATATCCCAAGATGCGTACCATGATAGAAGAACTGCTGGATCGCTCTACCGAGGACCTGGCCGCACGTACCGTCAAGGAGTACCTGGGTGAGAGCTTCGAATTGTTTATGCTCCTCCGTGACATCCGCGAGCAGGATTACATACAGGCGCGCCTCCCCTACGAACTGAACATCCGCTGACCTGCATGGATATGCCCCCCGTACATACGCGCAAATCATTGCAACCATTGGCTTGGCTGTACGGCGTTGGTGTGAATTTCCGCAACTTTCTCTTCAACAAAAATATCCTCAAAAAAAGAAGCTTCCCCATTCCGGTCATCTGCGTGGGTAACCTCACGGTGGGAGGCACAGGGAAGACGCCTCACATCGAGTATCTGATAAGGCTGCTCGCACCGAAGTACCGCGTGGCGGTGCTCAGCAGGGGATACAAACGAAGCAGCCGCGGCTTCCGCATCGTGGAGAGCAACTCCCGGGTCAGGGAGGTGGGCGACGAACCGCTGCAACTGAAACGCAAGTTCCCCGACACGATGGTGGTGGTGGATGCAAACCGTGTGAAGGCAATCGAGAAGCTCCTCTCCATCGAAAAGGAGGAACGCCCGGAGGTGATCCTTCTCGACGACGGCTTTCAGCACCGCTACGTGCAGCCCTCACTCACCATCCTGCTGGTGGACAGCAACCGGCCGGTGTTCGAGGACAAGCTGCTGCCGGCGGGTTCACTGCGTGAGCCACTGAAAGGGAAAGACCGCGCTTCGATGGTGATCGTCACCAAGTGCAACCCCGACATGCAGCCGATCGACTTCCGCATCTACACCAACGGGCTGAACCTATTCGCCTTTCAGGATCTCTTCTTCACATCGTTCCAGTACGGGGTGGCACGACCGCTGTTCCCCGATCTGCAGGGCGATCAGTATGTGCTGGACGACCTGCGCAAGAAGCATGTCTTCCTGGTGACCGGCATCGCGTCACCGCAACCGCTGGCCGACAAGCTGGAGCACAAGACCTACAACCTTTACACCCGGTTCTTCCCCGACCATCATACCTTCACCGAAGAGGATATCCTTGAGGTACGGGAGCTGGTGGCCTCCGTGGATGTAGATGAGGAGGAGAAGATCATCCTCACCACTGAGAAAGATGCTACCCGTCTGCGGGAGTTGCCCTTCCTGGAGGAGGAGATGAAAAAAATCCTCTACTATCTGCCGATACGGGTATCGTTCGTAGAGGAAAGCGACAAAGAACTATTCAACCAAAAAATACTTGCACATGTTAGAAACCATCAAACAAACAGCCGATTACCTGAAAGGTAGGATCGGCGAAGTACCCAACACCGCAATCATCCTCGGCACCGGCCTCGGGGAGCTGGTACATGAGATCGACGACAAGAATGAGATCCCCTATACCGAGATCCCCAACTTCCCGGTCTCCACCGTGGAGGGGCACAGCGGCAAGCTGATCATCGGCACCCTGGGCGGCAAGAAGGTGCTAGCCATGCAGGGACGCTTCCACTACTACGAAGGATACAACATGAAGGAGGTGACCTTCCCGGTACGCGTCTTCCAGGCGCTCGGCATTGAATACCTCTTCGTCTCGAACGCCGCGGGAGGCATGAACCCCAGCTTCGACATCGGCGACATTATGCTGATCGAAGACCACATCAACATGTTCCCTGAGCACCCGCTGCACGGCAAGAACTTCAACGAGTTGGGCACCCGCTTCCCCGACATGAGCGAAGCCTACAACAAGGAACTGCGCCTGAAAGCAATGGAGATCGCCCGTGAGAAAAACATCAAGCTGCAGCATGGCGTTTACGTGGGTGTTTCCGGTCCCACCTTCGAAACACCGGCAGAGTACAACTGGTTCCGCGTCATCGGCGGCGACGCCGTGGGCATGTCTACCGTGCCGGAGGTGATCGTGGCCAACCACGCCAGGATGAAGGTGCTCGCCTTCTCCATCATCACCGACCTGGGTGTGATCGGTAAGATCGTGGAGGTGTCGCACGAGGATGTACAGGAGGCAGCCAAAATTGCCCAGCCGAAGATGGCTGAGATCATGCGTTCACTCATTCAAACAATCTGATGGGCAGAACAGAGATAGCAACCCTCGGTGAGTTCGGACTGATAGAACGGCTCACCGGGGATATTCTACCACAGCAGCAGAGCACCGTCAAGGGGATCGGCGATGATGCCGCGATCCTCGACTACGCCGGCCGGCGGACGCTGGTCACCACCGACCTGCTGCTGGAGGGAATCCACTTCGACCTGGTCTACGTGCCGCTCAAGCACCTGGGATACAAGGCTGCCGTGGTCAACTTCTCCGACATCTACGCCATGAATGGCAGGCCGGAGCAGCTCACCGTCTCGCTGGGTATCTCCAAACGTTTCTCTGTGGAGGATCTGGAGAGTTTTTACAGCGGTATCAAGCTTGCCTGCGAAGTGTATGGCGTGGACATCGTGGGGGGCGACACCACCTCCTCGCTTACCGGCTTCACCATCAGCATCACCTGCATCGGCAGCGCCGCGGAGGGGCAGACCGCCGGCCGCGACGGCGCGAAAGAGAGCGACCTGATCTATGTCTCGGGCGACCTGGGAGCATCCTACATGGGGCTCCAGCTACTGGAGCGCGAGAAGGCGGCCTGGGATGGATCGGGTGATTTCCGGCCCGACTTCGATGGCAGGGAGTACCTGCTGGAACGTCAGCTGAAGCCGGAAGCAAGAAAAGATGTGGTGGAAGCACTGGCAGCACAGGGCATCCTGCCCACCGCGATGATCGACCTCTCCGACGGCCTTTCCTCCGATCTGCTGCACATATGCAAGCAGAGCAAGGTGGGGTGCCAGCTCTTTGAGGAGCGTCTGCCCATCGACTACCAGACCGCCATGATGGCCGAGACCTTCAACATGAACGTCACCACCGTGGCGCTCAACGGCGGGGAGGACTATGAACTGCTTTTCACTATACCGTTGCATCTGCACGAGAAGATGAAGGAGATCAAGGGAGTGCACCTCGTCGGCCACATCGCAAAGGAGGAGCAGGGCTGCTACCTGGTGACGCGCGACGGCCAGGAGATGCAACTGCGCGCACAGGGCTGGAATCCCATCTCCGGGGAATAAATTTCCATATTTTTTAGGTACTTATTTTGGAAATCCCGAAAATGCGCTTATCTTTGCACTCGCAATTTAAGCAATGTTGGTGCCATAGCTCAGTTGGTAGAGCAAAGGACTGAAAATCCTTGTGTCCCCGGTTCGATTCCTGGTGGCACCACAAAAAAAGGTAAATAGTTGAAAAACTGTTTACCTTTTTTTTATTCTGTTGATTGGTCAGTCAATCACTTCGAAGGTTAATTTTACGTTTACTCGAAATTCCTGAATCTTACCATCGCGTACGGTGGCCGATTGTTCGTTGATGTAAACAGATCGAATTCCTTTCAATGATTCACTTGCTTTAGCAACTGCTTTTTTGGTTGCATCTTCCCAACTCTCGGTTGAAGAAGCAAGAATCTCTACGACTTTTAATACAGACATGATGATAGGTTTTAAGATGGTGAATAAAAAATGAACTTTTAGTTTCTGCTATTTTAGTAACGCAATATCAGGACAATAGTTCAATCAAAAATTCACGAAACAACTCATCTCATTCCGGCATTCCGGTCAACCATCGCAATCCATCACCGAAACCCGGCATCGGGCTTTCCACAATCGCCACTGCGATTGTCTGGAAAAAACGAGGCTAAATACTTTTCAATGTATCGCTCTTTCTCCTTCGACTTGTACTGCTGGATGTAACGGGGATGTTCCAGTACGGTCAACCGACCAAAAAGATTCTCCTGCTCATTCAGCTTCGCGATAAACACGGCATTTTTCTTTCCCAGCACAAACACCTCAGAGGAATCCAATCCCAGGGCAACATGTTGTTTCAGTGAATCGATCATGAACTCCTTCACGGCCTCAAACAGCGCCGGATCATCGTAATAGTTGGCGTTGACCCATTTTCCACCGGTTCTCTGCCGGATAATGGCCAACGGAAAAGGGGAGTTGATGTAGAAATCGCGGTAAAAACGAGCTGCACCCCCATAAGCCTCAATCATGTCATAGACGAAAAGGGAGGATACCTCGTGGGTGTGTGCCGAACGCATGGGAATGCCGCAGACGCTTTCCAGTCGCTTGGTATCGGTGAAGGGGATGCCGGTCACCCCTGCCCCGTGCCTGCCCGGATTGATTCCGATGAGAAACCTTCTTTCCCGGTTATCGTTGTAATACTTGTTGTAGAACGCACGCATCACCTCCATCGTCTCCGGGTTGTCGAGGAACGGGTTGACCACCTTAAATCCTTCCGGCAAATCACCGGTGAAGGAGAGTTGCCGGTTGAACGCAATCACCTTCTCTGCAAATGTCTGTATCATACTATTCTTTTATCATTCATACCGGAAGTATTTCATTCAGAGCCTCTCGGATCCGGGTTATCGACTCCTGTATCCTCCTGATTTTTTTGCATCTGATCTAAACCCATTTTCAGGACGAGACAGGGTTCTCGGTGCCTCTATCCTTATTGTACCCTTATTGCACCCTTATATCCACTCCAATAATTATCGGAGTGGATATAAAGATACAATTACAGTGGAATAAAAAAAAAGAACTCATGAACTTGAGGACCAATTGCAGGAACCCATCGATGATGATCATCGGGGTGAACGATTGAACTTCCTGTGCACTTCATCAAGTTATCAGAACATGCTTTGCAAAGTCTTACGGTTTTGGATGGTAATCTCCCGGCGATCGACGCTGATGATTCCCTCATCGGCCATCTCCATCATCACCTTCACAAGTGCGGGACGGGAGACACTGAAGAGACGGGCCATCTCCTCTTTCGAGCTTTTCAGAAGGAACCGGCTCTCACCGGCGGACTCCTTCAGCAGGTAGTAGGCCAGCTTTGCACGGATGGTGCGCAGCGACACCAGACGCAATTTCTCCGACAGAAAGGAGACCTTGTTGGAGATATAGGACAGGAAAGCCATCATGAACTCCTCATACTTGCGCATCAGGAAATAGACATTCTCCCGGGGAATCACCACCAGCACGCAGGGCTGGCTGCATATGGCCGAAACGGGCGAACGGTTGTCGTTAGAGAAGAGGAATCCGGTGGCCATGGGGTTGGGCGCCCTGAGCTGCTCCACCTTCATGAAGTCTCCCTTCTCATCTGCCATCTCGGTCACAATCTCCCCCTTCACCAGGATGTAGAGCGATTCGTAGCGCGACCCCTGCGTCACCACCACATCCCCCTTCTCATACCTTCTCACTGAGTAATGCAGATCCTGCAGGAAATCCTCCCTTTGCGATTCCGGCACGGAGCTGCAAAGGGGGCACTGAAAGATGGCACGGGAGTGGTCCGTGGAAGGTATCATGGGATGCATAGGCTCAACCTGTTTGTGCGATCATTGCTGATGGGGCTGCTCTGTCGTTTACTGTGAAAAGGGAAGGTGAACAGCTTAACCGAACTAAAAATAGGCATTTTTTTACAAACGTCATAATTATTACACTTTTTTTAGCTTTTAACTCCTTTCTTTGTTAAGGTGAATTATCAAAACTGCACGCACCATGGATAAACTGCGAAACCTTTGGAATGAGATCAGGCCCCGCGGTGGCTGGAAATATCCGGCCATTATCATCAGCGGTGCTTTCGTGGGTCTGTTTATCTATACCTTCTTTACTGCCCGCGCCCACAGCTACCTCTCAAACGACCCGGCCACCTGTGTGAACTGCCACATCATGGGTCCCTACTATGCCACCTGGATGCACAGCTCCCACGGTAGGAACACCACTTGCAACGATTGCCATGTGCCACAGGACAGCAAGATCAGGGGATATTACTTCAAGGCGGTAGACGGGTTACGTCACTCGGCAGTCTTCACCATCCGAGGGGAAGATCAGGCACTGCAGGCAATCCCCGCCAGCTCGGAGGTGATCATGGAGAACTGTGTCAGGTGCCACACACAGCTCAACAGTGAGTTCATCCGCACCGGCCGCATGGGCTTCAAAGAGATGAAAGAGATGGGCGGACATGCCTGCTGGGACTGTCACCGCGACGTACCACACACCCGCAGCCGATCACTCTCCTCAACACCCAACGCACGCATCCCCATGCCGGAGACGCATGTTCCGGAGTGGCTGCAGAACTTGATGAACGAAGAGCAAGAATGACCATACATTGATCTAAAAAAACAAGCAAAAATAAAAGCTGAATGCTGATAGCCGATGCAACAAAACAAAAACAATAGCACTATGAACAGGAACAGAAATCAAACAGGGATGAAACCCTGGGTAGGATGGCTCCTCTTTTTCGTTACGATGGGCGTGGTATTTCTGCTGGGGATGCTGGCAGCATCGATCACACAACGCAGGGCCGAGATTGCCAGCGTGATGAACAACAGGAAGATCGAGATCACCGGCATCGAATCGAGGAATGAGATCTTCGCGGAGAACTATCCCCGTGAGTACGAAACCTGGACACAAACAGCCGACACCACCTTCCAGAGTGAGTTCAACGGCAGCAGCATGGTGGATGTACTGGAGGAACGTCCCGAGATGGTGATCCTCTGGGCCGGATATGCCTTCTCGAAAGATTACAGCACACCGCGCGGTCACATGCATGCCATCGAGGATATCCGTCATACCCTCCGCACCGGTTCACCGATGGGTCCTGATGAGGGACCGCAGCCGGCCACCTGCTGGACCTGCAAGAGTCCCGACGTGCCCCGTCTGATGGATTCCGTGGGCATCGCCGAGTTCTACAACAAGCCTTGGTCGCACTGGGGCCACGAGATCGTCAACCCGATAGGCTGTGCCGACTGCCACGAGGCGGAGACCATGAACCTCAGGGTGAGTCGCCCTGCCCTGATCGAAGGATTTGAGGCGATGGGCAAGAACGTGCAGGATGCCACCCACCAGGAGATGCGCACGCTCGCTTGTGCACAATGCCATGTGGAGTACTACTTCACACCGGAGGGTAAATACCTAACCTTCCCCTGGCACAACGGCACCACCATGGAGGGTGCGGAGCAGTACTACGACGAGATCGGCTTTGCCGACTATACCCACGCCCTGAGCAAGGCCCCCATCATCAAGGCGCAGCATCCCGACTACGAGATCTACAGCACCGGTATCCACGCCCAGCGCGGTGTCTCCTGTGCCGACTGCCACATGCCCTATGTATCTGAAGGAGGTGTCAAGTACAGCAGCCACCACAAGAGAAGTCCCCTGGCCAGCATGAACAATACCTGCCAGGTGTGCCACCGCGAAACCGAGGAGGATCTCCGCAACAATGTTTACGAGAGACAGCGCAGCGCCGACCAGATCCGCAACCTGGTGGAAAAGGAACTGGCAACAGCCCATCTCGAGGCACAGTTCGCCTGGGAGAAGGGAGCCACAGAAGCACAGATGAAGGAGGCGTTGCAACTGATCCGCCAGTCGCAGTGGCGCTGGGATTATGCGGTAGCCTCACACGGCGGATCATTCCACTCGCCTGTGGAGTTCCAGCGGATCCTCTCCCTGAGCCTCGACCGCGCCCATAAGGCCCGCTTCGAGATTGCGAAGGTGCTCGCGCTGAACGGCTTCACCGGCAATGTACCGCTACCCGACATCTCCACCAAGGAAAAGGCACAGAGTTACATAGGCCTCGACATCGCGAAAGAGAAAAGCAACAAGCAGCGGTTCCTTGAGGAGCAGGTTCCGGCATGGCTGGAGAGCGCCCGTGCAAACAACAGGCTTGTTAGTCTGAAATAAACCACAATAGCGGATCAAGAGGATGAAGAACAGCTCCCGACATATCTGGGAACAACCCTGGAGCTACAGGGAGGGCATTCTAATCGCTGCAGGCATCGGACTTTCGGGTCTGATCCTGCAGCTGACCCTGGGCAACATACGCCCCACACTCTTTGCCGCACCCCTCAACCTGATCATTGGAGCCCTGTTCATGACAGGGCTTCTTGCTGTGCATCTGCTCGCCCGCAAGCGACCACTGGGGCGCTGGCTCACGAGCGTCGCTGCTACCCTCCCGGCATTGGCATTATTCTTGTTGCTCAGCATATTCCTTGGGGTTATTCCACAATTCCCGTCCGGGAGCGAGACAGCCTTGCCCGACAATCTCTTCACTTCGCTGGGATGGTATCGGATGACCACCTCCTGGCCATTTGTCCTGATTTGCTTCTACCTCCTGCTAATCCTGGGACTCACCACGTTGCGCCGCACGACACGTAAACAGGAATGGCGTGACATCGGATTCTACCTCAACCACTTGGGTCTCTTCATTGCCCTGCTGGGGGGAGTGCTGGGCAGTGCCGACATGGAGCGGCTCACCATGCGCGTGCAGGAGGGGCAAGTGGAGTGGCGGGGCACTACTGCCACCGGTGCGTTAAAAGAACTTCCACTGGCCATCCAGCTCGACAGCTTCCTGCTGGAGGAGTATCCGCCCAAGCTGGTGGTGATTGAGCATGAGAGTGGCCGGATGCTTCCCACCGAACGACCGGAAAGCTATATGTTTGAAGGAGTTGGAAAAACAACAGACCTGGCAGGCTATACAGTCGAAATCCTGGAGTACCTGCCCCATGCCGCCATCTTCAGCAACGACAGCATCACCCGGGTGGTGCCGATGCTGATGGAGGGAGCCACCGCTGCCCTGCGGGTGAGGGTGACCCCGGAAGGAGGAGCTGCACCGAAAGAGGGATGGGTCAGCAATGGCAGCTACCTTTACCCTCACAGCCTGCTTCGCATCGACGAGACCCGCAGCCTCGCCATGCCCCTGCAGGAGGTAAAACGCTACACCTCACACGTGACCCTCTACACAGAGGAGGGGCATACCCGCAAGAGCCTGATAGAAGTGAACCATCCGGTGATGATGGAGGAGTGGATGATCTACCAGTACAGTTACGACGACACCAAGGGGAAATATTCCGACACCTCGGTCTTCGAGCTGGTACGCGACCCCTGGCTGAAAGTTGTTTACACCGGCATCTTCATGTTGCTGGCAGGGGCACTCTTCCTCTTTTTTGCAGGACCTAAAAAAAGCAGATCATGAGCTGGGATCAATTTATCTATTTCGCAATGGGCGCCCTGTTGTTGTGGGGCACAGGTGCGGCACTCGCATACGGACCAAAACGTAAGATCATATCGACACTCTTTACACTGGGGGGAGTGATGCTCTTTTTCGCGTTTATAGCGGGGTTGTGGGTTTCACTGGAACGCCCCCCGCTGCGCACCATGGGGGAGACGCGCCTCTGGTACTCCTTCTTCCTGCCGGTGGCGGGATTGCTCACCTATCTGCGCTGGAACTATCGCTGGATCCTCTCCTTTACCACCATCCTCTCGGCGGTCTTCATCATGGTCAACCTGCTCAACCCCGACATCCACAACAAGGTGCTGATGCCGGCTTTGCAGAGCCCCTGGTTTGCTCCCCACGTGATCATCTACATGTTCTCCTACGCCATCCTGGGAGCTGTGACCCTCATCGCCATCTATTACCTGATACGGGGGGAACGAATCAAAGAACCTGCACGCATCATGGAGATGACAGACAACCTGGTCTATGCCGGCACCGCTTGTATCACCCTTGGCATGCTGATGGGTGCCATCTGGGCCAAGGAGGCATGGGGACACTACTGGAGCTGGGACCCCAAGGAGACCTGGGCCGCCGTCACATGGATCGGCTATCTGATCTACATCCACTACCGGGTGAAACGCACTTCATCCAACAAAACCGCCATGGTGATCTTGATCATTGCCTTCGTGATGCTCCAGATCTGTTGGTACGGTGTCAACTACCTCCCCTCCGCAAAGCAGAGCATCCACACCTACTCCTCCTAAGCAAAAGGGAAAAGACTCCTCCCTCTGTGACAGATACTCATCTCTCCCGATGCCGAAACCAACAGACCAGTAAAGAATTGAGCGATTTAACCAAACGGCACTGATTTGGCAGGATTCCGATCCATTTATTCAAAAGAATCCAAACTGTATGTTCTTTTGAAAGTTTTTATGTCGTTTTTCGACCTTTATGTTAATTTTTTGACCCTAATGTGACATTTTTATCATTTTTATTTTGTGATTAAAACATTTTGTCTAAATTTGCATCGGAATACAATTCAAATTAATATAACAACTGGTTATCAGACCGCGATTCACAATCAATTCGTGTAGTATGTCAACATTACGATTTAAAGCAGTAGAGGAAGCCTCAAAAAGAGCACCCGTGGAAGTAGCCTCTCCCGGACAGTTACCATCGGAGTATTATGGCAAGTATGTCTTCAACCGGACACAGATGTCGAAGTATCTCTCAAAGGAGACGATGAAGATCGTGCTGGAAGCCATTGACCAGGGTACCACCCTGCACCGTGAAATAGCCGATCATGTGGCGGCCGGGATGAAGATGTGGGCCATCGAGATGGGTGCAACCCACTATACCCACTGGTTTCAGCCCCTCACCGAAGGGACTGCCGAGAAGCATGACTCCTTTATCGATTACGTGAACGGACCGGACGGGGGGATCATCGAGCGTTTCGCCGGCAAGCTACTGGCACAGCAGGAACCGGATGCTTCCAGCTTTCCCAGCGGCGGCATCCGCAATACCTTCGAAGCGAGGGGATACACCGCATGGGACCCCTCTTCCCCCGCTTTCATCATTGATGACACCCTCTGCATCCCCACGGTTTTCATCTCCTACACCGGGGAGGCTCTCGACTACAAGACACCGCTCTTGAAAGCCCTCTCGGCAGTAGACAAGGCTGCCACGTCAGTCTGCCAGCTCTTCCACCCCGAGGTGAAGAAGGTATACTCCTACCTCGGCTGGGAACAGGAATATTTCCTGGTGGACCAGGCACTCTACAATGCCCGTCCCGACCTGAGCCTCACCGAGCGAACGCTGATGGGACACGAGAGTGCCAAGAACCAGCAGCTGGAGGACCACTACTTCGGTGCTGTTCCACCCCGTGTGGCTGCCTTCATGAAAGAGGTAGAACATGAGGCCTACAAGTATGGCATCCCCCTCAAGACCCGTCACAACGAAGTGGCTCCCAACCAGTTCGAGCTGGCACCCATCTTCGGGGAGACCAACCTTGCTGTGGATCAGAACCTTTTGGTGATGTCGCTGATGCACCGCATCGCTGCCAAGCACCATTTCAAGCTGCTGCTGCATGAGAAGCCCTTTGCAGGTGTGAACGGATCGGGCAAGCACAACAACTGGTCGCTCGGCACCGACACCGGCATCGGTCTCTTCACTCCCGGCAAGAGCGCCAACGAGAACCTGCTCTTTGTCACCTTCCTGGTGAACACGCTGATGGCGGTCTACAAACACAACGCACTGCTGAAGGCATCCATCATGTCGGCCAACAATGCCCACCGGCTGGGTGCAAACGAAGCTCCCCCGGCCATCATCTCCGTCTTCCTCGGCAAACAGATCTCAGCCGTGCTGGACAAGATAGAAGAGAGCTCAGAAGATGATGACATCACCGTAGATGAACTGAAAAAGATGAAACTGGGCATCGCCCACATCCCTGAGGTATTGATCGACAACACCGACCGCAACCGCACCTCTCCCTTTGCCTTTACCGGCAACCGTTTCGAGTTCAGGGCGGTGGGATCGTCGGCCAACTGCTCCTCCGCCATGTTCGCCCTCAATGTGACGGTAGCCGCACAGCTCACCGATTTCAGGGAGGAGGTGGAGCAGAAGATGAAAAAGGGAATGAAGAAGGAACAGGCCATCTTCGACACCCTGCGACTCTACATCAAGGAATCCAAGCCAATCCGCTTTGAGGGAAACGGCTACAGCGACGAGTGGAAAGAGGAGGCAGGTCGCAGGGGACTCGACTGCGAGACCAGCGTACCGGTGATCTACGATGCCTACACCTCCCCACAGTCGGTCGAGATGTTCAAACGAATCGGGGTGCTCAATGAGAAGGAGCTGCATGCCCGCAACGAGGTAAAATGGGAGACCTACACCAAGAAGATCCAGATCGAAGCTCGTGTGCTGGGGGATCTCTGCATGAACCACATCATTCCGGTGGCCACGGAGTACCAGTCGATGTTGCTTGACAACCTCTTCAAGATGCGGGCGGTGTTCGACAAGGAAAAAGCGGACTACCTTTCCAGGGAAGATGCGGCGTTGATCGAGGAGATAGCGGCCCATATCTCCGCCATCAAAACCAATGTAGATGACATGGTCGATGCCCGCAAGGCGGCCAATAAGCTGGAAGACGCCCGCGAGAAGGCTGTGGCCTACCACGACACCGTCTTCACATACTTCGACACCATCCGCTATCACGTGGACAAGCTGGAGCTGATTGTGGACAATCAGATGTGGACCCTGCCCAAATACAGGGAGCTGCTATTCATCAGCTGAGAGAAATTCTCTATAAATCAGATAGCTGTTTAGAAACAGTTTTTGGAATAGCGGGTAAGTGATTATCTGCTATTTTTTGGCGAAAATTTAAAAAAACAACGAGATGAAACAACAAGAAAATATCTTCCGCCAGCTCAGGGAGACCCAGCAACAATCGCTATACAGCTTTGACAACGAGCATGATGCCTGTGGTGTCGGGATTGTAATGACCCTCACGGGTGAAAAATCGCACGACATCGTGGAAAAAGGAATGCAGGTGCTTGAGAACATGGTGCACCGCGGTGCGGAGAGTGCCGACAAGGTGACCGGCGACGGTGCCGGTATCCTGGTGCAGATCCCGCATGAGTTCATCCTGCTACAAGGCATTGCCGTCCCGGAGGAGGGGCGATACGGCACAGGACTGCTTTTCCTTCCGAAGGATGAGAAGCAGAGAGCCCTCTGCCTGCAGGTGGTCAGAGAGGGGGTTGCCTCAGCAGGGCTCACCCTGATCGCCCTGCGCGACCTGCCGGTCAACAGCAGTTGCCTGGGTGAGATCGCCCTCTCCAACGAACCCCATATCGTACAGCTCTTCCTGACCGGCTCCGGAAGCCGTGAGGAATTGGAAAGAAAGCTTTACCTCACCAGAAAGAAGATTGAAAGAACCATGCTTCAATCGGGATTGGGAGAGAATCGGGATTTTTACGTTGTGAGCCTCTCCACAAGACAGATGATATACAAGGGGATGCTCTCGTCACACCAATTGCGCAGCTACTTCCCCGATCTCTCCCATCCCCACTTTACAAGCCGGGTGGCCATGGTACACTCCCGCTTCAGCACCAACACCTTTCCCACATGGGACCTGGCGCAGCCCTTCCGCATGGTGGCGCACAACGGTGAGATCAACACCATCCGCGGTAACAGGCAGTGGATGCAGAGCCGCGAGAGTGTGCTCTCCTCACCACACTTCAAAGAGATGGAGCAACTCTTCCCTGTGATACAACCGGGCATGAGTGACAGCGCCTCGTTCGACAATGCACTGGAGTTTATGGTGATGACCGGCAAGTCGCTGCCCCACGCCATGGCAATGATGGTGCCTGAAAGCTTCAACGACAAGAACCCCATCTCTGACGGACTGAAAGCGTTTTATGAATACCACAGCATGCTGATGGAGCCCTGGGACGGTCCCGCCACCCTCCTCTTCAGCGACGGTCGCTATGCCGGCGGGATGCTCGACCGCAACGGCCTCCGACCGGCACGTTACACCATCACCCACGACGGCATGTTGATTCTCGCCTCCGAGACGGGCACCTTGGAGACTGAGGGAGCTAACATCAAAGAAAGGGGTAGGCTTAAACCGGGTAAGATGATGATGGTGGACACCCATACCGGTCGCATTTACCGCGATCAGGAGTTGAAAGAGGAGCTGGCCTCCGCATACCCCTACAGGCAATGGCTCAACAGCCACTGCCTGCGACTGGAAGAGATCGCCTCCGGCAGGAAGGTGAACAACGAGGTGGAGAACAGGGAGAAACTGCTCAAAGCGTTTGGCTACAGCACAGAAGATCTGGAGCTGCTGATCAAACCGATGGCCTTGGAAGGCAAGGAGCCGGTCTCTTCGATGGGGAACGATGTCACCCCCGCCGCTTATTCCGACAAACCACAACGACTTTTCAACTACTTCAGGCAGCAGTTCGCGCAGGTCACCAATCCACCCATCGACCCCATCCGTGAAGAGCTGGTAATGTCACTCACCGGATACATCGGTGCCATTCATCAGAACCTGTTGCAGGAGATTCCGGAGCTGTCACCCATCGTCAGGATCAAAAGTCCGATTCTCACCAACACCCAGATTGACATCCTCAACAATCTGCGCTATAAGGGTTTCTCTGCCGCGGCAATCCCAATGCTGTTTGACCCGGAGAGTGGTGCCGCGGGATTGCAGCAGGCACTCGACACCCTCTGCCGCTCGGTGGAACAGGCAGTGGATGAGGGGAAGCATTTCATCGTGCTGAGCGATCGCGGTGTGGATGCCACCCACGCTCCCATCCCCTCGTTGCTGGCCACTTCGGCGGTACACCTCCACCTGGTGGAGCGTCGCAAGCGGATGCAGATCGACATTGTGGTGGAGAGCGCCGAGCCGCGGGAAGTGATGCACTTCGCCCTGCTCTTCGGCTTTGGGGCCAACGCGGTGAACCCCTACCTGGTCTTCGCCGAGCTCGCCCAACAGGTGAAGATAGGCTCACTGCAGCTCGATTTCGACACAGCCAAGAAAAACTACATCCAGGCAATCAACAAAGGATTGCTGAAGGTGCTCTCCAAGATGGGCAACTCCACCCTCCGCAGCTATCGGGGTGCCCACATCTTCGAGGCACTGGGTATCTCCTCCTCCCTGCTCGACAGCTATTTCAGGGGCATCTCGTCCAAGATCGGTGGCATCGAACTGGTGGAGGTGGCACAGGAGGTGCTGCAACCCCACTACGAAGCTTTCTTTAAGGAGGAAAACGAACCGTTCCACCTGGTCAACATGGGACAGTATGCCTATCGCATAGAGGGTGAGTACCATGCCTGGAATCCTGAAACAGTGGCCCGCCTTCAGATAGCCACCCGTACCGGCAACTATGAACTCTTTAAGGAGTACACGCGTCTGGTCAACGAGAAGGAGAAGCCGGCGTTCATCCGTGACATGCTGGATTTCAGGAAAGATCCCGTGGAGCTCTCGGAGGTGGAGCCGGCGGAAAAGATCATGAAGCGGTTCTGCACCGGTGCCATGTCTTACGGCTCCATCAGCCGAGAAGCACACGAGGCACTGGCCATCGCCATGAACATCATAGGGGGGCGCAGCAACACCGGTGAGGGGGGCGAGGATCCGGCCCGCTTTCTGCCACAGGAGGACGGGCTCTCCCGCAGAAGCGCCATCAAACAGATCGCCTCAGGACGCTTTGGCGTCACCACCGAGTACCTGGTCAATGCCGACGAGCTGCAGATCAAGATTGCGCAGGGTGCCAAACCGGGTGAGGGGGGACAGCTGCCGGGCTACAAGGTGGATCAGATTATCGCAAGGACGCGTCACTCCATCCCCGGCATTTCACTCATCTCTCCTCCGCCACACCACGACATCTACTCGATAGAGGATCTTGCGCAGCTGATCTTCGACCTGCGAAACGTAAACCCGCAGGCGGTCATCAGCGTGAAGCTGGTGTCGGAGAGTGGTGTAGGCACGATCGCTGCCGGTGTGGCAAAGGCTAAGGCAGACCTGATCGTGATCAGTGGTACCGAAGGAGGAACAGGTGCCAGCCCCTCCAGCTCCATCAAGCATGCCGGCCTCCCACTGGAGATAGGGCTGGCGGAGACACAGCAGACGCTGGTGATGAACAACCTGCGCGGCATGGTGACCCTGCAGACCGACGGGCAGCTGAAGACAGGACGTGACATCGTGGTGGCCGCGATGCTGGGTGCAGAGGAATATGGCTTCGCCACCAGCGCCCTGATCGTGCTGGGTTGTGTGATGATGCGCAAGTGTCATCTCAACACCTGCCCGGTGGGGGTGGCCACACAAGATGCGGAGCTCCGCAAGCGGTTTGTGGGGAGATATGAGTACCTGGTAAACTACTTCCGCTTACTGGCGGAGGATGTGCGGGAACAGCTGGCGGCGATGGGCTTCCGTTCACTCGACGAGATCGCGGGAAGGTCTGATCTGCTGATACGGAAGCACTATCCCACTCATCCGAAGTCGGAGAAGATTGATCTCTCCCGGATCACCTTCTTCCCGGGAGAGGCATCTTACAATGCGATCCGCAAGGTGGGCGACCGTCACCAACTGCCCCTAGAGCTTCTCGACAGGAGGCTTATCAGCGAAGCACTTCCCGCCATCAAAACAAGGCAACCGGTGGGAATCAAGTCGAAGATACACAATACCGACCGTACCACCGGCGCGATGCTCTCGGGTGAGATTGCACGCCTTTATGGTAACGAGGGATTGCCCGACCACACCCTCTCCGTATGGTTCGAAGGATCGGCAGGACAGAGCTTCGGCGCTTTCCTGGTGAGGGGGGTAACCTTCTATCTACATGGTGATACCAACGACTACCTGGGAAAGGGGTTGTCGGGTGGTCAGATCGTGGTGACACCCCCTAGGGGGAGCACCCTCAAGGCGGAAGAGAACATCATATGTGGCAACACCACCCTTTACGGGGCCACCTCCGGCGAGGTCTACATTAACGGGGTGGCGGGTGAACGTTTTTGCGTTCGCAACTCGGGTGCACTGGCTGTGGTGGAGGGCGCCGGCGATCATTGCTGCGAATACATGACAGGTGGATGTGTGGTGGTGCTGGGCCGCGTGGGCCGTAACTTCGCCGCCGGCATGAGCGGCGGCGTAGCCTACGTGCTGGATGAGCAAGGCGACTTCGACTACCACTGTAACATGGAGATGGTGGAACTCACGCTGGTTGAGGAGCTCTCCGACATGCGAGAGCTGAAAGATCTGATCGCCAGACACCACCAATACACCCAAAGCGAGCAGGCGGGTCGCATCCTTGCAGAGTGGGATGGTTTCCTGGAGAAGTTCATCAAGGTGACCCCCATCGAGTACAAGAAGGTTTTGCAGGAGCGGAAGATCGCGGAGCTGGAGAAGAAGATCGCCGTGGTGGAGAGAGATTATTAACAGACTCCTTGGTTGAGGAGCACAAAAAAAAGATTGTATGGGTAATCCAAAAGCATTTATGACGACAGGCCGGAAAGTTGCCGGCTATCGTCCTGTAAGCGAACGAATATATGACCAAGCGGAAGTAGAGCAGACCCTCAACAGGGAAGATCGCCGTGAACAAGCCTCACGTTGTATGGACTGCGGCATCCCCTTCTGCCACTGGGCCTGCCCCCTGGGCAACAAAATGCCGGAGTGGCAGGATCACATTTACAAGGGTGACTGGAAGCGAGGGGTGGAGGTGTTGCACGAGACCAACAACTTCCCCGAGTTCACCGGCCGCGTCTGCCCCGCACCCTGTGAGAAATCCTGCGTACTGGCATTGCACGAGGCACCGGTCACCATCCGCGAGAACGAGGCCTCCGTAACCGAGGTGGCGTTCATGGAAGGGATGATCCAGGCGCGCCCTCCCAAACAGCGCACCGGCAAGAAGGTGGCGGTAATCGGCTCGGGACCGGCAGGATTGGCCGCAGCGCAGCAGCTGAACCGCAAGGGACACAGTGTTACCGTCTATGAACGGGACAAAAGTCCCGGGGGACTGCTTCGCTATGGCATCCCCAACTTCAAGCTGAGCAAGAAGGTGATCGACCGGCGGCTGGCATTGCTCCGCGAAGAGGGGATCGCCTTCATCACCGGTACCGAGATCGGAAGAGATATCACGGGAAAAGAGATTATGGAGCAGTACGATGCGGTCTGCCTGGCGGTGGGAGCCGGCAAACCGAGGGATATCACTCCGGAGGGACGCAACCTGAAAGGGATTCACTTTGCAATGGAGTTCCTCTCGCAACAGATCCGTCACCTTCAGGGAGAGACAACAGCAGACGAGGAGCGGATCAGTGCGGCAGGGAAGCATGTGCTGGTGATCGGTGGCGGCGACACCGGCTCCGACTGTGTGGGCACTGCCGTGCGGCAGGGCGCCCTGAGCGTTACCCAGATTGAGATCATGCCTCAGCCGCCGGTGGGACACAACCCAGTCACTCCCTGGCCCAACCCCTATCCTCAGGTGTTGAAAACATCCTCCTCACACGAGGAGGGATGCACGCGCCGCTGGCAAGTCAACACGCTGGCGTTCCGTGGTGAGGGGGGAAGCGTACGGGAAGCCGTTGTGGAGGAGATCCGCTGGGAAAAGGATGCCAACAACCGCTTTACCATGGTCTCCTCAGGCAACCCCGAAACCATCCGGGCCGAACTGGTGCTCCTGGCACTTGGCTTCGTGCATCCGGTGCAGGAAGGGCTGCTTAACGAGCTGGGAGTGGCCTACGACGTGCGGGGCAATGTATCGGTGGACAAAGGACATGCCAGCAGCGTGGCAAGGGTGTATGCCACAGGTGATGCGATGATGGGGGCCAGCCTGGTGGTGAAGGCAATCGCCTCGGGACGAAAAGTGGCCGAAGATATTCACCGGATGCTGCAAAAGAGCGAAGATATATAAGCGATAAACTGTTTCGGTTATTGATTCATGGGTTAAAAACATCAAACGATGAACTTAACTATGCACCAAAAGCCAATAAAGCTCACAAGTTACAAAACAACAAACTTACAACCATGTGTGGAATTGTCTGTACATTCAATATAAAGAAAGAAGAAGAGCAACTGCGGCCACAGTTGCTGGAGATGTCAAAAAAGGTACGTCACAGGGGACCCGACTGGTCAGGTATTTTCAGCTGCAGCCGTGCCCTCCTGGCTCATGAGCGGCTGGCAATCGTTGATCCTGCGTCTGGAAAGCAACCGCTCGTAAGCAGTGACGGCAACCTGGTGCTGGCGGTGAACGGGGAGATCTACAACCACCGGGAGATCCGTAAAAGGTATGAGGGGAGCTATAACTTTCAGACGCAGTCGGATTGTGAGGTAATCCTCGCACTCTACCGTGAGATGGGGCCCAATTTTCTGGAAGAGCTGAACGGCATCTTCGCCTTTGCCCTTTACGACCGGGAGAAGGACACCTTTCTGATTGGCCGCGACCATATCGGCATCATCCCTCTCTACCAGGGGTGGGACCGCGACGGGGCCTATTGGATTGCTTCGGAGCTGAAAGCACTGGAGGGCTATTGCAACCGAATCGAAGAGTTCCCGCCAGCCCATTACTATTACAGTGCCGAGGGTGAGATGAGACAATGGTACCAGCGTGACTGGAGCAACTACGACAAGGTGAAAGAAAACCACTCCGATGTGACACAATTACGGGAGGCACTGGAAGCAGCCGTACAGCGGCAACTGATGAGTGACGTTCCCTATGGTGTGTTGCTCTCGGGGGGACTCGACTCCTCCATCATCTCTGCCGTGGCCAAGCGATACGCTGCCAAGCGGATCGAGAGCGACAACAGGGAAGAGGCTTGGTGGCCCCAGCTACACTCATTCGCCATCGGCTTGAAGGGATCGCCCGACCTGGCAGCGGCCAGGAAGGTGGCGACCCATATCGGATCGGTGCACCACGAGCTGGAGTACACCCTCCGCGAAGGGCTTGATGCCATTCGCGATGTGATCTACCACATCGAAACCTACGACGTGACCACCGTGCGCGCCAGCACCCCCATGTACCTTATCGCCCGCTTCATCAAGTCGATGGGAGTGAAGATGGTGCTCTCCGGAGAGGGTGCCGATGAGATCTTCGGTGGCTACCTCTACTTCCACAAGGCTCCCAACGCGGAGGAGTTTCACAAGGAGACGGTGCGCAAGCTGGGTAAGCTGCACCAGTACGACTGTCTTCGCGCCAACAAGTCGCTCGCAGCCTGGGGTGTGGAGGGTCGCGTCCCCTTTCTCGACAAGGAGTTTCTCGATGTGGCGATGCGCCTAAACCCAAAGGATAAGATGGCCGGCAACGGCAGAATCGAGAAGCACATCCTCCGGGAAGCGTTTGCCGACTATCTGCCAGAGGAGGTGGCCTGGCGACAGAAGGAGCAGTTCTCCGATGGTGTGGGTTACGGCTGGATAGACACCCTCAAGGAGATAGCCAACCGGGAGGTAAGCGACGAGCAGATGTCAAATGTTCATTTCCGCTTCCCCATCAATCCACCCATGAGCAAAGAGGAGTATCTCTATCGTTCCATCTTCTCCGATCTTTTCCCCTCCGACAGCGCCGCCAGCTGCGTACCGTCTGTGCCTTCAGTGGCTTGCAGCAGTCCCGTGGCACTGGAATGGGACGAGGCATTTCGTAAAAATGCAGACCCTTCCGGCAGGATGGTGTCATCAGTACACATAAATCCCTCAACAAATGTTGTTATTTGATTTTTTTTTCTAACTTTGGCCATTCAATAGCCATATTTTATAATAGAAACACAATAAATCGTAATACAATCAAATTTCAACTGCAATGAACAATTCTGGATTTCAGACAATTGACTTTGTCATTGTCGGGATTTACATGGTACTTCTAGTCAGTTTGGGTCTTTTCCTTTCCAGAAACAAGAAAGGAGTACAAAAGACAGCAAACGACTATTTCCTGGCGGGCAACAAGTTAACCTGGTGGGCTGTGGGTGCTTCACTGATCGCAGCCAACATCTCTGCCGAACAATTTATCGGCATGTCGGGTTCCGGTTATAAGATCGGTATCTGCGTGGCAGCCTACGAGATCATGGCTGCGGTAACCCTTATCATCGTAGCAAAGTTCCTACTGCCGGTGATGCTGAAACGACACATATACACCATCCCCCAGTTCCTGCGGGAACGTTACAACGATGGTGTGGGTATGGCCTTCTCAGTGTTCTGGCTCTTCCTCTACATCTTCGTCAACCTCACCTCTGTGGCCTGGCTGGGATCGATTGCCATTGAGCAGATCCTGGGATTGGAAGGGTATCGCATGCAGATCGTACTGGTATTATTCATCATCGCCGGTATCTACTCCATCTACGGCGGTCTCGCATCAGTTGCCTGGACCGATGTGCTGCAGGTCATCTTCCTGATCGGAGGCGGACTGGTCACAGCTTACTTTGCCCTGGAAGCCGTATCGGGTGAAGGAAAGGGCGCATTGGACGGGATGTCCATCATCTTCGACAAGCTGAAAAGCATCCCCAACGATACCCACTTCAACCTAATCGTCGACAAATCGAAATCGCCTGATGCGTTCCGTGATCTTCCCGGTATCGCTGCCATCGTGGGTGGAGTATGGCTCACCAACATCGGTTACTGGGGTTTCAATCAGTACATCATTCAAAAAGGACTTGCGGCCAAGAGCATTAACGAGGCACAGAAAGGTCTTATCTTCGCCGGTTTTCTGAAGATATTGATTCCCTTTATCGTGGTGATTCCCGGTGTAACCGCCTTCATCATGTTCAACTATCCGCAGGATATTCCGGGTATCCAGCAGGGCTACTTCGATCTTTCCGGATCGATCAACGTCTCCGATGACGCCTACCCCTGGCTGATCCGCAACTTTGCGCCGGTAGGGATCAAGGGACTCTCCTTCGCGGCATTGGCTGCCGCGGTCATCTCATCGTTGGCGTCGATGCTGAACTCCACCTCCACCATCTTCACGATGGATATCTACAAACAGCATATCAAGAAAGATGCCACCGACAAGCAGTTGGTACGCATCGGTCGCCTCACTGCCTTCCTGGCACTGGTGATTGCCATTATCGCCGTTGAGCCGCTGCTTGGGGGATTGGATCAGGCGTTCCAGTACATCCAGGAATATTCCGGTTTCATCTATCCAGGTATCATCGTGGTCTTCGGATTGGGACTTCTCTGGAAGAGAGCATCTTCGAAAGCAGCCATCTGGACCTCGATCCTCACCATCCCCATGGGAGTGCTCTTCAAGATCGCGTTGCCCGACATGCCGTTCCAGTTCAGGATGGGCTATATCTTCATCATCCTGTTCTTCATCTTCGTAGCGATCACCTATGTGGACAACTCCAGGATTGCAGCAGAAAAAGCTACCGGTGATGACCGGAGAAAAATGCTCAAATGGGCCCGCTTCACCCTCTTCTTCGCACTGTTGTTCATCCTCTCTGCTGCAATCCATAAGATTATGCTTATAGGTGGCAGCACCAACGAATGGGTGATCTACCTCGAGAACATCGGGTTCGAAGCCTTCTTCTTCTTTGGATCACTGATCCTTTCAATATCGCTGTTCCTCTTCTCAAATGCCAATGACATTTACAAGGATGAGAAGGCAGTACCATTCGATCTGTCACTCTTCAAGACCGACAAGGGGTTTGCCTTAGGAGCCCTGGGCATCTGTCTGCTGGTGACAATCATCTACATTTTCCTGTGGTAAAACAATTAACCGCTTCAAACGGTTGATACAATATGATCAAGCCATTTAGCGGCAGCTATCTGGCTTGATTTTTTTAACGAACTCTCCATGCAAAAAGTGATTCTAATCATCCTTTGTCTCATCCCCACACTTTATTGTTGCGGGACGAAGGAAAAGAGATTTTTGAACGAAAGTGGTATCACCACCAGCACCCTTACAGAAGAGGGCGCCTGGTGCTGGTTTGCAGACCCCCGTGCACTGCACTACCAGGATGATCAGGGAAGCATCAATCGCACCTATATTGGGTACATCGATGTACACGGATCGATCAAAGCCACACAAATAGATCATCTCACGAAAAGCAGCACGGAAGTGTTGATCCGCTCGCGGTTTCAACCTGACGACCATAACAATCCCACCTTCCTGGTGCTGCCCGATGAGCGGATCATGATCTTCTACTCGCGTCACACCGATGAGTCTTGTTTCTATTATCGTGTATCACGTGAACCGGGAGACATCACCACACTCGGGAAAGAGATGCAGCTGGAGACGGATCACAATACCACCTACCCCTCCCCTTTCATTCTATCGGATGATCCGGAACATATCTACCTCTGCTGGCGCGGAATAGGATGGCACCCCACCATTGCACGGTTGACGCTCCCCGATGAGCAAGACCGGGTGGCTTTCGACCGGGGTCCCCATCAGATTGTCCGCTCCATGAAAGGGGCTCCGGGAGTAAGACCCTACGCCAAATATGCCACCAACGGAAAAGATAAGATTTATCTTGCCTACACCACGAACCACCCCGACAACCAAAGCGAGAACTGGATCTACCTCAACAGCATTGATATTCACTCCTACGAGCTGAGCGATATCACAGGGGATATCCTTTCGCAGATTGGCAGTTCACCCCTGCATGAGGTTGACATCACCCCCCGGTACCGGGAGCAACACCCCTATGCAGTGGTGGATAGCACCCATGCACGCAACTGGATATGGGAACTGGTGCTCGACCAGGAGGAACATCCCGTGATTGCTATGGTAGGCATCGATACTTCCAAAACTTCACATGACTATTACCATGTAAAGTGGACAGGCAATGAGTGGAAGAAAACATTCCTCTCCAACGCCGGAGGTCATTTCCACCAGTCGCCCGACATCGAGAAATGTTACAGTGGTGGTATGACCATCGACAAGGATGATCCACGGGTGATTTACGGATCGGTGCCTGTGAAGGGTAAACATGGGAATGTGTACGAACTGGTAAAGTTCACCGTTGCAGCTGATGGAAACAAGCAGACTACTGAACAGATTACCTTCGATTCGCCTGCCAACAACATCCGCCCTTATGCCATCGCAGGGCTGCAAGGAGCGACGTCACTGGCATGGATGCAGGGTGACTATTACGACTGGATTGTGAGCAAAGAGAGGCCGGAAGGTTTTCCTACTGCCATCCGCACAGCCATCTCCTTGCCGGAAGACAGCACTAGTCCCGAAGAGGGGTTGCTCTATGAGCATCACCATGAAGCCACCACACAGATGGAGGACACCATTAGGGTTGCTGCCTCAGAGGCATTCACCCTGGCGCTGACGCTTTCGTTTCCCACAGAGAAGGTTAGCGGAGAAATCATCCGATTTGCCGGTCTCACCTATGTGATCCCGGAAGAGGAGATGTCCAAGCCCTACCTCACCGATGGCGTATCTCACTATGAGAGTAGCAATATGCTGGCCCGTTCAGATAATTGGAAAAAACAGGACAGAGCTACCAACGGCAAATGGTACGCAGTTGAGAAGCTCCGTAAATTCAGGCTTGTGATCACTTATGAGGAGGGAACACTCCGCACCTATATTGACGGGTTGCTCGATCAATCAATCTCCCTGGAAAGTCTCGTGCTCAGCGAGGTGACTACGGGAGAGCCAAAAAGTATCATTGAGCAGTTATTTGTTTTCAACCGAAGACTCTTGCAAGATGAGATCAAAATGCTTCCTTAACTCTCAACTGAACCGGCAAAACGCTCCAGGTACTCCGTGGGACGCATGTTGAATTCCTTTTTGAAACAGGAACTGAAATATTTGGGATCGTTGAACCCCACCGCATAGGCCAGTTCAGAAATGCGTATCTGTCTGTTCTGATCCATGATGCGACAGGCAGCTTTCATCCGGATATTGGTGATGAATGCCGATGTATTCAGTCCGGTGAGCGATTTTAATTTGTTGTAGAGGGTTGACTTGCTGACCCCCATCTCTTCCGAGAACTGAAGCTGATCGAAGTTTGAATCATCGAGATGCCGGTTGACACAATCGATGGCTTTTTGCAGAAAGGTCTCATCGATATTGGTGATGTTCATCTCCTTCATGTCGAACACCAGCTGGCTCTTGAAATCATGCGCCACACGTTCACGGTTCTTCAATAGATTTCTGATCCTGGCATGCAGTACATTCAGGTTAAAGGGTTTGCTGATAAACGCGTCGGCACCTGACTCATAAGCATCGGCACGATCTTTTTCATCGGTCTTGGCCGTCAAGAGGATAATGGGGATATGACTGTACTCAATGTTTTTCTTGACCAAACGGCACAGTTCGACTCCGTCAATCTCGGGCATCATGATGTCTGACACAATCAGATCGATCTTCTCATGTTCCAGCATCACCAGAGCTTCTTTCCCATTGGTTGCGGTACTAACCTGGTAGTCGTTGTTCAACAAACGCTGCATCAACTCAAGGATATCCTCATTGTCTTCCACAACCAACACCCCCGGGAGATTGCCTCTTTTCACTTCATTGAGCGCATCTTCTACAGCAGGTTGCGGCTTATCAACGGTGCCCTCCTGCTCTTCGTGGGCGATAGGACGATCTATTTCGGAATCATCGAAGTAGGAGATATCGATAGGCAGGATCACAATGAATTCACTCCCTTTACCGGGCTCACTCACCACCTCGATGCTACCATGCGAGAGGGTCACCAGATCTTTCACCAGTGAAAGACCAATGCCGGTCCCGGTTGTTCTGTGCTGCCGATAGTCTCCTTCGTAGAACCGTTTGAACAAAATCTGTTGTGCATCAACGGGGATGCCGGTGCCGTCATCTTTTACCGAGATGCGGATTTGATCCCTCTCCTCTGTTTCATATAAAAGCGTAAGCTGAACAGAGCCACCATCCCCCACATATTTGGCAGCATTGGAGAGAAGATTATAGAGAATCTTGTCCAGCTTGTCCGGATCAAAAAGACCCTCAATCACCTCCGGATCACTGAGGAAAGAGAAATGCATTTTCTTCTTGCGGATCAGCGGGTAGAAAGCTTCGATGGAATTGCGGATAAACTCAGAGATATTACCATAAGAAACACGCAACTGCAGATTTCCTGTCTCCGCTTTCCTGAACTCCAGGATCTGTTGCAACAAACGTGTCAGTCGGTTGATGTTACGGGTGAGTGTGGCATAAAGACCCTCGACGCGGGGTGCTGTTCGTTGTATCTCATCGACCGAAGCTGAGATGATGGTGAGCGGGGTCAATAACTCATGGGTGATATTGGTGAAAAACTGCAACTTGGCATGGTTGAGTTCTTCCGCCTTCGATTGTTCAATTTCTTTGTATCGCAATTGATTGCGCAGCAGGACACGGTTTGTCACATTCCGGTAAATCAGGTAACCGACGGTTAAAAGCAACAGGAAATAGATCAGAAAAGCCCACCAGCTAAGCCAGAAAGGAGGCAACACCGATACCTTCAATTGTCTGGTCTCCTTGTTCCAGATGCCATGGAGGTTTGTGGACCGCAACAGAAAGGTATAATCCCCTGCAGGCAGGTTGTTGTAATGAGCAGCGTTGTGATTCGCATCACTGTATCGCCACTCCTGATCGAAACCCACCAGTTTATAGGCGTATCGGGTGAGCTCAGGATTGGTATAGTTTAATGAGGCAAAATGGATGCTGAAATTATTGTTGCGATGTTCAATGGTAATCTCATCGGTGAATGTGGGCACAAGTTTTGAAACGGTGCTTGCAATCTCAGGTGACAATTCCGAGAATGAACGATTCATTATTTGAATATCGGTGATGTAAAAAGGAGTGGGTACAATGTCAGCATTGATCTTCCCGGGGGAGAAACAGGCCAGTCCTTTGTATCCCCCAAAATAGAACCTGTCCTTGTGGCTGTATGAAGATTTGGGAATGAAAAAATTATCCTGCAAACCGTCTGCAGTGCTGAAGATCCGATAACTCTCCAACTCATTCGTTTCATCAAACAAGAGCCTGGCCAGACCAACATTGGTACCAATCCACAAATTCCCAAGGCTGTCCTCCTGAATGGAATTGATCATACTGCCCAATATCGGAAAGCGGGGTGATTTGTCCACGAAACGGTCGGACACACTGTCAAAAAGATAAAGCTTCCCACTCTCTGCACCTGCCCAAAGACGATTTGAAGAGTCGAGGAAAAGGACATTAAATGTATTTGAGGTGACTAGGTCATTCTCTCTGGAATAGTTGCGGAAAACCAGGTGATCCGGATTATCCGGATCACCTTCCACGCTGATCAGGCCATGATTGATGGTGGCAATCCAAATTCTGCCCTCCCCATCTTCCATGATATGAAGCATGGTTGCATTGGCCAGTTCGCGGCCTTCTACAGTGAGTTGATCGAACGTCAATCCTTTTCCGTCACTGAGACGTACCCCCAAGCCTGACTGGGTACCCACCCACAAATTCTGATTCCGGTCAACGTAAAGCGTTCGTATTCGGTTCTCCCGGATGAAATCAGCGTTGTTGGTAGTATAGGTCTTTACCGGTTCACCTTTGCGATAATGCCACAAACCATCGCCATAAGTCGCGAACAAAAGATCATCCCCATTGAAAGAACGGATATCATAGACAGTGGTCTGATTCAGCTCCCTGAATTCGGGCATCTCCGATTGCGGAACAATCACCTTACTTTCGGGATCATAGAAGACGATGCCATAGGTGCCCACGCTAAGCCACATCTGGTCATGGTGGTTCAGATAGATCGATCTGATGGCGGCAGTGGGCATCTCGGGAAGCTGCACCTGGAAGAACTCAAATTTCGGTTTCAGGGTGTTCGTATAGATAACCCCTCCCCCAATGGATCCAATCCATATGTTCCCGCTGTTATCAGCCACTATTGAATTGATTTCGTTGTTGGGCAAACGGTTGTTATCATTGAAAGTACTGTAATTGATGAAACTCCCCGGTTCTGTTTCGTTCATGATACTGAGTCCGCTGCGGGTGCCGACCCAGAGATTGCCTGATTGCGGATCCTCACAAATGTCGTAAACAATGTTATCGGAGAGGCTGTTCGGTTGTGATGCATCGTGCAGATAAGTTTTCCAGCTTAAATGTTCGGGTTCGTACGGATTTTCCAACAGATGCAATCCTCCTTCCCAGGCACCCACCCAGATTCGTCCTCTGCTATCCTGATAGATGACATGAGCTGAGTTTCGCGGATTGAGCCTCGGATAGGTGTAAATGTTGTTACGATTCTGGTCGAAGCGATAGAGACCACTGTTCCAGGTGCCAATCCAAAGCTCGTTGCGCTGATCTTCGTAGATTGATTTCACAGGTGCGTTAATCGGGGTGCTTCCCATATGGAGGGTTGTATGGTGTACAAAACTGCCGGAGGCACTGTCATACACAAAGAGACCATCATCCAGCCCAATCAGGACGCGTCCCTCCTCCGTAATCAGGATGGCAGCCACCACTTTACCGGTACTGTTTTGAATGGGGATCTCTTCAAACTCCCCCCGGGCCTTGTCGAAACGGTTGACACCATTGGAGGTGCCAACCCAAAGGTTCCCCCTCCCGTCGTCAGCCAAACAATAGATGTTGTTGTCGGTCAGATGGTGGGTATTGGGTAAGTCGGACCGAAAAACGGTGATCCCGTAGCCGTCGTAACGGCAAAGACCGTTGCGTGTGGCAAACCAGAGAAACCCTTCTGAGTCCTGAAACACTTTCTGAACTTCACTCGTTGGCAAACCTTCTGTCGTACTCAATGCATGAAAGTTATGCCGTGACATACTGTTTACCCCCCCAGCAGAGAGGGAAGATAGAAAGATACAGATGAAGATGAGGATAGAGGAAACACGAGACATAGATTCAGCCACTACAAATCAACTTTTACCAATTTAGCTCCATGCAAAAATAGTCATAAACTTTTAAATTTCATTTCATCTCAGTCCTTTATCAGATAACCAGGAGATCGAGAAGGGATTAATTCTTTAAATTTCCACCTTTTTGAATGATAATTAGAGTGACCATCTGATGAATGAGATTATCTTTATCGTTGACTTTATTGACCCAACGAAACAGCGAAATGAAAAAGAGAATCTATAAAATTTTGAATGGTATATGAACAGTAAGAAGCTATGGACTGCCATCTCATTTTTGGCGGTTTTATTCACATCAACAGCAAAGACACCCGAATGGGAGAACCCGTTGGTATTCGGGATCAACAAAGAAGAGGCACGGGCCACGTCGATGCCCTACAATGCAGAATCACTTGCAGTATCAGACCAGTATGAGCAATCACCCTGGTACCTCTCACTCAACGGAACCTGGAAATTCAACTGGGTGCTGCGACCGGCAGAGCGACCGGTAGACTTTTACAGGGATGATTACGACACCCGCCATTGGGGAGAGATTGAGGTTCCCGGCAACTGGGAGTTGCAGGGATACGGCACACCCATTTACACCAACGTACGATATGTCTTCCCTGCCAACCCACCCCACATACCACACGAAGACAATCCGGTAGGAAGCTACAAGCGAACCTTCACCCTCCCCGATGCGTGGGATGGCAGACGTGTCTTTCTGCATTTCGAAAGCAGCGCCACAGCCATGTATGTCTGGATCAACGGTGAAAAAGTGGGATACAGCCAGGTAACCAAGATGCCGGCCGAATTTGACATCACCCCCTATCTGAAAAAGGGCAATAACACAGTTGCAGTAGAGGCATATCGCTGGAGCGACGGCTCCTATCTGGAAGATCAGGATTTCTGGCGCCTGTCAGGGTTCGATCGCGGCATTTACCTCTATAGCACGGACCAGGTGCGTATTCGTGATTTCTCAATCAATGCGGGACTCGATAATGCTTACAGGAATGGCACACTGGAGATTGAAGCAGAGCTGAAGAACTATCAATCTACAAATGCAGCGATGCAACTGGAGATGGTACTCATCGACAACCAGGGCAAACAAATCCTCTCCCAGACGAAACCGGCAAACGTGAAAAGCAACAACAGCGGAGTTGTGCGATACAGCCACAAGGTTTCGTCCCCCCATCATTGGAGCAACGAAACACCTGTTCTCTATACGGTGGTGCTGAACCTGCGTGACGCTGCCGGCAAGCTGATCGAGTCCACATCTGCCAAAACAGGCTTCCGCGAGGTGGAGATCAAGGATGCGCAACTGATGCTAAACGGTAAGCCGCTGATGGTAAGGGGTGTGAACCTCCATGAGCACCATCAACACAACGGACACACAGTGGATCGCGAGACGATGCTCAGGGATATTCAACTGATGAAACAGTTCAATGTCAACGCCGTAAGAATGAGTCATTATCCACACAGCACCCTGTGGTATGAGCTTTGCGATGAATATGGTTTGCTGGTATGCAACGAAGCCAACATAGAGACACACGGCATGGGTGCAGAATGGCAGGGAGGATTCGACAAGAGCAAGCATCCCGCCTATCTCCCCAAATGGGCCGATGCGCACCGTGACCGCATTGTCCGCATGTATGAACGGGACAAGAACCACCCTTCGGTGATCATGTGGAGCATGGGGAATGAGTGCGGTAACGGACCAATCTTTTATGAGATGTATGAATGGTTGAAAGAGCAGGATCCGTCACGTCCGGTACTGTTCGAGCAGGCGGGACAGAACGAGAACACCGACATCGTGGCACCCATGTATGCCGGATTTGGGTCCATCAGGGAGTATGCATCACGCACAGATGTAACCCGTCCCTATATCATGTGTGAGTTTGCCCATGCCATGGGCAACAGCCTGGGTAACTTCCCGGAGTACTTTGAGTTGTTCGACACGGCACCCCATATGCAGGGTGGTTTTATCTGGGACTGGGTAGACCAGGGACTGGCCACCCGTGATGAGAATGGTCGTTTCTACTGGGGTTATGGGGGTGACTTTGGTGCAGCACGCTATACCCACGATGAGAATTTCTGCATCAACGGTGTGGTAAGCCCGGCACGGGAGCCACACCCCGGACTCTATGAGGTAAAAAAAGTTTATCAGGACATCCTGTTCAAGAATAAGGAGGTCGAAAAGGGAATCATTACAATCACCAACCGCTTCCTGTACCACAACCTCAACCGGTATGATTTCCGCTGGGAGCTGATTCGTAATGGAGAGCAGGCTGCAGAAGGGACTCTGAAGATAGATCTTCCTGCCGGGATGTCGAAAGATATCACGATTCCCCTACCCGATCTTACCAGCGAAAAGGGGGGTGAGTATTTCCTCAACATTTTTGCCTCGATCCGCACGCCGGAGCTGATGCGCTCTACCGGCCACGAGATCGCCCGTGAACAGTTTGCGATAGGCACACAGAATTGGTTTTCCGCTCATGGCGAAATCCAAGGGGAAGCCTCAGCTAAAATCAGCAGAGAGAGGGGCATGATCACCTATAACAGCGGTGATGTCACCATTCATTTTCGCGAGCGAAGCGGTGAACTTGTTGCCTACCAGCACAAAGGAAAGACACTCCTGCGGGGAGCTCCCCAGCCGCAATTCTGGCGTGCCCCTACCGACAATGATTTTGGCAACCGCATGCAGCTCCATTCATCTGTATGGCGCAATGCCGGAAACAACAAAGAGGTGATTGCGGTCGATGTGGATGAGGCAGATGATGTGCTCACCATCATCACCACCTATCGACTGCACGATGTGTCGTCCAACTACACCATGACCTATACCGCCTCACCCGGCGGAAAGCTCTACGTAGTGGGCAGCTGGGAAGCCGGCAGAGAAAATCTGCCGGAGATGCCTCGCTTTGGAATGCAGATGCGACTGCAAAAAGAGTATGACCTGTTCAGCTGGTATGGACGTGGACCCTGGGAAAACTATTCCGACCGCAAGAGTGCGGCGCTGATTGGCAGCTACAGCAGCAGTGTGGCAGATCAGTATGTTCCCTATGTACGCCCCCAGGAGAATGGGTACAAAACTGATGTGCGATGGCTCACCCTCACCAACGAAGAAGGCGAAGGAATCCGGATTGAAGGCTTGCAGCCGCTTGGGGTCAGCGCCCTCCACTACCTACCGGAAGATTTTGACCCGGGTTTCACCAAGAAACAGCAACACATCAACGACATCAATCCCCGCAACGAGGTGATCCTGCATGTCGACCTCAACCAGCGTGGTCTGGGAGGTGAAGACAGCTGGGGCAGGCTCCCCCATGAGCAATACCGGCTTCTGGATAACCAATATGCGTATGGCTTTGTGATCAGCCCTGCGGGTAGATAATTTTCTGATAATTATTATTTAACCATTGGCATGCATGCATTGACTGATGCATTCATGCCAATGGTTTTCAATTGACCAATTCTTTTACTTTTCCCTTCAAATAGCGTATGAAATGAGTACCGGTAAAACAGTTTTCACCCAAATTATGCAACTCATACTTTAAGCTGACACATTGGGAAAATTAAACCGGACAGTAGTGAAGACAAAACTTACTGAAATAATATTTTTTTCATAACGCATCTCCCCCACCGGGAGATGCGTTTTTATTGTGACATCGCTTCACATGACCCCCATTTTGACCTAATCTTAATCGTAACTGATTCTAATTTGCCTCGAATCTATTAGAACGAGATTAGAACCATATTAGAACCATATTAGAACGAGATTAGAACGAGTACCGAATGAGATCCAATCAAAATGAAAGCAAACAATCCAGATGAGAGAGAACTTCATTCATCTCAATATGATAAACGTGCGAACCTTGATCTATATATTTATATCACTCAATTTATGCATCTTTTCCTCTCTCTATAAACATCCCTGAAGATATTACCCATCACTAATATTCCCCCTTTTTTAATGATAATTGGAGTCCCTATTATGGCTCACAACCTATCTTTGCAGCATTCACATAATCGAAAACTAAAATGAATCACAAATTATGCAAAGAAAACCTTGAATGAAAAATTTCTTTTAAGATTAAATCTGTTCACCGTTTATAACTCAACTTGCCATTAGTCAATCGGCAACCAAATTTCTAAAAAATCTATGTACAAACTAAAAACATTCTTACTATTCACTGTCATAAATCTATTCTGTTTTATGACATACGCCCAGCAGTCAGTCAAGGGCAACATTTCCGACGAATACGGAGATGCGATCATCGGCGCCAGTATTCTGCAGAAAGGGACTACCAATGGGACCGTAACCGACATCGACGGGAATTTCTCCCTATCGGCACCAGTTGGTGCCACACTACAAATCAGCTATATCGGCTACATCACGCAGGAAGTAGAGGTTACCGGAGGAACCCTGCAAATCGTGTTGTTAGAGGATACCAAAACCCTGGATGAAGTGGTCGTCGTAGGTTTTGGCACACAAAGGAAGGTGAACCTGACCGGAGCGGTTGGAGTTGCCACTTCTGAGGACATTGAATCAAGACCGGTAAATACGGTATCTGATGCCCTCCAGGGACTTATTCCCGGACTCCAGCTAACACACAATGCCGGTGACATCGAATCAAACATGTCGATACGTATCCGCGGTACAGGAACCATTGGTGAGGGCTCCAGCGACAATCCGCTTGTGTTGATCGATGGCATGGAGGGCGACATCAATCTCCTCAATCCTGAGGACGTTGAATCGATCTCGGTGCTCAAAGATGCTTCGGCCTCTTCCATCTATGGATCACGTGCTGCATTTGGTGTGGTTTTAATCACTACCAAGAAGGGACGTGAAGGCAGGACATCGGTCAACTACAACAACAGCTTCCGCCTTTCCAGCCCTATAGGCATGCCGGAGATGATGGATTCCTATACCTTTGCCAACTACTACAACCAGGGTGCATTGAACGCCGGATGGGGAGCCATCTTCAACAATGAAACCATGAAGCGGATGATGGACTTTCAGGCTGCAGGAGGCACAAGCAGCGGTGGTTTGCTAACTGATGGCAATGTGTGGGGTAAACCGGCAGGAGACCCCTTCACTACCGGATATGCCAATACCGATTGGTACAATGAGTTGTACCGCGACAACGCGCTCTCTCAGAACCATAACCTGAGCATCAGCGGCGGAAACGAGAAACTGAACTATTACGCCTCACTCGGATATCTCAACTACAATGGGATGCTGAACCATGGTTCTGACGGTCAGGATCGGTACAATGCCTCCGGGAAAATCAGCTCACGTCTTGCCGATTGGGTAACCTTCAACTACAGCATGCGTCTGATACGTCAGGATATGCATCGCCCCACGAACTTCGGAGGTGGCTTCTATGAGAAGATTGGTCGACAGACATGGCCCAACCTGCCTGTCTATGACGAAAACGGGAATTATCACAACAGCAATGCTGACACCCCTGCAATGATGCTTGCGCTGGGTGGAGAACGTTTGGCTCAGACCGACAGAATCTATCAACAGGCAGCATTTATCCTGGAACCCATCAAGAATTGGAAGACTCATTTCGAATTCAACTACAGCATCAACAACCAGGATATCCGTCAGACAAGACTCCCCTACTACAACCACGATGTACAGGGTAACGTCATTGACACCCAGGGGACTTCAAGTCTCTACCAGGCATACCGAAAAGAGAACTACATGAACTGGAACATCTACTCCGATTATTCCTGGACCATGGATGAGTCTCACAACTTTAAAACGATGCTCGGTTTCCAGGCAGATGAACAGAAGCAGAGCTTCTTCTCTGCCACCGGCTACGGATTGCAGGCGGAAGATTTGCCGGAACTCGACCTTATATCGGGTGTTGATGGCAAGGGCGTTGAGCGTCCGGCAGAGATCTCGGGATACCGCAACCAGTGGTCGACAGCAGGTTTCTTTGGCCGTGTGAACTATGATTATGAAGGACGATACCTGGCCGAAGCAAATCTCCGGTACGATGGCTCTTCACGCTTCCGCAGAGGAAACAGATGGACCTGGTCACCCTCCTTCTCACTGGGATGGAATATTGCACAAGAAGGTTTCTGGGAAGATATGGTGGATGTAGTCAACCAACTCAAGCTGCGTGGCTCATATGGTGTGTTGGGCAACCAGAGCACCAATGCCTGGTACCCCACTTACCGCACCATGACCATCAACCCACAGGCAGGCAGCTGGTTGCAAGGGGGGGCACGCCCCAACACTGCATGGGTGAACAACCTGGTGAGCACATCACTCACCTGGGAAACAGTACGTACCTGGAACATCGGTCTCGATTGGGGTTTGTTCAACAACCGGCTCACCGGTTCATTCGATACTTTTGTCCGCTTCACAGACAACATGGTGGGACCGGCAATGGAACTACCTGCAACCTTAGGTCTCTCGGCTCCCAGCTCCAACAACAGTGACCTGAAAACTGTGGGGAATGAAATCACCCTCAACTGGAGGGACAACCTATCCAATGACTTCCGCTATGGCATCACCCTCAATGTACACGATGCAAGAACCATTATCCGCAGCTATCCGGGTAACTCCACAAAATCAATCTGGAACTTCAACAATGGACGTGAGATTGGTGAAATATGGGGATATGAAACCGTTGATATCGCCAAAACACAGGAAGAGATGGACGCACATCTGGAAGCAGTGGGCGGACAAACGGCCCTCGGTTCTGAATGGTCGGCCGGAGACATCATGTATGCTGACCTTGACGGTAAACCGGGCATCAGCTCAGGAGCGGAGACACTCGACGATCATGGCGACCTGAAAGTGATTGGTAACAGTACTCCTCGCTACTTCTTTGGTGCGGATCTGTCGGCCAGCTACAAAGGATTTGACATGCGTGCATTCATCCAGGGAGTGGCTAAACGCGACTATTTCACCGGCAGCCCCATCTTCTGGGGCGTCACCAGCAGTCAATGGTGGTCGGCAGCACTGGGTGCCCATCAGGACTATTTCCGCCCCAACGATATAGGATTGGAGGGAAGAGTGATACCGGCCAACACCGATTCTTACTTTCCACGTCCTGTATTTGGAACCAGTAAGAACCAACAAAGACAGACAAGATACCTGCAGGATGCATCATATATCCGCTTAAAAAACCTGCAGCTGGGTTACACCATCCCGGTTCATCTCACAGAGAAAGCAGGCATCTCCAACTGCCGAATGTTTGTTTCTATTGACAACCTGCTGACAGGCACAAGCCTGCTCAAGGTATTCGATCCCGAAACAATTGACGGTGGATACGAAAGCTATGGAAACGCATATCCACTGGCACGTACATTCTCTTTTGGGATTTCAACCTCATTCTAATAAACGCTAAACAATACACAGATGAAACCATTTAAGTATAAATATCTATATCACATCATTCTGGCGGCAGTACTCTTTGCTGGCATCACCTCATGTGATGATTTTCTCGACAAGGAGCCCATGTCGAACATCTCTCCGGAAAAGTATTACTCTTCTGCCGCACAGCTGGATGCAATATTGATGGATCTCTATCCTCATATCCTGCCCAGCCATTCCAACTGGAGTTACGGCATTTACGGTGAAGACAACGGTACCGACAACCAAATCGGAGTGACAGCAAACAACCGCTATACTACTGATCGATGGTTGGTACCCAATAGTGAGTCTAACAACTGGGCGTTCAACCGCATCTATCATGTGAACTTTTACCTCACACAGACGCTGGAGAAGTTTGGCGAAAGCATGGATGGATCGGAATCAGTGATCAGCGGTAACAATGCGCATGTAAAGCACTATATCGGCGAGATGTATTTCCTCCGTGCGTTGGAATATTTCAAGAAACTGCAGATGTTTGGTGATTTCCCGATCATCACGGAGCCGTTACCCGATGACATGGAAGTTCTTGCTGAGGCCAGCAAGCGTTTCCCTCGCAACGAGGTAGCCCGATTCATCATGGATGATTTGGACAAAGCATACACATACATGGGTGATGTGGATTTCAATACCACCCGTATCAACAAAGATGTAGCCTTGTTGCTTAAATCAAGAGTCGCACTCTTTGAGGGTACATGGTTGAAAAATTTTAAGGGTACAGCCTTTGTGCCGGGAGGTGAAGATTGGCCGGGAACTGAACAGCATCCGAGCTACAGCTATCCCGCGGGAAGCATCGACAACGAGGTCACCTGGTTCCTGACTCAGGCCGCTGACGCTGCCAAAACAGTGGGTGACAAGTACAAAGGGTCACTCACCCCCAATACCGGCACCGTACAGCAATCTGAAGAGGATGCAGCCAATCCTTACTTCAACATGTTTGCCGATGAGGACCTCTCCGAATATCCGGAAGTAATGCTCTGGCGTCAGTATGCACGGGGACTTGTCACCCACAATGTCAACGCTGCAGCAGGCAGGGGTAACTACCGCATCGGCCTCACCAGGGGCTATGTTCAGAATTTCCTGATGGCGGATGGCACACCGTTATATACCAACGGATCTTACGAAGAGGGCAACGGTTATTACATGGGTGACCAAACGATTGCAGATGTAAGAGCCAACCGGGATACCCGTTTGTCGCTCTTCCTTAAAGAACCGGGACAGAAAAACATCCTTTTTGAAGTCAACAATCCGGAAGGTACAGAAGCGGTGATGACAGAACCCTACCCTGCCATCACACTGGGTGATTCTGAACGTGGCTACGCCACCGGTTATGCACTCCGCAAAGGGGGCTCATTGAACAAAAAGCACTACGCCAACGGAGGCGGATACACTGCTTCAATCGCATTCCGCTCTGTAGAAGCACTGCTGAACTACATCGAAGCCAGCTACCTCCTGAATGGAACAATAGATGCTACGGCTGCTGAGTATTGGAGCCTGATCCGTCAAAGAGCAGGTGTGGATCCCGACTTCAACAAGACCATCTCACTGACCGACATGAGCAAGGAAGCTGAAAACGACTGGGGCGCATTCACCGCGGGATCGGTTATCACAGACCCCACATTGTACAATATTCGTCGCGAACGACGCAGCGAGCTGCTGGCGGAAGGATTCCGCTATATGGACCTTCGCCGCTGGCGCTCTATGGATCAACTCATTGATGAACCTTATCACATGGAAGGATTCCATCTGTGGAACAGCCCCATGCAAGAGTGGTACAATGAAAGTGACCTGGTGTACAACGAGGGTACAAACTCCACCGTTTCACCTCCCGAGAAGAGTGAGTATCTGCGTCCTTTTGAACGTTACTCCGGTCAGGCCGGCTTCGAGGGATGCACCTGGAGAATGGCCCACTATCTGGAACCGATCATGATCAAACAGTTCCTGCTCACCTCTCCAAACGGGAATGATCCCACACAGTCGACCATCTACCAAAATCCATATTGGCCTTTGGAAGCTGGTGTTCCGGCAGTAAACTAATCGTTGAGCAATCAATGAGAAACGCGTAGAAAGAGTTCCTTTTGAACTCTTTCTACGCCGTTTCAACTTTTATGTTTCATTTCTTCATATTACACTCTTTTTTTTTATCTTTGGGTACATATGAATTTGAAGTCACGTTGAAGAAATCAATTGGCTTTCTTTTATGGTCTGACATCACATATAGCATACAAAAATGAACAAAAACAAATGTGTTGCCATATTGGCGGCAATAGTTGCTCAATTAATTGTCACCGGCTGTGTATCATCAGTCAATGCGGGTGAAGAAATAAAACAACCTTTTGTTTCCAAAACCGAGGTACTCGGAATCCTCAACAAGGTAAACCAATACTGGCAAACAAATAACCCCAACCACGGTAATGCGTTCTGGCACCGTGCGGCCTATCACACCGGCAACATGGCAGCCTATGAAGTAACGGGAAACGAGGAATTTCTCGCTTTTTCACATGCCTGGGCCGAACAGAATGAGTGGAAGGGAGCCAAATCTGACGCACGGGAAAACTGGAAATACAGCTACGGTGAGAGTGATGACTATGTGCTCTTCGGCGACTGGCAGATCTGCTTTCAAGTGTATGCTGATCTGTACAATCTTGATCCTGCTGATCATAAGATTGCCCGTGCATTGGAGGTAATGGAATATCAGATGGGGACACCACAGAATGACTATTGGTGGTGGGCCGACGGACTTTACATGGTGATGCCCGTGATGACGAAGCTGTATCACATTACCGGGAACAGTCTCTATCTGGAGAAATTGCACGACTATTTCACATTTGCCAGGGATCTGATGTACGATGAAGAAGCAGCACTCTTCTATCGTGACGCCAAATATATCTACCCTGCACACAAGACAAATAACGGCAAAAAAGACTTCTGGGCCCGGGGCAACGGCTGGGTCTTTGCCGGACTGGCAAAAGTATTGAACCAACTGCCGGTAAGTGATCCTCACCGCGATGAATACATCCAAATCTACAGGGCCATGGCCTCCTCGCTGATGGCATCGCAACAGGATGAAGGTTTCTGGTCAAGGAGCCTGCTGGACCTCTCACATGCACCCGGATATGAAACAAGCGGAACCGCTTTCTTCCTCTATGGATACCTTTGGGGAATCAACAATGGCCTGCTATCGGAAAAAGAGTTTCTGCCCGTAGTGAAAAAGGGATGGGAATACCTGAGCAACATCGCACTGCAGGAGAACGGTCTGGTAGGCTTTGTGCAGCCTATCGGAGAGAGAGCAGACCAACACCGTAATGTGGGTCCTGAGACCACTTCCGATTTCGGTGTGGGAGCTTTCCTGCTGGCCGCTTCTGAGATGGTAAAATACAGCACCGCAAAAAGTGCTTTCACCCCGGGGGCAATCTGGCGCGACGACCAGGGAAATCACATTAACGCACACGGTGGAGGCATTCTCTCTCACGAGGGCAGATACTACTGGTTTGGTGAGCACAAAGGTGAAAAGTCGAACGCTGCACACGTGGGGGTAACCTGCTACTCATCAGACGATCTATACAACTGGAAATATGAAGGGGTAGCATTAACGGTGAGTGATGACCAGGAGAGTCCAATCGTAAAAGGAAGCACCATCGAACGTCCCAAGGTTATTTACAATGTCAAAACAGGTAAGTTTGTGATGTATTTTCACCTGGAACTCAAAGGTAGGGGATATGAAGCGGCCCATGTGGCAGTCGCGGTCAGCGACGAGGTCATGGGCCCTTATCAACTGGTTAAAAACGGGAGGGTAAACGCGGGTGTATGGCCCATGAATATGACGGAGGAACAACGCAATTCGACTGTGCAGCCTTCCGACTTTGAAGACTGGTGGACTCCCGAATGGATGGAGGCCCTGAAAGATGGCTTGCTTGTTCGCCGCGATTTTGAAGGGGGCCAGATGTCGCGTGACATGACCCTCTTTGTGGACGATGATGAGAAGGCATACCATATCTACGCTTCAGAAGAAAATCTCACCCTCCACATCGCTGAATTAACGGACGATTATCTTGATCACTCGGGAAACTACGTGCGGGTAGAACCGGGTGGACACAACGAGGCCCCGGCAATCTTCAAAAAAGATGGACGCTATTTCATGATAACATCGGGCTGCACGGGATGGGCGCCGAATGCGGCGCGTCTGCTGACTGCCGATCACATCATGGGGCCATGGACATTGCATCCGAACCCTGCTCGCGGAGATGATGCCGATCTCACTTTTCATTCGCAAAGCACCTTCATCATACCGCTACAGGGAAAGAAAGATGCTTATATATTCATGGCCGATCGTTGGAAACCCGACACCCCTATAGATGGCAGATACATATGGCTGCCGGTTCTATTTGAAGATGGGCTTCCTGTTCTCAAATGGTTTGATGAGTGGGATTTAACCATTTTTGACGAGCTCACACCCGATTCTTCGGCCCCTGAAGAAATTGAAGGATACAACTTGGTGTGGCACGATGAATTCAACCAGGAAGGCACACCAGACCCGGCTGTATGGTCATTTGAAGAGGGTTTCGTACGCAACCATGAACTGCAGTGGTACCAGCAGGAGAATGCTCTTTGCCGTGACGGCCGACTCATCATCACCGGTCGCAGGGAGAAGAAAAACAACCCTCTCTTTGAAGCAGGAAGCAACGATTGGCGCAGCAGCAGGGAAGAGATTCAATATAGCTCCTCATCCATCAAAACAATGGGTAAGAAAGAATTTCAATATGGGCGTTTCGAGATACGGGCAAAGATTCCAACAGCCAGTGGCTCCTGGCCGGCTATCTGGACACTCGGTTCGGAGAAGGAGTGGCCCTCAAACGGAGAGATCGACATCATGGAATATTACCGCATTGAGGGAGAACCCCATATCCTGGCCAACGCAGCCTGGGGTACAGAGGAGCGATTCAAGGCCAAATGGGACAGCTCCGCTACACCCTTTACCCATTTCACCAAAAAGGATCCTCACTGGGCAGACAAATACCATATCTGGCGTATGGATTGGGATGAAGAGACCATTCAACTGTACCTCGATGATGAACTGCTCAACGAGATCGATCTTTCTGAAACTGTGAACGGGTCACTCGGTGATTTCAGAAACCCGTTCAAACAACCCCATTATCTGTTGTTAAACCTGGCAATTGGAGGACAACACGGCGGTGTTCCCGATGATTCGGCATTTCCCCTCCACTATGAGATCGATTACGTAAGGGTGTATCAAAAGAATTAACCATTGAAAGCTGTTGCGGACACCTTTTAAGAACTTAGATGTAATTGCTTATCGTTGCCATACAAATATTCACCATTAGACCAATTCAAACAAACAATCGCATGCGGAAAAATTTATTTATTATTGTGTTATTGCTGGTTTCAGGAATTGCGCCGTCACTACGGGCACAGGTCTCTTTCGGCAAGCCTGAAAGGATCAATGAAAACTGGAAATTTGTCCTGAATGACGTAAAAGAGGGTCAGGCAATTACGCTTGATGATTCTCGCTGGCAACAGGTCAACCTCCCACACGACTGGAGTGTGAAAGGTCAGCTGAGCCCCACCCTGGCCAGTGCAACAGGCTATCTGCCGGGCGGGATTGGCTGGTATCGTAAGACAATCAATGTCCCCGCAGAAAAAGAGGGAGAGAAAGTATATCTCTATTTTGAGGGGGTCTACAACCGCAGCGAAGTGTTTCTGAATGGAGAGTCGCTGGGAAAACGTCCCAACGGTTATATCTCATTCATGGTTGATGCGACACCCCACATCCGTTATGGAGAGGAGAATGTGATTGCCGTGCGGGTCGATCACAGCCAATCAGCCGACTCACGCTGGTACACCGGCTCAGGCATCTACCGTGACGTATGGATGGTATACGCCAACCCTGTACACATTGCCCAATGGGGTGTTTATGCCTATCCCGAAGAGATTAAGAATGGGTACAGGCTGAACGTGGAGGTGGACATCAACAACGAAGAGGAGCTCAACACCTCATTAACCGTTGTCAATGAACTCTTCTCACCGGAAGGAAAACTGGTGGCAAAAACATCGAAGAAACTGATCGCGAAACCGGGCAGCGGGAATAAACTTACAACCACCTTAAAGGTGAACAAGCCGGCATTGTGGTCCCTCACCGACCCGAATTTGTATGAGCTGAAGACCACCGTGCTGAAAGGGAAAATGGTGACAGATCAGACAACCACCCGCACGGGATTTCGTTCCTACACATTTGATCCGAACAAAGGGTTTGCGCTTAACGGAGAATGGATGAAGGTGAAAGGTGTCTGCCTTCACCACGATGCAGGCGTGCTGGGTGCAGCGGTCTACCGCGACGTATGGAAAAGGCGCTTGCAAACGCTGAAAGAGATTGGGGTCAATGCGATCAGGACAAGTCACAATCCACAGGCAACAGATCTGTATGACCTGTGTGATGAATTGGGCATACTGGTCCTCAACGAGATGTATGATGAATGGGTATTCCCCAAGCGAAAGTGGCTGGAAGGCTGGAACGTGGGGACTCCCGGATTCCAGGGTTCATACGATATATTCAAGGAATGGAGCGAGATTGACCTTGCCGACCTTGTGCGGCGCGATCGCAATCACATCTCGGTCTTTGCCTGGAGCATCGGCAACGAGGTAGATTACCCCAACGACCCCTATTCTCACCCGGTACTTGGTGGAGAGAAGGCAGGATTCACACAAGCCTCCTATGGTGGATACAATCCCGATGCACCCGATGCGATGGAGCTGGGGGATATTGCCAAACGCCTGGTGAAAGTGGTGAAAGAATATGATAAGGCACGTCCCGTGACTGCAGGCTTGGCCGGTGTGGCCATGTCGAACGAAACCGAATATCCCGGAGCGTTGGATATCGCAGGATATAACTACACTGAAAACAAATACGACAGTGATCATGAGAAATATCCCGAGCGTGTTATTTATGGAAGTGAAAACAGGCACGACATGGCTGCATGGAAGGCCACACGTGACAAGGAACATATCTTCGGACAATTCCTCTGGACTGGAATTGATTATCTCGGGGAATCGGGTCGTTGGCCCTCGAGAGGCTTTTATTCAGGTCTGCTCGACTTCGGAGGATTCATCAAACCGAGAGGCTATTTCAGACAGTCCCTTTGGTCAGACAAGCCAATGGCCTACCTGGGAACCTACCCTACTCCCGGAAGAGGGGCCCGTAGCCAGTCGAGAGATGTATTGTCTCAAACCGAAGAAGGGAACGAATCGAACTACGTTGAAAGAGTACCGTCGATGGATGCATGGCCCATCTGGAACTACAATGAAGGTCAATCGATCCGGGTGGTATGTTATACAAATGCAGACAAGGCAAAACTATTTCTGAACGGAAAAGAGGTAGGCGAAACAAAGGAGTATGACGATCGAACAGGGATTATATTCTGGGACATCCCTTACTCAGCAGGTAAACTGGAAGTAGTGGGCATGGATCAGGATAACAACGCCGTATCAAATTATGCCATACAGAGCTCCAAACGGCCCTACGCCCTGCAGGTTGTTCAGGCAGCAGAACAGATCAGCAAGGGGAAGGGATTGGCTCATGTTGTGGTACAAGTGGTCGATGAAGATGGCGTTCCGGTGATTCTGTCAGACAACGAAGTGACTTGCCATATCTCCGGTCCGGCGGAATTGCTCGGATTGGAAGCAAGTAACAATTCAGACATGAGCGATTATACCGACAACCGGCATCGTGTCTTTCACGGACGTATACTTGCATATGTACAGGCAACCGGTGAAGAGGGGGAGATAAAAATTAACTTCACTTCTCCCTGGCTGGAATCGACTGAAGTTACTCTGGTTGCTGAATAACGAATGGCTCAAACATTGAAACATCATTTATGAATCGAAACCGTTTAATCCAAACATATATGAGCAAACGACTTACTAGTTTTACAATGATTGTAGCTCTTGTCGCTACATTTACAGGAGTAAGAGCCGGAGAGGGTTATGCCCCGAATATTGCCGAGAAGGATTATGTGGCCTATCTTTTCACATATTTCCACGGAAACAGTGTGGAAGAAGAGCAGATATGCTTCTCGGTCAGTTTGGATGGCTATAACTATCGGGCACTGAACAACAACAGGCCGGTAATTGATTCAAAGAAAATCAGTGAAACAGGAGGAGTCAGGGATCCGCATATTTTGAGGAGTCAGGATGGGGAGACCTTTTACATGGTGGTGACGGATATGACCTCATCAAAAGGATGGGATTCGAACCGGGGGATGGTACTCCTGAAATCGAAAGATCTTGTCAACTGGACATCATCGACCATCAACATCCAGAAAAAATACCCGGGACAGGAAGAACTGAAACGGGTATGGGCACCCCAAACCATTTATGATCCTCATGCCGGGAAATATCTTGTCTACTGGTCGATGCAGCACGGCAACGGGCCTGACATCATCTATTATGCCTATGCCAATTCAGATTTCACCGATCTGGAAGGTACAGCAAAGCAACTTTTCTTCCCTAAAAACGGAAAATCATGTATCGATGGTGATATCATCTACAAGAACGGGATCTTCCATATGTTTTACAAAACCGAGGGACATGGCAACGGCATCAGGAAAGCCATGACCGATAACCTCACTTCCGGTTGCTGGATTGAGCAGCCTGACTACAAACAGCAGACGCGCCATGCTGTTGAAGGTTCATCCATCTTTAAGCTGACCAACCAGGACAAATATATCCTGCTGTATGATGTGTATGGAAGGGGGGAATACCAGTTCTGTGAAAGCGTTGATCTCGATCAGTTCAGGGTGATTGATCACGAGATCAGCATGGATTTCAAGCCTCGTCACGGGAGTGTGATTCCCATTACCAGGAAAGAGCTGGAAGCGCTCACCACAAGATGGGGCGTTCCCGAAGGTTTCGAGATGCCTGCCACTCAGAACCCCGTGCTGACGGGATATTTTGCCGACCCGGATGTGCTTTATTCAGAAAAAACGGGTAAATATTATATCTATCCTACCAGTGACGGTTTTCCGGGTTGGGGAGGCTACTACTTTAAGAGCTTCTCTTCCGAAGATCTCAGTGAGTGGAAAGATGAAGGGGTAATACTGGATCTGAAAGATGTGTCGTGGTCCGATGGCAACGCCTGGGCTCCCTGCATCATAGAAAAGAAGGAAGGGAAGAACAAATACAAGTACTATTATTACTTCAGTGGCGGTAAAGAGGGTGAACCCAAGAAGATTGGCGTAGCCGTTGCGGACCACCCCACCGGTCCTTTTGTTGATTCCGGAAAACCATTGATTGACTTCAAACCGGAAGGAGTGAAGGGCGGTCAGGAGATTGACCCAGACATTTTTTTCGATCCGGTGAGCAAAAAGAATTACCTCTATTGGGGAAATGGTTACATGGCCGTTGCCGAGCTGCAAAAAGACATGGTTTCCATCAAAAAGGGTCCGGTAAAGGAAATGACCCCTGACCGGACTTTCCGGGAGGCAATCAACATCTTTTACAGGAATGGGCTCTATTACTTCCTCTGGTCGGAAGATGATACCGGCAGCCCCAACTACAAGGTGCGTTATGCCACTGCAACCTCACCACTGGGGCCACTACATATCCCTGCCAACAATATCGTCATAATGAAGGACGAAGAGAGGGAGATATATGGCACCGGACACAATTCGGTGTTGCAGGTTCCCGGAAAAGATGAGTGGTATATTGTCTACCACCGCATCAACAAGCATTCATTGAATGAGGGTCCGGGCTATCACCGGGAAGTCTGTATCGACAAAATGGAGTTCAATGAGGATGGAAGCATCAGGCAGGTGAGTCCATCGTTGTAACTAAGCAACGGTTTTATTTAATTGCACCACCTTTGATTGTTATAAATACAATCAAAGGTGGTGCAATCGTTTTGTTCACCGTGAAAGACATCTGAAATATAATAAAATACCCTGAAACATCATCTATTTTAATAATCTGATTGTCCACCTAAAAAAATCAAAAATCCACCCCCTGATATCAACATTATTATACATTTGTAATCATGTTTTGATTAATCTTTAATGTTTTTAACTCATGAAAAGAAGAAAAAGAATTCATAAACTTTCTTTCGCCGGAATGGTGGCGGTTCTCCTTTGTTTATCGTCTTGTAGTGAACAATGGGGACAAATTGACCCTCCCGCAGGAAATCAAGTTTATCCGCGGCTTGAACAGGTTCTGAACCTTGGGTTCGAAGAGGATTTAGACCCTGAGGCAATCATGCTAGCCGCATACGATGGGGGAAATCTGCCTCAGATCATGAATGACGATTCACTTGGAAATGTACTACAACTTGATGGAGGGTATACACAGATACCAAATCCTCTTCTCAATGTAAAAGTACAGAATGCAGTTTCATTTACTTTCTGGGTGAAGCAATCGGCAGAAGACAATGCCGGAGCTCTGCTCTCATTCCAAAATGTGGAGGGTTCACAAAAGATGTTCTTCACGGCGAATGGCCAGATTAATTTCAATGGCGTTGATTATGCACAGCGTCAAAGTGAACCTTCACTCTTCACGGCTGAAGAATGGTATTACGTTGCCGTAGCAGTCACCTACACCGGTTATACCATCCATGTTAACGGTGAAAAAGCAGCTGAACGGATTGTCACGAGTAGTGATGCCGATTATGCTTCCTGGGAGGAGTTGGTTCAATTCATGGCAACTGCACCTTATCTATACATTGGAAACGGGTCAGGTCAGCAACCGGCAGAGTGGTGGCTGGATGACTTCAAACTCTATCGCAACACCATAACCGGGAAGGAAAAAGCTACTCCGGTGAAAGGCGGTGGTGGTGGCAATGCGTTTCAGGAGTTTATCACCGTTGGTGCGACCGACTTCACAACCGGTTGGTGGAGTGCCTTCTCAGAAGTGGTATCTACTACCGGAAATGGGATCGTTCATTTCAAGTTCAAAAACTTCAACTCAGGTGGTGGAAACAACTGGGAAAACTGGTTGGTGGTCGTAACCAATGGCAAGGCTTTTGGAGAAGAGGGTTATGCCGAACATTTCGTATTGCGTTCCGATGCATATGGTTGGGGATCGGCTAACTATAGTGGAGATAACATCCAACACGATTTCGACTTTGACAATTTCATAGCCGACATGAACGGTGCCACCGTGGATCTGACTCTAAAAAACATAGACGGACGCCTTGAAGTGACAGCTATCGCTACCACTACCGGCGGCAAGGAATATACCTATTCTTACTTCCAGGAGGGAGTGAAAGGCGAGTGGGGAGCATTCCTGACAGTCGAGAAATCTTATATTGAGATTGATGCAAAAGAGGTATATTCCGGTACCCTCTACGAGAAAGGTAAGAACAGATTCGGCGCAGAAGACAATACGAGCGGATGGTGGTCTATTCACTCAGATTTAAAATCATTCGACGGCAATGGCGCCATCAAATACCAGTTCTACAACTACGGTAGCGGAGGAGCAAACTGGAACAACTGGGTACTTGTGCTGACCAATGGAATTGCGATCGGTTCCGAGGGTGTTGAGGAATACATGGTGCTTCGTTCAGACGCTTACGGATGGGGTACATACTATATTGGTGAAAACATCTCGCATAATTTCAATTTTGAAACATTCGTTGCAGATATGCAGGGTGCATTTGTGGACATGACGATACGTCGAATAGACACGCGCTTGGATATAATCGTTAAAGTAACTACCGTTGCGGGAGTTACCATGAATTACTCATACTTCCACAACGAATTCCCGACCGGACCGTTAGGCAGCTGTTTCACAACCGATAGTTCTCATATGGACTTCATTTCGATATCTACCTATCCATTCATTAAATAATTCTATCTATGAAAAACAATAAAATGAATATAATAGTATTGAGAAATTCAACTTTCCGAATGCTGTTGCTTTTATTGCTGCTATCATCTCAGATGAATATCTATGCCCAACAGAAAACGGTGAGTGGTGTGGTTCGCAATGTGCAGGGAGAAACAATTATTGGTGCTACTGTACAGGAAGTTGGAACATTGAATGGTGTGGCTACTGATTTTGATGGTAATTTCACGCTGACGGTGAACGGTGAGGCTTCCGAACTACTGATCTCCTACGTGGGGTATCGAACCCAAACGGTACCTGTAGCAGGAATGAGTACACTCTCAATCACCCTGGAAGAGGATACGGAGTTGTTGGAAGAGGTGATCGTTGTAGGCTATGGTGGACAGAAGAAAGAGAGTGTGGTTGGTGCCATCTCCCAGGTATCCAGTAGCGAGCTGGTCAAATCGCCGGCCGCAAACGTATCACAGGCTATCGTCGGTAAGATTCCGGGTGTCTTTACAACACAATCATCCGGAGCTCCCGGTTCTGACGATGTATCCATCTACATCCGAGGTATTGCAACATTTGCAGGTAACGGCCAACCCCTGGTACTTGTAGACGGTGTGGAGCGTCAGTTTTCCCAGATTGCCCCTGATGATATTGAATCGATTTCAGTCTTAAAAGATGCTTCAGCAACCGCAGTTTATGGAGTGCGCGGCGCAAATGGCGTTATGCTGATTACCACTAAGCGGGGTAAAGATCAAAAACCGGTTGTCAGCCTTACAGCCAACTGGCAGTATCAAACCCCCACACGTAACGACTCCTATCTTGATTCCTACAACTCTGTCGTGCTGCTTGAAGAAGCCCTGGCGAATGATGGCCTGCTTTCTCAATATTCTGCAACCGATTTGGAAATGTTCAGGAAATCTTCGGCCGGACAACTGACCGGTGTTGATGCCCTGCTCTATCCAAATGTTGACTGGTATAACAACATCCTCAACAGTTATGCACCTGCGCAGCGTTATAACCTCAGTGTACAAGGAGGTTCAAAACGCATGCGGTATTATGCATCGGGAGAATATTACGACCAGGATGGTCTCTATAAGAACCTGAGTACTGACAAGTACGGCAACAAGTCGAACACCAGCTATCGCCGGTTTGGTTTTCGCGGGAACATGGACCTGTTCCTTACCAGAGACCTGACCATGTCGGTGAACTTCGGCACACGCTTCGAGGAACGAAACGGTCCAAATGCGAATGCAAACGAGGTATTCTACGAAATAAACCATACTCCCAGTTGGCTCTTTCCTATCAATTATACAGTGACGGAAGGTGACCGGGAAGTGATACTCTACGGAGGCAGCTCACAATATCAGAATAACATTGCAGCACGGCTGGCAAAAGGAGGTTTCTATCGCGCAACCAATACGATCAACGAAACCAACTTTATTATGGACTACAAAATGGATTGGCTAACGGAAGGATTGTCCGCCAAAGCAATGCTCTCGTTTGACTACGACTCCTACTACATGCGTCGTTTCACCGCTGATTTTGCGACCTACGAGCTGAACGATAGAGCAAACTATCAATCCATCACTGCTTACAATCAGTTCAACAGTGACACAGAATTGGAATATGCCGGTAACAACCAAACGACCACTTATAAACTTTATATGGAGGCTCAGCTGAACTATGCACGTCAGTTTGGCGAACATGACATCACTGCGATGATGCTATACAACCAAAACGACTACCGATTCCAGGCAGATCTCGCAAAGCGCTACCAAGGACTGGTAGGACGTGTCACCTATGGTTATGATGACCGTTATCTGGCTGAATTCAATGCAGGTTATAATGGTTCGGAAAACTTCATGAAAGGACGCCGATTCGGTTTCTTCCCTTCTTTCTCGATAGGATGGCGAGTGAACAATGAATCATTCATGGAGAGCACGCAGGATTGGTTGGACAACCTTAAGATACGTGCCTCTTACGGACAGGTAGGTAACGATGTTTATATGGTAAACGGAGTACAACAACGCTTCCTTTACGAGGAGAAATGGGCACAGATATCCAATGATTACTATTTCGGACAAACAGGCGTAACCGGTATCTATGAAAGTCAATATCCCAATTATGCAGTTACCTGGGAACGTGCCAACAAATACAACCTCGGGGTGGAATTCGGCATCATGAACGGGATGTTGATTGGAACGGCTGACATTTTCTATGAACGTCGTAACGACATCCTGACCTCCTTCCAGACTCGTCCTGAGTGGGTGGGCGTTTGGATGGCCGCAGGTAACCTGGGAGAGACCAAAAACGCCGGTTATGAGATTGACCTGAAGTATCGTAATCGCATTGGGAATGACTTGAATTACACAGTTGGCTTCTCTTTCACACATGCCAAAAATGAAATTTTAAACATGGATGAGCCTGACCTGAAAACAGATTATCGCAAACGAGAAGGTCATCCCATCAATCAATATTTCGGATTGATTAGCGAAGGATTTGTCACATCCGCTGATCTAACCAATCCCGATTTCCCTGTTTCCACGTTCGGTACAGTTCAGGCAGGTGACCTGAAATACAAGGACATGAACAAGGATGGATTTATCGACGAACGCGACGAGACTTTTATCGGTTACAGCAATATCCCGGAAAACACCTATTCACTTTCGTTAGGTGCCGACTACAAGGGATGGGGTTTAAGCCTCATGTTCCAGGGTGTCAGCAAGGTCAGCCGCTACTTCGATGCGGAAGCACAGTTCGCCTTTGTGAATGGAGGGAAGGTGAAAGAGCATCATTTGGACAGATGGAATCCGGCATTGACGGAATCACAGAACCTTGCCTCGGCAATCTATCCTTTGCTCCACTATGACAATTATGGAAACCACAACCAACGCGCAAATTCATTCTTCCTGATGAACGGTGCTTTTCTCCGCTTGAAAAATGTGGAATTGAGTTACACGCTGCCAAGCAGGTGGACCAAATTGGTGGGTATGAGTGATTGCCGTCTCTACGTCAATGGCAACAACCTGATCACATGGGATCATCTGAATGATCTGAGCGACCCAGAGAGCAACGGATCAAACAGATATCCGATAATGAAGACATTGAACTTTGGTGTAAACGTTAAATTCTAACAATGATGAAGATGAAAAAAACTATTATATACGTCGCATCGATATGTGTGACCATTGGATTGCTGTTTACTTCCTGCGAAGATATGTTTGGTGATTTCCTTGACAAACAACCCAGCAACGAACTAACAAAAGAACAGGTTTTTGGCGATTGGAATACTGCCAGGCAACAACATTTAGATACCTACAACTTCTTCCGTCATGGCGCTGGACGCATCAACACCACCTGGCTGGATGCAACCACCGATCTGGCCGAGACCAGTTACGCCAACGGGGTGAAACTCTCTTTCAACATTGGTAATTTTTATGGCGCTTCGGGTTCTCCCGAATTGATCGATACCTGGGAACATTTCTATCGCGGCATTCGCAAATGTAACATGACCCTCGAATACATCGAAGAAGTACCCAAGGATCCGACCGATTCGGATGAAAAGTATAACATCGACAAGGCAAACTTCATCTCGGAAGCTCGCTTCCTGCGTGCTTACTTCTACTGGGAATTGTTCAAGAGCTACGGGCCTGTACCGATTATAAAAGAGGTGCTTGATCCCGATGGAGATCTGCTGACAGGCTATACAACACGTCCTACAGTAAAAGAATATGTGGTTGATTTCATACTACGTGAACTGATGGAATGTGAAGCCGGGCTGATGAATTATGAGGACGGTGCAAAAGCAGCAAATGCCGGACGTATCAGCCAGCCCATGGCAAGGGCACTGTATTCACGGATCATGCTCTATATGGCCAGCCCCCGCTTCAGCGGTGAATCAGGAATCACATGGGCAGACGCGGCAGACGCTTCGAAAAGCTTCATGGATACCTACGGAAGTAATTATTCACTCTTTCATTCATCTGATGCAACCGGAACGGCATACACAAATGCCATTCTCCGCACCACCTATCAGGGCAACAATACTGAAACCATCATATTTCGGAACGATGTGCAGATTGGGTGGAGCGCAATTTCAAATGATACGCCGGTAGGTGAAGGTGGTAACGGAGGTCTTTGTCCTACGCAGAATCTGATCGATATGTACGACATGGCCGACGGCTACTCACCCTTCACACAGTATGACGCTACAGGCGCTCCGGTTTATAGTGGAACCTCCACGCCTCCCGTCAATACCGAAAGCGGTTACAGCGACCAGCAGATGTGGAGTAACCGTGATCCTCGACTGGCTTCAACCGTCCTCTATCATGGAGTTGAATGGGGCAACGGCATCATTAATGTAATCAAAGGACAACGGGACAATCCAGTAGGAAACGCCAACGCAACCCCCACAGGCTACTATGTACGGAAATACATTCCGGAGAACATATTGAGCAACGTGCATTCCGGGAGAAGTTATCGTAACTGGATCATCATGCGCTATGCAGAAGTTTTGCTGAATTATGCCGAAGCAATGAATGAAGCATATGGTCCCAGCCAGGAAGTGTACGACGCATTAGATGAAATTCGTCATCGCGGTGGTATCACCGGCAATGTCGCATCACGGGCCGATTTAAACACAAAGGAGGCTTTACGAAACTTTATCCGTAAGGAGAGAACCGTCGAGCTTGCCTTTGAAGAGCATCGGATGTGGGATGTACGCCGTTGGAATGTAGCTGTTGAAGCATTATCCCGCTCACTCTACGGCGTGGAAGTCGGCACCGGTGGTGTTATTACGCGCAAAATGATCCAAAAGCGTCCGTTTGAGGAGAGAATGTATCTTTATCCAATACCAGAAGCTGAAGTTTGGAAGACGAATATTGAAAACAATCCGGGTTGGTAACTCTTAAATCAAATAAGTATGAATACGAGATTAATAAATAAAACGGCAGGAATAGGGAGAGTTCTGTTCATGGGCATCTTCCTCCTTATGGCAGTCACTACCCTGCATGCACAGGAGGGGAAAACCCTGAAGGGTCGTGTTGTTGACACAATGGGTGAACCTATTTCCGGTGCCGTAATCAATGTATCCGAGTCGAGCCGAATTGCTTTATCTGATGTCGACGGATTTTTCAGTCTGAAAGATGTCTATGAGAGCGACGAACTTTACCTGACCGCTGTTGGATTTGTGGAAACTTCGGTACCTGTTGAATTCACAGACAATTTGACCGTAGTAATGCAAACTGAAGTAAATGACCACTCCTTTACAATGCCGGTACCTTTTGCAAGGAAAGAAAACCGTTTTATCACCGAAGCAACATCGGTGGTTACAGGCGAAGAATTAAAAAAGCATCCAATCACGGTGTTACAGAACGCATTTACATCAACTGTAACAGGTGTTTCCACCTACGAGTGGGCAAGCGAACCGGGATGGACGGAATCGGCAATGTACATTCGCGGTTTGCGTACAATGAACAGAAATGCACGGGCACCGCTGGTCATTGTGGACAATGTTGAACGCGACCTCTCGTTCCTCGACGCCTACCCGATTGAAAACATCACCATCCTAAAAGATGCGGCTTCAACTGCGATCTATGGCATGCGGGGTGCGAACGGAGCCATTATGGTAACAACCAAACGTGGTCAAGCCGGTAAGACGAAGATCGATTTCACACAGGAATTCGGATATCAGACACTAAGCGACAAGATGGAAGTGCAAAATTCTTACAATATGGCACTTACCCGCAATCAGGTGCGTTATCTGAGTGGTAATGACCCTATGTACACCAGCGAACAGATTGAGATGTATCGTAAGGTCTCCAATGGAGAGCAGTTGGAAGGGATTGACCAGTACAGGTATTTCAACACCAATTGGTTTGAAGAGTTGTATCGCGAACGTGCTCCTATGAATCGAACCAACCTGACAGTGAGCGGTGGCAACAAGAACACCCGCTATTTCGTGGCATTTACCTACCTGCGCCATGAAGGGATATGGAACGACAAATGGACAGAATATAATCCCGGATTCAGCACACAACATACACTGAACCGATATAACCTCCGCTCGAACATTGACATTGATGTCAACAAATACCTGAATGTATCCCTGGATCTGGGTGGTCGTATCGACCACATCTCCCAACCGCTGACAGGTGTGTTCAGTATTGTAACCTTTGGAGCGGTGGAAGCTAACCCGATGGAACCTGTATATACGCCGGGCGGACAAATATATGCCTCGTCGACAGCCCAAAATGCAGGCCGTTTGCTCGCTGCGTCCGGAATCAATCAAAACCGCCGTCGAAACATTTACAGCACGGTGAACCTGACGGGCGACCTGGGAGACATCGTTTCAGGCCTGAAAGCAAACGCTACAGTGAGCTTCGACTCTTATGAGACGTTCATGGCACAACAGACCAACAACGTGAACTCCTACAATTACAACTACACGTCGAAAGATGTAGTCGATCCCAGTGAATATACGTTGACGCAATACTCTGTTTACAGAGCATTGACCAATCCCTCAACCACACCACGTGAGTATTACTATAACGTGAACACACGCTTCGGGTTGAGTTATGACCGGAGATTCGACAAACATGCCGTCAATGCGCAGGCATTTGTCCGGACCTATCAAAACCTCACGCATGGCTCACAATCCTCCTACCGTTTTCTCTCCTACAACGCGCAGGCAAACTACATATACGATAACAAGTATATCTTTTCGGGAAATATTTCCCGCATGGGTCACGATAACTACGCTCCCGGACAGCAGTTCGGCACGTTTCCCGGCGCATCAATTGGCTGGGTAGCTTCCGAAGAAGGATGGCTGAAGCATCAAAACATCAACTTGTTGAAATTAAGAGCTTCATACGGACGTTCAGGCCAGTCAAATACCGGAGTCAGGCGTTATCCTTATCAGGGAACCTTCGATTCGGGTACAGGCTACAACTTCGGTACTTCGCAGTCGTTTATCTCTGGCATCACTGAATCGGCTGCGGGCAACTACAACAGCAAGTGGGAAATCTCCGACATGGCCAATATCGGGCTTGACTTTGACTTCTTTAACCGCAAACTCTACGGATCGTTTGATGCCTTCAAGGAATGGCGCTCTAATATTCTTGTGACACGTGCCACGGTACCCATTCTTTTGGGTGTGACTGCTCCGCAGGATTCTTATGGCAAAGCAGAAAGTAGGGGGTATGAACTCATGCTGGGACATCAGAACAAGGTAAATGATTTCAATTATAATGTTGAATTCATGCTGTCGATGAATGAGAACAAAATCACCGAAATGGATGAGTTAGACCCTAATGTAGAGTGGCAACGAAAGACTGACAGACCAATCTTCGACTACACCCATGTTGCCGAACTTTACGAAGGTGCATTTACCAACAGTATCGGAGGATGGAACATGTATCATTTCGTGGAATGGGCAAGCGACGCTGACAAAATTGCTACCAGCCATCAGGATGCAATTGACAACCCCGACAAGTACCCCTATCATACCGCTTCCGGAACAGGACAACTCTTGGGCACAGCGGTGTTCAAAGACCTCGACGGTGACCGCAAAATTGATGCAAACGACATGATCCCCTCGGGATATACCATTATCCCGCAACTCATTCCATCGGTGAATCTAGGTTTTTCATGGAAGGGTTTCGACGCCAGAATGATACTTACCGGTTATTTGAATCGTTCCGTTTTCCTGTCACCCTCCATCAGTTTCTCTGGTTGGAGCAATATGGGAACGCACGAAGTAACGAAAGCATGGGGTTATTATACCGATGACCCTGCCGATCCGCGAAACGTAAATGCGACTTATCCGAGACCCACCTGGGGCGGTTACAGTCCCATTGACAGCGAACGAAGCACAAGTACATATATGAACGACATCTGGATCAAGAATGGGAATTTCCTTTCGCTTCGCAATGTGGAAGTGGGCTACTCTCTCCCATTACGGCTCATCTCAAAGGTAAACCTGACGAAATGCCGCATCTACTTTAGCGGGTACAACCTGACAACATGGAGTCAATTGCCTGATGGTACTGATCCCGAAAAACCGATGAGTTACGTGTGGTGGTACCCTAAAACAAGTTCATTCACTTTTGGCATCAATGCTAGTTTCTAATCTTAAACATACAAAAAGATGAACAAGATTATATTATATTTTTCAACAGCCCTGCTAATCATTGGCATTGCTTCCTGCTCCGATTTCCTGGATAAGGAGTTTGACCTCTCCATGTCGGAAGAACAGGTTTTCAGCAACAAAGAAAATACACGTGGATTCCTGGCCAATATATATGCAAGTCTGCCGGATGGATTCTCAGGTTTCGGCAATACCCAGTTCCTGGGTGCATCACGCGACTGCATGACAGACAATGCTGTCTCATTTTGGGACGTACACTACTACAATAGTGTTTTGACCGATGGATATTCGGCACTTGATCACCCCTTTATGAATTTCTGGAATACGAATACCTATGCCATCCGTAAGACAAATCAATTCATGAAGAACGCCCGTGAATCTGTAATCGGAAATACCGAGAAAGTGGGAGATGAGAATCATCTCTATGATCGCTACATGGCGGAAGCCAGACTAATGCGTGCCATGTTTCATTTTGAACTTGTAGCATGGTTTGGTGCCAGCCCAATCATTGGGGAAGATGAAGAAGGAATACCCATCGTGTTCGATTTGAGCGATCCCGAAAAGATGAATATGGCACGAACACCGCCTGCTGAGGCATTAAAGTGGATTGCCGATCAATGTGACATGGTAAAAGATGTTTTACCATTCCGTTATAGCAATGAAACCGAGAACTGGGGACGGGTGAGTGGTGCCGTCGCTTATGCGCTGAAATCAAGAGCATTGCTCTATCGTGCCTCTAAGCTTAACAACCCTTCCAATGAGGCAACTTACTGGCAAGAAGCGGCTCAGGCAGCACGTAATTTCATCGCAAAGAATCAGACACAAGCCAATCCCTACAGACTTTATCAAGATGCAAACAACAATACGAATAATAACTATTACGAATGTTTCGTTACAAGCCCGGTATACAACAACGAATTCATACTTTGCCGGTCAATATGGAATACAACCGTGATAGAAACCGAAATGGCACCTTCTGGATTTAGTGGTACCATTACTGCTGTGGGACGTACAAGCCCCACACAGAACCTGATCGATTGTTATGAAATGAAAAACGGTCTGCCCATTCATGATCCGGCATCGGGTTACGATGATCAGAAACCGTATGAGAATCGTGATCCTCGACTTGAACAAACCATTTTACACCATGGATCACTCTGGGGTGACAAGCAGGAAGAAGAAGAACGCCCGGTTGACGTATCTGCACCGGATGGAAAAGATTACCAGTCACTCCATGGAGGGACCCTGACAGGTTACTATTCCAAGAAGTTCGTGCACAACATCTCATTTACCAACCCCAGCACCCCTGCACACGCCTGGCCCATACTCCGCTATGCAGAGATTCTGCTCAATGCTGCTGAAGCGATCAACGAGGCGCAAGGACCTGAACAAGCATACCAGTATGTGAATCAGGTACGTGCGCGTGTCGGCATGCCTGCTTACTCGGGGATGACCAAGGAACAGTTTCGCGACCGTATACGGAACGAACGACGCATTGAACTCAGTTTTGAGGACCATCGTTTCTTTGATGCACGTCGTTGGATGCTCTATGAAGGACAGACTCCCGGCAGTGAAACCAGCAAGCCTTACAGTCAACAATATTACAACCTCTATGGCGTGACAGTGACTGATGCCGAAAACCCCTCCTATACCTATGGTCCGGCGGAGAAACGCTCCAGGTTGGTCTTCAACAGCCCGAAGAATTACTACTTACCCATTCCTGATTCCGAAACCAAACGAGCACCCAACCTGGGACAGAATCCCGGATGGGAACTTTCAGAACAGGAAACAGAGAATAACGAATGACTAAATCAGTTGAGACTGTCTCCATCAGGAGGCAGTCTCGTATTAATATTATCCAGATGCAACTTGCCATCAGATTTTGTCTTTTTTTTATATGCTGTTTGTTCTTCTGGTCATGTGGGGATAAGGATGTACCTCCCCTACCTCCTGACGAAACAGATGGTCAGCTTAACGATTTTGTGCCTCCCTCTTATAACGACAATTACACAAATGTTGCGAACTGGTCGCAACGATCCTTGTGGAATCTGGCCAATGTACACGACCCGACGGTGATGCTTGCCGACGACGGATATTATTACATGTACCAGACCGATGCCTCCTATGGTAATGCACACGATGGTCACGGACATTTTCACGCACGACGCTCAAAGAATTTAGTTGACTGGGAGTATCTGGGCGGTACAATGGAAGCTGCACCAAACTGGGTGAAGAACAAGCTAAACGAGTATCGCACAATACAGGGGCTTCCTCCGATAGAGAATCCCTCATATGGCTTTTGGGCACCCGTAGCCCGTAATCTGGGAAACGGTACCTACCGTATGTATTACTCAATTATCATAGATAATTACATCAGAACTGGCAATCAGAATACCATTGCCAACTTTGACAATTCATGGACGGAACGCGCCTTTTTAGGGATGGCTGAAACGAGCGATCCTGCCAGCAATATATGGGAAGATAAAGGATTTGTCATTTGCTCATCATCAGATAAGGATATGAACGACTGGTATCGTACATCCACCGGCGACTGGAACGGCTACTTCCTTTACAACGCAATAGACCCTACCTATACCATCACAAAAGAGGGAGAACATTGGTTGACCTATGGTTCCTGGCACAGTGGCATTGTGACCCTGCAGGTGGACCCCGGGAACGGGAAACCGGTGGCTACGCTGGGTGATCCCTGGAATATTCAGATTGATTCTCCTTACGGAAAACGAATAGCCAAAAGGGGGTCAAGCCGCTGGCAAGGCTCTGAAGCACCTGAAATAATCTATAATCCCGAAACGGATTACTATTATCTTTTCCTTGCCTACGATGAATTATCGGTTGCCTATAATACACGTGTGGCACGATCGCGAAATATCGACGGCCCTTATGTGGGCATTGATGGGCTACCGGCGCTGACGGCAAACGAACTCCTTCCGGTGGTAACACACCCTTACAAGTTCATGAACGACCATGGGTGGGTGGGGCTTTCCCACTGCGCAGTTTTCAACGACGGCAAAGACAACTGGTACTACGCTTCACAGGGTCGCCTGCCCCATAATGTTCCGGGCATCAATGCCAGCAATGCTGTCATGATGGGACATGTTCGCGCCATCACTTGGACAGCCGATGGTTGGCCTATGGTCATGCCCGAACGATATGGTGCTGTTCCGGATGTACCAATCAAAGAGAGTGAATTGATGGGAGATTGGGAACATATTGATCTTGGTTATAGCTATGCGAATCAAAAAGAACCGGTTACGATGACCCTGGGCTCCGATCATAAAATTACCGCTGGAACCTGGAAAGGTAGTTCCTGGAACTATGAAGCAACCAGTGGCATATTAACCGCCAACGGGGTAAAGCTTTATCTCAGTCGCGAAGTTGATTGGGAAGCAAACCCGCGAAAACATACCATTGTTTACGCAGGTTACACAACTGCAAAAACTTACTGGGGCAAAAAAAAATAAAATAGCGCTCAACAAAACAACGGAATAATTGTAAACCTTGTCAGTTTTATGTTTCACCACCTTTAGGCATCAAAATCCACTTTACTTTTCAAGCAGATTACTGGGAGTGATGTTGAATTGTCTTGAAAAACAGCGGGTGAAATATTTAGGATCATTAAATCCTACATCGTATGCGATATCAGCAATGTTTTTATTCTTTGTTTTTTTATTCTGCAAAATGATGTTATAAGCCAGATTCAGCCGGTATATCCGAATAAATTCACCTGCAGATTTCCCGCTTAATGCTTTTAGTTTTTTGTTTAAAAGTGATTTACTCACTCCCATTGCCTCAGCAAAATCGGTCACCTCAAAACTGGAATTTTGATAATTGTCATTCATCACCCCCAGTACCTGGTCCATGAATTTTTTATCATTTGACTCTTCACTGATCTCCAACGTTTCAACCGACATCTCATCCATAAACTTCTGCTGGTATCTATCTCGTGTTTCCAGAATATTACGGATACGAGTGAGTAACATATCTTCGTCAAATGGTTTTACGATATAGGAGTCAACACCCATTCTATAACTGTCGGTACGTGCTTTTTCTGATGTTTTTGCAGTAAGCATTAGAAAAGGTATATGTGATAAAGTGAAATTTTCTTTCACTTTTTTAGAAAGCTCAAGACCATCCATCTTCGGCATCATCAAATCACTGATAATAAAATCCACATTATAATGCTCCAGTATCTCGTATGCTTCCACCCCATTGCTGGCCTCAAGTGTATTGTAGTATGGTGATAAAATGGAACAAACATAGCGACACATGTCTCTGTTGTCTTCCACAACGAGGATTGAAAGCCTCTCTCTTTGCCATTCCCTCAGGTTTTGCACATTATTATCACCCTCATCATTACCGTTCTCTGCTACAACATCTGGCACTTGCGACAGCGGATTGGAAGAGTGCAAAGGCAAGATGATCCGAAATGTTGTACCGGCTTGACGGTTGTTTTTGACCCAGATATTGCCTCCAAGCGCTTCAACCAACTGTTTGGTTAGATAGAGACCGATCCCGGTACCACTTTGTCCGTGTACGGGATAGATCAGATGGTTCTTCGATTGATAAAAACGCCGAAAAACTTTCTCCTTCTCTTCTTCCGGGATACCAATCCCACTATCTTTCACTGAAAGGTAAAGCTTTTCCTTGTTTGAAGTATTCTCCTTGAATGATTTCACATAAACTGTAATCTCCCCTCCGTTGGGGGTATACTTGATGGCATTTGAAATCAGGTTGGTCATGATCTTTCGGATTCCATCAGCATCGAAATAAAAATCCTGGCGAATAAAATCAATTCTCCTTGCCAAATGAATAGCCCTGTCTGATGTCTGAAAATCGAATGGTGAAATCACAGACTCAATGAATTCGATAAAATCTCCTTTTGTGTAGCTCACCTCTAACTTGTTCGATTCAATTTTTCTGAAATCCATCAACTGATTGATTAGAGTCAGTAAGTATTTGGAATTCCTTTCAGCAAACTTCAGCTGCTCTACTACATAGGGATTGGTACTTAATTTCAATGCTCTTTCTACCGGACCAACAATCAAGGTGATGGGGGTACGGAATTCGTGTGATATATTGGTGAAAAAATCAATTCTCTCAGTATTCATCTTTCGCATTTTACGAGACATCTCAATCAATTGCTCTTTCTGATGTGTAATTTTCTCATTTTGAGTGCTTAAAAGCTGATTCCGATTCGAGAGCTCATTTTTTTGTATCGTCAATACTCCTTTCTGTTTTTCAATCTCCGCTGTGCGATCATCCACTATTTGCTTTAGCATTTTCTGCTGATGTTCGTATGACCGGATACGCCAAAAATGAAGCATGATGATCGAAAGAATCGTAAGGAAGAGGATCAGAGAGATAAACCATGTTGTTTTGTAGAAAAAGGGTTTAATGCGAATATTGATTTGTGTTACCTCTCCGGCATCCAACTGTCCATTGCGTGCAAATTTAACCTGAAATTGATAATTGCCTGCAGGCAGGTTCATATAGGTTGCGCTATGAGCGTTCTTCTCGAGTTTAATCCAGTCACCATCATAACCAACCAAACGATAGGCATATACATAATTGCTAATCGTACGATAATTTAGAGCCGAGAAATCGATGGAGAAAGATCTCGTCTTCTCATGCAGGATAATCTCCTCTGAAACAGATATATCTTCCCTGATGATTTTTCCTGGATGCACTCTTTCATTGTTTACATAGAAATCTGTCAACGTAACACCATACCCTGGACTATCCGATGCAATCATATCCGGGTTAACAGCAACCAATCCTTTTAAGGTCCCAAAATAGAGCAATCCACTCTTCGATTTAGAGTATGCGTTCCAATAAAACTGGTTGGAGACAAGGCCATCCTCTTCATAATAGTTTATAAAACTGATGGTTCTTTTGTTGAAGCATGACAATCCGTTGATCGTGCTTATCCAGAGATTGCCGTGGTCATCCTCCAGCAATCCCTTTACATTGTTATTGGCTAAACCGTCGGAGGTTGTATACGAGTGAAAAGAGTATGTACCATCATCTTGTATCGTGCATTTATAAATGCCGAAGCCATCACTTCCCAGCCATAAAACACCATCAGAATCAATACAGAAGCTTGTGATCCTTTCAATCAACTTCGATTGGGGTTTGTCGAGTTTGTATTTCAAGTGAGTATAGCTGAAATAACCATCCACTTGACGGTCCAGATCAATGACATATACCCCTTCCGTACACCCCAGCCACAATTGATTATTGTCATCGATCACCGATCCTATAATACCGTTGATGTGATCTGAAAGGTTATCCCGAAATGGCTTTTGCAGAATATCTTTATCTATATCATAGAAAAAGAGACCCTGGTTCGTCCCGATCCACATAGCATTGTTTTGTTGGTCATAGGAGAGTGCACCGACGAAATCGACCAGAAATTGGGGATAGAGTGCGCTGTTGATGTACTTCACCGGTAACATCCCGGGATGTTTCATATCGAGCAGGGTAACGCCAAATCCCCATGTTCCAGTCCATAACCGTTGCGCTTCATCAATGCTTAAAGCACTCACGGAATTATGACTCAACCTGGCTGGTGACGAAGTTGTGTAATGGGTAAATACCTCCTCTCCTTTCTTCTTTAGATTCAAACCACCTTCAACTGTTCCGATCCAAAGATTTTCATCTTCATCCTCCAGAATCGCATTAACCGGATTACGTGAAAGCGAACCCTCTATATTGTTATCATGTGTATAGTGTCTGATATAGGCGTTTCTTGGTGACAACTTATTAATCCCTCCTGTTTCTGTCCCCAGCCAAAGTATCCCCCTGTCACAATAAATCGCATTAATGAAATTGCTGTTCAATCCATTTGCATCTGAAGCATGTTCTGCATCTATCTGGTCGAAGTCATCGGAAGAAGCATTGTAGATGTTAATACCTCTCAACGTGCCAGCAATCAGTTGTCTGGCATCAGTCAATATCAGTTCTGATACGTAATCATGTGACAATGAGTGGGGATTATCCGACTGGCTCCTGTAACCCTTCAACACATCCTCGTTTCGATAGTACCTGTATAACCCACGATCGGTACCAATCCATACATCGTTCTCCTTGAGTAGAAACTTCATTATCATGGTTTTGGTCTCAAACTTTAACTTTTCTGACACAAGAACCGCTTTTAACCTGTTCTCTTCAGAAGGAAACAACTTATAAATTTCATTGTTAAAACCTGCCCACACATTTCCGTCATTGTCGATATCAGCCAATGCCACAAAAAGTTCACTTTCCAGATTATCCTCATACTTTAGAATATCCTGAATTGCACCGTCATCACCAAGTTGAATTTTATATATAACACTGGAATAGAGCCATATGTCACCATTTACATCCTTCATAATATTGATTACCGGGTTGTCAAGACAGGAGATACTGAGAGAATCTACTTCCGAAAACAGATCCACTTTTTGATGTTGACGTAAATCCAGCACATCCAGTCCCCCCTCCGAAGCAATCCATAACCTGTTAAAATCATCTTCACACACCTTGTGTACAAAGTTCCCTTTTATGGATACAGGAATCGAGTGCATGTTGTAATGCACAAATTTATACCCGTCGTAACGAGATAGTCCTCCTCCTGTTGAGATCCAGAGGTAACCGGTTGCATCTTTAAAGATATCATCAATATAATGGTGCATCAATCCATCATCCATCGTGACGAACTGTATGTCATACTCCTCTCCGGAAATTTTCTGTGCAGTCAGGTAGAGAGAATGCAAGATTAGAATGGCAATAAAAATAATAAGTTTCCTTTTCATGATATCCTTTCAATACAGACAAATGTAAAAATAATATTCAACTTAAATAAGTTAAAAAAGAATCGATTTAGGGTATTATTTCATTTATCCACCTTCTGTGTTCATTTCTCTACCCTTTCGTTAAAAAATAATATTTTGTTTGTACGTAAATCTCAATATCAAAAAACGTGAGAAAGAAAGCCCATCTGCTACTACCCAGTTTATCTTTTATTGTTATCCTGTCACTATTTATGCTCTCCTGTAAGCAAGGACAACAATTAACCATCCCGGAGGAGAAACCCAATCCATGGGTTGATGATTACACGCATCTCTCACAAATGGAGCATTACAAAGAGTGGGGGACCTACAACGTACATGATCCGGCAATTAAAAAGTTCGGTGACGATTACTATATCTATTCTACCGATGCCATCTTCGCGGAAAACCCGGATAGAGCCGAAGAAATGAACGTTCCTCTTGGGAATATTCAGATCAGGAAATCAAAAGATCTTGTTCACTGGGAGTTCGTGGGGTGGGCGTTCTCTGAAATTCCAAAGGAGGCCGTTCACTGGGTGCATACTAATAATGAAGGCAGTGGGGCGACCAATATCTGGGCACCCTACGTGATGAAACAGGGGGATCGATACAGGCTCTACTATAGCGTCTCGGCATTTGGGAAAAAAACCTCCTGGATTGGCCTGGCCGAATCCGATTCTCCTGAGGGACCATGGGAACAAAAAGGGGCTGTAGTGAAAAGCAACAGTAAAACACCTGTGAATGCCATTGATCCAAGCGTGGTAGTAGATCAGGAGAATGGCAGGATCTGGATGCATTACGGATCCTATTTCGGTGGATTGTATTGCGTGGAGCTCGATCCGGCGACAGGATTAACCATGAAAAAAGATGACCTTGGTCATCTGATTGCACGCAGAGCAAATTACAGGAAAGACAACCTTGAAGCACCTGAGATTATTTATAACTCCAAGTTGAAGAAGTACTTTCTATTTGTGTCGTACGACCCGTTAATGACAACCTACAATATCCGTGTGGGACGTTCAGATAAACCGGAGGGCCCCTTTCTGGACTATTTCGGGGAAAACATGAGTGACACCACCAACAATTATCCTGTCATTGTAGCACCTTATCAGTTCAATAATCATCCCGGATGGGCAGGTACGGGGCACTGCGGAGTCGTGGTTACTGACAACGGAGAATATTTCATGGTACATCAGGGACGTCTTTCTCCGGGAAACCATCTGATGGTACTAAATGTCAGGCAGCTCTTCTTCACTCCTGACGGATGGCCTGTCGCCTCTCCGCAGAGATTTGCAGGAGGCATTAGAGAGGAGGTCTCTGAAAAGGTGATATCAGGTGAATGGGAGTTGATAAGGATCCGTGAGTCGGTTTACGAACGAGAGCTTGAGGCAGGTCAGATACTGTGGGGGGAAGGTGAACTGCATGAGAATGAGTGGAACAAATCGTTTCATTTGAACCTGAACAGAGATGGCTCTACTGACAATAATGGTTCATGGAGTTTTGAAGAACAAAATCAAACCTTGCTACTCACGATTGGAGAAGAAACAATCCGAAATTTGTATCTCTTTTTCGGGCAAGATTGGGAAAACCAGAATCAAACACTTCTCTTCACAGGATTGGATGATAAAGGCCGTTCGGTGTGGGGTAAACGAACAAAGTAATTAGCCCAACATCCGGACTTATTTTTTCTGCCATTATTCAAGATAAATGTGTTATTTTTGTGCATATGACAACAATGATACCAATGAAAAGAATTATCCTGAGTTACCTGCTTCTCTCTTTGCTATTGCCTGCCACTTCGGGAAACAGGAAAATCAGCAGTCCTGACAGTTTACTGCTGGTAAACATAACATTACACAATGGATCCCCAGCCTTCAGTGTCCGCTACAAGGATAAAATCATCCTGGAAGAATCACCCCTGGGACTGATTACCAACATCAGCAATTTCAGCCGCAACCTGCAGTTGGTTGAAACCAATGAGAAAACTATTCATAAAACCTATCGCGAACCAAAAAGCAAAAAAAGCAGTATTGAATACCTCGCCAACGAAGTGACTTTCACCCTTGAGACAGCTCAAAAAGAACGGTTCAGCATCATCTTCCGGGTGAGTAACAACAACATTGCATTCCGTTACAAGCTGGCACAAAACGGTGAAACGGCCCGCTGCATTGTGGAGAAAGAGCTCTCCGGCTTTAACTTCCCCTCTTTTACAACTACTTTTCTGACTCCACAGGCTACCCCCATGATTGGCTGGATGCAAACGAAACCAAGCTATGAAGAGGAGTATGTGCCGGATGAACCGGTAGGAACCCCCTCCCGATATGGCATCGGCTACACTTTTCCCGGGTTGTTCCATGTAGGTGATAACGGATGGGTATTGCTCTCCGAAACAGGTGTTGACAGTCGTTATTGCGGAGCAAAACTGAGTGAGGGAACAGCTGACGGTCTTTACACCATTAGCTACCCCGAAGAGGGTGAAAACAATGGCATTGGCAGCGCCAATCCGGCGATTCCGCTCCCGGGGGAGACTCCCTGGCGTACCATCACGGTAGGTGACAACCTGAAGCCAATTGTGGAAACCACCATCGCTACCGACTTGGCTGAACCACGTTATGAGCCCTCAAGAGAGTACAGCTTTGGTCGATCGACCTGGAGCTGGCTCCTGTGGCAGGATGGCAGTATCAACTTTGATGATCAGAAAACGTATATCGACCTGTCGGCTAAATTGGGTTATGAGTTGGTACTGATCGACAACTGGTGGGACAGCCGCATCGGACGTGAAAAGATTGAAGAACTGGCCGGATACGCTGCTTCAAAAAATGTGGGAATCGCTCTCTGGTACAACTCAAACGGTTACTGGAGCGATGCCCCTCAAGATCCAAAAAACCGGATGAACAGCTCTATAGCCCGCAAAAAGGAGATGGCCTGGATGCAAAGCATAGGAGTGAAAGGAATCAAGGTCGACTTTTTCGGTGGCGACAAGCAGGAAACGATGAAACTGTATGAAGAGATCCTGTCCGACGCCAATGATTACGGTCTTACTGTTATCTTTCACGGTTGCACCCTCCCGCGCGGATGGGAACGGATGTATCCCAACTTCGCCGGGAGCGAGGCAGTGCTCGCCTCTGAGAACCTGATCTTCACCCAGCATGCCAACGACCAGGAAGCCTTCAATGCAACGTTGCACCCTTTCATACGGAACAGTGTCGCATCGATGGACTTCGGACCGGTACTGCTCAATAAACGTCACAATCGTGACAATGACGGGGGAACGATTCGACGAACAACCGAAATCTTCCAGTTGGCGACCTCCATACTGTTTCAGTCACCCATTCAGAACTTCGGCATCACCCCCAACAATCTCACAGATCAACCACCCTTCGTGATCGACTTTATGAAAGAGGTCCCTACCCTCTGGGATGAGACTATTTTTATAAATGGTTATCCGGGAAAATATGTGGTACTGGCCAGGCGTCATGGCGAGAAGTGGTACGTGGCAGGTATCAATGCAGAGAAGGATGAAAAAATAATCTCTGTCAGACTTCCGATGCTGGCGGGTGAAAATGTTTCTTTTTATACAGACAAAAGAGACAGAGCCCCACAACTAAAACAACAGCAAATTTCAAACAAAGGAGATCTGATGGTGACAATCCAACCGGGGGGTGGATTCATCGCAACAAATTGACAGGAATATAGGATGTAAGAAAAATAAGTATTAACTTTACACTCATTATTTACCTTTTGAGCCAAAAAGTTTAATCGATTAGGGGAATGCTGATGTACCGATACACACCAATAATTTTTTTTAAACATTTAAGATAAATTGAGACCCATGAAACTGAAAAGAACATTCCAGATTTTCGCATTGCTGCTGATCGGTAGCACTGCCCTTAATGCACAAAACAGACTGGTCATTGAAGCCGACCGGGGAGTAAACAACATCAACCGTCACATTTACGGTCATTTCTCCGAACATCTCGGACGATGTATTTACGGCGGATACTGGGTGGGCGAAGATTCCTCAACCCCCAACACCCGTGGCATCCGCAACGATGTGGTGGAAGCGTTGAAAGAGATCCAGATTCCCAACCTGCGATGGCCGGGAGGATGCTTTGCCGACGAGTATCACTGGATGGACGGCATCGGGCCACGTGATCAAAGACCCAAAATGGTCAACACCCATTGGGGTGGTGTGGTTGAAGACAACAGCTTCGGCACCCATGAGTTCCTCGATCTTTGCGAACAGCTGGGCACGGAGCCTTACATCAGCGCCAACGTGGGTAGCGGGACTGTGGAAGAGATGTCAAAATGGGTTGAGTATGTCACCTTCGACGGCGAGAGCCCTATGGCCAACCTGCGTCGCCAGAACGGACGTGAAGAGCCCTGGAAAGTGAAATTCTGGGGTATCGGCAACGAGAGCTGGGGCTGTGGCGGAAACATGGAACCTGATTATTACGCCAACCTTTACCGTCATTACGCCACCTTCGCCCGAAATTATGGTGACAACCGGGTATATAAAATTGCTTGTGGTGCCAACGGTGGTGACTATAACTGGACCGAAACAGTAATGAAGAATGCCGGACGTCACATGCAGGGCCTCTCGCTCCATTACTATACCGTCCCGAAGGACTGGAGCGACAAAGGATCAGCTCTGCAGTTCGATGAAGCGGAATATTTCACTACCATCGAAAAGACTCTCTTTATGGATGAGCTGATCACCAAGCATGGTGCCATCATGGACCGTTACGATCCGCAGAAGAGAGTGGGCATGATCATCGACGAGTGGGGTACCTGGTACAACGTGGAGCCAGGCACCAACCCCGGGTTCCTCTACCAGCAGAACACCCTGCGTGATGCCATCGTAGCCGGAATCAACCTCAATATCTTCAACGCGCACAGCGACCGCGTGCAGATGGCCAACCTGGCGCAAACCGTGAACGTACTGCAGGCTGTGATATTGACCGATGAGGAGAAGATGCTGCGCACACCTACCTACTGGGTATTTTATCTCTACAAGGTACATCAGAATGCAACCCTTCTGCCCATCTCCTTTACCAGCACCAAATACCGTCAGGGTGACAGAGAGATTGATGCTGTCAGCGTTTCTGCATCAAAAGATGAAAATGGCAAGATTCACATTACACTGGTGAATGCAGACCCCAATAACGAACAACAAATCAGCACACAGCTGATTGGGGCATCGGTAAAAAAAGTAAGTGGTCAGATGCTCACCTCTGCAAAAATTAATGACTACAACTCATTCGAACAACCTGACAAGGTGAGTGTTACCGACTTCAAGGGAGCATCCTTAAAAAATGGCAACCTCTCAATCTTGTTGCCTTCGAAGTCGGTTGTAATGCTTGAACTACAATAAGATTTTAACATGAGTATAGAAGAACTGAAACAACAAGTGTTCCGTGCCAACATCGATCTGGTAGATCACGGCTTGGTCATCTTCACCTGGGGCAACGTGAGCGGAATCGACCGTGAACGTGGGCTGGTGGTAATCAAACCATCCGGTGTCTCCTATGAGGGAATGAAAGCTGAAGATATGGTAGTGGTTGACATGGAAGGAAACAGGGTGGAGGGTAAATATAAACCCTCCTCCGATACCGCCACCCACCTGGAGCTCTACAAGGCATTCCCGGAAACAGGGGGTGTGGTGCACACCCACTCCACCTATGCCACTGCATGGGCACAGGCGGGCTGTGACATCCCCAATATCGGCACCACCCATGCCGACTATTTCAGCGATGACATTCCCTGCACCCGTGACATGACAAAAGAAGAGATCATGGGCGATTATGAAAAAGATACAGGTACCGTGATCATCGAGCGATTCAAGGGGTTGAACCCTGCACATATACCGGGTGTTCTGGTGAAAAATCACGGACCTTTTGCCTGGGGTAAAGATCCACATGACGCAGTACACAATGCTGTTGTAATGGAGCAGGTGGCCAAGATGGCCTTCATCTCCCGCCAGGTGAACCCACAACTGACCATGAACCCATGGCTCATTGAAAAACATTTCTCACGCAAGCATGGGCCCAACGCCTATTACGGACAGAAATAAAAAATACAACAAATATCAACAACTAAATAAAACGATATGGAATTCTTCAACAATCAGGAAGTATGGTTTGTCACCGGGGCACAGCTCCTTTACGGAGGGGATGCGGTGGTGACCGTGAATGCACACTCGGAAGAGATTGTGAAACAACTCAATGAAGCAGGGACACTCCCTGTGAAAGTGGTCTACAAGGGCACTGCCAACTCATCCCCAGAGGTTGAGAAAATCTTCAAGGAAGCAAACAGTGATGCACGCTGTATCGGCATCATCACCTGGATGCACACCTTCTCACCGGCAAAGATGTGGATCAAGGGATTGCAGAACTACAACAAGCCGCTGCTTCACCTGCATACCCAGTTCAACAAGGAGATCCCTTGGAGCGAGATCGACATGGACTTCATGAACCTGAACCAGTCTGCTCACGGCGATCGCGAGTTTGGGCACATGGTCACCCGCATGCGCAAGAACCGCAAAGTGGTTGTGGGCCACTGGTCTGAGCAAAACGTGCAGGAACGGATTGCCGTCTGGATGCGCGTGGCAGCAGCTTGGGCAGATGCCCAGGAGATGGTGATCGTACGTTTCGGTGACAACATGAACAACGTAGCGGTCACCGACGGCGATCGTCTGGAGGCAGAACTTCGGCTGGGATACCATGTGGACTACTACTCCATCGGCGACTTGGTGGCCTACCAGGACAAAGTGACTGAAGAGGATGTAGATCTGCTTGTTGCAGAATTTGAACAACTCTACAACTTTGCCGACAACTGCAAAAAAGGAGCCAAGGACCATGGTCAAGTACGTGAAGCGGCACGCATTGAGATTGCGCTGCGCCGTTTTCTGAAGGACAAGAACGCCAAAGCGTTTACCACCAACTTCGATGCCCTTCACGGTTTGAATCAGCTCCCGGGACTGGCCAGCCAACGCCTGATGGCTGAGGGCTACGGATTCGGAGCAGAAGGTGACTGGAAGACAGCAGCACTGCTGCGTACCATTTGGGTGATGTCGAGAGGATTGAAGGGCGGATGCTCCTTCCTGGAAGATTACACCTACCACTTCAAGGGTGAAAAAAGCGCCATCCTGCAATCACACATGCTGGAAATATCGCCCGATATCACCTCACAAAAGCCCCGTCTGGAGGTACACCCCTTAGGTATTGGCGGCAAAGCCGATCCGGCACGACTGGTATTCACTGCCGACCCCGGCACCGGTATCGCTTCCACAATCATCGATATGGGCAACCGCTTCCGCATGGTGGTCAACAATGTGGATGTACTGGAACCGGAAGCGGCACTGCCGAAACTGCCGGTGGCCAGCTCTCTCTGGATCCCACAGCCGAACCTGGAGATCGGAGCTGCAGCCTGGATCTATGCAGGCGGTACACACCATTCAGCATTCAGCTATGCCCTCACCAACGAGTACTTTGAAGATTATGCCGACATCGCCGGTATTGAGCTGGTAACCATCGACAAGGATACCACCATTAAAAACTTCAAGTTTGAACTCCGGGTGAACGAAGTATATTACATGCTGAACAAAGCTCTTCAATAAACACTCTCATCAACCGGAACCGATGAAAAGATCTCTATTATTTGTCTCATCCCTGCTTTTTCTCCTGATATGCTGGCAGGGAGCTGCTGCCAATGACCCAGGTAATAGAATTGGAGTACACGATCCGGTGATGATCCGGCAGGACAGCACCTATTACCTCTTCCACACCGGATGGGGTATAGGTGTTTCGTCCTCAACCGATATGAAAAACTGGAAACGGGAGAAGCCAGTCTTTCATGACGCACCAGAGTGGGCCGTAAGCGATGTCCCCACCTTCAAGGGGCACATCTGGGCTCCTGACATCAGTTACCACAACGGACAGTACTACCTCTTCTACTCTGTCTCTGCGTTCGGAAAAAACACATCCTGCATCGGTCTCGTGACCAACAAGACACTACACCCCGAAGACCCCGCTTTTAAGTGGGTGGATCACGGGGCTGTGATCTGCTCCACACCGGGTAAAGACAATTGGAATGCCATTGACCCCAACCTGATCTTCGATGAAGAGGGACGACCTTTTCTTTTTTACGGTTCTTTCTGGGACGGATTGCAAATGGTACGTCTTAACAATGAGCTCACCGCCCCCTCTCCCGGAGAAGTGCCGGTAACAATCGCTTCACGAAAGTTGACAAGATCACCGGAGAACCCACCGGCTATTGACAACAACCCGGTGGATGCAGGTGGAAATGCGATTGAAGCTCCATTTGTGGTGAAAAGAGGTGATTTCTATTACCTCTTTGCATCCATAGACTACTGTTGTAAAGGGGTAGAAAGCACCTACAAGATGATTTACGGACGCTCCCACAAAATTGAGGGGCCCTACCTGGACAAAGATGGAAAAGAGTTGTTGTTCGGAGGTGGCACTATCCTGATGGAGGGCAATGAGCAATGGCACGGAGTGGGTCACAATGGAATAGCCAGTGCTTATGACAATGATTATCTGCTTTTCCATGGTTACGATGCCAACGATGAGGGGCGTTCAAAACTCCGCATCATCCGTCTTTCTTGGACGGAGGAACAGTGGCCGCAACTAATGGATGAGATTTACTGAAAAGCAATTGTGCTGTGTAGTTTTTCTCAACAGGAACAAAAACTGTTTCAAAAAACAAAACATCTGATAACGAATAACATAATTTAAAAAAGAGTATGAGTAAATATGTAATAGGACTCGATTATGGATCCGATTCCTGCCGCGCCATCATCGTTGATGCAGCCAATGGCAATGAGATCGCTTCATCGGTAAAATATTACCCCCGCTGGATGAAAGGGAGCTACTGCGACCCTCGCAGCAACAGGTATCGGCAGCACCCTCTCGACTATATTGAAGTGCTGGAGGAAAGCATCCGCGAAGCACTCTCTAAATCACCCGAGGGTGTAGCTGAAAAGGTAGTGGGCATGGGATTCGACACCACCGGCTCCACTCCTGTGTTGACAGATGAACAGGGTACTCCCCTGGCTCTGCTACCAGCATTTGCCGAGAACCCCAATGCCATGTTCGTACTCTGGAAAGACCATACCGCGATCAAGGAGGCTGACGAAATCAACAAACTGGCAAAGGAGTGGGAAATCGATTATACCGCATTCGAGGGAGGTATCTACTCCTCCGAATGGGTTTGGGCCAAAATGCTGCACATCCTGAGAGAGGATGAAGCAGTCCGCAAAACAGCCTACTCATGGGTAGAACATTGCGACTGGCTCCCGGGCGTAATCACCGGTAACTCAAAACCGGAGACAATGCCCAGAAGCCGTTGCGCAGCCGGTCACAAGGCCATGTGGCACGAAAGCTGGGAGGGATTGCCTTCAGAGGAATTCCTCACAACTCTCGACCCCTTGCTGGCTGGTTATCGCTCACGCCTGTACCGCAATACCCACCCGAGCAACACCATGGTGGGTTACCTCACCGAAGAGTGGGCTAACAGATTGGGACTCACCACAAATGTAGCAGTTGCAGTGGGTGCTTTCGACTGTCACATGGGTGCCGTGGGGGTAGAGATCAAACCGGGTGATTTCGTCCGCGTGATAGGCACCTCCACCTGCGACATCATGGCCGTTCCCTACGAAGAGATGGGTGATAAGCTGGTCCCCGGCATCTGTGGTCAAGTGGACGGATCGGTCATCCCCGGCATGATAGGCCTGGAAGCTGGTCAGTCCGGCTTTGGGGATATTTATGCCTGGTTTAAACGGTTGATCGAGTGGCCACTTCACAACATCATCGGCAAAAGTGAATTGATCGATGCTGAAACAAGGGAGAAGCTGATCGCCGAAGCTGCTGATGCCATCATCCCCGCATTGACAAAAGAGGCAGAGAAGGTACCGGTGAGCGAGAGCACCATACTGGCCACCGACTGGATGAACGGCCGCCGTACACCCGATGCGAACCAACTTTTGCAGGGTACCATCACTGGATTGACACTTGGCAGTACCGCACCACTGATCTTCCGCGCGCTGGTTGAGGCCACCGCTTTTGGTTCGAAAGCCATCGTGGACCGCATCCTCGAAAACGGCATTGAGATCAAACAGGTAGTAGGCATTGGAGGTATCTCCCTGAAATCTCCTTTTGTGATGCAAACCATGGCCGACGTGCTGGGCATGTCTATCAAGGTGGCCCGTACGGAACAGTCGTGCGCCTTCGGAAGCGCCATGTTTGGTGCTGTGGTGGCAGGTATCTACCAAAAAGTGGAAGAGGCACAGGATGCCATGGGGCAGGGCTTTGTCACCACTTACCACCCCAACAACGAGAACCATGCGCTCTACAGCGAAATATACAAGAAATACCAACAATTGGGAAGATTCACGGAAGAGAAACTGAACCCATCCTAAACAATCGATCATGAAAAAATTTTTCTTGCCGGTTTTCATTACAACACTCCTGTTTGTTCTACCGACAGAGAAGAATCTGTATGCAAATGAACCCGACTCAGCCTATCTCTTCGCCTACGGCGAAGAGAACGGGAGCGGTCTTTACTTTGCCTGGAGCATTGACAAACTGCAATGGAATGCCATCGGTCATCACCACACCTTTCTGAGATCGGATTACGGCAGGTGGGGGTCACAGAAAAGAATGTACAATCCCTACCTCTACCGTGCACCCAATGGAGAGTGGCATTGCACCTGGAGTCTGAACCACGAAGATGGCGCTGTAGCCCATACGGTCTCCTCCGATCTTGTTTACTGGAAGCCGCAATCATACCCGGTACTGATGGCCGGAGGAAACTGCCTGAACCCTGAGATCGAATACGATCCACACAAAAATGGGTTTCACATCATCTGGCAGAGTGATAATCCCACCGAAGGGCTCTTCAAAAGCTTCACCAACGATTTCAGACACTTCTCTCCCGCAACCGGTCTGGATAAGCATCCGGACAACAGGAGTGAACTCACAATCGGAGGTGCAGTGAAGAAAGGGACGGTTCACTGGGTATCATGGAAAGAGGTCAACCGGCTTTTCAGCTCACAAAGGGAAACTGCATATAAGCAGTTGCTGAACAGTGAGAGGGTAGCCATGAACCCCGATCAGTTTCGCAATCCAATTACCGTCAACATTACTCCTGACAGCAAGGAGAAGAAATCGATCAGTGACCTGTTGATTGGCATCTTCTATGAAGACATCAACTATGCTGCTGACGGCGGCCTCTATGCGGAACTGGTACAAAACCGCGGATTTGAATATTCGTTGAGCGACAAGGAGGGAAATGATAAAACCTGGAACAACCGCTATGCCTGGTCCTCAACCCATATGGATGCATTTCATATCGACTCCCTCTCTCCCATCCACCCCAACAACCCCCACTACGCAGTGCTGGAGATTGAGCATAATGGGGTTGCACTGATCAACGATGGATTCAACGGGATACCGGTCAAGGTGGGAGAGAAATATGACTTGTCACTCTTTGCCCGGAGCCCGGAGAAAAAAAGAGGCCCTGTCAAGGTGCGCCTTACCGGCAAGAACGGTGAAATCTATGGTGAGACAACCACAGGTCGCATTGGCAACAAATGGAAAAAAATGAAGGCGGTGATCACCGTTTCCGCAACTGCACCCGATGCGCGCATTGAGTTACTGCCCCAGCAAACAGGAAGAGTTGAGCTCGATATGATCTCATTGTTTCCTCAAAATACATTCAAAGGACGTAAGAACGGAATGCGGGCTGACCTGGCACAAACGTTGGCCGACCTCAAACCGCGGTTCATGCGCTTCCCCGGAGGCTGTGTGGCGCACGGCGACGGCATCGGCAACATCTATCGCTGGGAAAACACAATCGGTCCCCTTGAAGCACGCAAGCCACAACGCAACCTCTGGGGCTACCACCAGTCGTTCGGATTGGGATATTTTGAGTATTTCCAGTTCTGTGAAGACATTGGAGCCGAACCAATTCCGGTGGTTGCAGCCGGCGTTCCCTGTCAGAACTCGGCTCACCATGGTTGTGTAATTGGGGGACAACAGGGAGGGATCCCCATGGAGGAGATGGATGTTTACATCCAATCGATCCTCAACCTGATCGAGTATGCCAACGGCGATGCAAAATCGGAATGGGGTAAGAAACGAGCAGAGGCAGGACATCCGGAACCTTTCAACCTGAAATACATCGGTGTGGGGAACGAAGATTTGATCTCCGACATCTTCACTGAACGGTTCAGGATGATATACGACGCCATCAGGAAGCACTATCCCGAAATTACAGTTATTGGTACCGCAGGGCCTTTCAGCGAAGGTTCTGATTACACCGAAGGGTGGAAGCTGGCAACCGAACTGGGAGTGGAACTGGTGGATGAGCATTATTACCAACCGCCCGGCTGGTACCTCAACAACCAGGACTATTACGACCGGTACGACCGGACAAAAGCAAAAGTATATCTGGGTGAATATGCAGCGCATGTGCCCGGCCGCCATAACAACCTGGAAACGGCCCTCAGCGAAGCACTCCACCTGATCAATGTGGAACGCAACGGTGATATCGTGGAAATGACCTCCTACGCCCCTCTGTTGGCGAAAGAAGGCAACACGCAATGGAATCCCGATCTGATATACTTCAACAACAGTGAAGTGAAACCCACTGTCGGTTATCATGTACAGAAGCTGTTCGGAAATCATGCGGGCAATGAATATTATTCAAGCCTCATCGTGGCGTCAGACAATCGTGAAGATATTCGCAAACGAATCGCATCTTCATTTGTGACGGATGCAGAAACCAATGACTTGATCATCAAGATGGTGAATCTGTTGCCGGTAGATGTCTCCTCAACCATCGATCTCTCGGAGATGAATATTGCACAGGGTGAAGAAGCAAACCTTACTGTCATGAACGGTGATCCGGACGACAAATCCGTAACACCGGTTGAATCGACCCTATCCGTCTCGGAGGAGCTGAATTACCAGTTACCGGCCTACTCATTTTCAGTGATCAGGCTAAAGAGAAACAACAACACAAATTTGAAATGATGAATAATAAATACTTCTACATCTCCTTACTTTTCATTATCTGTGCTGCGCTCGCCAAGGCACAGGAAAATCCGAAATTAAACTATTTCCCGCTACAGGATGTGAGGTTGTTGGAGAGCCCCTTCAAGCATGCTGAAGATCTGAACAGAGACTATCTCCTGGAAATGGACGCCGATCGTCTGCTTGCTCCCTTTCTCAGGGAGGCTGGACTCGAGCCCAAAGCGGAGAGCTACACCAACTGGGAGAACAGTGGTCTCGACGGTCATATCGGAGGGCATTACCTCTCCGCCCTGGCGCAGATGTTTGCTGCCACTGGTGATAGTGAGATTGAATCGCGACTGGATTACATGCTCGCCGAGCTGAAACGGTGTCAACAGGCAAACGGAAACGGCTATATCGGAGGCGTTCCCGGCAGCAAGGCTGTGTGGGATGAGATTGCAGCAGGCAAGATAGATGCCGGTGGATTCAGTCTCAACGGCAGGTGGGTGCCCCTCTACAACATACACAAGACCTTTGCGGGTCTCAGAGATGCCTACCTGGTTGCCGGTAAGAAGGATGCACGGGATATGCTGGTGGCGATGAGCGACTGGGCCATCAATCTAACAGCTGACCTGAGCGATGAACAGATGCAGGATATGCTCCGCAGCGAACATGGGGGCCTCAATGAGGTGTTTGCCGATGTGGCTGCCATCACCGGTGAGGAGAAGTACCTCACACTGGCACATAGATTCTCTCACAACCATGTGCTGGATCCACTCATGGCAGGGCGTGACGAGCTCACAGGCATGCATGCCAATACACAAATACCCAAGGTAATCGGCTTCAAGCGGATTGCCGACCTGGAAGCGAACGAGTCGTGGGACAAAGCCGCACGCTTCTTTTGGGAAAGCGTGGTGACCAACCGTTCGGTATCGATTGGCGGCAACAGCGTTTCGGAGCACTTCAACCATGTGGATGATTTCTCACGCATGATCACCTCTGTTGAGGGTCCCGAAACCTGCAACACACACAACATGTTGCGGCTCACCTCGATGCTCTACCGCACTGATCCCGAATCAGGCTATATCGATTACTATGAACGTGCCCTCTACAACCATATCCTCTCCTCGCAAAACCCACACACAGGTGGATTGGTCTATTTCACGCAGATGCGCCCCGGACACTATCGTGTCTACTCACAACCCCACACCAGCATGTGGTGCTGCGTGGGCTCGGGCATCGAAAACCATTCCAAGTATGGGGAGATGATCTATGCACATACCGAAGATGCGCTTTATGTCAATCTCTTCATCCCTTCCAGGCTGCAATGGAAAGAACGGCAGACAGAGATCATACAGGAGAACAATTTCCCCTATGAGGGAAGCACATCAATCACAATCAACCCTCGCGGCAGAAAACGGTTCACGCTGATGTTGCGTTCTCCCCAGTGGGCAGAGAGTGAAGGAATACAGATCAAGGTCAATGAAAAAAAATACAACGCAACAGAGAAAGATGGCTATCTGGCCATCAACAGGCGCTGGCGTAAAGGAGACAAGGTGGTGATGGAGATGCCGATGAGCGTGAGGGTGGAACAGCTCCCTGATCACTCGAACTACTACTCCTTTGCCTATGGGCCCATCATACTGGCCGCCAAAACTTCTGACGAGCAACAAACCGGACTCTTTGCGGATGACAGCCGTGGAGGACATATTGCCCACGGGCCGCAAGTACCGCTGAAACAGATACCGCTGGTAGTGAGTGAACCCGCGAAACTGCCTTCGTTGGTGACACCGGTAGCAGGGAAACCACTGACCTTCCACCTTTCCAGTCTATACCCGGATGCTTACGCCGATGGCATGGAGCTGATCCCTTTCTTCAGCCTGCATGAGTCCCGCTACATCATCTACTGGCCGCAGGCTACCGCAGAGGAGGCAGAAGCAATCCACAAGGCAATTGAGAAAGAGGAAGCCCGACGAAACGAGCTGAACGGTATAACCCTCGACAGGGTCGTATGTGGTGAACAGCAACCTGAATCGGATCACTTCATTGCAACAGATAGATCACGTACCGGTGTGAACGAAGATGTTCACTGGCGTGAAGCAAGGGGATGGTTCAGCTATCAGATGAAGAACGACAAACAAAACGCTCGTTATCTCTACATCAGCTACTTCGACAATGACCGCTCACGCAACTTCGACATACTTGTCAACGACCAACAACTGGAGTCGCTCTCTCTCAACGGCATGCATGGATCGGAGCAACAGGAACTGTTAATCACACTACCGGAAGAGATGACAAACGAGAAACAGCTCACCGTGAAATTTTCAGCCCATGCTGAAAGCAACACCGGCAAAATTGCAGAGGTCCGCCTACTCAGTGAACCATTTACAGTGAACCCGAAATGAAAAGTATCACGCAATAAAACCAACGAACAGCAATGAAGAAAATCTTTTTATTTTTAACGATGATCTGTCTCTCCGGAGGCATGTTCGCACAACCAAATCAGTACGAACTGGTTGTAGACGCAAAAAAAACAGGTGCGGAAATACAGTCCACCATGTATGGACTCTTTTTCGAAGATATCAACTTCGGAGCAGATGGTGGTTTGTATGCCGAACTGGTGAAAAACCGCTCCTTCGATTTTCCACAAAACCTGATGGGATGGAATATCTTCGGAAACGTAGAGGTGCGTAACGAGGGAGGACCGTTTGAACGAAACCCCCACTATGTACGCCTGGACTACTCCGGGCATGCGCACAAACACACCGGACTGGAAAACGAGGGCTTCCGTGGCATCGGCATCAAGCAAGAGGGCAGCTATCGCTTCTCTGTATGGGCCCGCAACAGCGGCCAGCAGCCGGAACAAAAGATCCGTATCGAACTGGTGGGAAGTGACAACGAGGCTTTCGTGAGGAAGGAACTGACCATCAGCTCTCCTGAGTGGAAGAAATATGAGGTGATCCTCACCTCTCCCAAAGAGGAATCCAAAGCGATGTTGCGAATCTTCCTCACCGCCGAGGGACCACTCGACCTGGAACATCTCTCTCTCTTCCCCACCGACACATGGATGGGCAGGGAAAACGGTTTGCGACGTGATCTGGTGGAGGCACTCGACGAGCTGAACCCCGGATTGTTCCGATTCCCCGGTGGTTGCATCATAGAGGGAACCGACCTGGAAACACGCTACGATTGGAAGAAATCGGTAGGTCCGGTAGAAAACCGCCCGCTGAACGAGAATCGCTGGCACTACACCTTCGCACATCGGTTCTTCCCGGATTACTTCCAGACCTATGGCATGGGCTTCTATGAGCTCTTCCTGCTTGCTGAAGATATGGGAGCAGAGCCGTTGCCGGTGGTAAACGTGGGACTGGCTTGTCAGTACCAGAATGATGGCGAGCATTGTCACGTGCCAATCGGTGAACTGGGCGACTATATTCAGGATGCTCTTGACCTGATTGAGTTTGCCAACGGCGACCCCACCAGCACATGGGGCAAGGTAAGGGCTGAGATGGGACACCCCGAACCGTTCAACATGAAGTTCATCGGCATCGGTAACGAACAGTGGGGACCGGAGTATCCCGCCCGTCTTGAGAAGTTTATCGAGGCTATTCGTGCACAATACCCGGAGATGAAAATAATCGGCAGTTCAGGCCCGCAAGCCGAAGGGAAAGATTTTGAATACCTCTGGCCGGAGATGAAGAGATTGAAAGTGGACCTGGTGGATGAACACTACTACCGTCCCCCGCAGTGGTTCCTCGACAATGCAGCCCGCTATGACTCCTACGACCGCCAGGGTCCAAAGGTATTTGCAGGTGAATATGCCAGCCACCACGAGACCAGAGCCAACAACTTTGAGTCTGCACTCACCGAAGCATCATTCATGACCGGCCTGGAACGGAACGCTGACATCGTCCACATGGCAACCTACGCACCCCTCCTGGCACATGTCGATGCCTGGCAATGGCGCCCGGACCTGATCTGGTTCGACAACCTGCGCGTGGTTCGTTCACCGAACTACTATGTGCAGAAATTGTATGGACATCATGCAGGCACACATGTACTGCCCCTCACCTTGAACAAAACCCCGCTCACGGGTCAGGAGGGATTGTACGCCTCATCGGTGATCGACAAGCATAAAAAGGAGATCATCATCAAACTGAGCAATGTATCAACAGAAAAGAGGGTTTTCAACATCAGACTGGAGGGACCGGATAAGAAGTCACAACTGCATCAGCAAGTGGAGGTGATCACCCTCGCGGCAGCGCTGGATGCAGAAAACAGCCTGGATAACCCCGCTGTTGTTCTGCCTCAGTCAACTTACCAAACCATGCAGGGAAACAAGTTACAGCTAACAGTGAAACCCAACTCATTCAACGTGGTCGTCATCGATTACAGCAATTGATTCAATCCCTGTATCACCAAAATAAAAAGGATCCGGCAGTTGCCGGATCCTTTTTTATGTAAGTTGAGTCATATAATCATGTCATTACACATATTCGTCACCGTATCGGAACTTGACATCGGTCACGAATTGTTTGATTCGCTGCTCCTCGCTCTTTTTGCATACAAGTAGCACGTTGTCCGATTCCGCTACAATAAAATCATCCAGGCCCTGTATCACCACGAGCTTGTCATCACTCATTGCCACCACGTTGTCATTGCTTTCAATAAAGAGGGCTTTGCAATTGAGACTGGCATTGTTGTTCTCATCACGGTCGGAAATCTCATGAAGGGCCCCCCAGGTGCCCAGGTCACTCCATCCGAAATCCGAAATATTGACGTAGACATTGTCTGCTTTTTCAAGGATTCCATAATCGATGGAAATATTGCGACAGAAAGGAAATGTCTCATCCACGAATTGTTTCTCACGAGGGGTGTTAAAGGACTCCTTGCCCTCATCAAACTTCTGAACCACATCGGGGAGATAGCTTCTGAAGGCATCCAGGATGCTGTTCACATTCCAGAGAAAGATGCCGGAGTTCCACATGAACTCGCCACTCTCCAGAAACTTTTTCGCCAGTTCAAGGTCAGGTTTTTCCGTGAATGCTTTCACCTTCCCGATCCCTTCGCTGTTGCTCCCATCAACCTGGATATATCCGTAGCCTGTCTCGGGGCGGCTGGGTTTAATGCCAAGCGTGAGGAGTACCGGATTCTTTTCCACGAATGCCAGTCCGTTACGCATATCCGATGCGAAGAGGTCTTCCCGCAGGATTAGGTGATCGGAAGGGGCCACAATGATGTTTGCATCCGGGTCAACCGCATGAATGCGGTAGGAAGCGAACGCTATGGCCGGGGCCGTATTGCGACGCAACGGCTCCAGCAGCAACTGGTTTTCACTTAACTCTGGCAGCTGTTGCTGTGTCATCGCGGCATAGGCTTCGTTGGTGACAATGTAGATATTCTCCGGTGGAACGATCTTCTTGAACCGGTCGTAAGTACTTTGCAACAGTGATCGTCCTGTGCCAAAAAAATCGAGGAACTGTTTCGGTTTATCTTCTTTGCTGAATGGCCAGAAACGACTGCCTACACCGCCGCTCATGATTACACAATAATTATGTTTGTTTCTCATATCTAAGATTATATAAATTTGATAAATTGAAGGGATATATCTCTCATTAATTCAACCTGTGTCGCGTTTTAAACTATGTAAAGAACACTTTTAATGACAATTTGTTCCATGACTTCCAATTTACATCCTTAAAGATACAAAACATATCGCTAACAGCGTAAAAAAGCCGGGTAGAATCTTGTAAAAAAATGGCAGATAGCTTTCATTATCTCAAAAAAAGAGCTACTTTTGCAGGCACTTTTCCAGGTAATGCCCAGATGGCGGAATTGGTAGACGCGCTGGTCTCAAACACCAGTGGATTCACTTCCATGCCGGTTCGATCCCGGCTCTGGGTACAGTTTCAACCTTGTAATCACCCTGTAATCAATAGGTTATGGGGTGTTTATTTATCCAAAGTATCAAAATAGTAACGTTAGGCAACCGATGTTATCGTTTGTAGGTGAAAATGTATCTGTAATTTATAACCGTTATATTCAGAAAAAACATCATCCTTTGGGTAGTAATAAATTGACTATTTTCATCCCGCCAGCATCAGGGGAAAATGTTAAATACCTCTCTCGCTTCATTTCAGCCCCTCTGTGGCATTTATAAGGCTTTCCGCATATCTACCTACTCAAAATAATTATCGTGCCTTAAATCGCCTTAAAATGGCCTGTTTGCCCTTTGCGCTCTCTTTAATTGCATAGATAATTGAAGCACCTTCACCGATACCACCATAGCATCATCAGAATAACAACGGCATCAGGATAACAGCTACATATCAGTCAGGAATCAATCAACTTGTTATCGGTCGGTCGCTGATTTGTTTGCGAAAGCTCTGTAAATATTTTAGGGGGAATGTCAGTTATTCTATTTAGCACCATTGCCAGAAGGTGTGTTATCTATCTTTATTTTAACGTGATACGTGCGTTATGTCGTGCACGATATATCTTTTTATTTAGAATGGTTCTATATAATAAATCGGCTTCGGAGGGTAAGAGTAGGCAGGTAGTGAGAGAATGGGTCGGTTGCTTCTCATCAACTAAACATCGCTTCATTTTCAAGTTCCCAACTTGGGCACTTGATTTTACAAAGTGTTCAATTTGAATACTCTGCTCCTTATCGTACTGTTTTACAATGGTTTTGGGTGATTTTCCCGAAGTGTCAAATTGACAACTCGGGAAGTCCATGGTTTTTGGCTCTGTTCATATTGAATAGTACCACTTATGGTGGATTGATACAGACTTCCGAAAATCGGAACTCTCTACTTTTTCAGGTGAGCCTCATTTTGAGTACTTTGTTCCTTAATGTGTTGATTTATACGGGGTGTTCCGCTTTGATACCATTATAGATAATATTAACGGCATTAAAAAAGCGGGAAGTATCTCCCGCCATTCTTTTAATCCAATTCAAAACGAATGCACCTTGCGACAAGTTTAGTCAGTTCATCATTCGCCTGGTCAATCGCCAATAGAAAGTTCTCCATTACTTCATCGTGTTCATCACCGCTATAAATTCCAGCCATGACATCACCAACAACATCGGAAGCTCTGTTAATGTCTTTGTACGCTTTAGTCAATTCTTCATTCATAACATCATTTTTTTAAGTTATTCGGCAAAGATAAACAGCTTTAAAATGCTGTGCAATAGCTTTATAAATATATAACAATGCAACAGAAAAACGTTATCCGAAGTTTAATTGAAACACTATTTTGCAGGAATATTGTTTGAGTAGTTAAACCGAAAGAAACAATCGCTATCTTTGTGGGTGGAATGTTGCGTTTTTGAAATGTTAAAAACAACCTATGTTAAGGATATATCTTTAATAGCCCCTCACGCTTATTTTAAAGCCCTCTGTGACACTTTTAACATGCTCTGAATATATAGATACCGCCCGAATAAAAATAATAGCTTAAAACGCCTTAAAATGGCTTGTTTTAAAAAAGAGAGGGAAACAACCGTCTCCCCCTCCAACACAGACAAAACACAAAAACCAAAAGCACTATTCTATTGTTGTTTTCATTATCTCCCTCAAATATTCATCGTAATGTTCGGCATAGTAAGAACCTATCTCGGTCGCCATTAAATCGGGGTCGGGTGTGATACCTCTATATGGCAAGTCCAAACGGTCAGCATCGAAGCAAATGTCTATTAAGGTATCACCGCTTCTTAACATTGTAGAATGATGCTTACAAGCAAAAGAAAGCCTGTCAACATCCACCATCTCTAATTTGTTGCGCCCTCTGCTCTGCTCTATCACTTCCGAAGCCCTCTCGCCGTGTTCAGGGTCGTGGTCTTTGCTTTTCATCACGTCGTGCCAATAAGCGAAAGCACTAACGTTGTTTTTTACCGCCATCTTTCGGCATAACAAGTTTATCCCTTTGTCAACTCTCAAAGAGTGAGGGAATCCATCAGGTAAGGAAAAAACCCCTTCCCCTGTGAGTTCTGCTTCTTTGAAATATTCCCGCATCATGGCGCACCCCTCTCTGTAATAGGCAATCCCATCCTTCCGAAGCATTACATTAGTGACGTGAGGGAAAACAGGGAAACGCTTCCCAAATTGTTTGTGGGTCAGCACCTCAACAATGTTGCCCCTCGAAATTGCAACCTCATTAGAGTTAATAAATAAAATGTCTCTTTTGTCTGCTTCGATTTTTAGAAAATTCACCTTGGCACAATCAACAAAACCCCAATAAATAAACTTGGCATATCCTGTTAAGACTTGCCCCTCCTGTACGCAAAAAATGCCTGGTTTATCAGCGGAAACGGCTTTTGCATTCTTATCCCATTTTTTCGGTTCGGTATATTGTTCCGAAAGCGGGGATTTACCCGCAAGGTTATATCGCCAAAGGGTGATTTTCCACTCATCAGGAATGTGAAAAGGTTCTTTGTAAAATGTCAGGTTCATATCTGTTTAAATAAGGCAGGGGGATAAACCCCCCGCCAGCGTTAATTTACTTATCATCAGGTATCTGCCCCGTTAGCTTCAATTTTTCGATAAAGGCAGAAAAGTCGGGCTTTTGTTTCTTTTCCGCATCGGGGTAGGTGGTGTCAACCCTCTGTTTAAGTTCATTAACGGTGTTGATTAATTCTTTAGCCCATTCAGGGGCTTCATTTTTGTTCTCCATATTATTGCTTTTTGAAAGTGTTTAAGAATATATTTTGAAAATTTTCGGGTGTGGAAAACTTGTCTTTAAATTCCTTTACAGACAAATTCGGTGGTGCCATGTAAACGCCTTGCATTCCCATCGATATGGAAGCAGGGTTAAAAGTACAGTCAGGCAAGCCATTCTTTTCTTCATAGTTCCGAAGGTCGCCAATCGCTTCCACTACCTTGTTTACTTGCTCCCAATACGCTTGCATCTTTGAAGCATCAATCTTTGTTGTCGCTTCTTTCTTTGCAAGTTCGTCTATTTTCTCCATATCCACCGAAATAGAGTCATCAACAGGGATAAGGGGAAGCCGTGCTATTCTCATTCGCCGAATAGCATTCACATCGGGAATCAATCGGGAATAGAACTCATTCAACTCATCAGCGTTGCGCTGTATCTCGGCAACTGTGAGGAATTTACCCCTTTGTCTCTCTTGCCCCTGCTTATCAACCCATTCTCTGAAAGCCCCTTCGTTATGGGTAATTGACTCTATAAACTTCCAATCCGTTGGCAATCCCTCTGCTGAAATGGAAGCTAACAAGTCGGGAAGCTGTTCCGACATTAACTCAAATTTTTTCTTTGTGTCATTAAAGATTTTTTCGTTGAAAATCTCATCGCTGAATAGTTTTTCTTTTTTCATAGTTCATTGGTTTTTGTTTTTGTTGGTGCATTTTCATCGGGTGCACCGCTCTCCCATTGCTGTAATATTGTTCCGTTGCGCTCCAATTCAAAGAGTATGTCGCTAAAACTTTTTTGGGGTTCAAAGTCATCATCAAAGTCATCATCAAAGTAAAAGTCTTCCATCAGGTGTTGGGTTTTAGTTTTATCAGGTTGGTGTCCCTATTCCAAATCAAAACAAAATCATCGGAGTGATAAATCTCATTCCATTTTGTGGAGCGCAAAAAACGCATATCGTATTTTTTTATCAGTTCATTTTTCAAGTCCTTCATTTTTTTTACCTCCCAATCGTTATACCGTAATTTTTAGCCAACCAAAAAAACGTAGCAATCGAATAGCCCTTTCCTCTCAAAATAGCATCAAATTGCTCATCGCATTGCTCTCTGTTATATCGTGAATCCATTGAAGAAAGGTCGTGAAACATCTGCCTGCCATTGGGAACATCCCGAAGGGAACAGGCAAGCGAAAGCCAATCGCTGTACCGCTCGGTAATGTTCTTACCGCTCGCCATTATAGCATCATAGAGTAATTGAATCCCTCTGTCTGTGCCTGCATAGTCCTTTCGCTCTGCTCTAATCGGCTCGATTAACTTGTCGTAGGTGTCGGCATCCTCTTTGATAAATGGGTTTTCGTTATACGACATAAACCTGTAACGGCTCACATCCCGCCCGCTTCGGTCAACAATAACATCAGGGTTTAAATCAGCGACAAGGGCATCAAAGTGTTGGGTGTGTCGCTCGGTGTGTTTTATCGGCACTATGAGGAAAGCACCCTTGCCCGAAACACTTAATCCCGCATAGGCAATGAAGGGATATTTGCTTCCGACATCGTGAATGAATCTTTGCCAATCGGAGATATGTAGGTTATCTTTGGCATCGACATCAAGGCATATATATCCGCTATGCTGAATCAGCCCTTTGGCTTTACGCTCGCTAAACAAGCCCGAAGGGGTGAAGCCAGGTAGTTGTTTCTTTTTCTTCGAGCGCATATCGGCATCGCTCATTGTCCTTATTGCTTCGACCTTTGCCCGATACCTGTCATTCATCAGGCACCACCATAGGTTGGTATCTCTCGGCTCGCTACCGTAGTAGCTGAAAAAACTTATTCTCGATTTTTGCATAAAACTTTCTCTCTATTCTATCTATAAAAACTGAATTGTTTGTATTGTTTGTATTGTATTGGTAGCATTTGAATACGAACGTATACAAACGTATACAAGTCAGAAGGGCATATCATTGTCACCCTCATAGGCGAGTTGTTTATACTTCATCTCCTTTTCGCCCGGCTCATTTGCCACGTTTTTTGTTTCGGGTTCAACCGCATCCCCTTTTGCCTTAACGCTGTTCCAATATTCCTGAATTGCTTTGGCGTTCTTTTCGCAGCGCTCTCGGTACGCCTCCACGTCATCATCTATTGCCTGTCGCATCGTGTCAAATATCATCTGTTTCGCTCTATCGCCAAAGGTTGGTATCACGCCATCTATACGATAATCGAAGATTGCAAACATTACTTCCCCCGCCTCTTCCGCTGTCAGTACCCTGAATAAGGGGATAGATTCAAGTCTTATCAGCAACGGAGCGTTCTCGCTCTTACTCTTTCTTGCCATTACTCTGTGAATTTTGTTTTTGGATTGTGTTTATTTACCTAAAAGCCAGTTAATTAAAGCCTGTTTTTCTATGAATATCATTTTTCCGCTCGGCTTGTTAGCGGGAATCTTACCCGCTTTAATCAGGTTGTAAATCGTTATCTTTGACATACCTGTGATGATGCACGCTTCATCGACCGTTAGAACCTCTTTGTTCGCTAAATCATTGTATTCCATATTAATACCTCTTTATTACATTAGTATATAACATTAATTAATATTAATTAACTATCAAATGTAAGAATAAGGAATCAAATAGGCAAGCGTTTTTGCCCTGCCGACCGCCGCCAAACAAGTCATTCGGTACCGCCTATTGTTATATGTCTGTTAAATAGTGTGTTAATATAGGTGCGAAGCATCGGTCGTTTGGTGCGACCTCGGCTCATAGTGTAGAATATTTCCCCATTGATGAAAAAACCGCTTCAATTATTTTGCCAACAAAAGAAAATAACAGGAATGCTTCTGAAAAATCGGGGGGAAATTTGTGTTTTGATGGTATAAGCAAGCGGGTGCTCTGGGCACTCTGCTGCTTTGGTTGAGAAGGTTATTAGCTCACTTTATTAGCGTGGCAGTAGTTAACGGCTTGTTGCTCTATTTCGTCTGCCGTCTTAATGGGGTTTCTTAGCATCCACCGTTCAAGCTCCGACCGGTCGAAATAAATCAGCTTCCCGCTGGGTTTGTAGTAAGGTATCTTACCGCTTGCTGTAAGTTTATAAAGGTAGCTTTTAGCCAATCCCGTGAACATAACAGCTTCCTCAAATGTAAGCACGTTCTTTTGCAACATCACCCCTTTTTCGATCCTCTCCAGCCGCTCCATCAGTTCATCCATAAATCACCAAATTAAATTAATACTATATTATCTACCTATTTATCAGGTGACAATAGTACGAATATACGCAAAATAAATGAAAATAAGAAACGTTTATCTGGGAAGTTATCAACCATCGGGAACGAATATTTTGGAAAAATCGGGGAAAAATTTGTGTCGTATGGAAGCCCCAAATTCAGCCCACCCCCATAGGGGGGTGCACCCCTAAAGATAGTCAGGAAGGGAATTTATTGCTTTCTTTTTTAGGTCATCAGCTATACGTGTGTACTTCTCCGTATGTTTCAGGCTTGTATGCCCGAGTGTTGCGGATAATGTTTTTATATCAGGCTTGTTATCCCCCTTTAACGTCAACAGGTTAACGGCGAAACTGTGGCGTGCGCAATGCCACGTTATATGCTTGCTAATCCCTGCACGCTTCACCAATGCTTTTAACGTCTTATTGCACGCGGTGTGGCTTGGTAGATAAAAAACATTCTCCTCTGGGCTTCTCTGCTCACCGATAAGTTTTAATGCTGTTCTGTTCAGGTCAATGGTTACAAGCTTGCCCGTCTTTTGCTGGTCTATGGTCATCCGCTCTGCCCCGAAATCAATATCGCTAAACTTTAAATCATTAACGTCACAGAAACGCAATCCAGTAACACACGAAAAGAGAAAAGCTCGCTTTACTTCATCGCTTTGGCACTCGGTGCGTGCTATCTGTGTTATTTCATCATTCGTTAGTATGTCCTTTCTTGCCCCCT